>PBAP01000012.1 GCA_002716345.1 Flavobacteriales bacterium | reverse complement strand
ATCTCATCTGGCTTAATTAAGTACGGCACTGACTTAACTATAGGCGTTTCGCATGCTGCAAGAGTTGCTGCTGCAGTTGTAAAACCCATAAATTTTAAAAAGTCCCTTCTACTCGTTGATGATTCTTCCAGTGTTTTCTTTTCCTTTAAAAAATCGTTTACTGGCAAATGCTCAGAAAATTCATTACTTGCAATCTCATTAGCAAATTCCTTATTCTCTAATTGAGCAACCCCTTTCCAATATGTTTTTTTATTACTCATAAATTTAATAGTGACATTTTGCACATTCTAAGCCTCCAATTTCTTCAACAGTAAAAACATCTTTACCGTACTTTTCTTTGAGCTCATCATGTATTTTAGCATAATATTCGTTACCTTCCATTTTAACCTCAGATTCTCTATGACACTCAATACACCAACCCATTGTTAGCTCACTGTACTGGTATACCTCTTCCATTTCCTGTATAGGACCATGACATTCTTGGCACTCAATTTGCCCGGCCACAACATGCTGAGAATGATTAAAATAAGCGTGATCTGGCAAATTGTGAATTCTCACCCACTCAATAGGTTTTTGTGTATAACCCTCAATGTATGTTCTTGAGTCAGGGTCAAAACCAACAGCTTCATATATTTTAGCTATCTCCTTAGTCCCTTCTTCGTTGGTTCCTTCATTAATATATGTATGGCAATTCATGCATACGTTAGCGGATGGAATACCGGAGTGCTTACTATGTCTGGCTGAGGAATGACAATAATTACAATCAACTCCATTAATTCCAGAATGTAATTCGTGAGAGAAAGCAATTGGCTGCTCAGGTTGATACTGAGCATATACCCCTATTCCCATCATTGTTGAATACGCAAAATTTGATATTACAACAAATGCAATGATACCAGTAAAAACTAGATTAGTTTTGTTAGAAATAAAAAGTTTGTATTGATTGTAAAAGGTCTGTGGTATTGATTCTGTTTCCTCTCCTAAACTTGATTTTAGTTTATTTTTTAGTATCAACAATACATATACTATTGTTAGGATTAAAATTAGAATAATGACAGGTAGATATTTGTTTGATGTGGAAACTTGCTCAGTTGAAGCAACAACAGCCTCAGCAATTTCTTCAACGGGCGGGTTTTCTAAATAAGCAAAGAGAGCATCGAATTCTTCATCAGTAAAATAAAAAGCTGGCATGATTTGCTTGTTGTACTCTTCATATATAGCAATTGCTTTTTCATCTCCTGATGCAATAAACTCCTGAGAGTTAATAATCCATTTTTTAAGCCAGTCCTTTGAATACTTATCAGTCACACCTTTAAGTCCCGGACCTACTAATCTTTTGTCAGTCATCAAATGACAAGCAGTACAATTTGTTTTATAGAGCTCTTCACCATCGATTTGGGCGAAAATTATGTTGGAAAATAAAAACGAAAATGTTAAAGCTAAACAGATTTTTCTTCCTAAATGCAACACCTTATTCATCAGTTTTTTATTCTATAACAAATATACCACACTTCTTTTGTTTGGTAAAGCAAAAATCTCTAAAAAAATTGATGAATTATTTATTTAGAATTAGTCTAAATAATTTCAATAACCTCTTTGATTTCAGGAACATTTTTCTTTATTGTTGTCTCAATACCATTTCTAAAGGTCATCATACTCACATCACAAGTCGCACAAGATCCAGTGAACTTAACCTTCGCTATTTTATCTTTTGTTACTTCAATTAAATCAATATCACCTCCGTCAACCTTTAAGTATGGTCTGATATTATCCAATGCTTGATCAACTTTATAGTATAACTTATTTTTTTTTGATATTTTCATTCTAGGAGCAGCCTTTATTATGCGTTATCTTAACGGATTCTGTTTCTTTAATTTTCTTATTTCTTTCTTCGACAAAATCAACTAACTTTCTACACAAATTTAAAAATCTTTTCGCAATATCAGTATCACCTTGCAAAACAGCAGGTCTTCCAATATCAGAAGCTACTCTAACTGATTCAATAAGTGGGATTTCGCCAAGAAAATTAACATTCATATTATTAGCTAGAATTTTTCCACCATCTTTTCCAAAGATATGATGCTTGACGTTACTNTCATCTTCAAAATATGACATATTTTCAATTAANCCAACNACTGGNACNTTAATACTATCCATCTGAAACATATTTATNCCTTTTCTTGCGTCTGCNACTGANATAGGCTGAGGTGTTGAAATAACGATTGCCCCTGTNACGGGTATTGATTGCACTAAAGANANATGTATATCTCCAGTTCCAGGTGGCAAATCAACAAGAAGGTANTCTAAATCTCCCCAANGAGCATCCCAAATTAGCTGATTCAATGCCTTNGTAGCCATAGGNCCTCTCCAAACTAAAGCTTGTTTTGATTGAGCAAAAAAACCAATACTTAAAACTTTTACACCATAATTTTCTAATGGNTCAATCTTATTTATCCCATCAACGTTAATTGATTTNGGNANTTNTCCTTCTANGTCTAACATTAAGTGCATTGACGGNCCATAAATATCTGCGTCAACAACCCCAACTTTAAATCCAATTTCNGATAANCCAACAGCTAAGTTTGATGTAATTGTTGATTTNCCTACACCTCCTTTACCAGANCTNACAGCTATAATATTTTTAACTCCTTTTATTCGCTCTCCTTTNATTTGAACATTATTTTTTGANGCTTCAAGNTTGAAATTAAGCTTAATTCTACAAGTTGAAAATTGACTTAAAATAATTTCATTGATAAACTTTTCNAGCTTCTTTTTNTAAGANAGGGTNGGGTTTTGAATTTTNACATCTATGATTATATCATTTCCAAACAGCTGAAGGTTGGTAATNTTATCNACTGATANATTGAACGGGTTGTCATTNAACCCATCNTTTAACAGTTTNAAAACACTATCTGTTGTTAANTTAGACATTNAATATTCAAATTTAAATTTTATATATGTAATTTTCTTNCCTAATTTCAAAAATTTTTNCTCATANTAAGTTTTNATTTCACAATCTTTTGAGCAAATTTGAGAATTATACAAGTCATGAGTTGATTGTATAATNTTACANTTTAAATTTGACAAAACCCCNANCGTGTANCCATGCAAAAACTCACTGTCAGTTTTTAAATTAANAAANCCTTTTCTTGACAAAATAGTTTTGTAAATGTTAAGAAAATTCTTATGAGTTAATCTTCTTGACTCACTTCTTTTTTTTATGTGAGGATCTGGAAAAGTAATCCANATTAAATTNATTTCTTCCTNNTCAAAAAAATTNTTTAAAAACTCNATTCTTGTTCNTAAAAAGAAAATNTTTTTTAATTTTTTNGATTCACTGGCACCAGACCAAATTCTCGCTCCNTTTATATCTATNCCTATNNAGTTTATATNAGGATTTNTTTTTGCNAGCTCAACAGTNTACTCNCCTTTACCACANCCCAGCTCAANGCATATTTCATTATTATTTTTAAANATNTTNTTCCTCCACAATCCTTTATGTNAATAATCTTTTTTGAGCTCTTCNATTTTTGGCTGAATCACATTTGAAAAATTATTTAAATCATCAAATTTTTTTAATTTATTTTTACCCAAAATTTTTTTTCAAAAATAATCATTTNATNTAATGAAAAAAAGAGTTTTAATNACTCCAATGGACTGGGGCTTAGGTCATGCNAGTAGATGTGTNAAGATAATTAGAAAATTGAATGAATATGGATATGAAGTTATTATTGGATGNGACAATNAACCTTTACACTTTTTAAAAAAAGAATTTCCTAATCATGATTTTGTAAGATTAAAGGCAATGCNAATTCTCTACAGNAAATATATAGGTGCAAGTTTTGCTATATTTTTACANATTNACAANCTAGTNTATAATTATNTTTATGAAAGATACATNACCGAAAANATAATNAATCAATTTAANATNGATGCAATAATTACTGATAATAGATTTGGTGTTAGATCAAAAAAAATACCCTCAATTTTTGTAACACATCAAGTTGAAATTCGCTCAAAATATTTTATGTCTTTNATTAACTATNTAAANACCAAGTTAATTAATANGTTTAATGAGTGTTGGATTGTAGATGATAAAAAAAATCGACTTTCTGGATCNCTATCAAATTCATCNAAATTANATATAAAAACTCAGCACCTATCTAATCTATCTAGATTTAGATATTTTAAAACAATAACNAAAAAACAACTTTTNGTANTAGTNTCTGGGCCTGAGCCACAAAGGAGTNTTTTTGAAAAAAAATTAATCGAGGCTGCTAAGAAATTAAAAATNAAGTCTATAATTTTACAATGCAAACCGTCTCTAAGTTTAGTTAATAAGCAAGNAAATACTANNACTATATCTCACNTACAAACTGAAGCCCTTAACAAANTGATTCTAGAATCTAAATATGTCATTTCNAGNTCTGGCTATACAACAGTTATGGATTTAGCAAAATTGAAAAAAAANTCATGTTTAATTGCAACAAANGNTCAGTATGAACAAGAATACTTAAGCAGCTACNTTAGCCAGAATGGTTTTTGTTTAACTTCTAAATTNGANGNAATTGATTTAGNGAAAATTATTGGTAAATTAGATGAAATTNATGGNTTTGNANATTATAAACAAGATGTNGTNAACTGGNAAGATATTTTCAAAATTNTANCGCATGCATAGCTTCAATCAAATTAATAACAANAAAGNNTTTTTTGATCAGTGTCTTGANCTTTATCACTATCAATTACAAAACAATNANCTATATTTTGATTTTTGCAAANTTATAAACAANACNAAAGTTCCNGANAAAATTACTNAAATACCATTTCTNCCAATTCAATTTTTTAAGTCTAAAAAAATTCTCACAAAGACTAGCTATGAACTAAAATTTCTCAGCAGTGGTACTGGTGGTAAAAGAAGNACACATTATGTAGCTGAGAAAAACAACTATATAGAAAGCTTTGTTAATTGTTTTGAAAGTTTTTTTGGNANNAGCAAAGATTATTGTTTTTTGGCTTTACTTCCCAATTATTTAGATAATAAAAANTCATCACTCATTTACATGATGAANCATTTTATNAANAANAGTAANTATTCATCAAGTAANTATTACCTAAAAAATTANGATAAACTAAAAATTCANATATTAGATAATAATAAAAACAAAATTCCAACAATCTTATTTGGTGTGTCTTTTGCTTTGTATGAATTTTCTAAAATTTGCGATATCAAAATTGAAGANACNATTGTTATTGAAACAGGAGGAGCTAAGAACTCTAANCTAAGTAAATCAAANATCGAAATTATAGAGCTACTTAAAAAAAATTTTAAAACAAAAAATGTCTATTCAGAATATGGGATGACAGAAATGCTGTCGCAAGCTTANAGAAAAGATAGTTACTATATGACACCTAAATGGTTGAAATTNTTAATTAGAGATNTCAATAATCCCTACAAAATTGGATGCAATAGAGGTTTTGTNAATNTTATTGATTTAGCAAATAAGCATAGCTGTCCTTTTATTGCTACTGAAGATTTTGCAATACAAAAAAAAGANGGTNTTGATATCATTGGTAGACTAAGNAGTTCTGAANTAAGAGGGTGCAACAACCTAATATAATGATTAGAAAAGCCACTNTNGANGATCTAGAAGANTTAATTAAGCTTTACAGAAGNAGTATAAAAAAAATGATTTCAAAAAAAATTAGCCAATGGGATTATNAATATCCAAACAGAGAANTATTAAAAAAGGATATTTTANCTCAAAATTATTATGTTTTTTTANAGCANGATGAAATAATTGGTGGTATAACAATTGATGAAAATATTGANACAGCATATAAAAATATTAAATGGAAAAATAATTGTTTTTATACNATTCACAGACTTGTTGTTAAGCATAACAGNTGGGGAATTGGAATCGGTAAAAAATTAATGNGCTNTGCNGAGGAGTTAGCAAANAANAATAATAAAAAATCTTTACGCCTTGACACCTATTTTGACAANACNNTAGCAAATAGTTTTTACATTGGTTTAGGNTACAAATTTAAAGGTAAGATATTGCTNAAGGCACATAAAAAATTTTATTATTGNTACGAAAAAATGATCAAATAAANGAATGAGAAATTATGTTAAAGTTCTTGGAACAATTCAAGATGGGGGATTTCCTCAGATTGATTGTAATAAAGCATGTTGTCNAAATCAATGGTTAAATCCTAAAAAAAAATTTGTTTCTAGCATAGCTGTAGTTGACGAATCTGAAAAAAAACAGTGGATAATAGATGCNTCNCCAGAAATTAAATTTCAAACAAAACTTCTAAAGGNAAAAACAAATATCAAAGACATTGAAGGNGTTTTTCTAACCCATGCCCATATAGGACANTATACNGGANTAATGTATTATGGCAATGAAGCTGCNGGATCTAGAGATTTAAGAGTTTATGCAATGCCTANAATGAAAAANTTTTTAGAGAATAATGGNCCTTGGAACCATTTGTTAAAACAAAGGAATATCAAATTANTAAAACTCTCTAAAAACAAAACAATNAACATTAGCGCTAATCTTAAAATAAAACCATTTCTTGTCCCGCANAGAGAAGATTACTCNGAAACTGTTGGTTTTGAAATCGCNACATCTGAAAAAAAACTAATTTATATTCCTGATATTGATAATTGGNAAAAATGGAATATTTCCATAGCAGAGTTAATCAAAAATATTGATTTTGCATTAGTTGATGGTACTTTTTTTTCCGAAAGAGAAATAGAAAGAGATATTAGCTTAATTCCTCATCCTCTAGTAAAGGATAGTTTAAAATTATTTTCAAATCTAATAGCTAAAGAAAGGAATAAAATTATTTTTACACATTTTAATCACACAAATCCTCTGATTGACGAGAGCTCAAAAGAGCATGAAGAAGTTTTATCAAAAGGGTTTAGAATCGCTAAAGAGGACGATAACTTTTATCTATAAAAAACTTATAATTTCATCGTAAAGATCACTGGGATTTTCTGCATGAACCCAATGCCCAGCATTACTTATTTCACAAAATTTTGAATTTGAAAAATGATTTCTAATTCTATTCAGATCTTTAGAGTCTATATAATCTGAGTTTTCACCTTTTACAAACATAATATCTATACCACTAACACCTTTGCAAAAATTTGCGTGACTAATTTTTTTAAGATTATCCTTCAAAACTGATAAGTTAAATCTCCATAAAAATCTTTCATTATCTCTTTTTAAATTTTTTAGAATAAATTGTGTGATCGCTTTATTTTTTAAACTTTTTAGCAAATCTGATTCTATTTGATTTCTCGACGTATAATTTTCTAGACGCAACTTTGAAATTTTTTCAAGCAAAAATTGATGAAAAGAAATATCATACTCTTTAGGTGCAATATCAATAACAATACTTTTATCGAATATGTTTTTCTTTTCTAAAACCAATTTCATTACAATCTTCCCTCCTAAAGAATGGCCAAGCATGTGAGGTTTGTATATACTATTTTGATTAATATAATTTATGATGTCCTCTGAAATAAAATCATAATCAAAAAAATTAGAATGAGGAGAGTTACCATGATTTCTAATGTCAACACAATGAACTTTAAATTTCTGAGATAATCTTTTTGCAAATGTTGCCCAGTTATCTGACATTCCAAAAAGACCATGTATAATTATTATATCCTTACCACTTCCGTAAACCCTAGAAAAAAGCTTCATAGTAAACGTTTGTACATTGATATTGTGTTCTGTAATCCAAAATAGATTGAATCAGAAATGAGAGCATGTCCAATTGAGACCTCTAGTAAATTATCTATTTTTTCGCTGAAATATTTCAAATTATCTAAATTGAGGTCATGACCAGCATTTAAGCCTATATTTATGTTTTTTGCCAATAGCGAACATTCATAAAAGTCTTTTATTGCATTTTCTCTGTTAATAGGAAATTTTTTTGCATAAGTCTCAGTGTAAAGCTCAACACGGTCAGCTTCAAGTTTTTTTGCCAGTTCAATCATCATTTCTTTTGGGTCGACAAAAATTGATGTTCTGATTTTTGATCTTTTAAACTCAGAAACAATTTCTTTCAAAAACTTAAAATTAGATTTAATATCCCATCCTTTGTTTGACGTTAAAACTTCGGGGGCATCCGGAACCAAAGTTACTTGAGTAGGCTTTATATCCAAAACTAAATCGATGAATTGTTTAGTAGGATTACCCTCAATATTAAACTCCTTTTTAATAACTTTTTTGAGATTATATACATCTTCTCTTGTAATATGTCTTTCATCAGGCCTTGGATGAACTGTTATTCCATCTGCTCCAAACTTTTCAGCTTTAATAGCTGCTTGAACAACAGAGGGAACTTGACTACCCCTGGCATTTCTAATTGTAGCAATTTTGTTTATGTTTACACTTAAATTTTTCATATTTCAAAATTAATTAATTGTTTATATCCAAATGCAAGCCAAAGAAATAATTTCGTCTTCAATTTTACCTTTAAGTCTAAAAGACAGCGCAAATATTGCATTAAAAATAATGCAAGACTTACATGTATATAACCTTCCAGTGGTTGAAAAAAATAAATTACTAGGGCTTATTTCTGAAAACGAAATAATGAACATGAAAAAAGATAAATTGTTTGTTGAAGATATACTGAAAACAAGCGATGATATTTACATATTTGAGGATCAACATCTTTTTAACATAGTTGATTATTTTGATAAACACTCGTTGTCAGTTTTGCCTGTCTTGAGTAGAAGTAAAAAGTATGTTGGCTCAATTACTAATTCAAAAATTTTATTTACTCTAGCAAAAAGTTCTGCTGTTAGGAGTAATGGAGGAATAATAGTTTTAGAAATGAATGAAAAGGATTATAGTTTATCCAAAATATCTTCAATAACTGAGTCGAACAATATTAATATTTTAAGCTCATACATAACCTCGTTTAATGAATCAAAAAACATAGAAGTTACTCTAAAATTAAATAGCCATAATTTAGATAGATTGCTTAAAGATTTTGAACGTTTTAACTATCATGTTTCTGCATCTTTTAACAAAGAAAATGACCTTTCAAACATTGAGGAGCGATATGACAGTTTAATGAGATATCTAAACACCTGATGTCTTTCAGAAAATTAATTTTGTTCATAAATTTTTTAGTTTTTTCAGCATCTTGTTTGGCAGGGACTGCAAAGCTTAAAATTAAAAAGATTGTCATTAATGGTAATAATATTACTAAAAATGAAACTGTTTTAGAACATATCGCAATAAAAAAAAATCAAGTATACTCACTAGAAAAACTAATTAAAAACATACAAACTTCTGAGGAGAATTTAAGTAATTTACAAATTTTCAATGATGTTGAAATTTCATTTTGGTACNCTCAAGAAGATGAAATACANATAGAAATTTTTTTAACTGAAAGGTGGTATTTNTGGCCCTATCCNATTTTTGAAATNTCAGATAGAAATTTTAATTCATGGTATAGAGATTTTAAAAAATCTNATTATGAAGACTGGTCAAAAATCAATTATGGAATTATGCTTGATTGGCAAAATTTTCGAGGAGCTAATGAGTTAATAAAATTAAAATTTAGNAAAGGNTATAAAGAACATTANAATATAACTTATGTAAGCAGGTCATTAGNTAAGAATNGAAGCTTTTTNNTAGAGAGTGAAATNGATTTTTTTAGAAGAAAAAAAACTGATTATTTNATTTCAAATAATCAGTTACANTATTTAAATAATGATAATGACTTTACTAGTACAGACTTAATTNCTGAACTAAAGTTAANAANCAAAAAANAATTTAGAATAAGTAATTCNATTTTTCTAAAATACCACAGATGTGTTGTCGATAATGAGATTAATNTNCTAAACAGAATGTATTTAAATAGTTCAAATAAAAATAATATTGGTAGTTATTTTAAACTNTCATATAGTTTTAAAAATGAACAAAGAGATAATATNGAATATCCACTTAATGGATCTCTAGCTGAAATTACACTCTCAAAAAATTTTGGNATTGAATCNAATATTAACAATTCTGAAATAAATTTAAAGTTAGAGCTACACAAAAATATATACGATAAACTTTTTTTTGGTTCTAGCNTTAAAAGTAAAATTAGNAGTAATAATAACACTCCATACTTTTACNCACTACCAATTGGGTTNAACGATTATATTAGATCTTATGAGTATTACGTTATCTCAGGAAATGAACATTTAATTTCAAANAATATTTTTAAATATCAAATATTTGAAAANACTAAANCTGAAATTCCTTTCTTTAACAAGAATCAATTTAAAAAATCTCATTANAGCATGTATATTTCTNTGTTTTNTGATGTAGGNTATGTATGGGAAAGTGAGAGTCTAGCTTTAGAGCAAAGTAATAATTTATCTAACTCTACTTTAATTGGAAGAGGATTTTCANTTGATTTTATCACTTATTATGATAAAATTCTCAGAATTGAGTTTTCTNTTAATAAATTAGGAGAAAAAGGAATATTTTTGCATTTTTCAAATCCGTTTGGAGACACAAAAGTTAAACGAAAAAAGTAAATATGAGAATAGCAATTTTTGGAATGACATTTCCTGAAACNTCAAAAAATTATTTGCAACACTTAATTAAAAAAATNGANAANGAAAATTCNCAAGTAATAATTGAGGAACAGTTCTTNAAGACATTTAAAAAANATATCANCTTCAAAAAACCTCCACTTTCTTACAAAGATCATGATNGCNTAAGAGGTAACGCTGATTTTTTAATNAGTATTGGNGGTGATGGNACATTATTGAAAGCCGCAACTCANGTAAAAAATAGTAATATTCCCATTATGGGAATCAACACNGGTAGANTAGGCTTTATTTCNAGTATTTCAACAGATCAAATAGATGCTGCANTAAATGATTTGCTTANNGAAAATTATAAAATTGANAACAGAACATTACTAGAGCTNAACACCTCNAANGAGTTGTTTGGTAATCAAAANTTTGCATTAAATGAAGTTGCTGTNACTAAAAANGANACTTCATCNATGATTAAAGTNGATGCATATGTTGATGATGAATTTTTNAATTCATATTGGGCAGATGGTTTAATTGTATCAACACCAACTGGCTCAACAGGATATTCATTGAGNTGCGGAGGCCCAATAATTATGCCNCAATCTGGAAATATTATTATNACCCCAATTGCACAGCATAATCTNAATGTAAGACCTATTGTTATTGATGATGAATCAGTAATNAAGTTAAAAGTTGTTGANCGTGACGATTTAGCACTAATTTCTTTAGATTCTCGCTCTAGAGCTTTTGACTCNTNTACAGAAATCANAATNAAAAAAGCTAGTTTTAATATAAAATTGATAAATCCACCTTTTAACTCATTTTTNTCNACAGTAAGAAATAAGCTNATGTGGGGAATTGATAAAAGGAATTAGCTTTTTTCTTGTAGTATATTTTATATTTGTANTAATNNTTTAAAANNGAAAAGAAAAATANTAGNAATATTCTGCTTANTTGTNTCGCAACTTTGCTNCNGTCAATTTAAAACAAACACTGAGCTGGGAGTTCANNCAGGTGNCATGTANTATCTNGGTGATTTAAACAAATGTGANGGNTGNNTTTCTGGCGGACATTTTCAAGAATCTAAACCATTCATTAGTTTAAATTACAAGCAAAATATTGACAAAAGAGTTTCATANAGAGCAAATATNTTGCTNGGACAAATTTCTGGAGATGATAGACTCGAAAATAGAGATTCATTAAGTAAAGCTCGCGGNCTTCACTTTAAATCAAACATTTATGAACTTTCAGGTAACGTTGANTTTAACTTTTTNCCNTATGAACTTGGAAATCCAAGATATAAATGGACTCCATATCTTTTTTCCGGACTTTCAATGTTTTATTNTAANCCTCAAGCTGAAAATGCAAANGGAGAATGGGTTGACCTACAACCTCTTTCAACNGAAGGTCAAGGAACCACNTCGTTTCCNGANAGGANGAAATATANGCTTGCTCAATTCGCAATTCCATTTGGAGGAGGATTTAAATTTTCATTAAATAAGGTTTCTAANATTATACTGGAATACTCTNNAAGAAAGACGTTCACTGATTACTTAGATGATNTCAGCACNACATATCCAGGAGANAACGTNNTAAGACCAGAATTTGGAAATGAATCAGTATATATGTCGGATCCAACTGGCAACTTCAATGCTGGAGACCAAAGAGGTAATTCAGAAAAAAATGACTGGTANTCATACCTTGGAATAACAATATCATTNAAACTTAATGATAATANCAANGGTTGTGATTACGAATAATTAGAAAANTAANTAATGTGGCANAGGATCANTTTTTAGATCAAAATAATTTACCAAAACACATTGCAATAATTATGGATGGNAATGGTAGNTGGGCAAAACAAAAAAATAAATCTAGAATTTTTGGNCACAGNAATGGCGTTAAAGCNGTTAGAGAAACTGTAGAATATGCANCNGAAATAGGAATNAATTATTTAACACTATATGCTTTTTCAACTGAAAATTGGCAAAGACCAAAAAAAGAAGTTTCNGGANTAATGTCTCTTTTAGTANCAACAATAAGAANTGAAACTAAGACATTGATGGAAAATAACATTAAACTTTCTTCAATTGGTAACATGAATATGTTACCTGAAAAATGTAAAAAGGAACTCAATGAATCCATTAAANTTACAAGTGGAAATACTAAATTAAATTTNATTTTAGCACTNAGTTANAGNAGTAGGTGGGAAATAAAAAATGCAATNANAAAAATTATTNGNGATNGGTTGAAAGTAAATGAAATAANTGAAGANATAATTGAACAATATTTAGCTACAAAAAACGTTCCTGANCCNGAGCTTTTAATTAGAACAAGCGGNGAAAATAGAGTGAGTAATTTTTTACTTTGGCAAATTGCATATACTGAANTTTATTTCTGTAAAAAGTTTTGGCCAGANTTTAGNAAGGAAGACTTAANANATGCAATTTTAGAATATCAAAAAAGAGANAGAAGATTTGGCAAAACAGCTTAANNNCATAANATGNAAAGAATTATTTTTGAATATTGTAACAATTGTTTTACTANCATGTTCTTATTACNCTAATGCACAAAACANTGAAATAATTGATTATTCAAACAAAAAGTCATATNCAATTNAGGNNATAGATNTNGTTGGCTTAGAATTCATCGATGAATCNAANNTNATTAAGATGACTGAGNTGGANGTTGGAAAAATTATTGATGTTCCNGGAGANCTCATTTCTGAATCGATAAAAAAACTTTGGGATCAAAANTTATTTTCTGANATTAAGATTTNAGCAAGTAAAATAGATAGTAATAAAATAAATTTAGAAATTAATTTGACTGAGTTGCCAAGACTCTCCAAATTTAAATTTGAAGGAAAAATTAGNAAATCAGACATTAGTTCNTTAAAAGAAGACTTAAAACTNATAAGTGGTAGTGTTATNAGTAAAAATACTATTTCAAANAGTTCNAACATAATAANGAACTTTTACATAAGNAAGGGNTTTTACAGCATTAAAATAGATAGTAANGTAGAAGATGANAANCAAAGTAAGAATTCNAAANTTTTAGTTTTTAAGATTGATAAAGGCAAAAAANTAAAAATTAAAAATATTNAAATNTCTGGCAGAAAAAAGATTTTAAATTCTTCCAAAAAGTTTTTAGANAAATCTGATTCAACTTTNATTATTAGCNATTCAAAATTTAAANGANTACTGAAAGAAACAAAAGAAAAAAAGTGGTGGAGATTTTTNAAGGTTTCAAAGTATATCGAAGAAAATTTTGAAAATGATAAAAGNTCAATAATTAAAAAATATAATGAGCTTGGCTATAGNGATGCAAAAATTTCATTTGATACTATTTTAATTAATGATGACAANACAATTNNTATTNATATTAANGTTGATGAAGGTNAAAAATACTTTTTTGGTANTATTTTTTGGATTGGAAATAAGATTTACTCAAATGATGAATTATCAAAAAGNCTTTCAATTAAGTCAGGTGATATATACAACCAAACATTTCTTGAGGAGAAGCTTTTTGGTAACGCGAATGGAGATGATATTAGCTCGATATATTTAGACGATGGTTATTTATTTTTTAATGCAAGTCCTTCAGAAATTGTCAAAGAAAATAATTACATTGACTTAAATATTAAACTCTACGAAGGTGATAAAGCAAAAGTAAACAAGGTAAATGTGATTGGTAATTCTAAAACTAATGATCATGTGATTATGAGAGAAATTAGAACAAAACCTGGTGATTTATTTAAGCGATCAGATATAATGAGATCTCAAAGAGAATTGAACAATTTACAATATTTTGATCCAGAAAAGTTCGATGTTAAAATTGAGCCTAATCAGAGTAGAAATACAGTAGATATCACTTATGTTGTCTCAGAAAAATCAACAGATCAAATTAATTTACAAGGTGGTTGGGGTGCTGGAAGAGTTGTTGGTTCCCTTGGTTTTAGATTTACAAACTTTTCAAGTAAAAAGTTTTTTACCAAAGAAGCTTGGAGACCTCTTCCATCTGGTGATGGGCAAACTTTATCAATCTCGGCCTCATCCAATGGTATTTATTATCAGAACTATAATTTAACCTTTGTAGAGCCTTGGCTTGGAGGTAAGAAACCAAATTCTCTTTCAGTGTCTGCATACAAGTCAATAAGTTCAAACGGACAAACCGGTAATGATAGACAATCAATTGAAATAACTGGAGTTTCTTTGGGTTTAGGTAAAAGATTAAAGATTCCTGATGATTATTTTACTTTATATAATGGTATTACTTTTCAGAGGTATGATTTAAATAATTCACAATCATTTTTTAGTTTTAATAATGGATACTCTAATAATTTTAATCTTAATGTTAACATAGGTAGAAATTCTATTGATCAGTTGATTTATCCAAGAAGTGGATCTAAGTTTAATTTAAGTTTAAAGTTGACACCGCCCTACTCACTATTCTCAAAAAATGAGGATTTTGCTGATATGACAGACCAAGAAAGATTTAAGTGGGTAGAATATTACAAATGGAAATTTACCTCCTCATGGTTTTCAGCTTTTAATGACAAGCTTGTTTTAAACAATAGAGCAGAGATGGGACTTTTAGGAGCTTACAATAGCAAAATCGGAGTTTCTCCATTTGAGAGATTCTATGTTGGTGGTGACGGTTTAAGCGGAATGGGATATGTTTTTGATGGAAGAGAGCTGATTTCTTTAAGAGGATACAGTAACAATTCTGTCTCTCCTCAAACTGGAGGTACAATATATACAAAATATACATCGGAACTTAGATATGCTTTAAGTCTTAACCCCACTTCAACCGTTTATGTTTTAGCATTTTTAGAAGGGGGTAATTCTTGGGATAACTTTGATTTTTACAATCCTTTTGAAATAAAAAAATCAGCAGGATTTGGTGTAAGAATTATGCTGCCAATGGTTGGTATGATGGGTATAGATTATGGCTGGGGATTTGATGATATCTTAAATAACCCTGATGCAAACGGAGGACAATTTCATTTTTCAATTGGTCAACAATTTTAGTTAAATTTACAGTATGAAAAAAATCAAATTTTTAATCTTATTTTTCATAATTACAAATTACTCTTTTGCTCAAAAGTTTGCATATGTTGACACTGATTATATCCTCGGGAAAATACCTGAATACAATCAAGCTCAAGACAAACTTGATAATTATTCAAAAGGGTGGCAAGAGGAAATTGAAATGACTATGCAAAAAATTGAAAAAATGTATAGATCTTACCAAAGTGAACAAATTTTACTGACTGAAGAGATGAAAAGTGCAAGAGAAGATATGATATTTTCTGAGGAGAAAAAAGTTCAAGATTTACAAATAAAATATTTTGGTCCTGAAGGTATGCTTTTTTCAAAAAGACAAGAACTAATAAAGCCTATACAAGACAAAATTTATGATGCTATTCAACAGGTGGCATCTAACAATAAATATTCAGTTATATTTGATAGCTCCAGCGATTTAATTATGCTTTATACAAATAATAATTTAGACAAGAGCGACAAGGTATTAGAACTAATGGGTTATTAACTAAAAAAAACAATATGAAAAAAATATTAATACTTCTAATTTCAACTTTAACATTAACATCATTACACGCTCAAAAGTTTGGGTTTATTGACTCTCAAGAACTGCTACTTTTGATGCCAGAAAGAAAAACTGCTGAAACTGAAGTTCAAGAGTTTGCTAAAAGTCTAGAATCACAGCTTGCAGCAATGACTTCTGAATATCAGCAAAGTGTTGAAAATTATCAGGCTAACGAATCAACATACACTGATTTAGTAAAACAAGATAAAATCGCAGAAATTACTGGTCTAGAACAAAGGATTCAGTCATTTCAACAAAATGCCCAGCAAGCTTTACAAAGTAAAGAGCAAGAATTGCTTGAACCCATATTGCAAAAAGCAAGAAATGCAATTAATGAAGTTGCAGAGGAAGGGAAATACACTTACATTTTTGATAAAAGTATGGGGACATTGCTTTATGCTGAAGAGAGTGAAAACATAATTTCAAAAGTCAAGAAAAAACTTGGTCTTTAATTCATTTTTTTGAAAAACAATAACCCTATAGGTATATTTGATTCTGGAATTGGTGGTTTAACAATAGCAAGAGCAATTAAGAAAAAATTACCAAATGAATCTTTGATTTATTTTGGTGATACTCAGCATTTACCATATGGTGATAAATCATCAAAATCAATAGTTTTTTTTTCAAAACAAATAATAAATTTTCTTAGAAAAAAAAAATGTAAAGCTATAATAGTTGCTTGCAATAGCGCTTCATCTTATTTACCCATTTCAAGCGATTGTCAAAATATTTTTAATGTTATAGATCCAGTGATAAAATATTTGAAAAAATTCAAAAAACTCAAAATTGGTATTATTGGAACTAAGGCAACCATATCTTCAAAAGTATATTTTAATAAAATTAAAAGTTTAAACAAAGAACTATCTGTTGAACAAATGTCAACTCCATTGCTAGTACCAATGATAGAAGAGGGATTTGTAAATGAAATAATTAGTAAAACAATAATTAAAAATTACTTAAGAAGAAAACAGTTTGAAAAAATAGATAAACTTATTTTAGCTTGCACACATTATCCTCTTATTGAAAAACAAATAGCGGAAGTATGTCCTGAAATTGAAATAATCAATACAGTAGATATAATCTCAGAATTTATAAAAGACAGCTTAGAATCTTTGGATTTACTTTCTTTAAATTCATCTCCAAAATATGATTTTTATGCCTCTAACTTCACTGATTTGTTTGAAGAAACTGCAAGTTTATTTTTTAAAGAAGAAATTAAATTAAAAGAAATTAAAATATGGTCCTAAAACATTAATATGAATTTTACAATTTACATGGAAAGCACACCTAACCCCGAGGTTATGAAATTTGTTGCAAATAAGATTTTAACTGAGAATAGTATAGAACTATTAAATAATAAAAATAGCGAACAAGTTCCGTTGGCAATGGAACTTTTTAAATTCCCATTTATTAAGTCTATTTTTATTAGCTATAACTTCATTTCAATTACAAAAAATAATGATTTTGATTGGTACGAAATATCAACAGAAGTCAGGCAGTTCATTAATAATTATCTAAATCAAAATGGTTTTGTAAATAACTTTAAAAGTTATGCCAACACTGAGGTAAAATCTAAAAATGATGATGTTATTGAAGATGCAGCAATTGACACTAAAAATCTAAGTGATATTGAAAAAGAAATAGTTTCAATAATCAATCAATATATACAACCTGCAGTTGCTGCAGATGGTGGAAGTATTGTTTTTAAATCTTATGAAGATGGGATTGTATATGTAATTTTAAAAGGAGCTTGTAGTGGTTGCCCATCTTCCACGATTACACTTAAGCAAGGAATAGAGAATCTTTTAAAGCAAAAGCTTGGGAGTCAAATTAAAGAAGTTACAGCTTATAATGGCTAGATTAAGGATGCATTAAATCCTTCTTTTTTAATAATATATCATTTGTTTCAACATTATTTTCATCAGGCAAACAACAATCTACAGGGCATACTGCAGCACATTGCGGCTCCTCATGAAAACCAACACACTCAGTGCATTTATCAGTTACAATAAAAAAGAATTCTTCAGAGACAGGTTCATTAGATGCGTCTGCGTTAACTGATATACCATTGTGCAAATTTACGGTTCCTGATAAAGATGTACCTTCAGAGTATTTCCAAAGTTCATCCGGACCATATATTGCATTGTTTGGGCATTCTGCCTCGCAAGCTCCACAATTAATACAATCATCTGTTATCTTTATAGCCATGATTTTACAAAATTACTGATATTTTAATAAAATTTATTATTAGCATTTCAATATTAATTTTTTGCTTTGTACTTTTGCACAAAATTTCTTTATGATTAAAACAGATATTTTAATAATTGGAGCTGGTCCTACTGGTCTTTTTGCTGTTTTTGAAGCAGGACTTTTAAAAATGAAATGCCATCTAATTGATGCTTTAGCCCAACCTGGTGGTCAATGCGCAGAAATTTATCCAAAAAAACCAATTTATGATATTCCTGGATTTCCTGAAATTTTGGCTGGAGAGTTAGTTGACAATCTTATGAACCAGTGCAAACAATTTGAACCAGGCTTCACACTTGGTGAAAGAGCTGATAAGTTTGAAAAACTAGATGATGGAACATTTATTGTTACTACTAATAAAGGAACAAAACATCACGCAAAAATAATAGCAATTGCGGGTGGTCTGGGTAGCTTTGAACCTAGAAAGCCTATTCTTGAAAATCTTCAGAAGTACGAAGATAATGGAGTTAACTACATAATTAAAGATCCTCAAAAATTCAAAAACAAAAGTGTGGTTATTGCTGGTGGTGGCGATTCTGCTTTAGACTGGACTATTTATTTAGCTGACATTTGTAAATCTGTAACTTTGGTTCATAGAAGAAATGAATTTAGAGGAGCTCTTGATTCAGTTGACAAAGTAATTGAACTTAAAAATAAAAATAAGGTTAATGTTATAACACCAGCGGAAATTATAAAATTACATGGAAAAGAAAAACTTGAAAAACTATCAATAAAAATAAATAACGAGTCAGAAAAAGAAATTTCCACCGATTTTTTTATTCCACTTTTTGGACTATCTCCAAAACTTGGTCCATTATCAGAATGGGGACTTGAAATTGAAAAAAATGCTATCAAAGTTGATACTTTTGACTATCAAACAAACATTCCAGGAATATTTGCAATTGGAGATATAAACACATATAAGGGAAAGCTTAAATTAATTTTATGCGGATTTCATGAAGCAACATTAATGTGTCAATCTGCCTACAAAATATTAAACCCTGGAAAGAACTTAATTCTAAAATACACAACTGTTAGTGGAGTTCAAGGCTTTGATGGAACAAAAAAAGAAGCGGAGAAAGCTGTTGTAAAATCTATTAATTCTTAATGGATGATATTTCAATCTCAATAAAAGACCGAAACGGAAAAACACATACTGTTACTGCACCAACAGATATGGCGATGAATTTGATGGAATTAGTTAGAAGCTACGAAATAGAGGAGGAAGGAACAATAGGGACATGTGGAGGAATGGCGATGTGCGCATCTTGCCAATGCTATATTTTGTCTGAACATCAACTAAAAGAAATGGAAGATGATGAAGAAGCAATGTTATCTGAAGCTTTTTTTGTGAAAGACAATAGTAGATTGAGCTGCCAGATTTTTATAACTAAGGATTTAGATGGACTTGAATTTGAAATTGCTCCAGCTAGCTAAACAAATTCTTCTCATTGTTGTCTAACAACTTTTCAACTGGATTTTCTAAAGACTCTTTTATGTTATACAAAAATCCAACTGATTCTTTACCATCAATAATTCTATGATCATATGAAAGTGCTACATACATAATTGGTCTTATAGTAATTTCACCATCTACAACAACTGGTCTTTCAACAATATTATGCATACCCAGTATTGCTGACTGAGGTGGGTTAATTATCGGAGTTGACAACATAGAACCAAAAACACCTCCGTTAGTGATTGTAAAAGTACCTCCTTGCATTTCTTCGATTGAAAGTTTATTGTCTCTAGCTTTAATGGCTAATCTCTTTATATTTAATTCAATTTGAGAAAAAGTCATTTTTTCGGCATTTCTAAGAACGGGAACCATTAGGCCTTTGGGAGCACTAACTGCAATTCCTAAATCTACATACTTATAGGTAATAATTTTATCACTATCAATTAATGAATTTACATGTGGGAATTCATTTGCAGCTTTGGTAACAGCTTTAGCAAAAAAAGACATAAAACCTAAACTTACTTCAAATTTTTCTTTAAAGTCCTCTTTATATTTTGACCTTAAAGTTATTATACTACTCATATCAACTTCATTGAAGGTTGTTAACATAGCAGTTTCATTCTTAACTTTTACTAATCTACTAGAAATTTTTTTTCTAAGCGAGGATAATTTTTTACTCTCAAATCCACGATCTCCACTTTGAGACATTGATGATAAATTATCAATTATATCTTGTTTTTTAATTTTTTTCTCATCATTATCTGAAATACTCACATTCTCGACATTGGCAATTGAATTAGCCAAGGGTGTTAGATTTTTTTTCTTTTCATTTTCTAACTTCGTTACTTTTTCATCTTCTATTCTATTATCATTATTTTTATCTGANATACTNACATTTTTTTTCTCTTTCTTTTTTACNGAAGTATCAATAGTNCATANAACCTGTCCTACATTTACAATTTCNCCTTCATNAACAAGAATATTGATTACTCCACTCTCTTCTGCTGGTANNTCTAAAGTNGCTTTATCAGAATCAACTTCGGCTATTGATTGNTCTTTTTCAACATAATCACCNCTTGAAACAAGCCATTCTATCAATTCAACTTCAGAAATAGATTCACCNGGACTTGGAACTTTCATATTTAATAGTTTACTCATTTTCAAAAACTTTATTTAATAAATTTTCTTGCTTTTGTAAAAAATCTTGACTTGATCCGCTAGCAGTAGCAGCACTGACAGGTCTAGAAATTAANTGTATATTATANTTTANTAANTTACTTAAAATATAGGTCCATGNCCCCATATTTTCAGGCTCTTCCTGAACCCAGATAATTTTTTTAGGATTATATTTATTNATGATTTTTTTAATTTTANTAAAATCCAAAGGATATAGTTGNTCTAGCCTTACNATTGCANAGTTGGTAGATTNNATATCTTCTCTTTTCTTTTTTAAATCGTAAAATATTTTTCCAGAGCAGAGNACTAAGTTATCTATATTAGTTNCAGANATNTTNTCATCAATTATTGTTTGAAATGANCCTGATNTAAAATCTTTAATTTTTGATTTGCAGCTCGGATNTCTCAATAAACTTTTTGGAGTAAAAACAATCAATGGTTTTCGATAGCTTCTTATCATTTGTCTTCTGAGCAAATGAAAAAAATTTGCAGGTGTTGTACAATTTACTACCTCCATATTATATTGACCACATAGCTGAAGATATCTTTCAATTCGAGCCGAAGAATGTTCAGCTCCCTGACCTTCATANCCGTGTGGAAGTAATACTACTAGACCACTATTCAACCTCCACTTATCCTCAGCACTTGAAACAAATTGATCAAAAATAATTTGAGCTCCATTACTAAAATCTCCAAACTGAGCTTCCCAAATTACCAAGGTTTTTGGCATACTAATTGAATAACCATATTCAAAGCCTAAAACTCCATATTCAGATAAGTGAGAATTATATATTTCAAAATTAGCTTCTTTAGAAATGTTATTAAGTGGAGAGATTGTTTCTGTTGAGTCTTCATAAGTTAATATTGCATGTCTATGCGAAAATGTACCTCTTTCTACGTCCTGACCAGAAATCCTAATATTATAACCATCACTCAGTATACCTGCATATGCAAGCAACTCACCCATCGACCAGTCCAATGAGTCATTTTCAAGCATCTTCTTTCTATCGTTCAATAGCTTAATTGTTTTTTTGAACAGCTTATCTTTTTCTTTGAATTCGTAAAGAAATTTTGCGAGACTTTTAAGTTTAGTTTCACTTAATGAAGTTTTTACATTTTCAAAACAATCCTTTAACTGCTGAAACCCTTTCCATTCTTCTTCCATAAATGGAGTAATAACTGCTCTACTAACTTTCTTTGATTCGTCAAATCTCGNTTCTAGCATTGATTTAAACTCNTCTTTTATTTCAATTGGCAAATTAGAATCCATTAAATTTTCATTCAATAATTTTTTAACGTAAATTTCTTTTGCGTTGGGATGTTTTGAAATAATTTTATATAGTAATGGTTGAGTAAATCTTGGCTCATCTCCTTCATTATGACCATATTTCCTGTAGCANAATAAATCAATNAATACATCTTTATTAAATTTTTGTCTATACTCAATAGCTATTTCTAAAGTGTGAACTACCGCTTCAACATCATCTCCATTTACATGAAAAACTGGAGATAGTGTAACTTTTCCTACATCTGTACAATATGTACTTGATCTAGCATCAATATAATTTGTAGTAAANCCTACCTGATTATTAATAACAATATGTACTGTACCACCAGTTTTAAAACCCTTAAGGTTTGCCATTTGTATGACCTCATAAACTACACCCTGACCTGCTAAAGCTGCATCTCCATGAATTAAAATTGGAACAGTACTGCTTTCGTTTCCAGAGTATACATTATCTATTTTTGCTCTAGTTATTCCTTCAACTACAGGGTCTACTGCTTCAAGATGTGATGGGTTAGGACAAAGACTTAATTTCACTTTTTTTCCATTGTCACATTTCTGAACTGAGGTAAAACCTAAATGATATTTTACATCACCAGCTATTGTGTCATCTTCGTATTTATTTCCTTCAAACTCAGAAAAAATTTCTTTGTAAGTTTTATTAAATATGTTGGCGAGTACATTAAGTCTACCTCTGTGAGCCATTCCCATAATAAACTCTTTAACTCCAATNCTTGAACCATGCTCAATTAANGAATCAAGTGCAGGTATTAAAGATTCTGCACCCTCCAGAGAAAATCTTTTTTGGCCTACAAATTTTTTATGTAAGAAGGCTTCAAAAGAAACAGCCTGATTTAGTTTATTTAAAATATGAATCTTTTTGCTGGATGAAAAAGATGGATTATTNTCATTAACATGCAATCTTTTTTTGAACCAGTTCACCTCANTTGGATTTCTAATATAAGTAAACTCAACTCCAATTGACTGACAATATACCTTTTCAAGATGCTGAATTATTTGCTTTAATTTTGCTGCACCAATACCGATTTCATTTCCCGCCTGGAAAGTAATTTCTANATCAGCATCAATTANTTGAAAATTTCTAAAATCAAGATTTGGAGAATATTTTCTTCTTTCTCTAACTGGATTGGTTTTAGTAAATAAATGCCCTCTTTTTCTGTATGCCTCTATTAGATCAATCACTTTAAACTCTTTGCGTAGAGCGCTTGGAATNTCATCTTCATTATATACTTCTTTTGCAAAGTTATAACCCTGAAAAAAATCTCTCCACTGCTTATGGACGCTTGAACTATCTTTTAGATAATCCTCGTACATTTTTTCTATTAATGAAGTATGTGAAGAACCAAGAAAGGGGAATTTGTCCATAGTCTAAATATCTAGCAAAATTATTTAATTTTAACCATACATGGTCCTAATTTTTCCTTTTAAATAATAATTCTGAATAATTTTTTAGCTTATCATAAGGCACACTAACTTTTTTGATATTACTACTAGCTAACTCATAGTAGCTCTGACTTAATTGATTACAATATTCATCAACGCCATATTTTTTAAAAATCTGTGTGACTAGCTGAACATCCTCATTATTTACTATTGATTTTTCGCTATATNTTTTTTCTAAAAAAATCCGATCTTCTTCGCTAGATTTTTGCATTGCGTTGATAAAAAGTACAGTTTTTTTCTTTGACTTTATATCTGAACCTATTATTTTACCAAAGCTGTCAGATTTACCAAAAGTATCTAAATAATCATCTCTTAACTGAAAAGCTATTCCAATATTTAAACCAAAGTTGTAAAGAGAATCAATATCATTATTTGTAGCGCCAGATAAAATTGCNGCAACTTTTAAAGAGGCTGCAAACAAAACAGCTGTTTTAAGCTCTATCATCAANAAATAATTGTCAATAGTTACATCATTTTTTGTTTCAAAGTCCATATCCATTTGCTGTCCTTCACAAACTTTTAATGCAATTTCGTTGAAGAAATTAATAATATCATCTTTTTTTTCTGAACTTATCTTGTTTAAAAACTGGTAAGATTTAATTAATAATGCATCTCCTGAAAGAATTGCAATATTATTGTTCCATTTTTTATTGATNGTATCTTTTCCTCTTCTATATTTTGAATCATCCATTATATCATCATGAGCTAAAGTAAAATTATGGAAGATTTCAATTGCTAGTGAGGCATTAATGATATCAGCATTGATTTCTTTAAATAATGAAAAAGTAATTAAGCTCGCTATTGGCCTTACTCTTTTGCCACCAATACTTATAAAATACTTNATTGGCTCATAAAGATTTTTGGGAGATGTAGGAAATTTAATTGCTNATAAATGTTTATTTACCAGACTTTCAAAATTACTCAAGTCCATAATAATTTACTTATATTGATAAGAGNTATTTACCGTAACCGCTATTGANAAGTTCTTTAGCTAAATCATGTAATTGACTTTTGTCAATTAAACCCATTCTATATGATGCCTCCTCAATACATCCTATTTTTCTACCCTGTCTCTTTTCAATAACTTNAACATAATTATTAGCTTGCATTAAGGAATCAAACGTACCAGTGTCTAGCCAAACTGTACCTCTTCCCAAAAGCTTTACTTTTAATCTTTTATTTTCTAGATAGTACTTATTAACATCAGTAATTTCATATTCACCTCTTTTCGATGGCTTTAAATTTTTTGCAACTTCCAAAACGCTGTTATCATAGAAGTATAANCCAGGTACTGCATAATTTGATTTTGGGTTTTTAGGCTTTTCCTCAATTGAAATAACATTTTTATCATTATCAAANTCCACAACACCATATCTTTGTGGATCATTAACATGATAACCGAAGACTATNCTACCTTCTACATTTTGACAGTCTCTTAAATTATTTATTTTCATTTGAAAAATATTATCTCCTAGTATCAAACAAACTTTATCTTGACCAATAAAATCTTCAGCGATTACAAATGCTTGTGCAAGNCCGTTGGGAACCTCTTGAACTAGNTATGNGAATTTACATCCATATTTTTGACCATTACCCANCAATGCCTCGAAGGCTGGCAGATCTTTAGGTGTTGAAATAATNGCAATCTCATTGATACCTGAGTATATNAATGTAGTTAGCGGGTAATATATCATTGGTTTGTCATAAACNGGAACAAGTTGTTTACTAATAGATTTTGTTATTGGGTAAAGCCTAGTACCTGATCCTCCTGCAAGAATTATTCCNTTCATGATAGTTAAACTTTCATAATATCTGACTCCTTAGATTTAAAAATTTCATCAATTTTTACAACAAATGAATCAGTTAGTTTTTGAACACTATTCTCTGCATCNCTTAACAAATCCTCTGACAAACCACTCTTAGAAAGTAATTTCATCTCATCATTTGCTTTTTGACGAATACTTCTGATTGATACTTTAGAATTTTCAATCTCTAACTTTACTTGCTTTACAAGTTCTNTTCTTCTTTCTTCAGTTAANGGAGGAACATTTATTATGACCCTTTCCCCATTATTTGANGGGTTAAAACCTAAATTNGATTCAATTATTGCTTGCTCAATATCATTAATCAATCCTTTATCAAAAGGCTGAATTGAAATAGTTTGTGAATCAGGAGTTGTGATATTAGATGCTTGAGATAATGGAGTACTAACTCCATAGTAGTCTATAATTACAGTTCTTAGCATTTGAGGACTAGCCTTTCCAGCTCTAATTTTAGACAATACATTGTCTAAGTGAGTTATAGTTTCTTTCATTTGCTCTTCAGCAATTTCGAGATTGAAATTGACCTCTTCAATCATACTTTTTATTGCAATTTATGAAAAATTAACTTCAGTACCTACTTTTTTTCCTTGGCAAATTTGAAGAAGATTATTTTCTTTGTTCATGTTGAATACACATAATGGTAATTTATTTTCTTTGCATAAAGTAATGGCAGTCATATCCATTACATTNAGCTTTTTGTCATAAATTTCTTCAAAAGTAATGTTATCAAATTTNATTGCTGAGGGGTTTTTTTCAGGATCAGAATCATATATCCCATCTACTCTGGTTCCTTTAATTATTACATCNGCCTCTATTTCAATAGCTCTGAGTGTTGCTGCTGTATCAGTAGTAAAATAAGGGTTACCTGTACCNCCTCCAAAAATTACAATTCTTGATTTTTCTAAATGTCTAATTGCCTTTCTTCTTATGAAAGGTTCTGCAATTTGCTCCATTCTAATAGCAGTTAACATTCTTGTTTGCAAACCTTCTTTCTCAAGAGCAGATTGTAATGCAATTCCGTTTATGATTGTTGCAAGCATTCCCATATAATCACCTTGAACTCTATCAAAACCAGCACTCTTTGATTTATCGCCTCTATAGATATTACCTCCTCCTATAACTATAGCTATCTGAATTTNTTTAGATATTAACTTAATTTGTTTAGAATAAAATGAAAGCATGTTGTAGTCAATACCATAGTTTTCATTTCCCATTAGTGATTCGCCGCTTAATTTTAAAAGAATTCTTTTNTACTTCATATTAGAATATGAATTTTAAGANAGTCCAACTCTTTCAAATGATAAAACTTTCGCATTCTCAGANTTNGATGCAATATACTTACTAACAGACATTTTTGAGTCTTTAATAAAAGNTTGACTTAGTAAGGTATTCTCTTTGAAAAATTTATTCAGTCTACCTAATGCAATTTTGTCAAGCATATTTTCAGGCTTACCCTCTTGTTTTGCTAAATCTTTCCCAATTTCAATTTCTTTATTTATTGTNTCTTCTGAAACCGAATCTTTGTCAANAGCGATAGGNTTCATAGCAGCAATTTGCATCGCGATATCTTTTGCAATATTTTCATCAANTTTTTTGTCAAAACCAACCATAGATGCTAATCTCGATCCTGCGTGTATATAGCAAGACACAAATTCTGCTTTAATTGATTTGAGACTGAGCTCNANCTTTTCACCAATNATACCTGTTTGCTCTATGATATTATCTTCNATAGATTTNCCATTTGTAAATTCTAAAGAATTAAGCTCNTCNATTGTAGTTGTTTCATTTTTTATTGCTAATTCTAATATACTGTTNGCAAGATTAANAAAATCTTCATTTTTCGCAACAAAATCAGTTTCACAATTTAATGAAACTATAATACCAATATTTTTACTCGAGTTTACAGTTGANATAACAACACCTTCTGATGCGCTTCTGTCGGCTCTTTTAGCAGCAATTTTTTGTCCNTTTTTTCTTAGTATATCGATTGCTTTTTCAAAATCTCCTTTCGACTCTACAAGAGCATTTTTNCAGTCCATCATTCCAGCTCCTGTTTGCTTTCTTAATTTGTTAACCTCNGAGGCAGTTATTTTACTCATAGTTTAATTGTCTTTATTTAGTATTTCTTTTGCTTTTTCTTGCTTAATTTTTGCTTTTTCTTCAATAGTTTTTGACCTTTCACTTAAGCCTTCAGCTATAGCTTCAGAAATTATTTGCATTATTTTTGAAATAGATTTTGTAGAATCATCATTTGCAGGAATTGGAAAATTAACAAGCTTAGGATTTGTGTTTGTGTCTACCATGGCATATGAGCGCATTCCAAGCTTATTTGCTTCNGCAACNGCAATATGCTCTTTGTTTATATCGACAACAAAAATAGCTTCAGGAATTCTATTCATATTTTCTATTGATCCAAAATTAAGCTCTAACTTTTCCCTAGTTCTCTCAATCTGCAATTTTTCTCTCTTAGAAAGTGTGTCGAATGTTCCATCCTCCTTCATAGTATCAATGGAATTCATCTTTTTTATAGATTTTCTAATAGTAGAAAAATTAGTTAATAAACCGCCTGGCCATCTCTCTGTGATGTACGGCATATTTAATGATTTTGCTGATTCTGCAACAATTGATTTTGCTTGCTTTTTAGTAGCTACAAATAATATTTTTTTTCCAGATTTTGCAATCTGCTTNAGTGATCTACAAGCCTCNTCCAATTTTGATATTGTTTTGTTGAGATCAATGATGTGAATCTTATTTTTTTCCATAAATACATATGGAGACATTTTTGGATTCCACTTTTTTTTNAGATGTCCAAAATGAACACCGGCTTCTAATAATTCTTTGAAATTTGTTTTCATGTTTACTTTCTTTTTATATNCAACTTGTAGATATTAATAAATTCTANAAGTTTAGATTCTAAACAAAATATGATTNTATCTTTTAACCCATTGAAATTTCTTTCTTGCTTTCTTTTGNCCNGGTTTTTTTCTTTCAACAACTCTTGAATCTCTTGTNAATAATCCCTCCTTTTTTAATAATGGGCGATATTCNTCATTNACNTCACATAAAGCTCTTGAAACTGCTAATTTGATTGCNTCAGCTTGACCAGTATTTCCACCTCCAGANACATTAACNGACAAATCGTATTTACCNAGCGTNTCAGTAATAATAAATGGAAGATTGATTTTTGACTTTAAGCCATCAGTTGAGAAATAATTGTTNAAATCTTTGTTGTTTATTTTAACATTTCCACTTCCCTTTGAAAGATATATTCTTGCAATCGATGCCTTTCTACGTCCTATTTTATGAATTTTCTCCATTTACTTCAGATTTTTTAAATTTAATAATTCTGGCTTNTGAGCNTTTTGATTATGTTCTTCTGAAGAATATATNTAACAATTCTTTAGTATTGCTCTTCCNAGCTTATTTTTTGGAAGCATTCCCTTAATTGCATGCCTNACAACAGAAGTTCCATCTTTTTCAAGCATCTCAGTTGGAGTTATTTTCTTTTGACCACCAGGGTANCCAGTGTAAGANAAGATTTCTCTGTTAGTCATCTTNTTACCAGTCATTTTAAACTTATNAGCGTTTATTATTACAACATANTCTCCACAATCAGCATGAGGTGTNAAGTTTGTTTTATANTTTCCTCTTAACACTTTTGCTATTTTAGAAGCAGCTCTTCCTAAAACTTCACCATCAAGGTCAACTAAATACCACCTTTTGTTGGCATTTTCTTTGTTTGCTGAAAGCGTCTTGTAGCTTAATGTCTTCATTGTTCCTATTTGTTAAGGGTGGCAAAAGTACAATTTTTTATCTTCTCTGTAAAATAATATNAGATTATATTTAGTTCTTTTCCAATCTTGTTAAAAATATTTAATGCCTTATCTATTTGANTCATAGTATGAGATGCAGATATTTGTACTCTTATTCTTGCTTCACCTCTAGGTACAACTGGGAAAAAAAAGCCAACTACGTAAACTCCTTCCTCAAGTAATCTGTTAGACATNTTTTGTGATAGTTTGGCATCATATAACATTATGGGTACAATTGGATGAGTTCCAGGTTTTATGTCAAAACCCATTTTGCTCATCTTTGTTCTAAAATAATTTGTGTTTGTTTCAAGTTTATCTCTGTAGCTAGTGGTTTCTTCAATTATATTAAGTACTTCAATNGAAGCTCCAACAATTGATGGAGCAAGTGAATTAGAAAACAAGTAAGGCCTAGATTTTTGCCTTAGTATATCTATAATTTCTTTTTTGCCAGAGGTAAAACCTCCCATTGCTCCTCCTAAAGCCTTACCAAGTGTAGATGTAATTATATCCACTCTACCAACAACACCACAATGCTCATGTGTCCCTCGTCCAGTTTTTCCAAGAAANCCTGTTGAGTGACAATCATCAACCATTACAAGNGCATTGTATTTTTCTGCTAAATCACAAATTTGGTCTAGCTTAGCTATGTAGCCGTCCATTGAAAATACTCCATCTGTAACTATCACTCTATTTCTTTGAGATTGTGAATCTATTAGTTTTGATTCTAAATCAGCCATGTCGTTATTTTGATATCTATATCTAACAGCTTTACAGAGCCTAATACCATCAATAATTGAAGCGTGGTTTAAGGAATCTGAGATTATAGCGTCTTCTTTGTCAAATAGTGGTTCAAAAAAACCTCCATTTGCATCAAAAGCAGCGGCATATAAAATTGTATCTTCAGTTGATAAAAAATTTGAGAGTCTATTCTCAAGTTCTTTGTGTATTGTCTGTGTCCCACAAATAAATCTTACAGAAGACATTCCATAACCGAACTTATCTAATGTTCTTTTTGCAGCACTTACTACTCTGTTATCGGATGATAGCCCTAAGTAGTTGTTTGCACAAAAATTAAGTACTTCAGAACCGTCCTCTACTTTTATATTAGACCCTTGTTCTTCAAGAATAATCCTTTCTTTTTTAAATAAGCCTAAACTTTTTGAATTATTTAGATCCTGGTTTAATTTTTCTAGAAAATCTTTGGTAATCATTATTAAACGATACCTTGATCAATCATTGCATCAGCAACTTTAACAAAACCAGCAATGTTTGCACCTTTTACATAATCAACAGATTTTCCAGCTCTACCAAACTCAACGCATGAATTGTGAATATTTAACATNATATCTTTCAACCTTTGATCTACCTCTTCTCTTGTCCAATTTATCCTCAAAGAATTTTGACTCATTTCTAATCCTGATGTAGCAACGCCTCCAGCATTTGAAGCTTTACCGGGGGCATAAAGTACATTTGAATTTTGGAAGTGATTAATAGCATCTGATGTACANGGCATGTTAGCACCTTCAGAAACAGCAATACAACCATTTGAAACTAAAGCTTTTGCATCATTTAGATTGAGTTCATTTTGAGTAGCACACGGAAGAGCAATATCACATTTCAATTGCCAAGGCTTACCCTCTGAAAATTTACAACCAAATTTTTTCGCATACTCTTTAATTCTACCTCTTTTAATATTTTTTANTTCTTTGATGTACTCCAGCTTTTCTTCATTAATACCATCTGGNTCATAAATATAGCCTGATGAATCAGAAAATGAAATCACTTTTGCTCCTAACTCAATGGCTTTTTCGCATGAATATTGAGCTACATTTCCAGAGCCTGAAATGACAACTGTTTTTCCATCAAATGTTTCNCCNNCAAGATTGAGCATACTTTGAGCAAAATAAATATTTCCATAGCCAGTAGCCTCAGGACGGATAAGAGANCCCCCCCAGTTTATTCCCTTNCCTGTCAGAACACCAGAAAATTCATTAGTTATCCTTTTATATTGACCAAACATAAATCCAATTTCTCTTGCTCCAACACCAATGTCACCAGCTGGCACATCAGTATTTGCACCGATATGTCTATACAATTCAGTGNTAAATGATTGACAAAAGCGCATAACTTCACTTTCNGACTTTCCTTTAGGATCAAAATCGGATCCTCCTTTTCCACCACCNAAGGGTAGACTNGTAAGTGAGTTTTTAAATACTTGTTCAAAACCTAAAAATTTCAGTATTGATAAATTAACACTTGGGTGGAATCTTAACCCTCCTTTGTAAGGNCCTATTGCAGAGTTAAATTCAACTCTATATCCTCTNTTAACTTGTATATTTCCACTATCATCTTGCCATGGNACTCTAAATATAATTGTTCTTTCTGGCTCAACAAGCCTTTCCAGTATATTGTGAGTTTGATATTTTTTATTTTCTTTAATNNAGGGAATGATTACTTCTGANACTTCTAATACTGCTTGTAAAAACTCTTTTTCACCAGAGTTTCTTGACTCAACAAGCTTCATGAAGCTACTTATATGTTTATCCATGAATTGGTTTTTANTGNGCAAATTTATANTATAATTTTAAATTAATTNANTAAATTCAATTAATTCAAGTTAGTGTTAATTTTACACATTACAGTAAATTTCAAATTTCTATATTTGCNCGTATGACTTTTAAAAAAAGAGCCTTACTTCTNATTTTTACTTTATTCAGTTTCATAATTAATGGTCAAACTTTGACTGGANTTGTTGCAGATAAAAATAATGTCCCGCTAATAGGTGTTAATGTTTTTAATGATTCTGGCAAAGGTGTAATTACTGANATCAANGGTAGTTTTACATTAACATTGGAGCAGGGCAANACAAAAATTAATTTCAGCTACATTGGATTTGAAACACTATCTCAGCAATACTTTTTAGAAGCAAACGAACTAAAGAATGTAAAAATTGTTTTAAATGAAGTATCTAAAAAATTAGATGTTGTTGTAATATCAGCTGGAAAGTTTGAACAAAGAATTGAAGAAACGACTGTTTCAATGGAGGTTATTAAACCACAGATGATAGAGAATAAAAATACAACAGAAATACAGACTGCAATGGAGCAAATACCTGGNGTTAACATTACTGACGGACAAGCTAATATCAGAGGTGGTAGTGGATGGAGTTACGGCGCTGGCAGCAGAGTTCTAGTAATGGTTGATGATATGCCCTTAATTTCTGGCGATGCAGGTCAAGTTCAATGGAAGCTAATTGCCACAGAAAATATTAACCAAGTTGAAGTTATTAAAGGTGCTTCATCGGTTTTATATGGCTCCTCAGCTTTGAATGGGGTTATAAACATAAGAACAGCTTTCCCTTCTAAAAAAGATATTGACAAGCATCCTTCAGCTGGATATACAAAAATTAACACTCATTATGGATTTATTGATTTTCCTCAAAGATCTAGTTTAATATGGTGGAATCAATACAAAAGGAGGGTCTATAAGGGTCTTGAGTTTTTTCATGCTCAAAAATTAGATAATATTAACTTGACAATTGGAGGTAATGTTTTTAAAGACCAAGGATACAGAAAAGGAGAAGTTACAGACAGAAAGAGATTTAATTTTAGTTTAGAGAAACAGGACGAAAAAATTAAAAATCTGATATATGGTATCAAAGGAAACTTTTTATTTCAATCAACTGGCTCTGCACTAATCTGGGACTCCTATGAATATGGATATATTCCNCTTGATGACAAGATTACTACTACTAGCGGTGATGTGTTCAATGTTGACCCCTATGTTAAATACACAATTGGAANCAATAGGCACTCGCTTAACACTAGATATCTTCACTTAATTAATGATAATGAAACTANAGGAAGCGAAACCAATGATGACAACANATCACGACTTTTTTATACAGATTATCAATGGCAAAAAAGATTTGAAAANATTNATTTACTTATTACAACTGGTACAACAAATGAAATAGTCTATGCTCAATCTAAAATTTTTCAAGGTAAGAACTCAAGAAGTAATCACTCATTATANAGTCAAATTGATAAGAAATTAGGNAAGTTAAACATTTCTGCTGGAGCTAGATATGAATATTTTAGTCTAGACTCNGAGGATGGACATGAAATCAATGGAGACACAATTTATCATTTTGCTGAGGCAAAGCCNGTTTTTAGAGGTGGTCTTAATTATCAAATTGCAGATGGAACTTTTATTCGTTCATCATGGGGACAAGGTTATCGATTTCCATCAATGGCAGAACTATTTGTGACTACTAATGTNTCTGATATTGAAATATTTCCTAACCCAGAACTTAGGTCNGAAAAGGGATGGAGCTCGGAAATAGGTCTCAAACAAGCAGTTCAGTTTGGTAGATTTAGATCTTTTATTGACATAGCAGCTTTCATAATGAGATATGATGATATGATGGAATTCACTTTTGGTCAATGGGGAGAACCTGAATTTGATGAAAATGGAAACGTATCAAACTTCTTTGGTTTAGGCTTTAAGTCAGTTAATGTTGGAAAAACAGAAATTAGTGGTATTGAGCTTAGTATAACTGGCGAAGGAAAAATTAATGAGATAACAAAAATTAATTTTATTGGAGGTTACACATATATNAATCCAGTATCATTAGAGCTTAACAAATCNTATGCAAATGATTACTATGGTAATCCAATTACATACAATAACAGTAGCTCTGANTCAACAATTTTAAAATANAGGTATAGGAATGTAGCTAAAATTGATATTGAAGTANTGAGAGATAAATTTTCAATTGGCTCTAGCGTTAGATATAATGACTTTATGTCAAACATAGATTACATTTTTACAACAGATTTAATCAATAANGGAGATCCAAATTTTGGAGTNGATGCGCTAATTCCTGGCATTAATGAATCTAGAGAAAAATTTAAAGATGGTGATTTAGTTTTTGACATAAGANTTGGTTATCAGCTTGATGAAATATCAAAAATTGGGTTTGTTGTAAATAACTTGTTTAATAGAGAATATATGAGCAGACCAGCAAATATGATGCCTCCAAGAACTTTCGCTTTTCAGCTAAATTTAAAAATTTAGTGAAAACTCTAGTAATAATTCCCTGTAGGTATANTTCAAGTAGATTCCCAGGAAAATCTCTTGCTAAATTTAAAGGTATTCCGTTGGTNCAAAGAGTTTATGAACAAGTAAAAAAATCGAGCGTAGTTGATCATGTAATTATCGCCACAGACGATAAAAGAATATATGATTTTGCAAAAGAAATTAATGCAGATTGCTCATTCAGCTTGAAAGCATATGAAAACGGAAGTGAAAGGTGCTTTGATGTNATAAAAGAAAATTATGACGAATATGATTTTTTCATAAATGTTCAAGGAGATATNGCAGTNTTCAATCCAAGAGAAATTGACGAGCTTTGTTTAATATTCAAAAAAGAAAAACCACAAATAATAACTATTGCAAATAAAATTATTAATGAATTCGAAAATAATGATAGGGACATTGTAAAAGTAAGTTTTAATAAGAACAAGATGGCTACATCATTTNACAGAAATTCNGAGTTTAAGAAGTCTGAATTTAAGCATAGAGGAATTTACGGATTTAACAAAAGCATAGTACATGAAATTAGCAATCTGAAAGCAGACACTGACGAGAGAAGGTTAAATCTTGAACAACTAAGATGGATAAAAAATGACTTCCAGATAAGGGTTGTGATCAGTGACAGCGACTCTCATTCAATAGACAGGATTGAAGATTTAAATAAATCCTCATTATTGTAAGATAAATAATTAAATTTGTATATGATTTACAGCGTAGAGGAGCATATAAAAGAACTCTTGTTCAGACACGATTGTGTTATCATTCCAAACTTTGGGGGTTTAGTTTCCAATCCTGTTTCATCAAAAATAAATGCTGTCTCTGGTACTATTTTTCCTCCATGCAAACTAATTGTTTTTAACAAAAATCTATCTATTAACGATGGATTATTAATTAACCATATTTCAAAAAAAGAAAAGATTTCCGTTGATGACTCAAAGAATATAGTTTTTGATTTTTCAAAAAAAATAACTGATTCTTTGATGACGGAAAGAAGTATGAGATTGAATAATATTGGGCTTTTTACATTAGGTAGTGAGGATAACATTATATTTCACCAAGATATTGCAAACAACTTTGACTTAAACTCTTTTGGTTTTGAAAGTTTTCAAATTCAAAAAAAGACAAAAACAAAGAAAATAATTGATATTAATCAATCNAGCACAACAAAAAAAATCTCATATAAGGCAGCTGCAGTACTAATTCCGTTAATTCTTCTATCTCTAACTAATATACTATTAGATACAAGCACTAACAATATTAACATTCAAAAATCTGATTTAAATTTTTTTAAAAAGAGTAAAGTGCCAAAATTAAATGTGGCTGAAAACAAGATTGAAAAAGAAATAGAAAAAATTGAAACTATAACTACTCCAAAAATGAAAAATTATCATGTCATTGCGGGTGCATTTATCGAAAAGAGCAATGCTGAAAAGCTAAATAATTCATTAATAGAGTCAAACTTTAACTCTGAAATTCTATTTTCTGAAAATGGTTATCACAGAGTTTCTTACAACTCATTTGAAAGCAAAGAAAATGCTATAATTGAATTAGAAAAACTAAAGAGAATTAACAAATCCGCTTGGATTTTAACAAATTAGCATGAAATCAAAAAAAGCAAGTGAATCTGCTTCAATCACAACTGAAATAGTCCTTCCAAACGATACNAATAACCTTGACAACTTAATGGGTGGTAGGCTACTACATTGGATGGATATTGCAGCAGCAATTTCATCACATCGTCATTGTGGNAGAATAGTTGTTACCGCATCAGTAAACAATGTTTCATTTAANAAAGCTATNCCAAGNGGAAGTATTGTTACNCTTGAAGCAAAAGTTTCAAGAGCATTTAACTCTTCAATGGANNTTTTTGTNGATGTATGGATGGAAAATAGAGCTGAAAAAGGNANAATAAAATGTAATGAAGCTATATATACTTTTGTAGCTGTAGATCANNTAGGAAANCCCATAGAAATTCCTGAANTAGTNCCTGAAACTAAAAAAGAAAAAGAAAGATATGATGGNGCTTTAAGAAGNAGACANTTAAGTCTTATTTTATCAGGTAGAATGAAAGCAGATGATGCNTCAGAGCTAAAAGCATTATTTACAAAAAATTAGNTCNANAGCCTGTTTTAACTTTTGAGTTGAAATATAATCAATACATTTTGTTATTGATCTGCATTTTTTACCATATCTGTGACAAGAATCTACATANTTTTCTGAAACTATATAAATTGAATGATTATTAGTTTGATAAGGGGTNTATCCTAANTCTGGCTTTGTACAGCCCCAAANTGAAATAATTGGTNTTTTGAAAGAGGCTCCAATATGCATGAATCCAGTGTCNTTAGTAATTAGNAAATTGCAATTTTTTATTATTGNTGCNGTTTCTTGTATACTTAGACTACCACAAAAGTTTTTTATTTTCTTATTTGAAGATTGATNTAAGATATAATCCNCTATTTCAATATCATCAGAACCTCCAATAAAAATAATTGGATAGTTTATTGNGTTGCTAACCTCTAAAATTTTATTTGCACTTAACTTTTTATTNTNATGCTTTGAACCAATACACCATGCNATAAAATTTTCATTGTAATTAAACTTTTTTTCTAACTCTTTTGATAAGAAAAAATCTAAGCCNAGATTATCATTCTTGATTTGTANNTTTTTTAATGCCAATAAGTATCTTTCTGCNATNTGTATATTGTTTGTTTTNTTGANCAAGNTTTTCTTTAGCTTNAATGTTTTTTTGAATAACATGAANGTCAANATATTAGATCTAATGTTATTNTGAAGATCTATTATAAAATCAAANTTTTCTTTTTTTAAATCAAAAAAAATATTTTTNAGCGANTCTTTGAGTAAATGTATTTTGTGNATATTTGGATTTTCACTTACTAAAGAATAGTATTCATTTTTAGTTAANAAATGAACCTCATATTTTTTTGAACTATTNAGNANTCTTAAANNAGGAGATGTCAAAACAATATCACCAATAGAGCTAAACCTAATAACTAAAATTTTNANTTCTTCCATCATTTGATAAAATTAGGTAAATAATACTAATTTTGTTTCATGTATCTAATTGATAGTCATTGTCATTTATATGCTAAGAACTTTGAAGATGATATTGAANAGGTNGTTCAGCAANCAATAAATAANAATGTAAAAAAAATACTTTTACCAAACATTTCATCNCANACAACAGATGNNATGCTTAACGTTTGTAATAGATTTTCTAATTGTTTACCTATGATGGGNTTACATCCTTGTGAAGTAAATAATAANACATATGAAAGCGANTTAAANCATGTTGAAGAATCTCTAAGAAATAATAATTTTATTGCAGTGGGGGAAATTGGAATAGATTTANATTGGAATAAAGAAACACTCAAAATNCAAAAAGAAGCATTTCTATTTCAGATTAAATTAGCAAAAAAATATTCTTTACCCATNGTAATACACTTAAGAGAATCTTTTGATGAGGTTATTGAAATAATAGAGGCTGAAAATGACGAAAACTTGTNNGGAGTTTTTCATTGCTTCAGTGGTGATTTGANTCANGCAAATAGAGTAATTAATTTAAATGGATTCTATTTAGGTATTGGTGGTGTTGTTACNTTTAAGAACTCTAATNTAGATNCAATTTTGAAAGATATAGANTTAAAGCANATTATTTTAGAGACNGATTCACCATATCTNTCACCCCACCCTTTCAGAGGAAAAAGAAATGAACCTAAAAATATATTAACAATAGNAGAAAAAATATCAATTATAAAANCATGTGATNTATTGGAAGTTGCCGANNTAACAACTTATAATTGCAATAAANTATTTGATTTAAAANTTNAAANATAAGGTGAGGTGGCCGAGTGGCTTAAGGCGCACGCTTGGAAAGCGTGTAAACGGGAAACTGTTTCGGGGGTTCGAATCCCTTCCTCACCGCAACTATTTTTATATTATTATCTAGTATAAATAAAAAAGAAATTTCTTACAGGACAACTTGTAGGACAGTTTTTTATTTTTTTTTGTCATCAATGTTGATAAGTCTACTGTTTAATTTGTTGATTTTTTACTCTTTTTTAGTCGATTTGACTAATTGTTTTCGTCCGTTCCTGTAAAATTGATTGTTACTTCTACAGGCTCTATTTCCTCAATCTCTTTGTATACCTTTTTTTTACCAATAGCATAGGGAAGGAGNTTACTTACTGCATTTATGTACTCTGTTGGATTAGTTATTTGATTAAGCATATCGCTTAGTTTGTTTCCATCTATAGCNAAGCCTATTTGTTCTCTTAAAAGCTTTGTAGAGCTACTTATAGAGCCTACAGGCCTTCCTAATGGGTTTCCGCTTATTCCTTTCTTAAATGGCATTATTTTTCTTGTAGTTCAAATTTATTCTCCTCAAGCAGTCTGTCAATATTCTCTTGAAATACTGGGTTGTTTTTAATATTTTCTTTTAACATATCATCAGCTCTTTTTTTAAATTCTTGCTCAGATTGTTTAGACATCATCCTTATTCTCTCTTTAGTTTTTTGTGCTGAATCTTGTAATATTGGTATATATATTATGCAAAAAATAAATGCTGTAGCAATAGGTAAAAATTTAAGCATTATATTATTTGGCCACTCAAAACTTTTTTTCTTTATAGATATTACAATACTTGTAAGTAGCTTTATAATCCAATATGGAAGGAAGACAAGTATTATATAGACCATACTCTCCCCAAACATTCTTGGATTATCATATGCAGGGGGACTAAATTCATCATAATAAGAGCTGTAATATGCATATCCCTCAAAACATCCTGCAAAAATTAATATTAGGTGTAATATTGACCATAACAAAAGAAAAAAAACTAAATTTTCAAATCCATTTGTTTTTAAGTCTGTAAACTCTTTTTTATTATCAATCTGTGACATTACTGATTTGCTTTTGAGATATGTAAAAATCATACTAAACGCTTTAATTTTGAATAAGTAATAAACTGTGTATAAACCTATATAATACATTAATAATACAATTGGACCTACAATTATATACAGTATTGCTTCATTAAAGTCAACTAATTCTGCCCTGTTAAAATATAATAGTAATGCAACAAAAATAATTGCAAGCCCCAAAGCGTATAATATTGTTTTCTTAATACCTAAAAGATAATTGTTAAGTAAACTTCTTAAAACAGGTGAATTAATAGATGTAAGTATTTTTAATGTAATAGGTTCTTTGTCAGAGTCACTTACTTTGGGCTTATTCTTTCTGAAATAGTTGCTAAATTTACTTATTAGTTTACTTAATTTAGGAGGTGTGAGTGTTTTTGATTCTAAAGGTATCTCATTAGAATTGCTTTCTTTTTGTTTTTTTTCAGATTGTGGGGCTCCACAATTAGGACAGATAATTGCCTTATCACTTATCTCCTTAGAACACTCATAGCAATTTATTAAAGCCACACTTTATCTTTTATTAATTTTAATATTGGTCAGGAAATATAACACTATTTGCAAGTAAACGAAATAATTCTTTATTGCTATCAAATATATCTTTTTCAAAAGCACTCATTGTTATTGAGAACATATGTTTATCTAATAAAACTTGAACTGTAATATAATATGACTCAACATTATTGCCAAGTCTCTCTCCTTCAGATTTTCCTTCATAATATAGTCCATAATAATTATCTAATGTATAATAATTTGATTTGGCAATATTAAACTTAAAATTATGAGTATCATCAGGCTTATAATCATCCACTCCACTTCCATATTTGAAATACTGCATATATTCATTTTGGCTTATGCCGTGCATCTCGTCAGGTAAATTTTTCACAAGAACCATAAAAATAACCATATCTTCTTTTCCTCTTTTTTTAATCCATTTCTGCACTATATTTGGTCTATCCCCTTCCATCTGTTCAAACCCTGATGGCTTTTTAATTTGAAAATTTAAACCCTTTGATTTATAATATCCAGTAGGAGTATCTATTGGCCTATAGTATTCTCCTAATTTTTTCTGATTTTTTTCTTTTGGAGATTTGATTTCTTCATCAAAAATTTTCGTGAATTTATCTTTATTTTTTTTCCAGTTCTCATTTTTTATTTTTTCTACAGTCTCGTCTCTTTTTTCTTTCGAAATAGCGGGTTTTTTTTCATCTCTTTCTAACTCTACAAAATCATATGTTCCATTCTCCTCACTTAATTCTACAATCTTGTAAGTGTCATCAGAACTTTTTCTTAAACATAAGTAAAAAAGTAGTTGATTATTTTTATCAACATAGTCAAGAAAGAAAGTATATCCTGCATCTCTAAAATCTTTAAATCCTACATTATTATTTGTTGCAGCTTCAACATCATTAAGAATTTCAAGTTTCATTTCCTGATTTGCTTCTGAACTCTCCCATTCGTATTCTGTAAATCTATACTGCAGTTTAACAATAGGAAAATCACATTTAAAAGACGAAAATTCAAATGAATCATTCAGCTTTATTGGTGTGAGACTATTTATTTTATCGCAAATTTTAGATAACTCTTTTTCCTTCTCTGTTTGAAAACTACAAGAACCAAATAGCAAAGGCAAGCAAAGCAATATAAGTAGTAGTTTTTTCATTGTTAATCTATTGTTTTATTCTATAACTATTCTTTTCTTTACTGTTCCGTCATTATAGATGTAGAGTAGAGGTTGATTTTTATAACACTTTGTCTCTACTCCTAATATGTTTATAGTTTTAATCAGGTTTTTATTTGTAACTTCTTCATTTATAGACGATGTTGTATTACAAGGGTTTGTATAATTACAATTTGTAGATAGTGTAGTAAAGCTATCAAAAATCCAATTATTTGAAGCATAGCCAATATTATCAACTTCTACACAAGTTAAATTATTTGATGATGCTTCAACATCCATATTTTGCCAATTTCCATTTTTAGTATTTAATTGAGTTAATAAATTATCTCTACAATTTAAATCAGTTAAAATCAAATTATTACTTATATCTAAACATTCTATATAATTAACATAGCAGTCCAAATAAATTAAAGCAGTATTATTACTCATATCTAGGCTTGTCAGTTGATTTGTATGACAAATCAAATAAGTTAAAGCAGTATTTTGACTTACATCAAGACTTGTAAGTTGATTACCCTGACAATGCAAAACAAATAAATCATTATTATTACTCACATCAAGACTTGTAAGTTGATTATAGTTACAATACAAATCTGTTAAAGCAGTATTATTACTCACATCAAGGCTTGTCAGTTGATTTGCTCCACAACTCAAAGCAGTTAAAGCAGTAAAATTTTCTATACCTGTTAAATCTGAAATATTCATCATTAGACAATCAATAATACCACTAAAAGAATTAGCTTCACTTATTTGAATTTCTGAATCTCCATTAGTATTAATTAATGAATTACCTAATAAATATGTTTTAAAATTAGCGTCAGGTATATTTACATTTTGACCAAACCCAATCATTGGCAAGCAAAATAATATAAGTAGTAGTTTTTTCATTGTTAATCTAAAATTATTTTTTTACTTAGAAATAAAGTCATAAATCATTTTATAATAATTAATTTCCTTCTGCTTTCTTTTATCTTCTTTACGTTTACTTTTAAAGCCTGTGTGAACATAGTCTACATAGCCTGAATGAGTCATATATCGAATTTTAGTTATTTGATTTCCATTTGCTAATTTTTTAATAAATTCTTCATCTATGTAGAAATCTACAATATTGTGAGTGTATCCCGATACACTTTTTTCAGAAAAATTTATTATTTCACCATATATTTCAACATTACATTTTTTCTTAGTTCCATCCTCAAATAAAACCCATAAATATCCATCTTTATTAAAATCTAAATCAGCAGTAATATCTAATGTCATTAAATAAGAATTGTCTATTTTTTTTATTTCAGTTATAAATAAAAAATGTTGGTTTAAAGGATTACTATTATCAATTAATGGTCTACTGCAAATATTAGGTGTAAAAATTATAGTTTTTATATCAGTAAAGTCATCAACTTTTTCTTCAATTTTTTGCCCAAACCCAACAAATGGCAAACAAAGTAATATAAGTAGTAGTTTTTTCATTGTTAATCTATTGTTTTAAAAAATAAATACTTGTTTAATCGCACCATTTTCTTTCATCATTAAAATAGTTAGTTAAATACTTACTTCTAAGAGCAATTTCCAATAAGCTAAAATAAAAAAGTAAAAAAGTATAAGATATTATCATCAAAATAGAGTCATCAATGTTAAATTTTTGTTTTAAATAATCATTATTATTAGTTAGAAAACAAAAAGATCCAAACGAAAATAAAAAAATAAATAATTGTAAATATTTATTAACTGCAAAAGGGAATTTAACTTTAAAAATACCAAACAAGATTGTTAGAAATTTTGTGAAGGTTTTAGAAACCCAATACCAAAAATAAAATAAAAAATAGAATCCAATAGCTACTAATCCAAAACCAATAAGAGTTTTAACTTTTTTTTCCACTTTATTATTTTTCTTCATATATATGTTTAATTTTTTATAAACTTAATAATTTTCTAACTAACTACTTATCAGTACTTTCACTTAAATCCCAAATAGTCTTTCTATCGCAGATAAACTTAGAGACATAGATACTTGCTTCTTTCTCGTAAGGCTCGTGTTTGACGTGTTTACCTGTAAGACTCTTTGACTTTAAATGATAGTTTATATCTCCTACAATATCTCCTTTAACTAATAGGTGGTTATGAGTGTTATAATTGTAGTTAGTGAACTCAGTTACCCAGAACATCTTAAAAGGCTTCTTAAGAGTCTGTAAGTACTTCTCTAAGGCTGTCATTATCTTATAATTCTGCCACTTCTTTACATCATATCTGTAAGTTACTGTAGAGAAGATATCCCATTTCATTTTATCTAACCAATTACTCATTTCTTTTACTGTTTCTCTTTGTTTTGGTGTGTACATATTTATATTGTTTAAGTTAATAATTAGGCATAGTAAGGATTAAAGGGTATAATTACCCAACACCTTAATTTTATGCAGTTTTACTAGATTAATTCAAATAATTATTAGAAATTTCTTCTAACTCTATATTTGATATTTTTCTATTATTTAAAAGCCAGTTTTCAATTTCCTCTTTATTAAAGTATATGTGTTTTCCGTTGGGCTTATAGCAAGGGATTCCACCATTTGATGTTAGTTGATACAAATAACTCTTTGATAGGTTTGTATATAACATTACCTCATTAAAATTTAACACCTTTTTTTGTGTTAAAAGTAGTTGTTCAATCTTTTCAAGTTTTAATGTTAATTCCTCAATTTTACTAAGTAATACTTCTTCTTTATTTTTTTCCATTATATCTTTTTTTATATAATAGAAATGAGTAAAATCTGTTTGGTTTTTATTTGCTAATTCTAATGCTTTTGATTAGTATTTTATATTTTTTTATATCAGATAATTGCTGTTAAGATTTCTGTTAAAAACTAAATTTTTATTTGAGGTAATTTATTTACTGCCGCTCTTTTTTTCTTGTCAATTATATTAGCATAAATTTGAGTTGTTTTAACATTTTTATGTCCTAATAATTTACTTAGTGTGAATAGACCTACATCATAGGTTAATAATAGAGTAGCATAGGTATGTCTTGCACAATGAAAAGTTATATGCTTAGTTATTCCTGCTTTCATTACCCACAACATTAAGGCTGTGTTAAAATAAGTTGAAAATTTTAATCCTTTAAAAACTAAATCATCATCACCTTCTTTGTTGCCAATTAATTCAACTGCCTGATGATTGATATCTAAATATTCAAGAGATTCAGTTTTTTCTTGATAATGAGTAATTTTCACACCATCTTCTGTTGAATTTAAATCACTCCACTTCAAATCTTGAACATCTCCTTTTCTTAATCCCGTGAGACAAGA
>PBAP01000011.1 GCA_002716345.1 Flavobacteriales bacterium | reverse complement strand
CTGTATATCTCCATTTATGCTGTAAGTAAAAGTAAAAGGAGCTACACCATTAAATGAAAAATTAACTTCAGCATTTGATTTAGAATTTTCACAAATAGTATCGTTACCAGATATAAATGCACTTATTGATGGTAATTCAAATATATTTAGAGTGATTGTGTCATTATAAAGTACGTAGAACGAATTATTTATACTTGATACTCCGTTGTTGAGATAATTACTATCAGAAACCCATGATAAAAATGAATAAAGCGGATCTATATTGGCATTAACATCAACGGTATCATTTAGCAAGAATGTTTCTGTGTGAGGAAAATTAACAATGTTGTTTCCATTAACACTAAGTGAAGTATTTGTTCCATCAGGATTTATGTTGAAAATAATATCTTTTGTGGGTATCGGAGCAATAAAGTTGGCAATTACTGTAACATCATTTTGAAGGTCCAAAACCAGAGTATCTACATTTGGATCATATGTGTAAACTCCGCTTGGAATAACATCCCAATTTTGAAAGTTTCCGCTCTTGACTTCAAATGGTAACTTAACTCCCCCAAATCTTTGATCGTTCCAAGGAGTATTACTATCATTAATAAAGTTATTGTCACTCATTTCAACCTCTCCTTGGCCAAGAATTTCAACTGTAACATCATAGGGCCCAGAAATTGCAGGCTGATAGCACGGTACAAAACCAACATTCATTGTTGAACATCTTTGATTAATAAAATTTCTTAAGTCTTGTACATTTTGTTGCCAAGTTGAGTATGAGCCACCCCAACGAGCAATTTGAGCTGGCATTTCAGAATCAATAACATTAATCATTCTATCTAGAACATCGATCATGTTTGCACATGAAAGGTGTCCGTTTGCTAAGTCTTGCCATCGGTTTACGTAATCATCAAAAAAATCTTCACTTGTTATAAGTGCATTCCAAATCGGTATGTGTCCTTGCCCTCCGGGGTCATTAAGACTGCTTGGGTCACATGGATCTGCATTTACGGATTGTGTTGGAATACCCGTGTAATTTGTACCATGACCAAAGGTATTGTCCATATCCCACAAAGTATATCTCCATTTCTTTTTTTCTCCTGTCTGTGCTATACCTCTCCACCAAGCTGTATTCCAGTTTAGCCAATCTGCACAAACTACATATGAGTTAAGTAAGAAATAGTCAATTAAACTACCAGTATTGAACTGGCTTTTTACAGTCGTATAATTTGCTACATTGTTCATAGGATTTGAAAGGATATAGTTTTTGAGGTTGTCCCAGTCAGTCTGTGCTTGAGGCCCTCCATATTCAACCCAAGTTCCCCCCCAGGTTTTTAAAAATTGAATACTGTCTTTTTCCTGGTCATAATATTGATCTGTAAAGTCATGGTCATCAACTTTTTCTCTAATTTCATATACACCCCAATACCTTCCATTCATATATAAGATACAGTTTGATGAAGATCTTTCATCCATCCTCAAATCAGAAATTTGAGATAAATGTTGAATATAAGCGTCTCTAATGTGAGCTCCTGAACCTCCAAATGAGGCAGGGTAATTATCATTTGCAGCCGCTTTAACAATAATTCTCTGATACTCTTCACGGTCTTTTGTATAAAATAAATCATCTTTTAACGCATAGTTATAACCAAACTGGTCTCTCATAACATAATCAAAACCTCTTTGATCGTAAGCCCATGAATCATTTCCATGTTTATTAAAATTACCAGTTCCTTTGTCAATTAGCAATCCTTGAGCATTAAACCATTCAACGGTTCCATAAGGCTCATGAGGTGTTCCGTTCCACCAACTACCAATATTTTGTACACCATCCTCAATCAAAACATCTACGCTATCTCCAGAAATAGATAAAATAGGTATTGTGTGATTATCGTTTATGAAATATGTAGCGTATTCAGTAAAACTAGATGGAACATTCGCCAAGGAGCTTACGCTTATTGCTTTTAGAACTGATGTAGTTGTTAGTGTTATTGGAGAGTTGTAAACAGGTGAGTTAATAGTTGGCTGGTCTCCATTTGTTGTGTAATATATAGTGGCATTTGGATCGTTAGTTGTGATTGAGACGCTTACTGATCCAGTATAGTATCCGGCAGCTTGTGAAAAAGAGGGTTTTTCACTATACTCTAATTGTGCATTAAAGTTATTTGCCGATGGAGTTGGAGTTGTAAAAACCGACCAATTTATTGAGCCATTGGTTTCTCTTCCTCTAGATTGTGAACTAAGGTTAGGAACTAAATCAACAGAATCAATAATTGTTCCGGTAGGATTTGAAAGAATAATTTTCTCATTATTTTTAGTTTGTGTGAGCTTAAAATTTGTGTGAGCATTATTTCCAATGATTTCATTTCTGCTTGAGCAAAATATAACTGCGACTCCATTTGCAGGAACAATAAAGGATGACGAAAAACTCCACTTCATAGGGTTTGACGCTCTATCAGAAAGGTGCCACCCATTTAAATCAACACTGTTGCTAGAAGAATTATATAGCTCAATCCAGTCCTCATATTCATTGTAATTATCTAAGTATGAGTCAAAGTTAGCAGCAGAGTATTCATTTATTAAAACTTGAGCTCTTGAAAATGATATAACAAACATCAATAAAAAAATAATTTGCATTCTTTTCATATCTTCAAAAATAATAAATTACAACCGGAGTTAAAAAAATATCAAATAATCATAACATTTATGTAAATAAATAATTGAGTAACTATTTTATGAATAGGGTAATTTGATAAAATGTTATTTCTAATTTTGTCTTGATGAAAGAAAAAAACAATATTAGCAAAGACCTTTTGCAATTTATTAAAATTGTTAATGAGCTAATCTCAAGCGAAAACAATGAGCCAGTATTTAAAGAGCCAGAGGAACTTCTAAAGGCTGTCGACATCAGGCTTAGTGATAAGCCAACTGATGATACAGAATTTTATCAAATCTTAAAAGAAGTTATAAAAGAAACCCCCAAAACATCATCTAAAAGGTTTTTTAATCAACTATTTGGAGGCAGACATAGTAAATCTGTAATAGGAGATCTTCTTGCGGTTTTACTTAATAATAGTATGGCAACATACAAAATCTCAGGAATACAAACTTTGATTGAAAAACAGATTTTAGAAGAAGTCAGAAAAAAAATTCAATACCCCTCTGAGTATGGAGGTACTTTTCCAACAGGAGGATCAATGAGTAATTTCATGACATTAGTTGCAGCAAGAGACAAGATTAGTAATCATAGAATTGATGGTGAATCAAAAAAAAGACTCATACTTTACTGTTCAGAAACAGCACACTATTCAATTAAAAAAAATGTTTCCTTTTCAGGAATTGGAACAAATAACATTAGATCTATTTCTGTTGACAATAATGGAGAAATGAATTGCAAGGAGCTCGAAAATAGCATTCAAATTGATTTGAAAAACAATTTATGTCCCTTTTATGTTAATACCACAGCTGGAGCCACAGTATTAGGGTCATTTGATAATTTTGATGAAATCTCGAAAATTTGTAAAAAATATAATTTGTGGTTGCATATTGACGGAGCTTTTGGAGGGTCATTAATTTTTTCCAAAAAACACAATGAACTTTTAAGGGGAATAGAAAAATCAGATTCATTTTGCTTTAATGCTCATAAAACCTTAGGTGCTCCTCTTAGCTGTTCTGTCTTATTGTTTAAAAAGGATCAAGACTTATTGCGTTCTTTTGATACAGATGCCAATTATTTGTTCCAGACACATAATGACAAATATAATTTAGGTAAGACATCTTTGGAGTGTGGAAGAAGAAATAATGCATTAAAATTCTGGACACTATGGAAAAGTATAGGCACTCTTGGAATACAAAACATTGTAGAAAAACAACTTTTAATTTCAAATAAAATTAAAGAATACTTGTCTGAAAAATCAGAATACAAGCTCATAGGTCCAAGATACTCAATACCAGTCTGTTTTACCTATAAGAATATCGACTCTGTTGATTTATGTAATCAACTTTATTACTCCAACAAGTTAATGGTTAGTTATGGATCTCATGCACAAAAAACATTTGTAAGGTTAGTTAATGTAAATTCTCAAAATGGTATAGAAGAGGTTAAAAGCTTCTTTAAAATTATGGAAGATTTTGTTGAGGAAAATTATCAGCGTCTCAAAAAGATTAGTAACTAATGCAAAACGGTACAGTAATAGTATTGGCATGGCCAGAGGGCATGGTAAAAAATGCTGATTCATGGTATGATTTTTTTCTGTCAAAAAACGGAATGTACAGGGTTGGACACTCAGCAATTATTTTAATTAACAATGAATTAGAAAGTATAAATTATTTTGATTTTGGAAGATACCATACTCCAAATGGATTTGGAAGAGTAAGAGATGAGGTTACTGACCCAGATTTAAAAATTTTAACAAAACCAAAAATTAAAAATAACAAGCTAACAAATCTGCATTCAATTTTATTAGAAACAGCTGATAAAAAATCAACTCACGGAAAAGGTAAAATGTATGCTTCAGTAATGAAAAAAGTAAGTTTTACGAAGTCTTATAATTATGCAAAAAAATTACAAAAAAAAGATATGATTGTATATGGCCCCTTAAATATCTTTGGAACCAATTGCTCTAGATTTGTTTCAAAATTAATGTTTAAATCTCTAAACTTTTCATTGAAAAAGTTAAGACTATTCTTACCAATAACTATTTCTCCATCACCTAAAAGAAATGTTTGCATTGGCAATAAAGATTATTATGTTATTGAAAACAAAAAAATAAAGACCATAAAAAAACCATTTCTTAAGTCTTATTTCACAAGTATTGAAAACTATTAGCTTTGAAAAAACCCTTAAATATCCCACCTAACTCACAATGGCTTTCTGGAATTGGTTCGGGATCATGGTTTCATATTCAAAATATCGGTCAGCTTTATAGAATCAGAAGGTTTTGCCCAAATGGAAGTGTTGAGTGTGATAAGAAGTTTTTATTAACTAACAAGGGCTTTGAAATTAACAAAGAGTTTGAATTCACTTATATTTCTCATTGTCAAAAATGTACAATTAAACAAAAGGGTCGTCTTTATATTTTTGTATTAAAAGACAACTTTGAATTATGATAAATAAAGTAAATAAAATGTACATTTACCCAAACTTTTCAAATGAGTGATTTTCTTCAACACGAATGTGGTGTAGCTATGATTAGGCTACTAAAGCCACTGAGTTATTACAAGAAAAAATATAATACATCGTTTTATGCATTAAACAAAATGTATTTAATGATGGAAAAGCAAAGAAATAGAGGTCAAGATGGAGTTGGTTTAGTTAACATAAAGCTTGACGTAAAACCTGGAGAAAGATTTATAAGCAGAAAAAGATCCGTTTCTTCAAATCCAATACAAGAAGTATTCAAACATATAAACAGTTATTTCAATAATTTATTAGAAAAAAACAAGTTAAATGATGTTAATTGGTTAAAAGAAAACCTTCCATTTACTGGTGAAATTTTTTTAGGCCATTTAAGATATGGTACCTACGGTAAAAATAAGATTGAGAACTGTCACCCTTTCCTCAGGCAAAATAACTGGAGATCTAGAAATTTAGTGCTTGCAGGCAATTTTAACATGACAAATGTTGACGAGCTGTTTAATGACTTGATTGATTTAGGTCAGCATCCCAAAGAAAAAGCAGATACTGTAACAATATTGGAAAAAATAGGTCATTTCTTAGATGAAGAAAACGAGCGTATTTTCAAAAAATACAAACAGAAAAAATTTAATAAGCAGAAAATTTCAAAAAAAATCGAATCTGAGATTTCATTAACTGAAATATTAAAAAAGTCAGTAAAACATTGGGACGGGGGATATGTAATTTGTGGCATCATGGGCCATGGTGATTCATTTGCCTTAAGAGATCCAAATGGAATAAGACCAGGCTATTACTACGCAGATGATGAAGTTGTAGTTATTGCATCGGAAAGGCCAGTAATTCAAACGTCTTTTAATGTAAATATAAATTCTATTAAAGAAATAGGAAGAGGAAACGCTTTGATAATTAAAAAAAGTGGTCAGGTTTACGAAAAAAACATACAGCCTCAAAAGGAGAGAAAAGCATGTAGTTTTGAAAGAATATATTTTTCAAGAGGGAATGACAGAGACATTTACAAAGAAAGAATTGATCTTGGTAAAAGAGTTTTTAAAAAAGTAATTAAAGCAGTACAAGGAGATCTAAGCAACACGGTTTTTTCATATGTTCCAAATACAGCAGAGGTTTCTTATTATGGGTTAATCAAAGAGTGTCACAATTACTTAAATAAAATTAAGAGAGAATACATTCTAAAAGAACCAAATTATCAAAGTAAAGAATTTGAAAATTTATTTAACCTTAAAGTTAGGTCTGAAAAAATAGCAATTAAAGATGCTAAGTTGAGAACTTTCATTTCAGCTGATAAGGGCAGAGATGACCTAGTCACTCATATTTATGATACAACATATGGAATTGTGAAAAAGAACGACACTTTAGTAATCATTGATGATAGTATTGTTAGGGGCACAACTTTAAGACAAAGTATTTTGAGAATTTTAGACAGATTAGAGCCAAAAAAAATAATAATCGTTTCTTCAGCACCACAAATCAGATACCCAGATTGCTACGGAATTGATATGGCTAAACTGGGTGACTTTATTGCTTTTCAGGCTGCTATTAAACTCATTAATGAAGCTAATAAAAACAATTTCATTAATGAGATATATGAAAAGTGTAAAAAAGAAAATGAAAAGAAAGTAAATATAAAAAACTATGTCAAAGAAATATACAAACCATTTTCAGTGGAACAAATTTCCAACAAAATCAGTGATTTATTAAAGCCAAAAGGAATTACATCAGAAGTTGAAATTATATATCAGTCGATCGAAGACCTTCACAGCTCATGTCCAGAGCACACAGGTGACTGGTATTTTAGTGGTAATTATCCAACCGCTGGAGGTAACAAGGTTGCTAACAGAGCTTTTATAAACTATGTAGAAAAAATTAACAAAAGAGCTTACTAACCTATTATTTTCTACTTTCAGCAATTGTCATCTCATCAATTAGATAACCAGCGTCAGCATATTTGTCTATTATAAAAAGTATGTAGCGTATATCAACAGAAATACATCTTTGTAAACCTTGTTCATAAACAATATCACCACTCATTGCCTCCCAGTTGCCATCAAAAGCAGTACCTACCAATTCACCATGAGCATTCAAAACTGGGCTTCCAGAATTACCACCTGTTATGTCGTTATTATCAATAAAGTTTACTCTAAGATTTCCATCTGAATCAGCATATCTTCCAAAGTTTTTATCATTGTATAAATCAATTAATTTCTCAGGTACTATAAACTCTTCATTAGTGCTATCCTCTTTTTCAATAATTCCCGCNATAGTAGTATAATAATCATAATGAANAGCATCAGANGGGATATAATCCTTAACATTTCCATAACTTAACCTCAANGTTGANTTTGCATTTGAGTAAAACTTGTTTGAACCATTCATTTCTTTNAAAGCTGAAATAAAAAGTCTATTNTTTTTCGAAAGCTCATCTCTAACTTCTTTNCTTGTTTGACTAATATTNTTAGTGTANNNNGAGTANATNGATTCNATNATTTGATATGCNGGGTCACTACNTAGCTTATANAAGCTAGGAGTTTTAATAAATTTACTAAACTTNTTTTGACTAGAGTAAATAGATTTTTTAAAAACCTGTGAGGCAAAGTAATCAAAATCCAAACTCCTGCTAAATGGTTGGTTTTTAATTTTTTTAAATATAGATGGGTGTTGGTATTCAGGAACATTATAGTAATACATCTCTAACATTGCTGATAACATTTTTTCATCTATTGATTCATCATAATTTTTGTAAAAATTAACAGCTCTTTTTTCTAGTTCTTCAAGCAAGNCTGTGTTTCGACTTTCAATAGCCTTTTTAATTTCTCTTTGCATACTGTATGAAAAATATAAAATTTCAGGACCTCTGAAAATAGCTTCGTTAAGATAAGTTCTTGAAACAAGAATAGCTTCATTTTTTTTGTATGCATTTTCTATTGAGGGCAANACATTTTTATATTTCTCAACTTTTATGTCACCGCCAGAATGTATCCATTTTTTTAAACTTTTTTCTTGATTTTTTTTCTTTTCTAAAACTTTCAATTTCCTAAGCCCTCGATTTTGTCCAATGTAGTATTTCCAATAATTTGATACACTACTATATTTNGTTGCATATTTTAAATATGTTTCTCTATTCTTGTCCATTCCTTCCTTCATTATCTCTAGCTTCTTTGAGCGAATATCAATTATTGTTTTGTTTTTAAGTTTCAATGCTTGACTAACACCAAAAGAAGTTAAGTATCTATCTGTTGATCCCGGAAAGCCATATACCATAGTGAAATCATTATTTTCTACTCCATCAAGTTGAATTTTAAAATGGTATTTAGGTTTATAAGGAACATTTTCTTTAGAGTATTTAGCAGGTTTGTTATTTGTGTCAGCATAAATTCGAAGTAGAGTAAAATCTCCAGTGTGCCTTGGCCACATCCAATTGTCAGTATCTCCACCAAATTTACCAATCGAAGATGGGGGTGCTCCAACTAATCTGACATCTAAAAATGTTTCATAAATAAAAAGATAAAATTCATTTCCTCCATAAAATGATCTTAATCTTGAAGTATAGTGGGATGTGTCTGAAATTTCATTTGAAATTTCATTAGCAACAGCTCGTATTTTTTTTCTTCTATCGTCCTCAGTACCTGAACCGTTAATTTTTGAAAAGACTCTTTCAGTAACATTTTCAATTCTAACTAAAATCGATGCGGTTAAATTTTCATTAGCAAGTTCTTCAGATTTGTTCATTGCCCAAAACCCATTTTTTAAGTAATCTTTTTCAGTAGTACTATGAAATTGAATTAAATCATCTGCGCAGTGATGATTTGTTAGTAGTAAACCTTCTTTAGAAATAATCTCTCCAGTGCAACTACCCCAAGACAGGGCAACAACNGCATCTTTTAGTGATGATTTGTTTACGTTATATATATCCTCTGCACTCAAAGATAATCCTTTAGATTGCATGTCATCAATATTCATGGTACTAATCAAATTAGGCAGCCACATTCCCTCATCAGCACGAGATGAGACTGATACAGAAAAAATAAAAATTAAAAAAAGAATTCTCATTTTATAAAAAAACATAATCTATTTAATTAATATCATTATTAATTTTATCCCAAAGTAATTTTCTNGCCTTAAGACATTTAATAGCAACCTCTTGAACTTCATCCCACTTTTTTTCATCATCTCCACAAAGATTACAAATAAGTTCAAGCGCTAAAGGACCATGATCACCGCCATCTAGTTCAATGTGTCTCTCTAAATAATAAACAAATTTATCAAAAGACTTCTCTTTGTTCATATCGTTGACTATAGCTAAAAACATATCAGGAATTAAATCTTCTCTTCCGAATGTAAATGCTGATGCTATTTCATGAGATTTCCCACCTTCGATTATAGAAAATGTAGTATTCAAAAAGCTATCAATATCTTCATTGATTTTAGGTCTTGAGTCTTTGTTTAAATTTTTCATAAATGTTTCAATTGTACTTGTTTCAGCCTCACATTCTTTCATAGCTTCAAGATACAGTTCAAAATGAGATGCAGGATTTCCTTCAGAGTCAACATCGCTTTCCTCTTCTAAAACAATTGAGTTTACTAGTCTTCTAATTTTTGGATCACCAATTGGTCTCCAAGGAATTTCAAAACATGTTAGGTTTATTTGCAAAGCTTTAAGAAGAGACATAAAGTCCCAAACTGCAAACACGTGTGACTCCATAAGTTTTTTTATATCGGACTTAGTTTTTAGCTTAGAATATAGCTTGTGTTTTACTATTTCNTTTCTGNAAGGTTGTAGTTTTTTGTTTANTTCTGAGATTTTNGGATTCATTTTTTTTTACAAAATTACGTCATGTTTTTAATATGCACTATTTTTTTTTCATATAAATTGGAACCGAAGAGCAGGCNTCNCCAAACATTAATTTTTTAACAACNGGTAATAATAATTTAGTTATTTCAACATATAAATCTGAACTTATATCTACATCACTNCAACCTTTAACTAAAACAATTTTTTGATTATAATTTTTTATGTCTAGNGTTTTTATTTTATCGATGGCTANTTGATTTGTAACGATTTTTTTTTCACCAAAATAAGCGTTAGCATCTACTTTGTTTAAATATGAAACAATGAGCATATAAGCCCATTTTGGTAAAATAGTATCAGCAGAGCAAAAAACAGCTACANTTTTGTTAGATAATTTTNTCCAATNAAAATTTGANAAACTCTTTCTAAATTCTTTTTCAACAACAATATTGTTTTCTGTTAAAAAACAACATATATCAAGCTCAACAACTTCTTTTGTGATAAAGTTAGATAAGTCAATGTTAATTAGACCACTTTTTTCAACACGATTTATTATTTCTTTAGACATTTCAAAGCATTCCAAGTTCTAATTTAGCCTCATCACTCATCATATCTTTNTTCCAAGCTGGTTCAAATACCACATTAACTTTACAAGACTTTATTTCATCTATNCTCTTAATTTTTTTNTCAATGTCTAAAGGAAGTGATTCTGCAACTGGGCAGTTTGGAGATGTTAATGTCATGTCAATTTCGACATCATAGTCCTCATTAACCTTTACATCATATATTAANCCAAGGTCATAAATATTTACTGGTATTTCAGGATCAAAAATTTCACATAAATTTTTTATAATTATGTCTCCAAGTATTGAAATTTTGTCTTTATCCATTTTTTTCTTTAAATCCGATCGCGTAAATTTTTATTTGTTTTATCATGGACATTAATCCATTTGCTCTTGTTGCTGANAAGTGGCTTTTTAAACCAATTTTATCTATAAAATCAAGCTTTGANTTAATGATATCATCTGGTGATTGATTTGAAAAAACTTTTATTAAAAGAGCAATTATACCCTTTGTCATTATAGCNTCACTATATGCATGAAAAGTAANTTTACTATTGTTTTGTTTCGCATATAGCCATACTTTACTCTGACAACCATTTATTAGAAATTCATCTTTCATGAACTTTTTATCAAAATNAATNTCATCTTTTCCAAGCTCAATTAAATATTCATATTTTTCAATCCAGTCAGTGAACAAACTTAATTCCTCAACAATTTCATTTTGTATTTTTTCAACGCTAGTCATCAATACAACATTTTGTAAGCCCTGCTNAGGCAATCAAAGAAATAATCGATTTCATTTTTGGTATTATAAATTCCAAAAGATGCTCTAATGGTTCCAGCCAAATTAAATTTTTTGTGTAGAGGCTGAGTGCAATGATGACCGGTTCTAACNGCAATACCCATATTGTCTAAAAGCACACCAATGTCATAGTGATGTATTTTTTTTAAATTGAATGAAGCGATTGCCGATTTATTTAAACTTGTTCCAAAAGGNTCATAATACTCAAGNTTATTTGATTTTTCNTTGTANTGNTTTAACAACATAGNNTCATATTCAAANATTANATCTAAATTAATCTCTTCGATAAATTCAATAGCNNTACCCAAAGCAATNACTCCTGANATATTTGGAGTTCCTGCCTCAAACTTCGATGGCAACTTTGCNTATGTTGTTTTTTCAAAAGTTACCAATTCAATCATTTCACCNCCTCCTTGGTATGGAGGCAACTTNTCTAAAATTTCTTCTTTCCCATATAAAACACCTACTCCTGTNGGCCCATATANTTTATGAGCTGAGAANCAGTAAAAGTCTACATCTAACTCNGTCACATTTACTTTTTGATGAGCAATTGCTTGCGCTCCATCAATGAANACTTTAGTATCAAATTTACGAGCTAATTTAGTTATTTCAGTAATTGGATTTATAGTTCCCAAAGTATTAGATATGTGAGTGATTGATAAAATTTTTGTTTTTTCATTTAAAAGTTTTTCTAAATGGTCCATATCTATTTCTCCTTCTTTAGTGACTGACACAACCTTTATTTTTGCACCAGTTTTTTCAGCGCATAGTTGCCAAGGAACAATATTAGAATGATGTTCCATTTCTGAGATTAAAATTTCATCCCCACATTTAAGAAATTTTTGGAAAGATGTGGCTACTAAGTTAATTGAATCAGTTGTTCCTTTAGTAAATACAATCTCTTCTTCTTTCTCAGCCCCAATAAACTCTCTTACTTTTTTTCTGCTTTGTTCAAAATATTCTGTTGATATGTTACTGAGATGATGTACCCCTCTGTGTATATTTGAGTTCTGTTTATAAAAATAATCTCTAATACTATTTGTAACTTGAGTAGGTGTTTGTGTAGTGGCAGCATTGTCAAAATACACAAGTTTATTATCGTTAACTTTTACATCAAGTATTGGAAAACTACTTCTAATTTTTTCAAAATCAATCACAACAAATCCTTTTCAATTGAAAGTTTTTTTGCTATTTCAGTTTTTGCGTAATCAACAAGTTCTTTGGTATTAAGCTTTTCAATAACTTCAATTAAAAATGCGAAGGTTAAAAGTCCCTTTGCAGTTTTTTCCGAGAAACCACGTGATCTCATATAAAAAAGTGACTTTTTATCAATTTGTCCAATTGTACAGCCATGACTACATTTCACATCATCAGCATAGATTTCCAGCTGCGGTTTTGTTTTAACACTGGCGCTGTCACTAAATAGTAAATTGTTGTTTGACTGGAAAGCATTGATTTTTTGAGCATCTGGCCTTACCATGATCTTGCCGTTAAAAACTCCTTTAGTATTGTCAAAATATACACCTTTATATGACTCATTGCTCAAGCAGTTTTGAAATTTGTGATCAACAAATGTATGGTGATCAACAAAATTAGACTTGTCAATGATAGTTATTCCGTTCATATTACTTGTACAATTTTCATTGTTTTGGTAAAAGTTTAGATTATTTCTGATAAAAGAACCATCAAAACTAAATGTATGAACATTGGCAGTTGAGTCTCTGTCTTGATCAACTAAAGTGTTGTCAATGGTATATGTGTTGTCATTATAACTTTGTAATTTGCTTATTTCAAAAAAGCCATTTCTTTTAACATCAGCGTACATACAACTATTTATTAGTGTGTTTTTTCCCAAGTTGCAAAATCGCTCAACTAATTTTACATTTGAGCCAGGGCTACAAGTAATCTTAGTTCTAAGCTGTAAAAAGTAATCATTATCATTGTTAATAAAATGTAAAATTTCGATAGGATTATCTAAATTTAAATTTTTGTCAAATATAATTTCATAAGTATTTTCACAAATTGCTTCGTTCAAATAGCACAAAGCACTATTTTTTGGNATGCATAGGTCTCTCGTTTTTTTAATACTTACACCTAATATTTTCGGCTCTGAATAAATCTTACCATTTTTAAAAATTATTTTATCCTTAAATCCAAGAGAATATTGTTGAATTATCTCATCATTTAGTTCAAAATCAGAAGATTGTAGGCAATACTTCCTCTTTAAAACTTTTTTTAAAGATGTATATTTCCAATCCTCATCTTTGGTTGTTGGAAATCCATTTTCAAGAAAGTAATCAAGGCTCTTTTTTTGTGTACCGGTTAAGTCAGTATCAATAACATGTTTTTTTATTTCTTCAATCAACATTATCAATTAATTTAAAAAACTATACCCTTCCTTTTCTAATCTCTGAGCTAACGATTTATCACCAGACATTACAATTTTACCATCTTTGAGTATGTGTACGAAGTCTGGCACAATGTAATTAAGTAGTCTTTGGTAATGAGTTATTAAAATTATGGAGTTGGAGCTTGATTTTAATGAATTAACCCCATTAGCGACTATTTTAAGAGCGTCTATATCCAAACCTGAATCAGTTTCATCTAAAATAGATAGCTTTGGCTCCATCATTGCCATTTGAAAAATTTCATTTCTTTTCTTTTCCCCACCTGAAAAACCTTCATTTANAGACCTNGACAAATACTCNTTGTCNATGTTTAACATCTCACATTTTTCTTTGAACAATTGTAATAGTTCCTTAGCGCTAATATTTTCTTGNCCAAAGGCTTTTCTTTTTTCATTAATNGCNGTTTTTATAAAATTTGAAACNCTTANGCCAGGAATCTCAACTGGGTATTGAAATGATANGAATACTCCTCTNTGTGATCTTTCTTCTGGAGCCATTTCCAANAAGTCGTCACCNTCATATGTAATACTTCCCGAACTCACCTCATAATCTTCATTACCNGCAATAACTGAGGATAATGTGCTTTTACCAGAGCCATTTGGCCCCATGATNGCATGAACCTCGCCTTTATTTACTTTTAAATTTACTCCATTGAGAATTGTCTTGTCCTCAATCTGTGCTTTTAAATTTTTAATCTCTAACATATTTATCTTTTTTTATCCAACAGAGCCTTCTAGACTTATNTCTAATAATTTCTTNGCCTCAACNGCAAATTCCATNGGTAATTTGTTTAAAACTTCTTTNCAATANCCATTAACAATNAGTGCAACNGCCTCCTCAGTTCCTATACCTCTTTGATTACAATAAAATATTTGATCCTCTCCAATTTTAGATGTTGTTGCCTCATGTTCTACTTGCGAAGATTTATTNTCAACTTCGATGTAGGGGAATGTGTGAGAACCACATTTATCTCCCATCAACAATGAGTCGCACTGTGAAAAATTCCTTGAACTTTTAGCGCCTTTTGCAATTTTTACAAGACCCCGATAGCTTCCGTTACTTTTGCCTGCGCATATTCCTTTGGCGATAATTGTACTTTTAGAATTCTCACCTAAATGAACCATTTTAGTTCCTGTGTCGGCTTGTTGAAAGTTATTTGTAACAGCAACAGAGAAAAATTCACCAATGGAGTTTTTTCCTTTTAGTACACACGATGGGTACTTCCATGTGACTGCAGAACCTGTTTCAACTTGTGTCCAAGAAATTTTAGCATTGTCATGACAAATCCCTCTTTTAGTTACAAAATTAAATACACCACCTATACCATTCTTATCTCCGGGATACCAATTTTGAACTGTAGAATATTTAATCTCAGCACTATCTAGTGCAACTAACTCAACAACAGCAGCGTGCAACTGATTTTCATCTCGCATTGGAGCAGTGCAACCTTCAAGATAACTAACATAACTACCCTCTTCGGCAATAACTAACGTTCTCTCAAATTGTCCTGTCCCTGCTTCATTTATTCTGAAGTATGTAGATAATTCCATAGGGCACTCTGTTCCCTTAGGAATGTAACAAAAAGATCCATCTGAAAAAACTGCAGAATTTAATGCAGAGAAAAAATTATCTCTTACAGGAATAACAGTACCAATATGTTTTTTGACCAGCTCAGGGTATTTTTGAATGGCTTCAGAAATGGGGCAAAATATAATACCGAGTTCAGCTAATTTTTCTTTAAATGATGTTGCAACTGAAACAGAATCCATAACAATATCCACAGCAACATTAGCTAGTCTTTTTTGTTCATCAATAGAAATTCCTAGTCTATCAAATGTTCTTTTCATTTCCGGATCCAAATCATCAAGACTATTTAATTTTTTCTTTTGTTTCGGTGCGCAGTAGTAAACTATGTCCTGATAATCTGGCTTTGGATAATTTATATTGGCCCAATCAGGCTCTTCCATTTCTTTCCAAACTTTAAAGGCTTCAAGCCTAAAATCAAGCATCCAATCAGGTTCATTTTTTTTCTTGGAAATGAATTTGATTACATCCTCATTTAAACCCTTTTCAATTTTCTCAGATTCAATGTTTGTTGTAAATCCATATTTATATTCTTTACTGGTTACTTCGTCCAGTAAAATATCTTCGGATATTTTAGGTTCAATTTTCATGCCTTTATTTATAGTGAAAAACTTTCTCCACAGCCACAAGTCCTATTTGCATTAGGATTATTAAATACAAACCCTTTACCATTTAGTCCGGATGAGTACTCTAATGTTGTGCCTGCTAGAAATAAAATGCTTTTTTTGTTAATAACGAGCTTGATATCGTTATGCTCAACTAATTCGTCTTCATTATTCATGCTATCATCAAAATCAAGTTTATAAACAAGACCAGAGCAACCACCGCTTTCAACGCCAACTCTTACGTATTCCTTTCCGCCATTATCTTCAATCAGCAGTTGATTTAACTTGTCTCTTGCATTATCGCTAACTAATATCATTTTACAAAATTACAAAATTTCAAATCAGAAAACACATAATATTTATCTTTGCTGTATAAATGACAAAAAACAATTCTGAATTAGGTGAGTTTTCATTCATTGAAAAAATTACCGAGAATTTTGAAATAAAAAATTCTGAAAGTTTGTTGGGGATAGGTGATGACTCGGCTATCATAGAAAGTTCTAGACTACACACACTCGTAAGCAAAGACTTATTAGTAGAGGGAATACATTTTGATCTCTCTTACACACCTTTAATGCATCTTGGATACAAAAGTGTAATTGTTAATTTGTCGGATATCTATGCTATGAATGGTATACCAAAGCAAATAGTTGTAGGAATAGCAATTTCAAATAGATTTAAAGTCGAATCTATTCAAGAATTATATAAAGGTATAAATCTAGCTTGTGAAAAATATAAGATAGACTTAGTTGGTGGAGATACCACAACTTCACAATCTGGTTTGACTATTTCAATAACAGCTTTGGGACAAGTAAAAAAAGAAAGAGTAGTTAAAAGAAGCGGTGCTAAACAAAATGATTTAATTGTTGTTACTGGAGATTTAGGAGCAGCTTATCTTGGCTTACAAGTTTTGAGAAGAGAAAAAGAAATTTTCCTGGACAATCCAGGCGTTCAACCCAAGCTAGAAGGGTATGATTATATTTTACAAAGACAATTGAAACCAGAGGCCCCAAAAAAGTATTTTGAAATATTAAACGAAATAGGAATTATACCAACTTCAATGATTGATATTTCAGATGGCCTTTCTTCAGAGCTTTTACACATTTCAAAATCCTCAAAAGTGTCTGTTAAAATTTATGAAGATAAAATCCCAATTGATTATATTGTAATGAATAAGGCAGCAGAATTAAACCTAAACCCAATATTTTGCGCTCTAAATGGAGGTGAAGATTATGAACTGTTATTTACAATTGATCAAAAAGAATATTCAAAGCTAGAGAAAGACCCTGATTTTACTATAATAGGTCATATTACTGATAAATCTGAGGGTAATTTTTTCATAACTAATGATAACCAAGCTCATGAGCTAACCGCTCAAGGTTGGGATTCTCTTAAGAGTTCATAATCTCTTCAATGTGACTAGCCTCTATAGGAATGTCCCCCATCAGGTCAATAGGTTCACTTTCAGAAACGAGAATATCATTCTCTATTCTTATACCTAGGCTTTCCTCACGAATATAAATTCCTGGTTCACATGTAAAAACCATTCCATTTACTATTGGAAGTTTTACATTACCAACATCGTGCACGTCAAGACCAAGCAAGTGAGATGTTCCGTGCATAAAATACTTTTTATAAAGTGGGTTTTTTGCATCTTGTTTTTTTACATCATGACTATCAATGAGCTTAAGCTTTATCAATTCATTTTGCATGATTTCCCCAACCTCTTTATGGTAATCTTCAATCAATGTGCCCGGAACAAGCATGCTTTTTGCGCAATTGAACACATGTAAAACAGAATTATAAACATCTTTTTGTCTTTTTGAGTATTTTCCATTTACTGGAATAGTTCTGCTTAGATCAGCACAGTAGTTCGCATACTCAGCCCCAAAATCCATTAGTAAGATATCACCATCATTACAAACTTTATTATTTTCTATGTAATGTAAAATACAAGAGTTAAGGCCAGATCCAATTATTGGCTCATATGCGAACCCTTTTGAACAATTAGAAATAAATGTATGAGCTATTTCAGCTTCAATCTCATATTCCATTACGCCGGGCTTTACAAATTTTAAAACCCTTCTAAAAGCTTCTTCAGTAATGTCGCAAGCCATTTTCAATAATTTAATTTCTTCATTAGATTTGATTCTTCTTAAATCATTAACTATTGGGGCAGCTTCTAAAATTTCTTTATTTGAGAAGTCTGATTTTATTTTTTTTCTAAATCTATCATCGCGAGTTTCAACGTTATTTTTTGACCTTGTATGTATGTTTTTATTTAGATATATTGAATTGATCTGATTGCATAAATTTCTAAAATCTTCTAAAAAACACTCATTCCAATAAATTGATTCAATACCAGAAATTTGTTTAGCACGCTCTTTTGTTAGCTTTTCTCCTTCCCAAATAGATATATGTTCATTCGTCTCTTTGATATATAGCTTTTCTAAAATTTTACCATTAATTTTTGCAATCATCAGCGTAGTTTCTTCTTGATTTATTCCTGTCATCCAAAATAAATCGCTGTTTTGTTTGAAGGGCATCATTCCATCAGCATTAGTTGGCATTTGATCGTTCGAATTAAAGACAGTTAAACTGTTGTCAGAAGTTTTTTGATTAAATTTAAATCTGTTATTGATGAATAATTCTCTATTAATTTTTTGATATCTCATAACATTTAATTTGTTACAAATATAGTTTACTTAAACACTTTTTTTCTCTATTGGCCGAATTCATATAATTATTGTTGCTAATTTAAGTTCTGTGGTTTAAATTTGCATTATGGTAAATACCAATTCTTCGATTATTAAAAAAATCCTCATGGCAGTTTCCGGCATGTTTTTAATGATTTTTTTACTTCAACATTTTACAATAAATATAACTTCAGTTTTTAGTGAAAATATCTTTAATACATTCTCACATTTCATGGGAACAAATTTTCTAGTGCAGTTTTTATTACAACCAATTTTAATTTTTGGTGTAGTTTTTCATTTTGTGATGGGCTTTGTGTTAGAGATACAGAATAGATCATCAAGAAAAAGCAGGTACCAGTACTTCAAGGGCTCGGAAAACTCATCATGGGTCTCTAGAAATATGATTATTTCAGGATTAGTAGTCCTTTCTTTTTTGTTTTTACACTTTTATGATTTTTGGGTGCCAGAAATGCAATATAAGTACATAAACTTCTTACCCGAAGACCCCAACAGATATTATGAAGAATTGGTACATAAGTTTCATAATCCAGTTCGTGTAGCTCTTTATGTTACATCTTTTGTTTTCTTATCTCTACATCTGCTTCATGGCTTTAGCTCCTCTTTTCAAAGTGTTGGAACTGATAGAAAATATGCAAGCCAAATAAATATACTTGGAAAAATATTTGCAATATTAGTTCCGTTCGGCTTTGCATTTATTGCCATATATCATCATTTAATGCATTAAAAAAATGGCAGATACAAAGTTTTTACATTCAAAAGAACCCACTGGAGATTTAGCAGGAAAATGGGAAAGACACAAAAATGAAATTAATCTGGTCAGTCCTGCAAACAAAAGATTAATAGATGTTATTGTTGTCGGTACTGGACTAGCTGGAGGTTCTGCATCTGCAACTCTAGCTGAGCTTGGATATAATGTGAAATCATTTTGTTTTCAAGACTCTCCAAGAAGAGCACACTCTATAGCAGCTCAAGGAGGTATAAATGCAGCAAAAAACTACCAAGGTGATGGAGACTCTACATACAGATTATTCTATGATACAATTAAAGGAGGAGATTATAGATCAAGAGAATCAAATGTGTATAGACTTGCCGAAGTATCTGCTAATATTATTGATCAATGTGTTGCTCAAGGAGTGCCATTTGCCCGAGATTATGGAGGACTATTAGATAATAGATCATTTGGTGGAGTTCTAGTTTCTAGAACATTTTATGCAAAAGGTCAAACGGGCCAGCAATTATTACTTGGTGCATATTCAGCGATGAATAGACAAATTTCAAGAGGAAAGATAAAAATGTATAGCAGACATGAAATGTTAGAACTTGTAATTGTTGATGGAAAGGCTAGAGGAATTATTACTAGAAACTTGGTTACCGGTAAAATAGAAAGACATTCAGCTCATGCTGTTGTAATAGCTTCTGGTGGATATGGAAATCTTTTTTATCTCTCAACCAATGCTATGGGAAGTAATGTAACAGCCTCATGGAAGATACACAAAAAAGGAGCTTTCTTTGCCAATCCTTGTTTTACCCAAATTCACCCAACATGTATTCCGGTTTCTGGAGATTACCAATCAAAGCTTACTTTAATGTCTGAGTCATTGAGAAATGATGGAAGAATATGGGTGCCAAAATCAAAAGATGACGCTAAGAAAATTAGAGAAGGAAGCCTGAAACCTACTGATTTAAAAGAAGAAGATAGAGATTACTATTTGGAAAGAAGATATCCCGCATTTGGGAACCTTGTTCCAAGAGATGTTGCTTCTAGAGCGGCAAAAGAAAGGTGCGATGCTGGATATGGAGTAAATAAAACAGGTGAGGCAGTTTATCTAGACTTTTATGATGCCGTAATTAGATATGGCAAAGAGCAAGCTCAAATAAAAAATTTAGATACTGAGGATAAAGATCTTATTGAAAAGCTTGGAAAGGAAATTGTAAAATCAAAATATGGAAATCTTTTCCAGATGTATGAAAAAATTGTAGATCAAAACCCATATGAGACACCAATGATGATATACCCAGCTGTACATTACACTATGGGAGGGGTTTGGGTTGATTATAATTTGATGACAACTATTCCCGGATGCTTTGCGATTGGTGAAGCAAATTTTTCTGACCATGGAGCAAATAGGCTCGGAGCATCAGCATTAATGCAAGGTTTAGCTGACGGTTATTTTGTGCTTCCATATACAATAGGTGATTACTTATCTGCTGACATTAGAACAGGTCCAATTTCCACTGACACTAAGGAATTTGAAGAGGCTCAAAAATCTGTTGAAGAAAAAATAGAAAAATTATTATCCAATAAAGGAATTAAATCAGTAGACTATTTTCACAAAAAGTTAGGAAAGATAATATGGAATAAATGCGGCATGGCAAGAAATAAAAAAGGTTTAGAGGAGGCTATTCAAGAAGTTAAAGAGTTAAGAAAAGAGTTTTATATTAGTGTAAATGTTACAGGAAAAAATAAAGGATTTAATGAAACACTGTCGAAAGCTTTAAGAGTAGCAGATTTTTTAGAACTCGGAGAATTGTTTGCAAAAGATGCACTAGATAGAGAGGAATCATGCGGTGGTCATTTTAGAGAAGAACATCAAACAAAAGAAGGTGAAGCTTTGAGAAATGACGAAAAGTACAATTTTGTTTCAGCTTGGGAATACAATGGGGAGCCATCAGAAGCAATTTTACATAAAGAAGAATTAACATTTAAAAATGTAGAACTTAAAACAAGATCATATAAATAAGATGAAACTAAATTTAAAAATCTGGAGACAAGAAAATAATAAATCCAAAGGTGAATTAAGAGACTATGAGGTTTCTGATATCACTGCAGATATGTCTTTTTTAGAAATGATGGATGTTCTTAATGAGGAGCTGATTTGCAGAAATGAAGACCCAGTAGCGTTTGATCATGATTGTAGAGAAGGTATATGTGGTTCGTGCTCTATGTTTATAAATGGACAAGCACATGGTCCTGATAGATTAGTTACAACTTGTCAGTTACATATGAGAAAATTCAATGATGGTGATACTATTTACATTGAACCATTTAGAGCAAAACCATTTCCAGTTATTAAGGATTTGGTTGTTGATAGATCAGCCTTCGACAGAATTCAACATGCTGGAGGCTATGTTTCAGTAAATACATCAGGCAACACTCAAGATGCAAATGCAATACCAATAGAAAAAAAAGATGCTGATAAAGCATTTGATGCCGCAACATGTATTGGATGTGCTGCTTGCGTTGCAACTTGTAAAAACGCTTCGGCAATGCTGTTTGTATCTGCTAAAGTATCACAATACTCGTTACTGCCACAAGGAAAAGTTGAGGCTACAGATAGAGTGTTAAAAATGGTAAAGCAAATGGATGAGGAAGGCTTCGGTAATTGCACTAATACTGGAGCTTGTGAAGTAGAGTGCCCAAAAGGAATATCATTAGATAACATTGCTAGACTAAATAGAGAATTTTTAAAAGCAAAATATAAAACTCAGTAAATGAGCTCAAAGCTGGATGTTTGTCTAGTAGAATCAGCAATTATAGGTTCTGACATAAACCAAAACCTTGAGAATATTTACAATAAAGTTCAAAATCTAACAAATATTGATTTAATTGTTCTTCCTGAGACCTTTGATACAGGCTTTAATATTCCTCCTAGAAATGTTTTTGACTTTGATAATAACCCCTCAATTTTATGGATGAAGACATTAGCAGTGGAAAAGCAGTGTGCAATTTGTGGAAGTTTAATGGTTAAAGAAAAGGATAGTATTTTCAACAGGTTTGTTTTTTACGATAATGTAAAAGACATTATACACACCTACGATAAACTTCATTTATTTTCTGTTGCAGATGAAGATAAACATATTACCTCAGGTACTGAAATAAAATCATTTATGTATAAAGATTGGAAAATTTGCCCACAAATTTGCTATGACTTAAGATTTCCAGTATTAACAAAAGAGGATGTGTTTGATATAATAGTATATGTTGCAAATTGGCCGCTTCAAAGAATTAATGCATGGGACTTATTATTACCTGCAAGAGCTATTGAAAACCAATCATTTGTTATCGGAGTTAATAGAAATGGACATGATGATGAAAATGATATTAATTACCCAGGGCACTCAAGGTTAATAAGCTTTAAAGGAGACGATTTAAATAAACAAAATAATGAAACCGACAATTTAGTTTATCAAATTGATTTAAATAACTTAAAAAAATATAGGTTAAAATATCCTTTTCTTCAAGATAGGCGTTAGTCAATAATCAAGTCAACTTCTGTAGACCAATTTTCTAGTACGTTTATACTTTTGTTATAACTTAACTTTTTTTCTGGTTGCTTTTTTAAAAAGCTACCATTGCTGAAAATTTTATTTGAATCTAAATCAATAAAATACTTTAAACTGTATTCCCCTTTTTTAAGATTATTAATGATACAAACTTTATTAATCACTTGCTCGCGTTTTATCAATTTTTGGTTGTTGTAAAGTTCTAATACTAAATTTTTGTCTTTGTTAAGATTAACAATAATTTGATTGTTTGTTTTCAGAGTGTCATTAATTACTGAATCATTCTTAAAAGAAAGTTCAGAATTATATGCATTTAGATAAGTGTCGATAAAAGAGGAGTCATGAACTATATAGTATTTGTCACTAAATGCAACATACTCCTTAAAATCATAAAAGTTAAAGTTATTTTCTATTGAAAGAAGCTTGTAATTACCAGGTTTTACATCTTCAAATTTAAACACTCCATTTTCATCAGATTTTGTGACATATGATGGTAATTCTTTAAAAATTAAAGAGTCATAAATGCTTTTACAATAAAGAGTTATCCAATGATTTTGAAGTGGTATATCATCGTAAACACATTTTAGGGTTCCTTTTAAAGTATTATTGTAAACAGTTTTGGACTTAATCTCAAGTGAGTCTAAAATATTGCCCTCGTTATAGTCTTTTACAACATTTGATAAGCTTAATTTATAGTTATGTTCAATTAAAAAATATGGCTCAAAGTATATACTAAGTTTTCTTTTATTTACATTTTTTTTAATTATACATTCGCTAGGTGGAGATATATAAAAGTTTTGGCTCCAGTTATTTAATGATATATTCTCATCAAATAGTAAGTCTACTTTTTTTAGTTTATTACTATCTACTAATATCTCATTAGAAACTAAACGTGGAGGCTCTTTATCCAGCGGTCCTCCGCTAGGTGGTATGACATTAGCGCAAGCTGATAGATAAACAACAGCTATCAAAAATATTTTTTTTATCAAGTTAGGCTTCGCAGGAAGCACATTCTTTTTTTTGTTTAAATTGTTGTGCTGCATTCATACTATGTTGATAGTATAAAGATTTTAAACCAA
>PBAP01000010.1 GCA_002716345.1 Flavobacteriales bacterium | reverse complement strand
AGTTGGTCCCATTTCATTAATTGGGATATCCTCTCAATATACTTTTTCAGTGCCAGCGATTGATGGGTATCAAATACTTCCCAGAGATACAAATGATTTGATAATACCTTCAGGTCTCATAATTACATCTGCAGTAACTCAATCAAATATTACCAGTACAGGATTTGATCTCACATGGAATACTTCAGACTCATCAACTACTGAAGCCAACTATTCAGTTACTCAACCATTAACCACCCACATTAATGGAAACTCATACACAAAAGCACACACAATAACTCTAACTGGACTACAGCCTGCTACGTTTTATTTTGTTGAATGTTTTTCCGTAAATGGTACAGACACTGCATTTTCAAATGTGGGTTACTATTCCACTGCATCAAACTCAACTGGAAAAATTAGACCTTATTTTAATCATAGTGTAGATAATTCAGTTTCATTGGGTGTTGATGCTCAAAATATTACAACAAATTTTAATGATACTATAAAGGCTTATATGGATAGAGCAGATAGTACAATTGATATTTGTGTATACAATGCTTCAGATTTAACAATAGCTTCTGCAATTAATAATGCAAAAAGTAGAGGAGTGAATGTAAGATATATAGCAGACGATGATGTGCTAAACTTAATGATAAACTATTTAGATCCAAGTATCCCAATTGTTTATAGAGACCCATCATTACAGGGAATTATGCACAACAAATTTGTAATAATAGACGCTCATTCTGAAAATAACTCATGGATAATGTCCGGATCTACAAACTGGACAAATCCTTCTAATCTTTTTAATGATTATAATAATCTCATCTTTATTCAAGATCAGGCTCTTGCTAAGGCATATACATTAGAATTTAATGAAATGTGGAGTGGTGTTTTTGGCTCTAATAAAGCTGATAATACTCCTCATAAGTTTAATGTTAATGGTATAGAAATTGAGCTCTATTTTTCACCCTCTGATAATACTACCTCAAAAATTAATGAAGTTATAAATAATGTTAATTACTCACTTGAATTTGCTTTATTGTCATTTACAAGAGATGATTTAGCAAACAATATTATAGATAAGGATTCAGAATTTGGCGTGGTTGCAAGAGGAATAATAGAAGATGAAAATACTACTGGAAGTGAATTTTCAAACCTTCTTACAAATAATGTAAATGTTAAATCACATGCTGGTGTTGCAAACTCCTTACATCATAAATATTTAATTACTGATGCTAATGTAGCTGCTTCTGACCCAACATTATTAACAGGCTCTCATAATTGGAGTAATAATGCAGAAAATAATTCTGATGAAAANACTTTAATTATACATGATCAAACCATNGCAAANATATATTTGCAAGAGTTTACACAAAGATTTAATGAGTTGTCATCNACCAACTTAAAAGCTCTTGAAAATCTTGNAATTGATATATTCCCAAACCCAANCAATGGTCGCTTCNACTTTTCAAATTATGAANTAATNGATAAAATTATGGTTTATAATAATTTAGGGGANTTGGTACATGAGACAAGTTCTTGNTCAAGNATTGAGATTAAAAAGANNGGAATCTANTTGNTTAAAATCTTAAANGATAAATCNGAGNTTTTTANAAAAATAGTAATNAACTAATTTCAAAACTGTCCATAAAGTTTGTTGTGTAATCGCCTTTAATGAAGGCCTCTTCACACATTAATTTTTTATGAAAAGGAATTGTGGTATGAACTCCNTCAATTACAAANTCNTCTAGAGCTCTTTTCATTTTTTCAATGGCCTCTTCTCTTGTTTGTGCNACTGTGATTAACTTGGCAATCATAGAATCATAAAATGGNGGNATNNNATAATTAGCGTATACATGNGTATCTATTCTTATTCCATGTCCNCCNGGNGAATGAAANTTAGTTATGAGACCTGGNGAAGGNCGAAAGTCATTGAACGGATCTTCAGCATTTATTCTNCATTCAATTGCATGCAGTTGTGGAAAATAATTTTTGCCTGAAATTTCAATACCTGCAGCTACTTTAATTTGCTCTCTNATCAAGTCATAATCAACCACTTCTTCTGTTACAGGATGTTCAACTTGGATTCTNGTATTCATTTCCATGAAATAGAAGTTTCTATTNTTATCTACTAAAAATTCAACAGTNCCAACTCCCTCATANTTCACAGCNTCAGCCGCCTTTATTGCAGCTNTACCCATTTCNTCNCTCAATTTTTTNGTCATAAAAGGAGATGGTGTTTCCTCAACTAATTTTTGATGNCGTCTCTGTATTGAACAATCTCTTTCTGACAAGTGAGCAGCTCTACCTTTTTGATCACTAATTATTTGAATCTCAATATGTCTNGGTTTTTCAATGAACTTNTCTAGNTACATTCCATCATCACCAAATGAGGCCTTAGCNTCATTTTTTGCATTTTCCCAATTNGATTTTANTTCTTCTTCTTTCCANACTAATCTCATTCCNTTTCCNCCTCCTCCAGCTGTTGCNTTTAGCATTACTGGATAGCCTATTTCAAGTGCTATTTTTTTTAGAGAANTAANGTCTTTAATGATNCCTTTTGAGCCAGGAATGGTTGGCACTCCAGCTCTTTTCATTGTTTCTTTAGCCTTNGCCTTATCTCCCATTGAGTTTATCATCTCAGCTGATGCNCCAATAAATTTTATATNATTTTCTTTACATATTTTAGAAAATTTTGCGTTTTCAGCAAGAAANCCATAGCCTGGATGTATTGCATCTGAATTTGTAATTTCCGCTGCTGCGATGATATTNGGGATGTTTANATAAGAATCAGAGCTTGAAGCAGGNCCAATGCATACAGCTTCANCTGCAAATCTAACATGNAAACTTTCTTTATCAGCNANTGAGTAGACAGCTACTGTCTTTATGTTCATTTCTTTGCAAGTTCTNATTACTCTTAAAGCGATTTCACCTCTNTTGGCGATTAGTATTTTTTTAAACATTGATAAATATTTATGAGGGNTCTACTATNAANAATGGNTGGTCAAACTCAACTGGNTGAGAATCATCAACAAGTACTTTTACNACTTTTCCAGANATTTCAGNTTCTATTTCNTTGAATAGCTTCATNGCTTCAATTATGCATATTGTTTGTCCTTTTGAAATAGTATCNCCAACATTNACAAANGTAGGNTCTTCAGGAGANGNNCTTCTGTAAAATGTTCCAATCATACTTGCTTTGATTGTTACATAATTATTGTTTTCTTNAGTTTCTGAATTANNAGCTTCANNTTTNTTNTGTGTATNAGTTTGAGATAATTCAGCTTGATTAACAANTACTTGGGGCTGTGGNGTTGGTGTGCTNATAATCTGTTCAACTTGATGTGANGGNTGAGTGATATGATGNACAACATTATTTGCNCCTTCATCTGNNTGACCTCTTCTTTTTTTAGCAGGAGATTTTATGCTTATNTTGACATTATCAATTTCAAGTTCNACTTCTGTTGCTCCNGACTTTGCAACAAACTTAATTAANTCTTGAATATCTTTTAAGTCCATATTTTTTTTAACAAAAATAATTATTTCTATGAATCATANGCCCACTTNATATAAATTGATCCCCAAGTAAATCCACCACCGAATGCTGCAAGTATTATATTATCTCCTTTTNTTAATTGATTTTCCCATTCCCAAAGACATAGTGGAATGGTTCCATTTGTTGTATTTCCATACTTTTCAATGTTAATCATAACCTTATCATTNCCTACTCCCATTCTTCTAGCTGTTGCATCTATTATTCTTTTATTAGCTTGATGAGGAACTAGCCAAGAAATNTCAGATGAACTAAGANTGTTTTTTTNCATAATTTCAGCAGATACATCTGCCATACTTTTAACAGCTGTNTTAAATACTGTTTGTCCATCTTGATAAGCAAACTGTTCTCTTTTTTCAATGCTTTCTTTGGTAATTGGCTTGACAGATCCACCTGCTTTCACATGTAAAAAATTCCTTCCACTTCCGTCAGATCGTAAAATACTGTCTTGAATTCCTAAACCTTCATTATTTGGTTCTAAAATTGCAACTCCTGCTCCATCTCCAAATATTATACAAGTTGCTCTGTCTTGGTAGTCGATTATTGAAGACATCTTGTCTGTACCAACAACNAGAATTTTCTTATGGCTACCAGATTCGATATACTTAGATGCAGTAGTAAGAGAATACAGAAATCCAGAGCATGCTGCCATGAGATCGTAACAAAATGCGTTTACTGCACCAATTTTATCAGCTATCACACATGCTGTTGAGGGGAAAATCATATCTGGAGTAGCTGTTGCACAAATTATCATATCGATTTCCTCAGCTTTGTGATGAGTTTTTTTAAAGATATTTTTAATCGCATTTACAGCTAAATCTGAGGACCCTTTACCTTCTTCTTTTAAAATTCTTCTTTCTTTAATACCAGTTCTTGACATAATCCATTCATCATTTGTATCAACCATTTTTTCAAGTTCTTGGTTTGTCATTATGTACTCTGGAACGTATCCTCCTATAGCAGTTATTGCAGCTTTAATGTTATTCATACAATTATGTATTAGANATAATAATCGCGAAAATTAATTAAATTATGTAATTAAAAGGAATGAAGTATGATTAGATATTAATTTTTAATTGTTAATTAAAAAATTAATGAGTTCATTTATTCTGAAAATAATTTACCTCTGTAGTAAATTTTTCCCTCATGTTCATATGCATGATGATATAAATGTGATTCTCCAGTTTTAGGACATAGCTTAATAGTTTGAGTTGAAGCTTTATAGTGAGTTCTTCTTTTATCTCTTCTTGTCTTTGATATTTTTCTTTTTGGATGTGCCATGTTAATCTATTTTTAATTCTTTGAGTTTATCCCAACTGGATGTATCTATTTTTTTATTTTCTTTATACTTTTCTATTAATCTTAACATTTCAATGTTACATTCACTTTTGCTAGTTTCGTGAGTNATTCTTTGTGGGATAGAAATATAAATTAACTCATAAAAAAACTGATTTAATTCAATTACTTTTTGTTTTGGATTTATAAAAATAATCTCATCATCAGAATTATTAATTTTAGTTGATTCTTTAATTATGAACTCTGTTTCATTTTTTATTTTAAAATCTAAATTATCACCACATATGTCGCATGCTATGTCTATTAAAATTCCTTCTAATTCGAATTTAAGTAGATAATTGCTTGAAACCCCTTTTCTTTCTAAAAAAAGAGATATTTGAAGCTTAGCATTCTCAAACCTATCAAAGGTGTATGTCTCAAAGAACTCATCGCTAATTTCAAATTTTATTTTTTTATTAAAATTTTCTTTGTTAAGCTTTAAGCTATACATAACTTGAAATTAGGGTTGCAAATATAATAATTTATTGATTTTCTTAAAGATTAAGACTTATTCTATTTTTGTAAATCAAACACGCCTGAATTACAGATTGCTTGAAAGAACCAATATCAGCCATGTTTTTGCCAGATAAATCAAATGCAGGACCATGAACAGGTGATGTTCTAACAATCTCTAGTCCAGAAGTAAAATTAACTCCAGAACTGAATGAACACATCTTAAATGGAATTAATCCTTGATCATGATACATTGATAAAATTGCATCATACTTTTTCAGATTAGATTTACTAAAAAANCTATCAGCNGGAAACGGACCNTCNCATATTATATTTTCATTTTTNATTNTTTTTANNGNTGGAATTATTGTNTCTATTTCTTCANTACCAAGAATCCCATTTTCTCCTGCATGTGGATTAAGAGCCAATACGGCTATTTTGGGNTGTTTTATTAGAAAATCNTTCTGTAAAGTTTTATGTANGNTTTTAATTTTAGAGNAAATAGCNTTATNATTTATTGTTTNACTGACCTTNTTTAATGCAATATGGCCAGTTANAAANGCTATTTTCATTTGATCNCTAGTCATTAACATTAGAGATGATCCNTTNAATAGATTTTCAAAGTACTNGGTGTGACCAATAAAATCTTTACTGTGTAATTTGACAGTTTCTTTATTAATTGGNCATGTGANNAGGCANTCAATCTTTCCNTCNAGTGCAGCTTNAGAAACATGNTTTAAAGATTGAAGAGCTATAAANCCAGATTCTTTNGTNGANGTNCCNAAATTTAAGNNATAATCAGATTTGAAATTGTNNATACAATTAACAACGTTTTCTTNTGCTNGATTTTCTTCNTCAATAAAATTTATTTTTTTTGGATTTATTTTAGCTTTCTCAGCATATTTGAAAACTAAGTTTTTGCAGCAATATAATATTGGATTACANTATTTAAATAAACTTAAATCTTGNAAGCCTTTTATGATAAGCTCAAGCCCAACTCCATTTATATCTCCAACNCTAATACCNAGCCTGACTTTTTGCATTAAANTTTTGTGTAGTTTTTAATGAAGTTATAAATAAGTCTNACACCTATAGCTGTTGCTCCTTTGCCTCTGTATCCAAATTCACTNGTTACATAAGTTGGACCTGCAATATCAAGATGAATCCATGGNTAATCTGTGAAATGAACTAAAAATTTACCAGCAGTTATTGCTCCAGCGAAATCAGCATTTCCNATGTTTCTTATATCAGCTATATCTGACTTCATTAGCTCATCATATTCATCCCAAAAGGGCATTTCTGCNAGTCTTTCATAAACCTCCAATCCAGCTTCTTTTAATTTCTGATGTTGTTTTTCAGCCTTATTATGCATTGANACTATTCCAAAATGTCCAATTGCTCTAGCTGCAGATCCAGTTAAAGTTGCCATGTCAATTACTAACTCAGGATTATATTTTTTTGCATANGATAAAGCATCNGCTAGNATCATTCTTCCCTCAGCATCAGTATTTAAAACCTCAACATTCGTNCCATCNTACATCTCAACAACATCGCCNGGTGCATAAGCATTACCAGAAGGTCTNTTATCTGTTGCTGGTATNAGACCAATTACATNANCTGGAAGATTACTTTTTGCTACTGCATTAATTGCGGATATAACNCANGCAGCACCTCCCATATCCACCTTCATTATATCCATACCTTTTGTGGGTTTGAGACTCAGTCCACCAGTATCATATACTATTCCTTTACCNACAAGTATTAAAGGTCTTTTATTAACNGCGTTNTTNGGTTTGTGCTCTAAAANACTGAAACTGGGTTCATCTANACTCCCTTGATTTACTGCCAATAAACCACCCATTTTCATTTNTTTAATATCACTTTTGAAGAANTGCTTAGTTTTAAAATTATTNTTTTTNCCTAATTTTTTAATGATTGATGCTAGATCTTTAGCTTTAAGATGAGAGAAGGGGTCATTAACTAAATCNCTGNAAAGAAATGTTGATTCTATNACAGAAANNAGTTCATCAAAGTTTAAATTTTGGTCCTGNTNACTNTCTACAATAATTTTTAAATCTTTTTTTTGNTTTTTAAATCTNTCATACTCGTATCCNGTAAGTGCTAATCCTTCTAAAATACANTTTAAAATATCTGANTTATTNACTNTGTCAATAACATTAANCANATATTTTGAATCTAATNCTTTNTTGAGCTTGTGACCNATATTTCTGTAAAACTCCGAATCTTNATAATTNTTTATTTNTTTATNNCAGTTTACAAGAACAAAATTTTGANTTAANCTGTTGATAGAAACAATATTCTCTTTNCTTGACTTTATNTTATTTAAGAAATATTTNTTTTCCTCTTNACTGATATTTATTTCATTNAGTTGATTTGATTTTACAAGAAATGTAATTTCATTTTCAGAGNTNGGAATGGATTTTTTTTTGATTGAAATCTGCATATAAATGTTTAATTTTAGACAAAATTAGTTATTAAATTAAACTTTTNTACTATGTTCACTGGTATTGTAGAAAAAATGGTTGAGGTTAAAAGTATCATTGCTTCAAAAAATAATTTGATAATGGAAATATATTTTGAAAANATNCATGAGNTNANAGTAGATCANAGTATTTCACACAANGGTGCATGNTTAACANTGACNAAATTAAATGATANTTCATATCANGTTGATTTAATAGANGAAACAATTCAAAGAACAAATTTTAAATATGTNAAAGCTGGAGATTTTTTAAATCTAGAGAGATCTCTAAAGATTGGCGATCGTTTAGATGGACATATGGTTCAAGGGCATGTTGATACCACTGCAAAATGTACTTCAATTGAAATAAATGAGGGTTCATGGAAATATTTTTTTCAATATGATGATGATTCAATAACAGTAGAAAAAGGATCAATAACTGTAAATGGAGTTAGTCTCACAGTTGTTGATTCATTAAAAAATGCGTTTTCAGTATGTATTATTCCATACACCTATGAGCATACAAATTTTAAATATTTAAAAATTAATGATTATGTTAATATTGAATTCGATATTCTTGGTAAGTACATAAAAAAGTTAGTTAATGACAAATAAAATAATGTTATTGGGCTCAGGTGAGTTAGGTAAAGAGCTAGTGATTTCACTAAAGAGATTAGGGCAAACTGTTATTGCTGTTGATAATTATGAAAACGCGCCAGCAATGCAAGTTTCAGATACTTATGAAGTAATTGATATGCTTAATGCTGATGATTTGGAAAAGATTGTTTCAAAGCATATGCCTGACTATATTGTTCCTGAGGTAGAAAGTATAAGAACNGAAAAGTTNTATGATTTTGAGAAGAATGGTATTTGCGTTATTCCNTCAGCAAAAGCAGTAAATTTTACTATGAANAGGAAATCAATAAGAGATCTTGCTGCAAAGGAATTAAANATAAAAACTGCAAATTATGAATATGCTAGCTCTNTTGAAGAACTAACNGAAGCAGTTAATATTATNGGATTTCCATGCGTTNTAAAACCACTAATGAGTAGTTCAGGAAAAGGNCAANCTACAATTNCAGAACCATCTCAAGTAANAGAAGCCTGGAATTATTCAATTAAGGGATCAAGAGGNGATATAAATGAGGTGATNGTTGANGAATTNATTTCATTTGATTATGAAATNACTCTTNTAACAGTTACNCAAAAAAATAATAACACACTTTTTTGTCCACCAATTGGGCATNTTCAAAAAAGTGGAGATTATCAACAAAGCTGGCAGCCAGCAAAAATGAATCAAAATGTTTTAAAAGATGCACAAGAAATATCAAAGAAAATTGTTGAGAAATTAAGCGGANGTGGAATTTGGGGTATTGANTTCTTTGTCAAAAAAGATGTTGTATTCTTTTCNGAGCTATCTCCNAGGCCTCANGACACTGGNATGGTTACTTTAGCNGGTACNCAAAACTTTTCCGAGTTCGAGTTACATGCAAGAGCNATTCTTGGACTTCCNATTAAGGAAATATCTTTAATTCAAAATGGAGCTTCATCNGTTATTTTATCACAACANAANTCAAGTGATACTCCANCNTTTACTGGTCTTGAAAAAGTAAGTCAAATTACAAATACNGATGTTAGAATTTTTGGAAAGCCTAGTTCAAGAGTTAATAGAAGAATGGGTGTTGCTCTTTCTTATGGATCAGAGCCNGTTGAAANATTNATTGAAAAAGCTAAGGCAGTTTCATCNCAAATAAAATTTAGTTGATTTTTAGTTANNCTTATCTACCCAATCACCATTTTCTTTAATTAAGTCAATGAGGGCATCAACAGCTTCACTTTCAGGAACATTTTTCTTNACAACAGTTTTTTCCTTNTAAAGAGTNATTCTTCCAGGGCCAGTACCAACATATCCATAATCTGCATCAGCCATTTCACCAGGACCGTTAACAATACACCCCATGATTCCAATTTTAACTCCTTTTAAATGATCAGTGACTTTTCTGATTTTAGCTGTNGTTTCTTGCAAATCAAANAAAGTNCTNCCNCAACTTGGACANGAAATATATTCTGTTTTAGAAATCCTTGTTCTACTAGCTTGAAGAATACCAAAGGAAANGGAGTTAAGNANTTTATTTGAACAATTNTNTGAAGAAATACAAATACCATCTCCAAGACCNTCAATTAAAAGNGANCCAATATCAATCGATNCTGATATTTGTAGTTGCTCGTCATCGTTAAANTCATATTTTCTTGAAATTATAANTGGATTTTCTATTTTTTTCTCCATCAGNTCAAAGAAAAATTTTCTCATNGNACCNANNCNATTNATATTNTNAGACTCTAGAAAAANNACTANTGATTTNTNNTTNTTNAAAATATNNANTAANGAGGGTGTTAACTCATTGTCATAAATTTTTAAAAAATTTAATTCTTTGCTAAAGAAATTTAGATTTTCATACTCTTTAAGANTAAAAATTGGAAATCCTTTTTTATGCTTTTTCCATGATGAATAGTTTGAAATTATTCTTAGAGTGCCTGGTATTTCAAAGTTTATTTCGTTTTCACCAATATANATAAAATCAGATGCCATTTCTGAAATATGCCATTTGTCTAATGGAACGGAGTATCTGTAGCCAAGTGAAAAAAATGAAGCTTGAGTAATTTTTTTTCTGTTTGATAAATCTGAAATTACTATTGGAACATTTTTGTTACCAATATTCTNGATTTGAAAGGTTTTTCTTCTTTTGTACTGAAAATAATCAATCNTATGCTGTTCAGTCTCANTTATTTTTTCGTGGTTATGTATGTTTTTGAAATGATCTAGAATTTTTTGAGCAACTGGCATTTCATGNTCAGGAGCCTCAGTTAATGATACTCTAATTGTGTCACCAATACCTTCACTAAGAAGCGTCCCAATTCCAACTGCTGATTTAATTCTTCCATCTTCTCCCTCTCCTGCTTCAGTAACTCCAAGATGTAAAGGATAATTCATACCTTCTTTAGCCATTTCAATAACAAGCAATCTGTATGCATAAACCATTACTCTAGTATTTGATGCTTTCATTGAAATCACAATATTATGGTAATCATGTTTTCTGCAGATTCTTAAAAATTCTAAAGCTGACTCAACCATTCCTTTTGGTGTATCTCCATATCTACTTAATATTCTATCTGAAAGAGAACCGTGGTTAGTTCCTATTCTCATACTTGTGTTATTTTGCTTACATATCAGTACTAGAGGTGTAAATTTCTCTTCAATTCTTAGTAGTTCATTATTATAACTTTCATCGTTATAATCTATCTCTTCGAACTTTTTTTTGTCAGCGTAGTTACCAGGATTGATTCTTACTTTTTCAACGATTTTTGCAGCTATTTCTGCTGCATTTGGAGTATAATGTATATCTGCAACCAAAGGAGTGTCGTAACCCTTTAACCTTAACTCATTTTTTATGTTGGCAAGATTTTCGGCATCTCTTTTATTAGGTGCTGTTATTCTTACAAGTTTACATCCTGCATCTATCATTCTGATAGATTCTTCAACAGTTGCAGAAGTATTCATTGTATTTGCAGTTGTCATAGATTGAATATGTATTGGATTTTTACCACCAATAGATATTGGACCTACCTTTACTTCAATAGTTTTGAATCTTTTATAATTAGTAAGACTTTTGAAGTGTGACATTAGTTTTTGACAAACTTCTTAATATATTTCTTTTCATCTGAAATAATTTCAATAAAATATGATCCGCTGTTCAGGCTCTTGATATCAATTACCTCATTAACTAAACTCATACAATCTCTCTTTTCAATTACCCTACCAATTTTGTCAATGATTGATATACTCACAGGGTTATATATACTTGAGCTAATTGTTATCTGATTTTTAGCTGGATTAGGGTAAATGCTTATTGGGGTATTGAAATTTTCAACTCCTGCTGTATTGTTAGCAACTCTGAATTCATGATGTATGAAGGAACCAAAATCACAATCAAAAATTTTGAACCAGGAAGCACCAATATCTCTGAATCTAATCATACCTGCACCGTCATTGTTAGCCCAGAAATCTAATCCGTCATCATCTACATCAGTTACTTTGAATGTATAGCATCCTGGAGCAAATTGAACAGTGTCTCTGTACTGGGTGTTTGATATAAGTATACCAGAATTATAAATCATATTGTCAGAATTATCAGTGATTTCCCATGATGTCTCTGAGTATTGAGTTAAAGAATTTATTACTCCACTATTGGTTTGAACCCATATTGTGAAAATATCATTGTATTCTGGAGGATACTCAAAGTGACTGCTCATTGAGTTGTTCAAAACATACTCATCAAAGCCACCGTTTGGGCTAGTAATATTAACATTGAAGATAGTATTAGTAGATTGATTCCATAGACTTTGAGGATCTGGTAATTTAACAGTATCTTTTTGCATGAAAGAAAGATTACCACTCCATTGGAATGTTTCTTGGTTTGGTGATCCTTCAACCCAATAATTAATGATTAGAGATGTCAAGTTTGTTGATCCTGTATTTTGAATCACAATCTCAGGTTTTGAACATATTGGGTTTTTTCTTGAATTAACAACTTTATTAGTTGGAGATAATATATCTGTAATTCTTGCATCCAGGTTAAAGTTTGGTGTTCCATAGCTAATTAACTGACTGCTAACCCAGTAATTTGATGAGCCAGTTGCGTTGTTTAGTCCATAGTCAAATGTATGTTGTTGACCAGCAGTAACCAAACTTGTTATATCAAATTCATTAACATCAGAAGCTTGCCCTGGGCACCATCCGGCTCTATCATAAATCCAAGTACCCCCTTGTGGGTATACTGGATTCCCAGCACATTCAGTCCATACTCTCCATGTGTTTTTATTTGAAGGGTTATTGTCAATATCAATGTAATGATTTCTTGGAATAAATTCCCCTTGTTGTCCATGTCCAGTGACCACAGTGTTAATTTTAAATGCACTTGCGCTTGAGAGTAGTTCATGTGTTCTTGGTTCAAAACAGTCATCATTCATGATGCTTGTGTAACTTTTTGATTGAGGCCTCCATATTTGCTGCATTTCAAGAACATCTCTGGGAGGAGTTCCAACAATGAAATAAAACTTTATATCCATATCCTCTTGCCATTGTCCACCCCCACTAACAGTAATCCTCTTATTTCCTTTAAAAATTGGGGCATAATCTGTTAAATCAAAATACCATGTTTTACCTTCAGGACCTAAATCTAAACCTATTCCGTATGGTGTTACAAAAGACATTATTTGAAAGGCCATTGGATATCTTTTGTAATAGTTAATTTGGGAAATATTAATTACGCCTGTGGAAAGCATTGTATCAATATTTATAACATTTCCTGAGCTGTCAGTGGTGTAGCTGTAAGGTTGCCAATAAGTATTAATAGATAATGTGTCTATAACATCATGAAGTAAACTATTGCTATTGGAAATTATACCCATTTCATAGATAGTATCTGCACTTGCGAGTACAGAATCAATAATGATGTTTCCTAGAGAGTCAATTGTTTGTATGTAATTATAAATGGGATAATTGATATAAGGGTAATTTGATCCATTAAAATTAGTGATTGAATGACTAGCTGTTCTATTAAGAATTGAGTCTATTCTGGTGCTGTCATGTATATAAGTGTGACAGCTGTAATCCCATTCTCCACATGCTACATTATTTCCTCCTGACTGATTTACCTGACCATCCTTGCATCTCATACTGTAAGCCATAATAATTTTTTCAAAAGTTAAATTTGGATCATTAGGGAAATGAGCAATAGTATCTCTTGGAGGGCCCCATGCCTGTCCGTAGGTCATGCTGTAGTCAAATGTTTGTACAACAATAGTGTCTCCAGGGTTTTGAGCAAAACCAAATGTAAAAGAGAACATTATTAGTAATAGATATATTTTTTTCATTATTATTCTTTTTTTTCCGATTGATTAAATTCAGCAACCCCACCTGAAACAATTAACTTCATAACTTCACTTGATGAAGCATCTATTGGAGTTATATATTTCTTTTCTACTACATAAAGATTTCCAGAAAAGTTATATGAGTGAGGAATATATACCAAGACTCTTCCTTCATTTATTTTTAATTTTTCTAAATCCTCGTTAGTAATAAATCCAATTCTCTCAATTGTTGAATTATCAAAAATTTTAACAAAAACTGCTTGTTTAAACCCTTTCTTTTTACCAATAAATGCCCCCATTAAATCCTTAACAGAGGAGTATATAGTTTCAAGCAATGGAGCTTTCTTTAGAATTCTTTTAAAGAAAGCATTAATAGGACTTTTTATAACAATAGATCCAATGAATCCAATAATGATAATTGAAAATATTACAACAATTAGGCCTAGACCAGGTACTTTGAAATCAAAAATATTTTCTAAACTTTTGATGACCCAAATAGCTACATAAGATGTTACTGCAATTGGTACTATATACAATAAACCTTGTAAGAAGTAATAAATTAATTTTTTTATCATACAATAAATAATCAGATTTAAAGTTATAAAAATATAAAATCTAAACTTTTTAGCATGAACAAATTAACAACAATAGCAATATTATTCTTTTTCTTCTTTAATGATGTAAATTCTCAAACTGTAGTTAACTTAAAAAAAGATAAATCAGAGAAAATTATAACTAAATCTGGAAAAAATAAATACAAAGATAAAAATGGAAATATTTACTATAAGAAGAAAAAAAGAAAAAAGAAAAATAGAGTTGTTGTTAAAAAACCGATTAGAAAAAAAGCAAAGATTAATAATCCAAAATACAAAAAGAGAGGATATGTTTGGGTAGGTGGTCATTGGAAATGGAGTCCTTTCTATCAGCAATATGTTTGGATTTCAGGAAAATGGAAGAAAAAAAAGATAGGTTACAAATGGAAAAAAGGATATTGGGAAAGCATGCCAACTGGTTTTTTGTGGGTTGATGGCTGTTGGGTTCCGATGACCTACTAAATTTTATTAACTATCTTTGGTTTTATCAAAGATTTGTTTAATGAATTTAAAAACAAAGAGGATTATAAAAATAATTGTTCTCTTAATCTTTTTTACAAACGAAGTTTTTGCTCAGTTCAGTGGCTTTGCTCTATATAACAGACAAGGCAACACTACAACTTATTTAATTGATGAGAATGAAAACATAGCTCATACATGGAATTTAAGTACAGAATGCAATTACACCGTTCTTCTTAAAGACAATGGAAATATTGTTAGAGGAACAAAAAATAATATCCAGACAGGAGGAACAAACAATTCATTAGGTGGTGCTGCAGATGCAGGAAGAGTACAAGAGATTGACCCAAATGGAAATGTTGTTTGGGATTTTATTTATTCAAGCTCGAGTGTTTTATCGCACCATGATATATGTCTAATAGGAGATAATGTTTTATTAACTGCTTGGGAAGTAAAGTCACAAGCTGAACTTATTAATGCAGGCTTTACAGGAAATGTTTCTAACTCTGGAAAGTGGCCAACTCATTTTGTTGAAATTGAGGGAAATCCAAATACAGGCACAGCCCAAATTGTTTGGGAGTGGCATATTTGGGATCATTTATGTCAAGATGTAGATCCAAATAAGCCAAATTATGTAAATGATATTTCAGATCACCCTGAGCTAATTGATATAAATATGATACAAAATAGTGGAGGAGGACCTGGAGGAGGTGGAGGTGATTGGTTTCATGTTAACGGAGTAGATTATAATGCTGATTTAGATCAAATAGCCTTTTCTTCGAGATTCTCAAGCGAAATATATATAATAGATCATAGTACCACAACTGCAGAAGCTGCAAGTCATNCAGGAGGTAACTCTGGGATGGGTGGAGACATCCTTTACAGGTGGGGAAATCCTGCTAACTATGGTATGNCTGGCCAAAGAGTAATCCCTAATGCAGTACACGATGTAAGATGGATCAAAGACGATGGAAGACCNTTCGGTGGGCACTTACAAATTTTTAATAANTCNGGAGGAGGTAATAATCAGTCAACTGTTGATGCTATTCTGACTCCAGTAAATGGATATACTTATTTTAGAAGTTCTGGTCAACCCTATGGTCCAAGTAGCTACACATCCAGATATTTTTGTCAATATTCAGCACCTGGTCAATCAGCATCTGANAGAATGTCTAATGGTAACATTTTTGTTAATGCATCTGGAGGGCAAGGTGGTGCTGGTGTAATGTATGAAGTTGACTCATTAAACAATATTATTTGGGGGCCATACAATGCTCAATCTCAAAAAGCGTTCAGATATGAGTGTGATCACCCAGGGATACAAGTCCTAAAAGACTATATGAACACAAGTAGCTCATCATGTTTTAATGCTTCNAGTANTGAGGAACTAAATAATCCGATACGTTTTTATCATCACAACAGCTTAATAAAATATGACAATATNAATGAAATAGCTAAAGAACTTATGATTTTNTCATCAGATGGAAGAGTAGTTTATAAGAGTAAAGATTTAAAATCTAACATTAGNACAAAATTTATAAGTAAAGGATTATACTATATCAAATATAAATNTANGAACCGACAATTCATACAAAAGATAGTNATATGAGAAAAATCAATATAATATACGTAACTTTCATTTTGATTTTTATATCTAATCTTTCTAAGGCTCAATCTTCTTTTTATGAGACGGATTCACTAAAAGAGATAAGAATTTATTTTTATGAATCCAATTGGCAATCCACTTTAGATAGTTTGTATATTATTGGTAATGATGAAAGAACATTCGCATATTTAGTTATTGATGGAGAACAGTATGATAGTGTAGGAATTAGGTATAAAGGGTTTAGTTCTGTTTCAGTAAATACTATAAAGAATCCTCTCAACATAAAAATAGATTACGTTAAAGGGAAACAAGATTTAGACGGTTACAGAAAAATAAAGTTGGCAAATTCAATATATGATCCGAGTTTTTTGAGAGAGGTTTTATCATATGAAATTGCNAGAAANTACATGCCAGCACCAAAAGCAAATTTTGCTAATGTATTTATTAATGACACATTGTGGGGTTTGTATACTAATGTTGAGGCAATTAACAGAGATTTTGTAAGTACAAACTTTGGAGAAAGACACAATCCATTTTTTAAATGTGAGCCTGACAATCTTGATATAAGTATTGGTGGTGAAAACTCAAATTTGAGTGATTCACACGGTAGTGACAGCACTGATTATTATGACTATTACAGATTAGAATCTTTATATGGTTGGTCTCAATTATATGGACTTATTGATACACTTAATAATTTCCCAAACTCGTTAGATGATAACTTAAACATTGACAGAACGTTGTGGATGCATGCATTCAATTATGTTCTAGTNAANTTTGACTCCTACATTGGCTATTCACAAAATTATTATTTGTATANAGAATTAACAAACCAATTTAGTCCTNTNATTTGGGATTTAAATATGTCATTTGGAGGTTTTAGATTGACTGATGCGTCTGCACTTTATTTTAATGGCTTTTCAATTCCACAAGCTCAAAANATGGATCCATTTGTGCATCATAATAATATGTCACTATCACCTAGACCACTAATGAGAAATTTATTTGCTAGTGAGAGAAATAGAAAAATGTATCTTGCTCATATTAGAACTATTGTTAGTGAAAACTTTACTAATCAGAGTTACATAAATAGAGCTAACCAAATGAGATCACTGATAGATGCTCATGTCCAAAACGATACAAATAAATTTTATACATACTCTGATTTCCTTTCAAATCTTAANAATTCTGTAAGTCTGGTGAATGGAGATTGTCCAGGTATCACTCAGTTAATGAGCAGCAGAGAAAATTATTTATCTAATTATGCAGGCTACAATGGACATCCAGATATTACTAATGTTAATTACCCAACAAATTATAATTTAGGAGATGACATCTTTGTNAACGCAACAGTTTCTAATGTTGACAGTGTATTTCTAAATTTTAGGTTTGGTGACAATATGAAATTTACAAGTATTACCATGCTTGATGATGGTAATAATAATGATGGATTGCCAAATGATGGTATTTTTGGTGCAAAAATTTCAAATACTTGTAATAAGATTGATTTTTATGTATATGCTGAAAATAATATTGCTGGAGAATTCTCACCTGCAAGAGCAGCTTTTGAGTATTACTCAGTTAATGTGAATCTTCCAGTTTCAAGTATTGTTATCAACGAGCTAATGTCAAATAATGTTAGTGCGGTTGAAGATCCTGCTGGTGAAACAGATGATTGGATAGAGTTATATAACTCTACTAACTCTTATATTAATGTTGAAGATTTATTTTTATCAGATACATCAACAAATCTTTTTAAATGGCAGTTGCCTTCAATTGCAATTGAGCCGGATGGTTACTATATAATTTGGGCTGATGANCAAAAGCAAGAAGGTTTTAATCATGCGAATTTTAGACTTTTCAACTTTGGAGAGAAAATTACTTTATCAAATTCAAGTGGTGTANTATTTGATTCAATCACAATTGCTCCTCAACCTGCCGATATAGCATTTGCAAGGTCTCCGAATGGTTTCGGCTCATTTGTTTTGCAACCACATACCTTCAACAGAAGTAATAATTTATTGACAAGCAACAATGAAATAATTAAAGAAAAGATTCAAATTTTCCCTAATCCATCTAATAAGTATTTGAATTTTAGTCAGAAATCTAATTTTACAATTTTCGATATGTTTTTNAGAGAGGTGATGAAAGGAAAAAACACTGATTTTATTTCAATTGAAACACTTAATAAAGGAACTTATTTCATTCGCATTAGTAATACTGATCAAATAGTTAAATTGATTAAAATATAACTTCAAGTGAGATTAGTACTATTTTTTTTACTGCTTAGCTTTTCTTTATTTACAAAATCACAAAACATTGAAAATTTTTANAGTANTGATGGTTTAGTTAGTGATTTTATTACNTGCATCGACACAGACAATAGTGGTAANATATGGATTGGTACAAATAANGGNGTTTCATNTTTTGATGGAATATCCTTTACTAATTATAATGTTTCAGACGGTATTATTGATAATAATATATTATCTATNAAATGNGGTNTAAATAATGAAGTATATGTTGGGACAAACTTTGGGTTAAGTGTTTATAACGGTAGCACTTGGCTGTCATATGATATGCTTTCAGGACTATCAGACAACAAAATTGTAAATATAGATATTAATCAAAGTGGTGATGTTTGGTGCTCACACGCAAACTTTAGCTCCGGAGTTAGTTTCTTTAATGGTACCAGTTGGTCAGTAATTAATCCAGGTAATTTCATTCTTTCGTGTGATTTTGATGATCTAGGAAATGCATGGTTTGCAAGTTTGTTAGACGGAGTAATAGTAGAAAGCGCGAATAATAATTTATCAAATATTAATACAAATAACAGTAATCTGATTAGTAA
>PBAP01000009.1 GCA_002716345.1 Flavobacteriales bacterium | reverse complement strand
ATTATCAATATTTAAATGATTCAGCTCAATTTGTATTAAGATTTATTAGCTGCTGTCTTTACTTTCATTTTTTAGTTCATCAAACTTTTTTTGAAGTTCATCCAGTTTATCAAGTATTTCTTTGTTTTTTAAATTACTTTTTTGTTGTTCTACCTCTTTTGTGATTTCAGCGGAAACAATTCCTGTAGGAAGTGCAATAATTGCGTAACCTAAAATCATTAACAGTGCTGCAAGAAACCTACCTACAGCAGTAAGTGGAACCACATCTCCATAACCCACAGTGGTAATGGTTACGATTGTCCAATAAATCGATTTAGGAATGTCCTCAAAGCCATTACTCTGACCTTCAATTATATACATTAGAGTACCAATTACTGTAACAGTTATACTTAAAAAAAGTAGGAAAACTGTGATCTTTGGCCTTGATGATCTTAAAGCAATCTGCATAGTATTAGCTCCTCTCATGTATCTAGTCAGTCCGTATATTCTAAATATCCTAATTAGTCTTATTACTCTGATATCAACAAGAACATGAATTGGTGGATAAAAGAAGAATAAGTATGTGGGAACGATTGATAATAAATCAACTATTCCCATGAAAGAAAAAATATATCTTCTTTTGTTTTTTGCAGTATAAATTCTTAATGCATACTCAATAGTAAACAAAATAGTAAATATCCATTCAATTAAGGTAAGAAGGATACCATAAGAATTTTTTATCTGTTCATTAGAGCTTAGAATGACTCCGATGACTGATATGACTATTGCAATTAGAAGATAAATGTCGAATTGTTTTCCTTCTTTAGTTTTATAGCCAAAAATCACTTCTCCAATGTACTCTCTGTTTTTTTTCAAATACTCGCGAAGTATTTCAATTCTCTCTTTTGTACTCACTTTAAAATTCTTATACTATCCCAAATTTACAATTCTTATCAAAATATTATTAATATTTGATTAAATCTTTATATTCACACAGATAATGAAACCCAACTTAACTGTCTATAAATCCTCTGCTGGTTCTGGAAAAACTTTCACATTATCTATCAATTATATTGCCATTTGCTTATCTAATAAAAGTAAAGATTATTTCAAAAGAATTCTCGCAATTACATTTACCAACAAGGCAGCAAATGAAATGAAAGATAGAATACTCAGTTACTTAAAAAACATTTCAGAAAAATCTATTGATCAATATGTTTTAGATGAATTGAAGCTCAGAACGGCACTAAATGAAGAAGAAATATTTGAAAAAGCTTCAATAATTCATTCAAAAATGATTCATAATTATTCTGATTTAAGTATTATGACTATTGATAAATTTAATTATCAAATAGTAAGATCTTTTGCTAGAGATTTTGGAATCAGCAATAATTTTGAGATTGAGTTAGATATCGAAAAGATTATTGAACCAGCTATCAAAGAATTATTAAATAAAATAGATAGCGAGGAAGGTTTTCTAACAAGAAACTTTATGTCTTTCCTTTTTTATAAACTCAAGTCCAAAAAAAGTACAGATTTAGTTTCTGAAATTGAAAACTTTACTAAACAAGTTCTTAAAGAAAAGTCATACATCAGTTTTCCAAAAAAAGTTGATAATGATTTTTTTATTGAGTTGCAAAATAAAATTAAATCGTCTGCTGAAGAAAATAAAAAAAAATTAAGCCAACTTAATAAAAAATCCTCCCAATATCTTCAGCAAAATAATATCACTATTGATTATCTTTTAAAGAGACCTAAAATTTATAATTTTTTTGATTCAATGATGCTAGATGATAAGATTTGGTTACAAAAAAATAATATTAGAATTGAAAATAGAGTTAAATCAGGTGAGATTTTCTCATCTATTGGAAAAAAAATGTTTGATAGCTCAAAAAGAGTATCAATTTCAAAGCAGCTTCAAATTTATTACAATGAATATAAGCATTGCACAAAAAAATTAAATACAGATATCATTTTAAATGAAAATATATTCTTGATGAAATTTATAAATGATATTTTATCATTTGTTGAAAGGTATTGTGAGAAAAGTAACGTACAACATATTTCAAACTTCAATAAATTAATTAATAAAATAATTGTTAATCAACCATCAGCTTTCATATATGAAAAAATTGGTAGGAAATATAAAAATTTTCTAATTGATGAATTTCAAGATACATCTATTCTTCAATGGCAAAATTTATTACCATTAATTGTTGACTCTGTTGATGATAATCAAAGTCTAATAGTAGGTGATGCAAAACAGTCAATTTACAGATGGAGATCAAGTGAAGTAAATCAATTTATTGATTTACCTAAACTAGTGGATATGGAATTAATTTCTACGTCTCATGAATGGGAAAATAAGCTTAAATCACAATATGAAATGATTTTCTTGGAGAATAACTTTCGTTCAAAGAAAAATATCATAAAATTTAATAATGATTTCTTTGAAAAAATAAAGCAAAATTGTGGTTTTGAGATTGTCGAAAATATTTATCAAAATTTACATCAAAAAGATTCATTCGCTGAAGTAGGAGGTTATGTTAACATAGAGTTACTTGATAATGACGATTTTGATAATGCAATATGCAATAAAATAAGTTCAGAAATATTTGATTTGGTATCCAAAAATTTAAGTTCGTACAAAGATATTGCAATATTATGCAATAGTAATAAAGATATACAGAGAATAGCTTATCACCTCGTATCAAAAAATATTCCAATAATTTCTGATGAGGGGCTACTATTGGCTAGATGTATGCAAGTAAAGTTTATCATCAATTTTATAAAAAACATTCAACTTTCAGATAGTTTTACACGCTTTTTAGTTTTAAATTATTTGTTTGGTGATGAACTAGACAAACATGATTTAAAAGCTTTATCAATTTCAGCAGAGAGATTTGAAAAAAGAATTACTAGTACATATCCAAATTATGATAAAAAACAATTTTTAAGTTATTCTATTTACGAAATTGTTGAGAAAATTATCTTAGATTTTAATCTTAAAAATGATGCTTATGTTCATCATTTTAAAAATTTTGCTCTTAACTATCAAAATAAGTACTCAAGTAACTTAGAGTCATTTATCAAATTTTGGGAAGAAAATAATCATAAAGAAAAAATACAATCTCCGTCAAATATCAATGCTGTTAATTTATTAACTATTCATAAATCCAAAGGATTGTCATTTAAGAACGTAATTATTCCATTTAATTGGGACAGAAATTTGAATAGGAAATTTATATATGCTAATGATTTTAATTATAAATCAGAAATTTTGAGTTTAATATTAAACTACTCCTCAAGCTTAAAGGACAGTTTGTTTTCTGAAATATATGAAAAGGAAAGAGAACTGAATTTCATGGACAATATTAATAAACTTTATGTTGCTATGACAAGGGCAGTTGATAGACTATATATATACTCTAAAAACCCCTCTAAAAGCCAACTTGAAAACAAATTTGAACATTTACAAAAAGGGTATTTAAACTCTTTTTTTTGTATTCAAGAATTTAAATATCCTTTTGTTTTTGGTGAAAAAGATTTTACTTCAACTGATAAAAAAACTTCGAACTTATCAATAAAGATAAGCACTTACAATAAATTTAAAAACTGGAAAGATTTATTAAAGTTTAAATTTACTGAGAATGATAAAAAAATAATTGATAAAAAAGATTGGGGGACTATATTTCATTTAGCATTGTCAAGAATAAGTTCAATTGATTTAATTAGTAAAGTTATTAATGACTTGCTTGTTCAAGGCGTTTGTAATAAGTCCGAATCTATAAAGCTCGAAAAACAAATTAATGAGTTTTTGTTACATGATGAAATTAGAAGTTATTTCTTTAATGCTTTTGAAGTGATCAATGAGAAAGAGATACTGCTTAGAGATGGTAGATCGTTCATTCCAGATAAAGTTATTATCAAAGATAATGAGGTTTTGATTATTGATTTTAAAACAGGTGTTGAGAAAGATGATCATTTAGAAAAGATTCAAGAATATTCTGACATTTATAGTTTATTGGGATATAGAAACATAAAGACTAAACTCATATATGTTAAAAATTATATAGCAGATGAGCAATAAGTTTTTATCATTAATAGCCGATGAGGTACTAAAAAAAATAATTCTTAAAAAAAGAAATATTGCCATTGTTTTGCCCTCCAAAAGATCAATACAGCATTTAAAGAAAGAGATTTCTAAGAAATTAGATAACCCAATTTTTCTTCCAAGAATACTAACTATAGAACAGTTCATAATTGAAATAGCGAATATTGAAGTTATAGATAACTTGTATACTCTTACTGAGTTTTTTAAGATATTTAGTAAAGCTGATGATAAGAAGAAGTTTGATGAATTTTATGACTGGGCACAGATTTTATTAAATGATTTCAACGATGTTGATTTGGGATGTGTTGATTCATCAAAAATTTTTAGAAGTCTATTAGAAGTTAAGGAGCTGGAAAGTTGGACCAATGAAGAATGGAGTTTCAATAATGATCATCTAACCGCCGAACAAGAAAATTATTTAACTTTTTATTCAAATTTTAAAAAGTGGTACGATGAATTATATCAAAGCTTGATTTCTAAAAATAAAGCATATAAGGGTATGGCATATAGAATTGCATCAGAGAAAATTTTTAATTATCAATCAGAATATGAAAAAATTTGGTTTATTGGGTTGAACGCCTTAACTCAGTCAGAAGAAAAAATAATTGATAATTTAAAAAATAGAGATATAGCAAGAGTATATTGGGATACCGATAAATATTATTTTGAAAATATTGATCATGAAGCTGGAGATTTTCTAAGAAAACAAAAAAGAAAATGGAGTGATATAGATTTTAAAGGAGTTAGTGAAAATATGTCCATAGAAAAAGATGAGTTCAATATAATTTCTTGCTCTGATTCAATAGGTCAGGCCAATGCAGTTTATAACATATTATCTAGCATACCAGAGAATGAAATAGGTAGTGGAGAGTCAATAATTATATTGCCTGACGAATCAAAATTGCTTTCGGTGATTCATCATTTACCAAAAAATATTAGCGAATTAAATGTCACTCTTGGATATCCTCTCAAGTCATCTCAAATTATTGATTATGTAATTTCTTTTTTGAAGCTTAATTCAGTCAAATCAAATTCTAAAAGTTTCTACTATGTTGATTTATTAAATATTTTAAATAGTAGCCTGTCAAGAAAAGTTATTGATAACAAAAATATAGACAAAGTAATAAAAAAAATAAATAATGAGAATCTTGTAAACATTGCCCCTGAGACAATTACAAAGCTAAATACAAATTATAAATTATTTACCAAAAAATATTCTAATGTAAATGAGCTAGTGCCTCAAATTATTAATTTATTAAGTGAATTCTTAGAAATTGAGAAAAATGTTTTTCAACGTGAAATTTTTATTAAAGTTATTGATGTTTTAGTTCAACTTCAATACCTATTTGATGATATTGAAATTACCATCGAATCGTTTTTAAAATTGTTTACTAGAGAATCATCAAAATTAAGTGTAACGTTCACAGGAAACTCCATGAGTGGACTACAAGTTATGGGAATTCTTGAATCCAGAGTTTTAGACTTTAAAAATGTAATTTTTATTGATTTAAATGAAGGAATTCTTCCTAAAAACCAACCTAGCATTAGCTTTATACCATATGATCTAAAAATTCATTTTGGTATAAATTATTCAAAACGTAATGAAGCTATATTCGCTTATCATTTTTATAGAATTTTACAAAGAGCAAGAAAAGTTAATTTAATTTATCAAACTAAATCAGATAGTTTCTCATTTGGAGAAAAAAGCAGATTTATTACTCAACTAGAATCTGAGTATAAATCAACACAAATCAATTATTTCAATTATGAATCTGAACTCTTTTCTAAAGAAAGTATTAATGAAATTGAAAACAAGGGATGCAATGAGCTTATTGATAATTGGTTATTATCTGGAATCTCAGCATCATCAATAACAACATATTTCAGATGTCCTGTATCATTTTATTGCAAGTATATTCTTGCTATAAAAGAGCCTCAAGAAGTTGAAGAAAATCTAAACCCAATGACTTTTGGAAATCTTGCTCACAGTATTTTAGAAAAAATATATCCTCATAAAATTTTAAATGTCAGAGATTTTGAAAAAATGAATGATGGTATTGACTTATTAATAAAAGCTGAAATGTTTAAAATTTTAGGAACAAAGGATCTAAGAGGTATTAATTATGCAAATTTTAAAATGACTAAAGAATTAATTACAAAAATGCTTGATTATGATATGAGCTTAGTAAAAAAAGGAGCTAAAATTGAAATTATTGATACTGAAAGAAAAATAGATTTTGAGATAAAAACTGCTCACAATAAAATTAAGTTTTTTGCTATCATTGACAGAATTGATCGATTTGAAAAAGATTTTAGAATTATTGACTACAAAACAGGGAGGGTAGATCATAAGGAGCTGAACTTTAAATATTTTGATAGTTTTGAGGAAATAAAAAATAGACCCAAAGCTTTTCAACTTTTGTTTTATCTGTTTTTAGCTTCAAGTTGTCATGAAATAAAAAATGAAAAAATTATTTCAGCAAATATTTCGTTAAAAGAAATTGATGATGGACTAAAGTTTTTAAAACACAATCATGATATCTTTGAAACAAATAATAATTTTCAAAAAGATTTTTTGAACTTAATAGAAACTATTATCGGTGAAATACGTACTAGTAATTATAAATCTTGCCAGAGAGAGAGTTGTATATACTGTAAAAACTTATTTTAAATATGAGAACATTTTTTTCTATTCTTTTTTCTTTTTTACATAAAGTTGATTTGTTTGACAGAGAGTTTAATGCATCAGAACTAAAAAATTTAGCTTTATTATTTATGACAAAGGTGAGCTTGAAATAATTTATAGCATTAAATAATTTATATGTCAAAAGTAATTGGAATTGATTATGGAAAGAAAAGAATTGGAATTGCAATATCAGATATTAATCAAAAAATTGCTTTTCCACTAATAACAATTGAGAATAATAAACCCATTGAAATTTTAAAAAAAATTATTGAAAGTGAAAAAGTAGCTTCCATTGTTGTTGGAGTTCCAATTAATCTGGACGGAAGTAATACTGATGCTACAGAAATGTGTTTTAAATTTCATTTAAAATTAAAAAAACAATTTCCGAAAATTAACCATTTTGTTGAAGATGAGAGACTAACATCTAAACTTGCCAAAAGATTTCTTAATCAATCTCATAAAAAAAAACAAAGAGGAAACAAAAAAAATGTTGATAAGATAAGTGCATCAATTATTTTAGAGAATTTTTTGATTGGTCTCAATTAAATATTTTTTCAAATATCGTCCAGTGTGAGAGTTTTTACAATTTATTAGTTTTTTAATTTCTCCACTAAATATTTTCTCTCCCCCTTCACTTCCACCATCCGGGCCTAGATCAATAATCCAATTAGAATTATTAATTATGTCAAGATTATGCTCTATGCAAATTATTGAATTTCCTAGTTCTATAAGCTTATCAAAAGAAATTAATAGTTTTTTGATATCTTCAAAATGAAGCCCTGTTGTAGGTTCATCAAATAAAAAAATTGTTTTATCTAGTTTACTAGACTTTGATAAAAAATAAGCTAACTTAACTCTTTGTGCCTCTCCACCACTTAAACTACTTGAGGATTGCCCAAGCTTAACATATTCAAGACCAACTTGATTTAAAAAATCTAATTTTTTAACAATCTTGTCTTCATTGTATTCCTTGAAAAATTCTATAGCCTCAGATACTGTTAAATTAAGTATATCATTTATATTTTTGCTATTAAATTGGATGTCTAGAACCTCATCTTTAAACTTTTTTCCATTGCACTTTTCACATTTTATTTTTACATCAGCCATAAATTGCATTTCTATATTTATTTCACCTTCCCCTTTGCATTCCTCACATCTTCCACCTGCAATATTAAAAGAGAAGAATCCAGACTTGTACTTTCTTTGCTTTGAAAGTGGCTGTCTAGCAAATAAATTTCTAATATCATCATATGCTTTTAAGTAGGTAACAGGATTTGATCGTGATGATTTTCCTATTGGATTTTGGCTAAGATATTCAACATTTTTATAGATATTACTTAGTATTTCAAAACTCTCACATTCTTTAATCTGAGTAATGCCTGATTCAAAAAAGGCTTTAAGACCCGGTTCAATTACTTTATTTAATAATGAAGATTTACCAGATCCACTTACTCCGGTTATTGTACAAATAAGTCCCAGAGGAATATTAAAATTTTGGTTTTTAATATTGTTTACATTTACGTTTTTTAATCTTATTAAAGAATCACTTTTTCTTTCAACCAAAGATTTTTTAATGATTTTTTTATTTGTCAAATAATCTAGTGTCAGACTTTGATTGTAATTGTTAATTTCTGATTTTTCTCCTGCAAAAACAACTTTACCACCCAAACTACCAGCTTTTGGTCCAATGTCAATAATATAATCAGAGTTTAGAATAATATCTTTATCGTGCTCAACGATTATTACTGTATTTCCAATTTCTTTAAGCTTAGTTATGATTTCCATTAGTTTGTGAGTGTCTTTAGGGTGTAAGCCTATACTGGGTTCATCTAAAATATACATTGTACCAATTAAAGAGCTTGCAAGTGAATTGGCTAGATTAAGTCTTTGAAACTCTCCACCGGACAGTGTATTTGATTTTCTTGAAAGGCTCAAATAACTTAAACCAACGTTTAGTAAGTAATCTATTCTGTTTCTAATTTCTTGTAATAATCTTTCTGATGTTGCTAAGTCTTCATCATTTAGAACAATTTTTTTGAAGAAAGCTGATAAATCTTTTAAGCTCATGTCACTGAGCTCAGTTATTGTTTTTTCATCAATCTTTACGTAATTAGATTCTTTTCTTAACCTAGAACCATTACAAACATTACATAGTGTTTTTCCTGTATATCTTGAAAGTAAAACTCTGTTTTGAATTTTATACTTTTTCTTCTCAAGTTTTGAGAAAAAAGTATTTATTCCTTTGGCATCTTTTGTGCCATTCCAAAGAATTTCTTTCTCTTGCTTACTCAAGTCTCTATAGGGTCTATGAATTGGAAAATCAGCTGAAATTTTATTAATGAAATTTGTTTTCCATTTAGATAATTTAGTGCCTGACCAACATTTAACAGCTCCTTCATAAACAGAAAGATTCATATCAGGAATTACTTTATTCTCATCAATACCTGTGGTATCTCCATAACCTTGACAGTTTTTGCATGCACCATATGGATTGTTAAATGAAAATAAATTTACACTTGGTTCTATTATTTTTATTTCATTATTGTCATGCTTAAAGACAAATTCATGAATTTCATTTTCACACATTACATGTAGTCTATTAGATTGTTCTTTAGCAATTTCAATTGATTCATAAAGTCTTGAGCTATTATCCTCAATTGATTTTAAAGTATCAATAAAGACGAACCCTACTTTTGGGTATTCATCTTCAAGATCATTGATATTTATAACTTTATTATTTATAAAAACCTCAGAATAACCCTGATAAACTAATTTTTTCTTGTCTATTTTCTTTTTAATAAGAAGACTTATTTCTTTATTTTTTAAGTTGTCTAAGCAAGACTTTATGATATCATCAACTTTATGAATTGTAAATTCTTCATTATCAATATAAACTTTTCCAACTCTAGCATATAAAAGTTTTAGGTACTCATATATTTCAGAAACAGTTCCTACCGTAGATCTTGGATTTTTTGTTCCGTTTTTTTGTTCTAAAGCTATTGCCGGACATATGCCATTGATTTCACTAACGTCTGGTTTATCAATTTTGCCAAGAAATTGTCTTGCGTAAGAAGAGAGACTCTCAATATATCTCCTCTGTCCTTCAGCATGTAATGTGTTAAAAGCTAAACTCGACTTGCCTGATCCTGAGACGCCCGTTATGCTAACAATTTTGTTTTTAGGAATGACAACGTCAATATTTTTGAGATTATTTACTCTTGTACCTTTTATGAATATCTTTTCCTTCATTATTAAACAATCTACAAAATTAAATAATATGGTTTGTATAATTTAATTACTATCACTATATTTGTTAATATATTTAAAAAAAACGCCTATAAGACACATTTCTACTTTAATAACTCTAATCTAGTAGTATATGTTTTATAAAATTGAGGACAAGTCACTTGTCAAGAATTACATTCAGGGCGATAACAAATCATTTGAAGTTTTACTTAATAGGCACAAATCCAAAATATTTGGTTACATAATGTCTAAAGTGAAAAACAAAGATATTGCAGATGATATTTTTCAAGATACTTTTATCAAAGCAATTAAGTCGTTGAAAAAAGGGTCTTATAATGAAGAAGGAAAGTTTGTTCCTTGGATATTTAGAATTGCTCATAATTTAATTATAGATCACTTCAGAAGGATAAAGACTCAAAATATAGTTAATCAAAGAGAGGATTATAATTTATTTGATTTTATTAAGGATGAAAGCTTAACAGTAGAAAAAAAAATAATTAAAAAAGAGATTTTCAATGATTTAGCTAGGCTTATAGATTTACTTCCTGATTCTCAAAAAACAGTATTGAAACTCAGGTACTATGAAGACAAAAGTTTTAAAGAGATAGCTTCGCTTTGTGATATCAGTATAAATACAGCTCTAGGCAGAATGAGATATGCTTTGTTAAATCTTAGAAAGTTTTCTTCAGAAAAAAAAATTAATCTAGAAATGTAATATATTGTATTTTATTTCGTTTATCTGATTATTAACCAAAAATTATCGGATGAGCAGAAATTCTACTAAAAGAAAAAATTTTTTAAAATCAAAAAACAAAGTTACCAAACTTCCAAAGGAAGAAACACTAAGAACAATAATCGATTACAGTAAATCAATAAAATATAAAAAGTCCAATTTTTTAAATAATTTGATTATTAATCTAAATTAGAAGTTGTTTGAAAAAATCAGAAAAGAGGGAATTTATTATCCAAACTCTTGAGAATTTATATCCAAAGGTCTATATACCTCTAGATCATATAAACGACTTTACTTTTTTAATAGCAGTAATGTTGAGCGCCCAAAGTACTGATAAAAAAGTGAATGAAATTACCCCAGATCTTTTTTCACTTGCACCAACTCCAGCAAAAATGGTTGATTTGGGAATCTCAAGAATTAAAAATCTTATAAGACAGATTGGTCTAGCTCCTACCAAAGCAAAAAATATTTTTAAGACCTCTGAAATTTTAATTGAAAAATTTAACTCGAAAGTACCAAATAATTTTGAAGATTTAGAAAGTCTTCCTGGAGTAGGGCATAAAACCTCTTCTGTAATAATGTCTCAAATTTTTAAAGTACCTGCATTTCCTGTTGATACTCACATACACAGGCTAGCAAAAAGATGGGGTTTAAGTTCTGGAAAAAACGTAAAAAAAACTGAAGAGGATTTAAAAAAGTTTTTTGAAAAGAATCTATGGAACAAATTACATTTGCAAATAATATTTTATGGTAGAGAGTACTGTAAAGCAAGCAAAAATAAATGTGTTTGTAAAATTTGCTTAGCTATTAAATGATTTTTTCAAATGTTAATAAATCATTATTTATAAATCAAATATTGGATATTAATTTAGGTAATTTGTAAAAAAATAATTAATATGTCTAAAAAGGAAGATAAGCTAAAAGCGCTTGAACTAACTCTAGGTAAACTTGAAAAATCTTATGGTAAAGGAGTTGTTATGAAGTTAGGAGACAAAGTTCAAGAGAATATTTCTGCTATTCCGTCAGGATCCATAGGACTTGATGCAGCATTAGGAATTGGTGGTTATCCCAAAGGTAGAGTAATTGAAATCTATGGCCCTGAGTCATCTGGGAAAACAACTTTAACTATTCATGCAATTGCAGAAGTCCAAAAGCAAGGAGGTATCGCTGCATTTATTGATGCTGAACATGCTTTTGATGCTACATATGCTTCAAATTTGGGTGTAAAAATAGATGAGTTGTTGATATCACAGCCAGATAATGGAGAACAAGCTTTGGAAGTTGCAGATCATTTAATCAGTTCAGGTGCAGTTGATTTGGTTGTCATTGATTCGGTTGCAGCATTAACACCAAGATCTGAGATAGAGGGAGAAATGGGTGATTCTAAAATGGGATTACATGCAAGATTAATGTCTCAAGCGCTAAGGAAATTGACAGCCACAATAAATAAAACTGGTTGCACATGTATTTTTATAAATCAAATCAGAATGAAAATTGGTGTTATGTTTGGGAATCCAGAAACAACAACAGGAGGTAATGCTTTAAAGTTTTATTCCTCAGTTAGATTGGATATTAGAAGGATAGGAGCTATTAAAAACGGCGATGAAGTTGTTGGAAATCGAACTAGAGTCAAAGTAGTTAAAAATAAAGTTGCGCCTCCGTTTAAAAAAGTTGAATTTGATATTATGTTTGGCGAAGGAATATCATCATCAGGAGAATTACTTGATATAGCAGTTGAATTGGATATAATTCAAAAAAGTGGCTCATGGTTCTCTTATGAAGACGCTAAGTTAGGCCAAGGAAGAGATTCTGTAAAAAAAATATTAAGTGATAATCTAGAGCTTTGTGAAAGTATTAAACAAAAAATTAGTTCAACATAAATTTTTCACTTTTGTTTTATTGACATTTTTTATTGTCTCGTGCACTGGCACAAGTCAGAAGACAGATTATCAGTTAAGTATTTCAGAAAAAATAATCTTAGAACCCAATAATGTTAAATTATTGAAAGAAAGAATAATGAGTAACTATTCAAAAGGAAAGCTCGAGGCTTGTCTTTTTGATTTAGATCATTGTATAAAAATTGATAGTTTAAACCCAAAAAATTATTATTTAGCCTCAAAAATATTTTTTGAAATATCAAAAGAAAACCATTCTAAAAATGAATATCCAAATTTAGCATTAGAGTACATAGAAAAATCAATAAAAATTAGTCAAAATGATGCCAAGGCTTTTGCTCTAAAAGGAGAAATACTTCTCGCATTTGGTAAATATAAAAATGCAATTGAAATTTTCAATAAATCATTAGAATTAGACTATAATCAATCCAATGTTCATTTGCTTTTAGGCTATNGTTTTAAGAACTTAAATAANATTGAAAATTCAATTACTTGTTTTTATAANTCAATTGATGTTNATCCACAAAATNTAGAGTCATATATTCAATTAGGACAAGTATANCANAAAAANTTNGATACTCTAGCNATNANGTATTATAATTCTGCATTAAGATTAGATTCAAAAAATATTAATACATTATACAATAAAGCNTTATTTTANCANCATANTAAGGANTANAATAANGCCATTGAAGGATATAACCAATTATTTAAATATGACCCCTTTAATATGAATGGNCATTATAATTTAGGTTTTATTCATATGGAGCTTGAAGTTTATGATGTTGCTGCAAATAACTTTTCAGATGCAATATACTCATATAGCAATTTTCANGAAGCNTATTATTCTAGAGGTATTTGNTTTGANAANTTAGGNAATATAGCTCAAGCNGAGGTTGATTACAAAAGAGCANTNGAAATNAANCCNGANTANANATATGCAANGGAAGCATATGACCAANTAATTAANCAAAAATAATAAATTAAATTATGAGTATTCAGGAAAAAATAAATAATGAAATAAAGCTTTCNATGAANGAGAAGAATGTNGACAAGNTNGCAGCTCTNAGNTCNGTAAAATCTGCAATNTTGTTNGAACTTACTAANGACGGAAAAACAAATATGAGTGATGAAATAGCGATTCAAATTATTTCAAAATTAGTCAAACAAAGAAAAGAATCNGCCTCAATNTTTAAAAGTAANAACAGAGTNGATCTCGAAAAAGAAGAATTANCACAAATTAAATATNTNGNNGTTTATTTACCNNAACAACTNAGTGAAGATGAAATAGANGANNNNATNANAANAAAACTTNATGAAATNGATAATNTTTCATTAAAAGATATGGGTAGGTTGATGGGNTTNNTAATGAAAGAATTNTCTGGAAAAGCAGANGGTAAGNTNATATCTANGATTTTGAAGANGAAATTATCTGAAAAAGATTAANTNTTTTTTTNTATTTCAGANACAATATCACTGAAAGTTTCAGGATGATTCATAGCCAAATCAGCTAANACTTTTCTATTTATCTCNACATTTGATTTATTCAANAGATTAATCATCTTTGAGTAAGACATTCCATTTAATCTTGCTCCTGCATTNATTCTTTGAATCCACAATGCTCTNAATTCTCTTTTCTTNTTTTTTCTGTCTCTGTAGGCGTAAGAAAGTGCTTTTTCTACAGCATTTTTTGCAACNGTATAAACATTTTTCCTTCTACCAAAATAACCTTTGGCAGCTTTNATAATCTTACCTCTTCTTCTTTTAGATGCTACTGTATTTACTGATCTTGGCATAATTTTTATAATTTATAAACAAAGTTGTGCTTTTATATTTTTTTCATCAGATTTATGCACTAATGTTGTTTTGGTTAAATTTCTNTTTTGTTTAGTCTCTTTTTTAGTTAAAATATGAGACTTAAAAGCGTGCTTTCTNTTAATCTTNCCAGAGCCAGTTAATTTAAACCTCTTCTTAGCTCCAGATTTTGTTTTCATTTTNGGCATAATCTTATTTTTTCTTTATTGGCGCTATTACCATTGTCATTTTTTTNCCTTCNAGCTTNGGCATTNNTTCNACAACACCAATTTCTTCNAGNGNTTGAGCTAATTTTAATAATANAATTTCTCCTTGNTNTTTAAATATAATTGTTCTTCCTCTAAANAAAACAAAAGCTTTNACTTTNGCACCTTCTTGCAAAAANTTTTGAGCATGTTTTAGCTTAAAANCAAAGTCATGCTCTCCAGTATTAGGTCCAAATCTTATTTCTTTGATAATAATTTTTTGAGCTTTTTGCTTTATAGCTTTTTGCTTCTTTTTTTGATCATAAACAAACTTTTTNTAGTCAATAACNTTNCAAACAGGAGGGTCAGCTTTTGGAGAAATTTCAACTAAATCTAATCCCTTNCTTTGGGCAATCATCATNGCTTTATCTAGCGNAATTATTTTCGATTCAATATTATCTCCAACAATTCTGATGAAAGGAGCNATTATCTGCTTGTTGATTTTTAATCTGTTGCTCTCNTTTTTTTTATAACCTTTTCTTTATAACCTTATTATTTGCTTTAAACCAAACTTTTGTCTATNTCNTCTTTTATCATCAAAGTAAATTCTTCCAAACTCANTTGACCTAAATCTTNTCCACCATGTCTTCTNACACTCATCAAGTTTTTCTTNACTTCTTTCTCACCAACTACTATNATNAAAGGNACCTTTGAAAGTTCAGCNTCTCTAATTTTTCTTCCNGTTCTTTCAGACCTTTCATCAATNAGGCCGCAAATATCGTAATTTTTTAATAAATCCATGATTTTCTTAGCATAATCATTNTATTTNTCACTAATTGGTAAAATAATATATTGTTCNGGGGACAACCAAAGAGGAAAGTTACCTTCACAATGCTCAATAAGGACAGAAATAAATCTTTCNAATGATCCAAATGGTGCTCTNTGAATCATAACTGGACGATACTTNTTNNTATCAGAACCAGTGTACTCTAGTTCAAATCTTTCTGGTAAATTATAATCTACTTGAATTGTACCCAGTTGCCATTCTCTTCCAATAGCATCTTTNACCATGAAATCTAATTTCGGTCCATANAANGCAGCTTCTCCGTATTCAATTACACAATCAAGGNCTTTTTCTTTNGTTGCTTCAATAATTGCATTTTCCGACTTTTGCCAATTTTCATCTGAGCCAATGTACTTTTCTTTTTTATTTGTGTCTCTTANTGATATTTGTGTTTTAAAATCTTTGAAGCCTAGAGAGTTGAATATATATAGTACCAAATCAATNACATTTATAAATTCTTGNTTGAGTTGATCAGGTCTCACAAAAATATGAGCATCATCTTGCGTGAANCCNCTGACTCTNGTTAGTCCATGTAGTTCNCCAGATTGCTCATATCTNTAGACAGTTCCAAATTCTGCAAAACGNACGGGCAAATCACGATANGAATATTTTTTTGATTTNTAAATTTCGCAATGATGAGGACAATTCATAGGTTTAAGNATGAACTCTTCATTTTCACTAGGTGTCTTTATTGGTTGAAATGAATCCTCCCCATATTTTTCNTAGTGNCCNGATAACACATANAGATCTTTATTTCCAATGTGAGGAGTTGATACAGNTAAATAACCNGCTTTTTCTTGAGCTTTTCTNAGAAAATTTTCGAGCTTNTCTTTGAGTTTNGTNCCTTTGGGCAACCANAGTGGNAGACCTTGTCCAACTTTATTNGAGAAAGTAAANAGCTCCATTTCTTTCNCTAGCTTTCTNTGATCTCTTTTCTTTGCTTCCTCTAGCATTNTAAGATACTCCTGTAATTCTTTTTTCTTGGGAAACGAGATACCATATATTCTAGTNAATTGATTATTACTCTCATNACCTTTCCAGTANGCACCCGCAACGTTTAANAGCTTTATTGACTTAATTTTTCCAGTATCAGAAATATGTGGACCTCTACAAAGATCTANAAAATTACCTTGTTTGTAAAAAGTTATATCTCCATCTTTTAAATCTTTNAATAGTTCNACTTTATAAATNTCATTTTTTTTAGTAAAATATTCTANAGCTTCTTTTTTTGATATTTCTTGTCTATGAAAAGTATTNTTTNNTCTTGAAAGTTCAGTCATTTTNGTTTCAATTGACAAAAANTCTTCAGATGATATCTTGTTATCTCCAAAATCAATATCATAATAAAATCCATTTTCAACAGCAGGNCCAATGCCAAACTTAGCTTTTGGATATAATNCTTGAANAGCNTCAGCNAATAAATGAGCTGACGAGTGCCAAAAAACTTCTTTACCTTCTTTNTCTTTCCATGTGTAAAATTCTACNNNGGNATCCTTNTTAATTTCNGNATTTATATCAACAAGTCTNCCGTNAACTTTNGAAACTAATATATTTCTTGCTAGNCCNTCNGAAATACTTAAAGCAATTTCATGTGAAGTGACACCACTTTTGAANCTTTCACTTTTACCATCTGGAAACGTTATANTAATCATANAAAAAAATTGCTTACAAATATAACAAACTCTGATNAGCTATGTTTGCATGACACCATTAGAGTANGATTCATTNATTTCTTTCATACATGAAACTTCCAAAGATTTAGAAATGGCATCTCTAGTTTTTGCNGGATCGATNATTTTNTCAATCCATAAATTTGANGCTGCNTTATATGCACTTGCANTTTTGTTATAATTTTCTACTATGGNTNTATATTCAGGATCANCTTTTTTANATGTTTTTTTATTAAGTTGCATGATAACTTTAGCTGCTTGCTCACCTCCCATTACAGCAATTTTAGAATTTGGCCAGGCNAAAATAAATCNAGGNTCATATGCTTTACCACACATTGCATAATTTCCTGCNCCATATGAGTTNCCNATNATAATTGTAATTTTNGGNACAATAGTATTACTNACAGCATTAACTAGCTTAGCTCCATTTTTTATTANTCCTCCCTTTTCAGATTTAGATCCTACCATGAANCCTGTCACATCTTGTAAAAAAATAATTGGAATNTTTTTTTGATTACATATTGATANAAANCGAGCAGCTTTATTAGCTGAATCAGAATAAATTACACCTCCAAATTGCATTTCACCTGAACTTGATTTTATAATTTTTCTTTGATTTGCTACAATACCAACTGACCATCCATCNACTCTGGCATAACCGCAAACAATAGTCTTTCCATAATCTTTTTTGTATTCAAGAAATTCTGATTTGTCAACAATACATTCAATTATCTCAAGAACATCATAATTNTCTTTGATTTCTTTTGGAATAATTCCNTAGATTTTTGANCTTTCATGTAANGGNNNTTCAGATTTAATTCTGTCNAAGCTTTTATTTTCTTTTANATTNATTTTTTCAAAAATTGATTTGATTTTATCTAAAGCNTCTTTATCATTATTGGCTTTNTAGTCTGTAACTCCTGANATTTCACAATGNGTTTTNGCTCCGCCAAGTTCCTCATTTTCAACAATCTCTCCTATAGCTGCTTTCACAAGATGACTACCTGCAAGAAAAATACTTCCAGTTTTNTCNACTATAATTGACTCGTCNCTCATAATTGGTAGATANGCCCCNCCNGCNACGCATGGTCCCATAATNGCTGAAACTTGATAAATTCCTTTTGAGCTTAGTATTGCATTATTTCTAAAGACTCTNCCAAAATTCTCTTTATCAGGAAAAATTTGATCTTGNAGTTGTAAAAATACTCCTGCACTATCAACAAGATAAACTATTGGAACATGATTTTCAATTGCTATCTCTTGAACTCTAAGATTTTTTTTNGCAGTCGTTGGAAACCAAGCACCTGACTTAACAGTAGAGTCATTTGCAATAATNAAGCATAATTTNTTATTAATCCTTGCAATACCAGCCACGACGCCACCGCACGGNCATCCACCAAACTCCTCATACTTTCCGTANCCAGCAAACTCCGCNATTTCAAAGAAAGAATCATTATCTNCCAAATATTTAATTCTCTCTCTCGCAGTTAGCTTNTTNTTTTTATGAACCTTGTCAATTTTTTCTTTNCCACCNCCNACATATATCTTGTCAAGCTTTTTTTTCATATCCGAAACAAGAAGTTTCGAGTAGTCTTCATTAATNTTGAATTTTAAATCCACAATTTTTTATTTAAATATAAATACTTTTTAAGTATTTTTTTGAATCAGGTCCNAAATTAAAAATTAAGTCAATAANAGAAAGTTCATTTTTATTATTNTGTTCTTTAAAAACTTTAGANTAATTAAATTNTTGTAAATATTTGTGCTGCCTNAAATCCATTTCTTTATTTTGAGTNATTACATAATCAGCAGAGTATATGCAATTACATTTAATTTTTAAAATATCTANAATTAAATCATTCAATTTTTTATTTAGCTCAAAAAGATAATTGTGTTTAAATGANTAAATATTTTCAAAATCATCTTTATAATATTNAAANTATGGTGAAGAATTATAACAGCTTNTTATNGCTTTCCAATGCTTGCTAGTCCATTTACTTATTNNGAAAATTTCTATTTTNTTCATNCTTCTGAANANTGTTTTTCTTTTNGGAACNGTTAATAAAATATGGCCATTTGGNCCTAANAAATATGCTCTATTTCTAATGCTTCTTTTTATGAAATTTTCATGAATATCAATAATTGCTGCTTCATTCTTGCTTAAAAAGTAATAATATGAAATTGGAGGTAAGTACGCTGACGGTAAAACAATAAAATCTTTACTTAACACTTTTGAAAAGTCTTTTCCAGCGCACCTTTTTTATACCTTTTGCATTTTTGTCCCAGCTCATCCAAATAAATAGAGCTTTACCGACGATATGATCTTCTGGAACAAATCCCCAAAATCTAGAATCTGCTGAATTGTGTCTGTTATCTCCCATCATCCAATAATAATTTTGCTTAAACTCATATTCAGCTACTTCTTTGTTATTTATGTAAATTATATCATTTCGGACCTCCAGTAAATTGTTTTCATAATTTAAAATTATATCTTCATAAAGTTTAATATTTTGAGTAGTTAAGTTTATTTTCTCACCTTTTTTTGGAACGGAAATTGGACCGTAGTTATCTGAACTCCATGGCCTTTCTTTTGAATTGCCGAAAATATACTCATATTTTTCTGATTTATCAATTTTTCTTTTTATATCAACTACATTTTTATACTTAGAGAGAAAAAATCTCGTGCTGTCAGTAAGAGTTAAGACATATTCATTTTTATTTCTGCCGTAGTAACTACCTTCGGTTACATCATGTTTTTTATATAGAGTTTTCAGGTTTAGACCAGAACCCTTAGTTTTTATTTGATAAAAAAATTGTTTTTTCATACCTTCAGGTTCATTGTGTTTTTTGTGATTAACAATTAATTGGCCATCTACTATTTCAATAACATCTCCAGAAATCCCAACACATCTTTTTATATAATTTTCCTTTTTATCAACTGGTCTTCCAAGTTTTTCAGAAGGCCAGTTAAAAACGACACAGTCATTTCTTTTAATTTTTCCAATTCCTTTCATTCTATGATAAGGAAGCTGAATAATTTCACTGTATGATTTCTTTTTTGTTCCAGGAACTGTGTGGTGAACTAAAGGAACAGCAACTGGAGTTATTGGAACTCTAGGTCCATATGCTAGCTTACTAACAAAAAGAAAATCTCCAACAAGAAGTGATTTTTCCATTGAAGATGTTGGTATAGTATATGCTTCAATTAGAAATGTTCTCAATAGTGATGCTGCAATTACTGCAAAGAAAATTGCTTCGACCCAGTTTCTAAGCTCACTTTTGTTACTTTTTTTCTTTTTTCTCTTTTTCCAAAATGTCCAATTTATTGTTTTCCAGAACATTATGTCAGCTACAAATAGTGGTAAAAATAGTAACCATTCACCACCTAATAATCTCATTACTATTACATAAATTACTGTAAAAATCGTGAAGAATAATAATTTTTTTTGATACGACTTATTTTTCATTTTTTAAACAATCATTAAAATTATAAAAACCTTTCTTATCTACTAGCCATTCTGCAGACATTATTGCTCCACTAGCAAAGGTGTCTCTATTTTTTGCAGAGTGAGTTATTTCAATTTCGTCATATGGACTTTTATAAAAAACTGTATGAACTCCCTTAACATCTTTCTCCCTTATAGATATAATTTTGATATCTTTTTTGAAATATTTTTGGATTTCATTTTTTAAAAGAACTGCCGTACCACTTGGTTTATCTAATTTTTGAATGTGGTGTTTTTCTAAAATTGAAATATCATAATTTTTTAAATTTTTAGCTAATCTTTTGCTTATATTCAAAAATTTATTCATTGAAAGTGAAAAATTTGATGAGTGAAGAAAAGATCCCTTATACTTTTCACAAATTTTTTCAATTGTTTTAAGTTCAGTAAGCCAGCCTGTTGAGCCTGAAACAACAGGTAGATTACTTTTTAAACAGAATGATATATTTTCAAAAGCTGATTTGGGGTTTGTAAATTCAATTCCTACATCTGCTTTTGATAAATCAATTTTTTTTAAATCACTTTGAGAATTTACAATAGAGTGTATTTTATACTTTTTTGAAAGGGCAACTTTTTCAATTGCCTTACCCATTTTTCCATATCCGATTATAATTATTTTCAATTTATTTCAAAGTTAAGCTCAAAGAAAAAACTATTATGATTATTGTTTATCGACATTGATAAATCTTCATTAACATCAAAAGTCATAAGATGTCTATCTACAGATGCATCAATAACATTTATGAAATAAGATAGAGCAAGGAATAAATAAGAAATATCTCTATTTCTTCTGTAGTAGTCTTTTAAAACAATTAAATCTTGACTGCTAATATTAGTAAGTTCATGATTTGAAATACTATTATTTTGTCTATTTAAAAATTCATCTTTATATGTCTTATATTTTTTATTGTTGTCTGATGCAAAATATATACATGTACCAATGCATGTATATATTATTGGAATTTTCCAAAATTTTTTATTTATAAATTGTCCAGATCCTGGTATAATGGAAGAGTATATTGCAACCTCTTTTGGAGTAATCTCATTTGATTGAGAAAATGAAAGTTTAGTTGTAAAAAAACAAAAAACAAAAAATATGAACTTATTCATTCATCAATTTTATTATCCTATTTAAATCAATTTCATTTTTGAATTTAATTTTAATCTCACCACTGCCATTTTTTAATTTTTTGATCGAAAAGTTTGAACTAATTTTTTTTTCAAGTTCGAATATTTTTTTTTGAGTAGTAAATGAAAACTCAAGTTCATTTTTTTCTGTCTTAGCAAAATTTTTACCGCTGTAATTTGATTTTGCAAAAACTTTGACTATTTCCTCAACTTCTCGTACAGAAAGTTTCTTATTAATGATGTCTGAAAAAATATTTATTTGTTTTTCATTGTCTGAAATGTTTATTAGTGGCCTGACATGTCCTATTGAGACTATCCTTTTCTTTAAAGCTGATTGTATTTTTATAGGAAGTTTAAGTAATCTTAAATAATTTGCTATGGTTGATCTTTTTTTTCCTATTCTTGAACTACATTCCTCTTGAGTAATTTTACATTCATTTATTAGTTTCTCTAGTGAAAGGGCAATTTCAATTGGATTAAGGTTTTGTCTTTGAATATTTTCGACAAGTGCCATTTTAAGCATATTTTCATCATCTGCTATTCTAACGTATGCAGGGATTTCTTCAAAGTTTAGTGATTTACAAGCTTCGAGTCTTCTTTCACCTGAAATTAATTGATATTTATTTGAATTAACTTGTCTGACCGTTATTGGTTGAATAATACCCATGTCTTTAATGGAAATAGCAAGCTCAGCAATTTTTTCTGAACTAAACTCCTCTCTTGGTTGAAATGGATTTTTTTCTATTTCAGAAATGAGAATTTGTTTTACCATACCTGTGCTAATAAGGTCTTCATCAATTTTTTTTGAATTTCCTAATATTGCAGAAAGACCTCTTCCTAGTACGTTTGTGTGTTTTTTCATTAATATTTATTCTTATTCAAAATTTCGTTTGCTAAGTTTAAATAATTTATTGCTCCTTTGCTACTTGCATCATGCATTATTATGGTTTTCCCATGAGAGGGAGATTCACTGAGTTTTACATTTCTGTGAATAATTGTATCGAAAACAAGATCTTGAAAATGTTTTTTTACATCATCAACTACTTGATTAGAAAGTCTGAGTCTTGTGTCATACATTGTTAATAACAAACCTTCAATAGATAAATTTTTATTCAACCTTTGCTGAACTATTTTAATAGTGTTCAAAAGTTTACCAAGGCCCTCTAAAGCAAAGTATTCACACTGAATCGGAACTATTACTGAATTAGATGCTGTAAGAGCATTAATTGTCAAAATACCTAATGATGGTGCACAATCAATAATAATGTAATCAAAATCAATTTCTATTTTTTCCAAGCAGCCTTTTAATGTATTTTCCCTATTTCTAAGATTTACCATTTCTATTTCTGCACCTACCAAATCAATGCAAGAAGGAATAATGTATAGATTAGGACTATTAGTTTTAATGATATCGGATTTCTTAATTTCTGCATTTGATAAGCAGCTATAAATATTGGGCGATTTTACGTTTGGGTCAAGTCCCAACCCTGAGGTTGAATTGGCTTGAGGATCAGCATCAATAATTAATATTTTTTTTTCTAATACGCCTAGGCTAGCTGCTAGATTTATCGCAGTTGTTGTCTTACCAACGCCGCCTTTCTGATTTGAAATTGAAATAATTTTTGCCATTTATATAAGAAATAAATATAGTGTCTTAAAGGCAAATATTTAATAGCTATATCAAATAAATTATTAACAAGTTGAAAATATTAGCTATCCTCAGTATTGTCTATTTCGTCTAAATTTACTTCGGTAAAATCACTTGAGCTTGATTGTTCAGATGTTTTTTTAGGTTTTTTTTCGTCGTTAGTAATTATATCTTCTCCTTTTTGCTCAAAAATATAATTTGTGACCTCTTCGAGATTTTCTTTAAAATTTATAAAATCTTCTTTATAGAGATAAATTTTATGTTTTTTGTAATATGGAGTCCCATCTTCATTGAAATCTCTCTTGCTCTCAGTAATGGTCATGTAGTAATCACCAGCCCTTGTTGATCTTACATCAAAAAAATAAGTTCTTCTTCCTGCTCTTAATGATTTAGAAAATATTTCTTCAATTTCTCTTTTTTCAGACATATGAGTAGTGTTTTTAACAAATATAATAAATTATGAGACATTTGTCTTATTATGCAATTGATTTGTGAACATTTTAAAGTAGAATCCATTCTTTTTAATTAAATCTGTGTGATTTCCTGATTCAATAATTTTACCCTCATCTAAAACTAAAATGTTATCACATTTTGCTAAGCTCATTATTCTGTGACTAACAATTATTGATGTTGTCTTTGATTTAAGTTTATTTAAAGTTTTAACAATTTTTCTTTCAGTTATTGAATCAACAGCAGAAAGACAATCGTCAAATATAAAGATTTCAGGTTTTGTATAAAATGCTCTAGCTATTGAAATTCTTTGTTTTTGACCACCTGACAGTTGAACACCTCTCTCTCCAATTTTAGTCTTGTATTTATTAGGAAATTTTTTTATTTCCTCATTAATTGCTGCGTTTTCTGTAGAAAGATTTAATTTATTTCTGTCAATTTTATTAGAACTGTAAGAAATATTTTCTTCAATTGTGCCAGAAAATAAGTATCCATCTTGAGGTACATATCCAAATTTTCTTCTCAAAATTTCTAAGTCATATTTTTGAATGGGTTTGTTATTCAATAATATATCTCCTTTCGATAAATCATAAATTCTTGTGATAAGAGCTAGAATTGTTGATTTCCCTGAACCAGTTTTGCCAAAAATCCCCATAGTTTCACCTTTTTTTAGCTTAAAAGAAATATCCTTGAGAGCATAGTTTTTAGATTTTTCATACTTAAAGAAAATATTTTTGAATTCAATTTCATTTACCGACGTTAATTTTTCTTTTCCAAAATTTTTAATCGTTGAATTATCACTTAAAAATTCATTAATTCTTTTTTGTGAAGCTTCTGCTCTTTGAATTAAGGAAGTTAACCAACCAATTGAGGCAACAGGCCATGAAAGCATATTGACATAAATTATGAATTCAGCAATTGTTCCTGTTGAAATATATCCTTTTGAAACTTCAATACCTCCAATATAGATTGTAAGTAAAGTACTCGTTCCAATTAATGTTACAATAAGAGGATAAAAAAGTGCCTCAATTTTAATTAGATCAAGCTGTTTTTTGATATACTTGTCACAATTATTTCTAAATTTTTTTAAACTTAATTTTTCGTATACAAAGGATTTTAATATGTAAATTCCAGAGTAATTTTCTTGTGCAATACTGGTAATTCTGGATAACTGTTTTTGTACTTTGTCACTCTTTAAGTTAATTTTTGAACTTACAAAAAAAACAGATATAGCTAGTACAGGTAGTGGAGCAAGAACATATAGTGATAAAACTTCACTAATAGAAAACATTTTAAAAATAACTAATGAAAATAAGACTGAAATATTAATAAAGTACATTATTGCAGGTCCAAGATACATTCTAACTCTGCTAACATCCTCTGAAATTCTATTCATCAGATCACCGGTATTATTTTTGCTATAGAAACTCATACTTAAGCTTTGATATTTGCTGTAAATCTCATTTTTCAGATCAAATTCAATTCTCCTTGACATTACAATTATAGTTTGTCTCATTAAAAACATAAAAACTCCTTTACCTAATGAAAATAAAAGAATTAGCATGCTGTATTTAATTATTTCAGATTTTACATCATTAAAATCGTTTGGTTGTTCTAAAGACACAAGAACTTTGTCAAGAGCTACCTTAACAAATTCTGCTGGATATAGAGCAAAAAAGTTTGACATAGTAACAAATATTAACCCAGTGATTAATAAAAACTTGTGTTTAAAAAAAAACTTATTTAAATATTTGAGTGCTTTCAATGTGATTTTTGAATAACAAAAATAATAACTAAATTCGCGTACTAGTAAAAATCGAGTTAAATTCTAACAGAATTAAAATTCTTAATGCTTTCGCGCTTGAAAAAACAAACATTTTTTAACATTATTTTAAAATTACGTTTGCAGCAATTTTTTGTTTTAGTTAAATCAAACATAATAGTATGCTAAATAGAAGACAAATTAGACTTAAAGTAATGCAGTCCTTATACTCATACTATTCTTTATCAAATTTAACAGTAAAAGTGAAAAAGGATCATTTATTTGAAGTGTCTCATCTTACAAACTTATTTTATCTGTTCATAAAAATACTTGTAAGAACATCCAATTTTTCTAAAGAGTTTCATGTCTCAAATAAAAAAAAGTTTTTTCCAACTGAAAAAGATTTAAATCCTAACTATAATTTTTTTGAAAATAAGTTTTTAAAAATTTTTAAAAATGATAAATTTTTTAAATACTTTAAAGATATAAATGAAATCAGTGAAAAATTAAACATTAACCATGATTTGGATAGAAAATTTTTTATAGAAATATATAAAAGTGAATTATATGCAAACTATACTAAATCAAATAAAACTACATACAACACAGACGCAAATTTTATTTTACAAGTTTTAAAAAATATTTTTCCGCAATATGATTTCTTAAAAGAGCTATTGTTCGAAGAAAATGTATACTGGATTGATGATTATGAAGCCGTATTAATTTTTTTAATTAAAAAAATAAAAAATAATGAAAAAGTAGAATCATTTAAGATTTCTACTCCATTTAAAAACAGTGATGATAAATCTTTTTTTACATTCCTTTATGAAAAAACAATTGAAAAAAATAAAGATTTTGATAAAATTATTGAGAAAAATTCTGCTAACTGGGATTTGGAAAGAATAGCAACAATTGATATGATACTTTTAAAAATGGGATTAACAGAGTTTTTCTATCTAAAAGATTTACCATACAAGGTAACTTTGAACGAATATATTGAAATTTCTAAATCATATAGCACAAGAAAAAGTAGTAAGTTCATTAATGGAGTTTTAGATAATATTTTACTATCATCAGAAGAAATACGTAAAAAGTGAAATTTATTAATATAATAATTTTATTACTATGTTTTTTTTCTTGCAATTTAAATGAAACAGTAAATAAAAATCATATTTATATTCCATCAAAAAATAATAATAAATCTAATTTTGAGCGAGCCAATATCAAGTTTTCGAAACTGAATTTCAATTTTGGAACTATAGTTAAAGGAGAGGTTATTTCAAGATATATTACTTTTAAAAATGATGGTAAAAGAGATTTGGTTATTTCGAATGTTAAATCAAGTTGTGGTTGTACTATAGCTGACTGGCCAAAGAACCCCATAGCACCTAACCATTCAGATAGTCTATTGTTAGTGTTAAATACAAGCTCATTAAATGGGAAAATTATGAAAACTGTAACTATTATTTCAAATTCAAAGCCTAATACAAAAGTTATAACAATTAATGCTCAAATAAACTAAATATGATAATAAATATAAATCAAGATCTCTCAAATGGAGGATACACCACCCTAATATTCTTCTTAATTATATTCTTAATAATGTACTTTTTTATGATTAGACCTCAGATTAAAAAGCAGAAAAAAGCAGAAAATTATAGAGATTCATTGAAGAAAGGTGACAAAATTGTCACAATAGGAGGTATTCACGGAAAAGTCTTAGAAGTATCAAAAAATACTTTTACTATAGATACTGGATTTGATAGAAAATTGAAAATTGAAAAAAGCGCAGTCTCTTCAACTAATCACAAATAAATCTATTAGTTTAAAAAATCAAGCTTTGTTATTATTGGATAATGGTCAGAATATTCGCTGTTGTCCAGAACATAATTTTTAGTTGTAAAATTATTATCATGCAAAATGTAATCTATTCTTGTGAATGGAATTTTAACATAACTTTTTCCTATTCCTTTTCCACATTCTCGAAAAGTATCAAAAAAGTCTTGAGCAATTAATCTATATGTGAAGGATAAAGGGGTGTCATTTAAATCAGCACAAATAATTTTTTTGTGTTTTAAAGTTTTGATGTAATCTGTGAAGAAATTTGCTTGACTTGATCTGAGTATATAAGAATCTTTCATTTTTGAAATAATTTCAAAAAAACTTTTTTTATCAATTTCCAATTTATTAATTACATTGTATTGTTCTTCTTCGAACCAATTTGATGCTAAATGTATATTCAAGACACTTATTGTGTCATTATTAATCAAAATATCTACTTTAGTACCAATTATATTTTTTTCTAAATCTTGTATGTAGTCTTTTTTTATAATAGGATATTTGCTAGCCGTCAGAAAATTTTCCTTTACGTATTCATACTCATATTCTAGTTTATTTTTTTTTGAGCTATCGAACTCTTGAAAACATGCAACATCTGAATCATATTTCTTCACAAGTCTAAAAATTTTAGAGTCAATATTTTCTTGGTCAATCCAATTATATTTATTTAACATTCTTGTATTATATGTCAAAATTGAAATATCTGCACTTGAAGATTTAACATTTTTTGTACCAATGTGATTACTCAAATGATTAATACCTAAAACAATTATAATGAGATTTGCCCAAAGAGGTCTTTTTAGTCTTACAATCCAATAGACTAAGAAGATTGAAAGAATTATTAATAAAATTGGATATGCTAGTCCAAAAAATGAAATAGGCCAAAATATTTTTGGATTAATGAAAGGAGATAAGTAACTTAATATCATTATAAAAATGAAGGCTGAATTAATCAAGTAGATTATTTTATCAATGAAGTTTAATTTTTTCATTTTTTACTTTGTTCAAATAATTTATTTTTTTCTACTTTGGTTAGACTTTCAAAACCTGATTGAGAAATCTTTTCTAAGATATCATCAACTTCCCTCTCATTAATTCTCTTTTTGTCTCTAAATATTTGATCATTTGTCAACGAGCTTCGTTTGATTTGAATCTCTCTTTTATTCAAAAGGTGAAATAAGAAGCCAAAAGTGATAGCTCCAATATGAGAAATATTACCACCAGTATTAAATTTTGATATACTAACTAATGAAAACAATGCTATAATTATTAGAAGGTACTTGCTACTAATTTGTAATAAATAAAAATTTATTTGATTATTCGGATATTTAAATGTGTAATAAGAAAACAAACCAATTATTGCACTTGAAGAGCCAATTAAAACCGTGTTTTCTATCTGTATTTCAAGTATTGGAAACATATTATAGAAAAGTATAAATAACAAGCCGCTAAAAATTCCTGAAAGTAAAAAAATAGTGATGATTTTAAATTCTTGATTACTTTTTAAATAAAGATTTCTAACAATTAAGAAAAAAAACAAATTAATAAAAAGATGAAAAATATTTTCGTGTACAAAAATGTATGTAAAGATACTCCAGGGTTTTTTTAGAAAAGTATTTATCTCAGCAGGAACAGCAAGTACACTAATTGGATTTAAGTTGAAATTATACTGCATAAGAAAAATTGAGATTTTGGAGATTTCACTAACAATAAAAATTAAAATCATTATTGTAGAAATTGCGTAAAATTTATCTTTTATTGAGCTAAGTAAACTTTTTAAAACATTCATTAATAAAAATAAGTTTTATTTTTTTGCCAGTATTTTATTAATATATATCCAAAAATCATGCCGCCGAGATGAGCAAAGTGAGCAACATTGTCATTAGGATTGTTTAAAATAGCGAGATACAATTCTATAACAGCATATATAATAATGAAATATTTTGCTTTGATTGGAAATGCAAAGTAAATGTATAGCAAAGTGTTCGGGAATAACAAACCAAATGCTAACAAAACACCAAAAACAGCACCAGAAGCTCCAACAGTAGGAACATTTATGAGTAAATTAAGTTTAGACATTGAACTATTTATATAGTTTTGTCTATTCTGTAAAATATTAGCACCATTTTCTATTACTGTATTTATATTGCTCAAATCCATTTCAACCATTAAATTAGATATTTTAAGCTGAGTAACTAAAATGTGTAGTAAGGCTGCTCCCAATGCAGTAACAAAATAGTATGTGAGAAATCTTTTTGGTCCCCATATATTTTCTAAAGTTTTACCAAACATCCATAGTGCAAACATGTTAAAAAACAAATGAGGTATGCTCCCGTGCATGAAAAAATGTGTTATTAGCTGGTGAGGATAAAATTTTGAGGACTGAATTTGATGTAGCCCAAAGTAGTCAACCAAGTTTATACCCAAACTAGCAAGAGAAACAGTAGCTACATAAAAGATTATATTTATTATGATAATATTTTTAACTAAAGCTGGTAATTCATTAAATTGAAACATTATGGCTTGATTAATTTTGTAATAAGTTTAGTAGTGAGTGATTCCCAGATTTTTTTACCTGAAGGGCAAAATTTTTGGTTCTTACATTTATGAAAGCTAGCATAAAGAGCTTCCATCTCTATGCTGGAGAGTTTGGTCTTTGGTCTGTATGCATTTCTATTGCAAAGTTTCTTGGCTATTTCTATTTTAAAATCTGTTTCTAAACTTGTATTGTTAGTTTTTGATTGAATAAAATCTTCAAAGTAGTCTCTAATCTTGCTTTCATCACAGTTGGATGGAATTGCTAAAACTGATAACATTTTTTCTTTTAATACATATTTAAATCCAAATTTATTTATAGAACTTTTAATTTCTTCAATTGTTGATATTTCACTTTCACTAAAAAATAAATCAACGGGAAATAGGAGATTTATTGAATTGTTTTCTGTAGTCAAGTTAAGATAGTTTTCATATAATACTCTTTTGTGCATTTTTCTAATACTAAAGATTTTTAAACTATCAAATTCAATTGAAATCATAAAGTTTTCAATTTGAAACAAATCATTTTTAGAGTCAGAATTAACATAACCACTGGAATCCAAGAGTAAATTATTTAAAAGATTAGAGCTTGTATTTTGAGAATCTTTCTTAAAAGGGTTGTAGTTTTTATCAATTTTAATATTAGGAACAGAAATTTTATTAGGTTTTCTGTCTAATTCATTAAAAAAAGCTTGGTCAAGGTTAAAATCTATTGATGGTATTAAATTATATTGAGCTAGTGATTTTTTTACAGCTGATCTTAAAATAGAATAAATTGATTTTTCGTCAGAAAATTTGATTTCAGTTTTATTAGGATGTATATTAACATCAATTTGTGAGGGATTAATTTCAAAATTAATGTAAAAAGTGGGTATTTTTTTTTCATCAATCAATCCTTTGAATGCAGATTTTATTGCATGTGAAAGATAATTGCTTTTAAAAAATCTTTTATTTACAAAAAGATATTGTTCTCCTCTAGTTTTTTTTGCCAGCTCAGGTTTTGCAATATATCCAAAAATTTTAACTATGGTAGTTTCTTCATTTACAGGAACAAAATTGTTATTTATCTTTAACTTGTTTATTTCTAATATTCTATTCAAGAGTTTAGCTTTCTGTAGTTTAAAGATTTCTTTTCCATTTTCATAGCAAACAAAATTTATTTCATTGTTAATAATTGCAACTCTTTTGAATTCTTCAATTATATGTTTAGATTCAATTTTTTCAGATTTGAGAAATTTTTTTCTAGCAGGAAGATTGAAGAAAATATTTTCAACTCTGATAGCCGTTCCTTGCTGAGCATTAAATGGCTCAGATTTTTGTTTCTTTCCAGAGCTAAATAAAACTCTATTGCCAATATCATGACCTTTGGATTTAGTTCTAATTTCCATAACAGAGATTTCTGAGATAGAAGCTAAAGCTTCACCCCTAAAACCCATTGTTTTTATATTATTGAGATCCTGAGATGTTTTTATTTTAGATGTTGCATGCCTCATGACGCATAAGTTTAAATCATCAATATCCATGCCACATCCGTTGTCAGAAACTTGAAACATCTTATTACCTCCAGAGTAAAACGATAAAATAATTTCATCTGCTTGCGAGTCAATAGAGTTTTCTAAAAGTTCTTTAACAGCTGAAGCAGGTCTTTGAACAACCTCACCGGCTGCTATTTTGTTTGCAACCTGACTTTCCAGTATTTTAATTACACCCAATGCTTACTAATTTAATATTAGATATAAAAATAAAAATAATAGACCAACTAAAAGTAGTAATTGTGATTTATTAATTTGGTTATTCTTTATTAATATTTCTCTTTTTTTGAAAATAATTTTTTTCTTAGTTGATTCACTTTTTTTTGTTTGAAACCTTGGACTATAATTGAACTTTTTGTTCTTTTTGTTCTTGACGAAAGAAATTTTCATTTTTGATAAATTATGTTTCTTTTTAAATAAGTATAAACTTAGTTATATTAAATTTACAAGGTGAAAAATATCTTTTTATTTTCCGTCATTTCATTATTTATTTTGAATCCTGTATTTACTAAGACCAATGATTTTAATACAGATTTTAGTGAAATACAAAATGATTGGGTTGACAGTATTTTTGATAATTTGACACTTAGAGAAAAAATTGGACAATTATTTGTAGTAGCTTCATACTCAAACAAATCAATCAGTCATGAAGAGGAAATAATAAGATTGATAAAAAATTTTGGTATTGGTGGAGTTATGTTTTTGCAGGGTAGTCCTAAGAAACAAAAGAAAATGACAAGAAAATTTCAACAATCCTCTAAAATTCCGTTGATAATAGCACAGGATGCAGAATGGGGTCTGTCAATGCGATTAGATTCTTCTTTTAAATTTCCATGGCCAATGACACTGGCAGCATGTGATGATAAACAGTTAGCTTATAGCATGGGTTATGAAATTGCAAATCAATGTAAATCAATTGGTGTAAATATGAACTTAGCTCCAGTTGCCGATATAAATTCTAATCCCAAAAACCCTATCATAAATAATAGATCTTTTGGAGAAGATTCTAAATTAGTTTCAGAGCTTAGTGACTCATACATGAGAGGCTTACAGGAAAATGGAGTGCTTGCTTGTGCAAAACATTTTCCAGGACATGGAGACACTGACAAGGATTCTCACAAAACACTTCCTACATTAGGTCATAATATAATGAGATTAAAAAAATATGAACTAAAACCTTTTAAAAAGTTAATTAGTTCAGGAGTATCATCTATCATGACTGCACATTTAAATGTTCCTTCAATAGATAACTCAGGAGTCCCAACTAGTTTATCAAAAAAAGCAATAAAAAAACAATTGATAAGTAAGATGAATTTTAAAGGGTTAATTATTACTGATGCATTAAATATGAAAGGAGTCAGTGAATACTATGAAGTCGGTCAGCTTGAGTATAGTGCTTTATCTGCTGGAAATGATATTTTGTTAATGTCTTCTGATGTTTCAAAAGCAATTGATTACATTGAAAATGCAATTGATAGCGGAAAGCTTTCAATTAGTGATATTAATTTAAAATGTAGAAAAGTTCTTAATGCAAAATTTTGGATTAAAAATAATTATGAACTAATTAATAAAAGTAAAGACATAGCTTTTGAAGCTTTAAATGAAAAAATACATAGAAAGTCAATAACATTATTAAAAAATAATAAAGATTTAATACCATTGAAAAGATTAGATACTCTAAATATTGCAAGCCTAACTATTGGAGGTGATCTTAACCATTTTAATCAAACTCTATCTAATTATTCAAAAATCAAATCATTCAAAATGAATGAAAGCGAAGGTTTAAAAACTCAAGCAAAATATTTAGATAGTTTGTCTAAATACAACCTGGTAATCGTTTCAATTTATAAATCCGATAAAAATCCATGGATAGATTATAAAATAAAAAAAGATTTAGATATTTTTTTACAAACACTTGGTTTGCAAAATAATATTATACTTACAACATTTTCAAGTCCCTACACTCTAAATTCTTTACTTACAATAGAAAATTTTGAAGCTATCGTTCTTGGATATCAAACTAACAAGTATGCACAGAAATACGCAGCACAAAGTATATTTGGCGGAATTGAAATTAATTCGAAAGTTCCAGTTACAACAAGACATTTTAAGAATGGTCATGGTTTAAAATCACAAAAAACAAGATTAGGTTATATTAATCACAATGAACTAGACTTTTCTNAAAATAATCTCATTGCTATTGATAGTCTTATANANGAGGCTATAAAAGAAAAAGCCTTTCCGGGATGCCAAGTATTAATTAGTAAGGACAAAAATATCTTTTTTCACAAATCATATGGATTTCACACATATAAACAAAATCATCAAGTAAAAAATAATGACGTTTATGATTTAGCATCAATAACAAAAATAATATCAACTGTACCAATACTTATGAAAATGACAGATGAAAAATTATTCAAGCTTGATGAAAAAATTGGATCTTATGATTCGTTAATCTTTAAATCTTCACTTGGCAGTACAAGTAATCAGCAAATACTGGCACATCAAGCGGGTTTAGTTTCATGGATTCCTTTTTATCAAGAAACATTTTTATTTGATTCAATTTCCAACAGTAAATTACTAAATAAATCTATCTATAGTTCAGAAAAGGACTTTNATTTTGATTATCAAGTTGCGAAAAGTTTATACAGTAAAAGTTCATTTCAAGACACAATAGTAAAGCGAATATTAGAATCTAAAATTTNTGAAGATAAGAAATATCTTTACAGTGATCTTGGATTTTATTTGTATAAAAAAATAATTGAAAATTCCTATCAGCTAACACAAGATAAGATACTGAATAAAATTTTCTTGAAAAAATTAGGAATGGAAAATATGTGTTACAATCCATTTAAAGAGATAGATATGAAAAGAATAGTCCCTACTGAAGTTGATAATTATTACAGAAATCAACTTTTAATTGGATATGTTCATGATATGGGCGCAGCTTTGCAAGACGGAGTTGGGGGACATGCAGGTATTTTTTCTAGTTCAAATGATTTAGCTAAGTTTATGCAATTATATCTTGATAATGGTATGTATGGAGATGAAAGATTTTTAAATGAATCAACAATTAAAAAATTTACNTCAAGACAATATGTTTTTAATGAAAATAGGAGAGGTGCAGGCTTTGACAAACCCTGTCTTGAAGACCAAGAAGTTGGAGTTGCCAGTAAAAATGTAAGTATGAAAAGCTTTGGTCATACAGGCTTTACAGGNACACTTGCATGGGCTGATCCTGAAAAAAATATTGTTTTGATTTTTTTATCAAATAGAATACATCCCAAAGCTGATAATAAGAAATTAATTGAAATGAATGTAAGAACAGAATTAATGAGGTTAACTTTTGATATGTTTAATAATGAATAATCTCAAAATTGGAATTGTTTGTTATCCAACTCAAGGAGGTAGTGGAATAGTTGCAACAGAATTAGCTCAATCACTTGCTAATCTAGGGCATGAGATTCATATTATTTCATACTGTAAGCCGTTTCGGCTGAAATATAAAAAAAATAAAAACATTTTTTTTCATGAAGTTACAACATATAATTACCCTTTATTTGAATATACNCCNTATGAAATTAATCTTACAAGTAAAATAGTAGATGTCTCTGTAAATTATAATTTAGATTTAGTACACGTACATTATGCAATACCTCATGCATCAGCTGCACTGTCAGCAAAACAAATTTTGAGGAGTCTTTCTAAAGAATTACCAATTGTTACAACTTTACATGGTACTGATATTACACTTATTGGTAAGGATAAATCATTTAAGCCAGTGATAGAGTTCGCAATTAATAATTCTGATATTGTAACATCTGTTTCAAAAAGTTTAAAAGAAGATACATTGAAAAATTTTAAAATAAAAAAAGAAATTAAAATTATTCCAAACTTTATCGACTCAGCTTTGTATTGTCCAACTGCTGAAAATGATAAAGCTGAAAAAATTATCACGCACGTATCAAATTTTAGAAAAGTAAAAAAAGTTGATCATGTATTAAGGGTTTTTTATAAAGTTCAAAAAAAAATCAATTGTAGTTTAAACTTAATTGGAGATGGGCCAGAGCTAAAAAAAATAAAAGAGTTGTCAAAAAAATTAAATATTGAAAAAAGAGTACGCTTTAAAAAATATTCAAGAAAGATTCACAAAGAACTTAAAAATTCAACACTATTTTTATTGACTTCTGAGAAGGAAAGTTTTGGTTTGTCTGCATTAGAAGCAATTTCATCTGGCGTTCCAGTTATTTCTACTAATGTTGGCGGACTAACAGAAATTGTAGTTGATGGAGTAACAGGTTTTGTGTCTAAACTAGGCGATATTAAAAAAATGTCTGATGATTGCATAAAATTACTTTTAGATAATGATTTGTATTTAAGAATTAGAAACAATTGTGTGAAACACTCTAAGAAGTATTNCATAAGTGAAGTAGTTCCCCAGTATATTAAAATCTATAAAGAATTATTAAAATGATTAAAGTAGGAATTACTGGTGGTATTGGTGTTGGAAAAACACACATATGTAATATCTTAAAAAAAATGGGATATTCTATTTTTAGTTCAGATCAAGTTTCTAAAAAAATAGTTTCCGAAAATACTTTTGTGCGTGACCAAATCAGAAAATTTTTTGGTGAAGATATTATTGAAAATGAAAAGATTAGTAGAGAAAAATTAGCAATTCAAGTATTTTCTAACAAAGAAAAATTAAAAAAATTAAATGAAATAGTTCACCCATTTGTAAAAAAAGAATTTGATAATTGGATGAGCAATAGATATGATGAAAAAGTAGTTTTTAAAGAAGCAGCAATTTTATTTGAAGCTAATTCACATAAGAATTTAGATTATGTTGTTTGTGTTACAGCAAAATTGCAAGATAGAATAAATCGTGTGATGCAAAGAGATAAAGTCGATAGTGACTCAGTTGAAAAAAGAATTTCTATGCAAATGTCTCAGATTGAGAAAGAGAAGCTATCTGACTTTGTAATATTCAACAGTAAAGATGATTTGGTATTACCTCAAATTATTAAAGCACTAAAGAAAATTTTTGATTTACAATAAAAAAATCTTTATCAAAAACATCACAATACATAAATCTACGAATAGTAAAAAACCAAAAAGTCTAGGATTTAGATTATAAAGCTCTTGTAATTTTTTCCAAATATCATTCATACTGTTTTCTTTTTTAAAGTTAGTGAAACAATATTTTCAACATGATGTGTCATTGGGAACATGTCAACAGGTTGAATAAATTCTATGTCATATAATTCTTTTAAAATTGCAATATCTCTAGCTTGTGTTGCTGAGTTGCAACTAATGTAAACAATTTTTTCAGGCTTTACATTTATAATCTGAGAAATCACTTTTTTATGCATACCTTCTCTTGGAGGGTCAGTAATAATTACATCAGGCTTACAATTTGATTTTATAAAATCCTCGTTTAATATTACTTTCATATCTCCACAGATAAAAGTGCAATTTTTTATTTTATTTTTTTTTGAGCTTCTTTTCGCCGCATTAATGGCCTCCTTAACAGAATCTATACCAATAATTTTTTTTGCATTTTTTGACAAATATTGAGCTATTGTNCCAGTACCTGTGTATAAATCATAGACAATGTGATTNTTTTTTAAATCAGCAATTTCTGAGATTTTGTCAAATAAAATTTTTGTTTGCTTACTATTTGTTTGGAAAAAGGATTTCGGTCCAATATCAAAAGATAAAGCACCTATTTTTTCTTCAATAAATTTTTTTCCACTGAAGCAAATTACATCTTGATCATAAATTGTACTATTNNCTTTATTGTTTATTACATANAGTAANGATGTTATNCTNTTGAAACTANTTTTTAAGTGATTCATTAANAGATTAATTTTTTTTAAATCNTTTTTNAAAAATTGAACCAAAACCATTAATTCATTGTGATNTCCTGTTCTTATTAACAAATTTCTTATTAAACCCTCTTTNTCTCTTAAATCAAAAAATGATATTTCATTTTTTANGCAAAATTCTTTAATCGAATTTCTTATNCTNTTAGAAGGTTCTTTTTGTAAATGACATTCNTCAATATCTATAACCTTATCGTATCTTCCNGAAATGTGAAATCCACATGCATTTCTNTTTTGTATTATTTTNCAATTTTTAATTTCNTCATCAGTTAACCATCTTTTGTTNGAGAAAGTAAATTCNATTTTGTTTCTNTAGTAGAAAGTTTCNTTGCAAGNTATTATTTTGTTNATATTTTNAAATTCAACTCCACCAATTCTNTTGAGATTATTTAGAACCTCATTTTGNTTAAANNTTAATTGAGAGTCATATTTCATATTTTGCCATTTACAGCCACCACAAATTCCAAAATGTTTACATTTTGCCTCAATTCTATNNNCAGAGTCTTTTATTCTTTTNATAATTTTNCCTTTCCAAAANTTCCTTCTTTTTTTTGTAACAAGNATGTCACAAATATCACCAGGAACTCCTTTGTCAACTANAATAACTCTTTNATTAAACTTNGCTATGGCTTGGCCTTTATTTGCAATATCNAATATTTTAANATTATTNANTATAGTTNTTTTCTTTNAACTCATTAAGCAAATTTAATTATTTGATTTCATTTTTTAATTTTGTAACTAAAAATGAAAGACCAAAACTATTACATAGATTTAGAGCTCNNATACGGTGCACATAANTATCACCCAATACCTGTTGTTCTTTCTAAAGGAAATGGAATATATGTTTGGGATGTTGAGGGAAATCGTTATTACGATTTTTTATCTGCTTATTCAGCAGTTAATCAAGGTCATTGTAATGAAAGAATTTTAGATTCNCTGACTTCTCAAGCTNANAANNTAACNTTAACCTCAAGAGCTTTNCATAACAACGTACTAGGTGAATATGAAAAATACATAACAAAGTTATTTGGTTTTGATAANGTATTNCCAATGAANACTGGAGTTGAAGGTGGTGAGACAGCTAATAAGCTTGCAAGAAAATGGGGATATATTAAAAAAGGCATTAAGGAGAACAAGGCTAGAATCATTTTTGCTAGAGGAAATTTTTGGGGTAGAACACTTGCAGCAATTTCAAGTTCTGATGATCCGTCATCTTACAAAGGTTTTGGGCCATATATGCCCGGCTACGATTTAATTGCCTATAATGATTTAAATGCATTAGAAAATGAACTGAAGGACCCTAATGTATGTGCTTTTATGGTAGAGCCAATACAAGGTGAGGCTGGAGTTATTGTGCCAGACCCCGGATATTTAAGTTCTGTCAGAAAAATTTGTGATAAATACAATGTTTTATTTATTGCAGATGAGGTTCAAACTGGAATTGGAAGAACTGGAAAACTTCTTGCTTGTGATCATGAAAATGTTAAACCTGATATTCTAATATTAGGAAAGGCTTTATCGGGAGGAGTTTATCCTGTTTCAGCTGTACTATGCAATGATGATGTAATGCTTTGTATTCAGCCAGGTGAGCATGGTTCAACTTTTGGAGGAAATCCACTTGCTTGTGCTGTTGCGAAAACTGCACTTGAAGTAGTGATTGATGAAAATTTAAGTGATAATGCAAATTTAATGGGAAATATTTTTAGAGAGGAGCTCAATAAATTAAATTCTTCAATTATCAAAGAGATTAGGGGAAAAGGATTACTTAATGCCATAGAAATAAAAAAAACCTCAAGTATCTCTGCATGGGAGATTTGTATGCTTTTAAAAAATAAAGGATTACTCGCAAAACCAACTCATGGAAACATAATTAGGTTTGCTCCACCACTAATCATAAATAAAAAAGAAATACTTGAATGTACTTCGATAATTACAGATGTTTTTAAATCAATTGAGTAAGCCTTTTGCAAAAAGGTATGGAATTAGTATATAGAGTATGGAATCTCTAACTAAATAATATAAAAAGACAACAACCACTACTTTCCATCCATAGATTTTAATAAATCCCTTGAATCCTTTTTTCTTTATGACTTGTCTATACTCTTTTAACTTTTTAAAAAGACTATTAACTCCTACTTTCATTTGAATCAATTAATTTACTTAAAATGTTGCATGCTGACTCTGCAATAATTGAACCTGGTCCAAAAATTAGATCAACTCCAGCATCAATCAGATTTTTGTGTTGATTTTCGGGAACTACTCCTCCTAGAACTATTAAAATGTCCTCTCTGTTGTATTTTTTTAATAGCTTAATTATCTCTGGAACATTTGTGGTATGTCCCGCTGCNAGAGAAGAAATTCCAATTATATGAACATCATTTATTAAAGCTTGATTGACTACCTCATCTGGTGTTTGAAATAATGCTCCAATATCAACATCAAATCCCATATCAGAGAACGATGTTGCTACAATTTTTGCACCTCTATCGTGACCATCTTGTCCCATTTTAGCTACCAAAATTCTAGCTCGTCTTCCTTCAATTTCATAAAAATAATCAGATAGTTTCTTTGCTTTTTTAAAATGATGATTGTCTTTTATCTCTTTCATATAAAAACCAGAAATTAAATTATTGGTTGCTGTGTATCTTTTAAAAACTTTTTCACAAGCACCAATTATCTCTGCAAGTGTTGCTCTTTTTTCTGCAGCTTCGACTGCCAAAGTTAATAGATTTTGCTTTTTTGATTTACATGAGCTAGTGATTTGTTTTAGAATTTTTGAAACATCACTTTCGTTTCTGATTTTCTTGTTTTTTATTAATTTCTTGGTTTGAGTTTTGATAACATTTTTATTATCAATTTCTAGCAGATGAAACTTACTTTTTTTCAAGTTTTTCTCAAATTTATTTAAACCTACTATAATTTCTTTTCCAGAATCAATTTTTGCCTGCTTGATGGTTGCTACTTTTTCGATTTTAGTTTTAGGAATTCCACTAGAAATTGCATCTATCATTCCACCATTTTTTTCTATATCTTCAATAATTTCCCAAGATTTTTTGTAAATTTTATCAGTTAGGTATTCAATATAGTAGCTTCCTCCTAGAGGATCAACAACATCACATATTCCAGTATTAATTTGAAGATATTTTTGAGTGTCTCTCGCAATTTTTGCTGAAAATTCAGTAGGTAATGCTATAGCTTCATCAAGAGAGTTAGTATGTAAACTTTGAGTTCCACCTAAAACAGCTCCCAAAGCTTCAATTGCTGTTCTGCAAATATTGTTATATGGATCTTGTTCAGTTAAACTCCAGCCACTAGTTTGGCAATGAGCTCTAAGTGACATTGATTTTGGATTTTTTGGATTGAATGATTTTACAATTTTAGCCCATAGTAGTCTTCCAGCTCTCATTTTTGCAATTTCAGTAAAAAAGTTCATGCCGATACCCCAAAAAAATGAAATTCTTGGCGCAAAATCATCGATTTTCAAACCTGCTTCTATGCCTGTTCTTAAATATTCTAATCCATTTAAGAGGGTATATGCNAGTTCAATTTCAGCGCTAGCGCCTGCCTCTTGCATATGATAGCCTGACACTGATATGCAATTAAACTTTGGCATCTCTTTTGAGACATATTTAAAAATATCAGAAATTATTCTCATTGATGGTTTAGGAGGAAAAATATATGTGTTCCTAACCATAAATTCTTTAAGTATGTCGTTTTGAATAGTTCCTTTGAGATTTTTTATATCAACTCCATTTTCTTTAGCACAAGCAATGTAAAATGCCATTATTGGAAGTACAGCACCGTTCATAGTCATGGATACTGATATATTATTTAGGTCTATCCCCTCAAAAAGTTCATTTATATCATCTATTGTGTCTATTGCAACTCCAGCCATACCAACATCTCCTTTGACTCTTTCATTATCTGAATCATATCCTCTATGTGTAGGCAAATCAAAGGCAACTGAAAGACCAGTTTGACCCTGAGAAATATTTTTTTTGTAAAAAGCGTTAGAATCTTTTGCTGTAGAAAATCCTGAGTACTGCCTAATAGTCCATGGCTTNTTTGTGTACATAGTAGCATATGGTCCTCTTAAAAATGGAGGTTCCCCCGATAAAAAATTAATATGTTCCAAACTTGAAATATCATTCTTTATGAAGTAGTCATATATCTCAATATTTTCATCAGAAATCCAACTTTTTCTTTCGGGTAGTTTAAGATTTTTTTTCTCCTCAAAATTATTATTTACTTTTTTTTCAATTAGTGAGTTCAAATAAAAAGATCCATTTAGTGGATCTGAAACTTTTTCAATATTTGATTCGTACTTGAGAATATTATAGATATTTTTTGCCAATCGGGATCTTTCGTTCAAGTCAATGGTTTTAATCATAAAATCTGAGCAGGCTAGAATCGAAGATAAAATCTTAAAGCTAGCTATGTATAGGAAATCCTCTGTTTTAATTNGAGAATCTTCAATCGTACAAATAATTTGTACNTTNTTNGAATTTTTAAGATTTAGATTTAAACTTTTTAATGTTGCAATTTGGTCAAAAAACTTNTTTTCAGATTTTACAAATAGAAATAATTTNTTCTTATCTCTTTTCTCATTTATAANTTTTTGTAGNGCATNATTATCATAATNNTCAAAATTGATTATACTNTTTTCTTCGACAAATTCATAATTAATATTTTTCTTACTACAAAATGATGAAATNGCTTCNCGACTATCTTNAGAAGTNTTAAAAANTAAAAAATTAGTTTTTTCNCACTTTANATNTTTAAAAATTATTTCTGGAGTAGATACATTTTCGATCCATATATTATTAAAGTTTAAATCAATACAATCTATAATTCTTTGATTAGTTAGCTCAGGCTTTTTATTATAAATCCATTCATAAGTTTTTGTTTCTTCTTTGAAAATTGTTTGGAAACTTTTCTGTGAATTTTCTGAAGTAAAAATTATTTCATCAGAAATAAGATTTCTTTCTTTCCATTCTTTGAGAGAATATTTTTTAAACTTTGAAAATGTAAAGTTTTTCATTTTCTTTATTCTTTAATTATATAAATATCTTCATTTTCTTTTCTCATTAAGTATCTTTCTCTTGCAAACTTTTCTTGGTGTTTTTTATCATTAGTTAGCTTGTAAAGTTCAACACTATCTTTTCTTATTTCATTAATATAAAACTCTTTTTCTTCGTTTAGTTTTTTTTCATCTATGTAAAGCTTTCTTAAGTTAAGAATGTTGTAACTATCTAAAAATGTCATCCAAAAAAGAAAAACTATAAAAGTTATCAGATATTTATTTTTTAAAGGACTCGGAATTCTTGATAAGAATTTAAATTTTAGATCCATTTAACAAATATAGATAAACTATTTTTTTACTTCCCAATTAAAAAAATTGCTGGTTGTTTAGGTAGCTTGAAAATTATTTTTTTCCAGTGACTTATTTTCTTTGTATGTATTATCTCATCATTGGATGTTAAATTTACTGCACAACATAGATGCAAATGTTCATCACAATTTTTAATCAGATCCTCAAAAGTTTTTTGATTTCTGAAGGGTGTTTCAATAAAAATTTGTGTTTCATCATTTTTTATTAATTTTTTTTGAGCTAGATGAATTTCTTTTTTTCTGTTAACTGTATCAATTGAAAGATATCCAAAAAAAGAAAACTTTTGACCGTTTAATCCTGAAGATGATAGTGCTAAAATTATAGAAGATGGACCAATTAGAGGAATGACTTTTATATTTTTTTCGTGAGCAAATTTCAATATCTTACTGCCAGGATCAGCTACGCAAGGATATCCACTTTCTGAAATAATTCCAATATTTTTCTTTTCAGTTAATGTTTTTAAAATTTCACTTTGAAAATTAAATCTGTTGTGTTTATTTATAAGATAAAAAGTTGCTTTATCAATATTTTTATTGTTATCTAACTTTTTAATAAATCTTCTAGCAGTTCTAATATTCTCAACTATAAAAAATTCTAGTGATTTTACTATTTCAATCAAGTGATTATTTATCATATTAACACTTGATTCATTTGAAATTTGTGAGGGAATTATGTAGATGCTACCTTGATTCAATTTTGTTTGCTATCTTTTGACAGATTTTATCTAACAAATTAAAAACTTTTTCAAAATCATCTAAATCACCATAATATGGATCAGGGACAAAGGAATCAGAGTCAAGTATATCAGTAATTAAGATAACTTTTGATGCCTCGTCCTTGTTTTCTGCCAAACCAATGACATCATTAAAATTATTTTTATCCATTACATAGATTTTATCAAAATTTATAAAATCAGAGCGTTCAAATTTTCTAGCTCTTAAAGTATTTATGTCGATATTATTTTTTTTTGCAATGTCAATTGCTCTGGGATCTGGTTTACTGCCAACATGATATCCTGCTGTTCCAGCTGAATCAACTGTTACTTTCATTTTTGAGATCTTGCTACTAAGTATTCCTTCAGCTAATGGAGATCTACAAATATTGCCAAGGCAAACCATTAAAATTTTCATTTAAGAAATTGTTAGACGTTTTTCTATGTCAGAAATGTACCCTTTAAATCTTTTGTCAGTGTCTGCGAGATTATTAACAGTTTTGCACGCATGCAGAACGGTAGCATGGTCTTTATTGCCACAATGTTTTCCAATCATAGCAAGTGAATTTTTAGTAAGCTGTTTTGCAAAATACATTGCGAGTTGTCTGCACTGAACAATTTCCCTTTTTCTGGTTTTTGATTTCATTATTTCAATGGGTATGTCAAAATAGTCACAAATTACTTTTTGAATATAATCGATAGAAACTTCTTTCACAGTGTTTCTAACAAATTTATCAAGCATATTTCTTGCCAAGTCAATATTAATATCTTTCTTATTTAATGAGGCCTGCGCAAGTAATGAAATCAGGGCCCCTTCAAGTTCTCTTACATTAGTAGTAATTGAGTAAGCTATATACTCAATAACTTCATTTGAAATTTCAATTCCATCTTTTTTAATTTTTTTTCTTAAAATAGCTAATCTTGTTTCAAGACCAGGAGCTTGAAGATCAGCAGAAAGTCCCCATTTAAATCTTGAGAGTAATCTTTGTTCCATGCCAATTATGTCTACTGGAGCTTTGTCAGAGGTTAAAATTATTTGTTTTCCGTTTTGATGTAAGTGATTGAAGATATGAAAAAATACGTCTTGAGTTTTCTCTTTACCACTTAAAAATTGAACATCGTCAATAATCAATAAATCAATAGACTGATAAAAGTGAACAAAATCATTTTTCTTGTTGTCCATTATTGCATCAATAAATTGAGTTTGGAACTTGTCTGCAGAAACATATAAAACTGTTTTTTCGGGATCTAGATTCTTTGCTTCAATTCCAATTGCATTTGCTAAATGAGTTTTTCCTAGTCCGCCATTACCATATATGAATAGTGGATTAAATGAGGTGCCTCCTGGATCTTGAGCAACAGCATATCCAGCAGATCTGGCTAATCTATTGCATTCTCCTTCAACAAAAGCATCGAACGTGTATGATTTATTTAACTGTGGATTTATGTTTATTTTTTGAAGTCCAGGAATTATAAATGGATTTCTAATTTTAGTAGTACTTAAGTTCATTGGAATACTAACTGGATTATTTTGTATATCTTTTTGATTTGAACTTGGTATTTTAGAAACGTAAGGCTTGGATTTTGATGAGTTTTCAAGAACAATATGATACTCCAATTTACCTTCTTTTCCTAATTCTTTTTTTATTGTCTTTTTGAGAAGAGTTATATAGTTTTCTTCTAACCACTCATAAAAAAACTGACTTGGTACTTGAATTGTTAATATGTTGTCTTTGATGCTAACTGGTAAAATTGGTTCAAACCATATTTTGAAATTTTGGTGACTTACATTGTTTCTGATTACTGTAAGACAGTTATTCCATATTTCCTCATGATTTGTCAATCCCATTAAATGTAGTAATTCTTGTTTTGGTTAAAAATAAGAAGTCTAAAATTGGTTCAGATTTCTTAACAATTTGGTTTAGTTATTAACAAATTGGATAGCAAATATTAAAAACTATTCTTTAAAATGAAAGTTAAAAAAGAAAAATTTTTTGTTTTTTTTTTTTGTTGTATGATTTACCATATTTTCTGATTAGAGACTAAAAAATTTATTTGGTTGATGAACTTTATTTTAAGAAAAATTCAAACTTTTTATATCCTCCAAAGTCGAAATCACTTTTCTAATTTCGTTTTTTTTGTTAAAAATAAAATCCAATCGGCCTAACTTTATGCCACCATAGCCTGCTTGGGATACAACTATTTTTTTATTTATTTGATTGGTGACAATTATAGCTTTTTCAAGAAATGAATGAGTGTGACCCCCAATAATTAAATCTATGTACGAAGAGTTTTTAGCAACTTTTAAATCAGAAACTTTTTCGCTTTTGTACTCTAATCCTAAATGTGATAGACAAATTATCATGTCACAACCATAATCAAATTTTAGTTTACTTGAAACTTTATTTGCGACTTCAATTGGGTCATTGTATATTGTATTTCTATATAGTTTTTTTTGAACTAGTCCATCTAATTCAACTCCTAAACCGAAGACTCCAACTTTTAATTGATTTTTTTTAAAGATTTTAAATTTTCTGATTTTTCCATTTAAAATTGTATTACTGAAATCATAATTTGAATTGATGAAGCTAAATTTTGCATATATTAATTTGTCATTTAGTCCGCTAATCCCGTTATCAAAATCATGATTTCCAAGAGTTGCTGCATCATAGTTCATTTCACTCATAAGTTTGAATTCAATTTGACCACCAAAAAAATTAAAATAAGGGGTTCCTTGAAAAATATCTCCTGCATCAAACAAAAGAATATTATCATTCTTTTTTCTCAGATTTTTTATTAATGTAGCCCTCTCAGCCATTCCTCCAAGATCTTTGTATTTTCCAGATTTAAAAGGGAAAATCTGTGAATGCATATCGTTTGTGTGTAGTATTGTTAATCTTTTACTTTTCTCATGTAAATTAATATTACCTAAGGGTAAAGATAGGCCAGTTGAAGCTAACAAAGTTTTATAAATAAATTTTTTTCTATTCATGTATAAATATTCTGTTGTCCAATGATGATGTTATTGAATCCTTATCCTTGCAGTGCTCTATAATTAAGTCTCTTAACATTAAATTAAGATTATTTACTTCTTTGTCTATAAAGAAACTCATATCATCACCTCCACTTGCTAAATAGTCGCTAGTCAAGATATAAAAAGTATCTTTTTTGAAATTTAAGTTGTGATTTATAACTTCTTCATTTTTTATTTCGATTCTAAGTTTTGAAATTGGATCTCCACCCTTTTTTTCAATATATTTAAATATATCTAAGATGTCTTCTTTAAATACTTTGACTATTACCATCTTGTTATCAAAGGGCATCAACTTGTATATATCTCCTAATTTGATATTGCCCGTGTGTAATGATGATCTTAGACCACCGCTGTTTAATAAACAAAAGTCAATATGATTATAACTACTTGTTTTTTGAATACAAAGATCTGCTACAAAATTGCCTAGCAGACTCTCAGGATTTCCCTTGTGCATATCTAACTTATTAAAGCATACAATCTCGTTCATTTTATTATCTATTATTTTTTTGTAAGGTCTAATCATTTCTAGACTAATTGAGTCAGGCTCAACATTTACATCTAAGTATGAATTGTTTGAAGATTCAATATTATATTCAGATTGGCATGAAAAAAGTATAAATAGAAAAAATATGCCGATAAAAATATTTTTCATTTTGATATAATACTTAATGATGACTCAATCATTTTATCTATAATTTTTTTTGGATCTTTTTTAAAAGTTTTAATATTTCTATTACTAAGAACAGAGCAGATTGTAATTGGCTTGTGACCAAGCATTTTACTCAAAAAGTAAATCGCTGAACTTTCCATTTCGAAATTTAAAATTTTTAAATTATCAAATTCGAACTTCTCTAGTTTTTTATGTAAATCTTTGATACTAGAGTTTAGTCTAAGATTTCTTCCTTGTGGGGCATAAAAACCTGTTGCAGTAATTGTAATTCCAGCTTTGAACGAACTGAACTTTTTTATTAAGTCATTATCACAGGAAACACAATATGGAAGAGAAAACGCATCCGGCCAATTTATATTTGATCTAAATTTTTCTGAAATTTGAGTATTAAGAAAATCCTCACTTTCATAATAGTATGCAAGTCCATCTAGCCCAATTGAGTATTGTGAAACGACAATTTCATCATCATACTTTTGAATACCTCCACTAGTGCCTAATCTATAAATATTCAGAGATTTTTTTTTCAAACAAACTTTTCTTGTGGAAAAATTAATGTTAGCAAGTGCATCAAGCTCATTAACTACAATGTCAATGTTGTCGGTGCCAATACCGGAGGAAATAATTAAAATTTCTTTATTGTTGAAACTTCCTTTACATGAGTAAAACTCTCTATTTTTTCTAAAGAAATGTATTTCATCTAATTTTTCAGCAATCACTTTTACTCTTAAAGGATCACCAACAAGAATCACATCTTTACAAATATCCTCTGGTTTTAAATTGAGATGATAGATTCTACCATCATTAATAATTAGTTCAGAATCAAGAAAAACACTCATATAAAAATGTATTTTTGCATAAAATTAGCAAATGTTAACAAACAAAATTTTAGTTCCAGTAGGTTTTTCTGAACAATCCTTAGCTGCTCTAAAACAAGCTTGCCTAATCGCTAAAATAAAAAAATCAGAAGTAATTATTCTAAGCGTCATTGAAGAACAATCTAAAATTAGTGGTTTGCTAATTGATAATCCCTTTGAAGAAATAAGAAACAAAGTAAAAGATAAGCTTGATGAAATTTCAGTAATGCACTCAAGTAAATTTTCTGTCAAAGTTGACTCAATGGTTGCAAGTGGGAAAATTTATGAGCAAATTGTAGAGGTATCCTCAATGATTAATGCTAATCTAATAGTTATGGGTACTAATGGATCTCCCAGGGGCGTAATAAAAAAATTCATTGGCTCAAACGCAGAGAGAGTTGTTAGGTTGTCCAATATTCCCGTAATTACCATAAAGGAAAATACAAGTACTGAAAATTTTGATAATATAATACTTCCACTTGATTTAGGAAAAGAGACTAAAGAGAAGGTTACATTTGCTATTGAATATGCAAGATATTGGAATTCAACGATTAGAATAGTATCTGTATTTCTAAAAGATAACATAAATGAAAAAAATATACTCATTAAGAANTTGAATCAAGTCTCTAATTTTATNTCTAATGCCGGCNTTAAATGTACNTCTGAACTAATAGAGGGAGAAAAAAAACAAAGTCTTGGAGACTTTGTTATTAATTANGAAAANAANTTTGANTCTGACTTAATNATAATAATGACAAAAAAAGAAGAGTTAGCATTGTCAAACAACTTGAGTGTTACTGCAAGGTATATTATTCACAACTCAAAAATACCTGTGATGAGCATTAAACCTAAGCCAAGAAAGTTTATAACNTCACCAACTACTGCCTTTTAATTGAAATCATCTGTAATTTGNATTGGTGATGAAATTCTTATTGGACAAATTGCTGATACCAATAGTAGATTCATAGCTCAAAGANTAAATTCACTTGGTATTGAGTGCAGTTCTATAAAAATTGTTGCTGATGATAAAAAAGCTTTAGTTGAANTAATTAATGAGGAGAGCAAAAGATCTGATTTAATTATTTTAAGTGGTGGTTTAGGNCCTACAAATGATGATATAACNAGAGANGCAATTGCATATTTCTTANNTGAAAAACTAATATTCTCTAAACAAGTTTTTGAAAACATAANAGAAGTTTTTAAAAAATTTGGAAGAACTGATATCACAAATCTAAATAAGCAACAAGCCTATATTCCTNANAGTTGTACTTTTTTTCAAAATNATATTGGAACNGCACCTGCTATTNTAAAAGAATCAGAAAAATTCATCTTAGTNGCGTTTCCAGGCGTNCCATCAGAACTNATACATCTTTTTGAAAAATTAGAAAANTTTTTAACNTCAAAGTATGAATTTTTACAGATTTATCATAAAACAGTTTCAGTTTTTGGTATTCCTGAGTCTAAGCTNGCATTGATTATTTCNAGCTGGGAGAAAAATATCAAAAAAAATAANATTAACCTTTCATACNTNCCTAAAAAAGGAATTGTAAGATTAAGACTTNCTNCTAGAGGANAAGATAAATTAGAATTANAAAAGAAGATAAATTCTTCATTAANNAATCTTAAAAANATAATANATTTTAGTTATNATGATATTGGNAAGTTNGAGCATGNAATACATGATTTNTTGTANAANAGAGNATTAACAATTTCATGNGCTGAAAGCTGTACATCAGGTGAGATTTCTAGTANTATAACCAAANCTTCAGGTTCGTCAAAATATTTTAANGGAGGATTAGTTGNTTACAGTAATTTTTCNAAAGTCAATTTATTAAATGTAGACNTAAANAAAATNGAAAAATATGGTGTTGTAAGTGAAGAGGTAGCAAAAGATATGTCACAAAAATGCCTNNANAAGTTTGANTCTGATTTTTCAATTTCNACTACTGGNCTAATGGAAATTNATAANNCAAACAAAGGTNTNNTATGCNTTTCCTTCTCATCAAAAACAAAAACTCTTTCTAAAAAATTTGAGCTNAAAGGAAATCGAGANCAAGTAACTAAACAGTCAACAATTCTTGCTATTGAATTTCTTATTTCAGNAATAATGGATNAAATTTTATAGAGATATTTGTATATTTNCNNCCTAAATTCAANAANATGTCCAAGATATGTGCAATAACAGGTAAAAAACCAATGGTTGGAAANAATGTTTCCCATTCTAACAAAAAAACAAAAAGAAAGTTTTACCCAAANCTNCAAACTAAGAAATTTTTTGTNCCNGAAACAGGAGAATNNATANCATTAAAAGTTTCAGCTAAAGCTCTTAGAACNATAAATAAAAAAGGCATNTCTGCTGTTTTNTCTGAAGCAAAGAAAAAAGGNAACATCTTAGTTTAAATNTTTTTATTAAATTTAAGAATGAATACAAAATTTGCAACACTTTTGTTTTTNTCACTAATCGTGTTGTTTTCNTCATCATGTAGAAAAGANGAGGGNTGCATGAACCCNNTAGCAATNAATTATAATCCTGANGCTGAAGAAGATGATGGCTCTTGCTTGATATTAGGTTGTACAAATCCTACAATGTTTAACTACGACCCGAACGCAAATACTGANAATGGTGGATGTATTCCTTTCATTAACGGGTGCACTNATGCAACAATGTTTAACTATAACNCTAATGCAAATACAGANAATGGTNCNTGCTTNACTGCNCAACAGGCTGCTNTTGGNNTTTGGGATGTATCACCTGATTGTGATGACATAACAGTTCCTGTCATTGGATCTATNTCATTAAANGATCAAATCCCCGAGAGCATTGAGGTTAACGAAGGATCTGGAGACATAATTTTNATNGATCTTGGAACAAGCCAAATTGAGGGAAANATTGCNAGCGATGGAACAATTATNGTATCTCCACAAAATACNAANATTGACNTAATGGGTTTTTCTGTTGATTTANCAGTAAGTGGTGANGGATTACTAGAAACTGAAAATAGCGGTTATATGGANCTTNANTACGANTTAGATATACCAATAGTCGGNACTCAAAATGTTTCTTGTTCAATAATATTGACTAGATAAAATACATGCTTTACTTTGCAAGATTTATTATTATCTTTCTTGTCTTAGTTGTTCACAATCAAATANTTGCACAAAATTACACACAGCAAGANAGCNTAAGAGGNACNCTNAATAAATATAGNTCTTGCTATGATGTAAAATTTTATGACNTNTTTATCATGCTTGATGACATAGAAAGATCAATTGAAAGATCTTATAACATNATGCATGTTCNGGCAAATACCAATTTTGATAAAATTCAAATTGATTTATTTGAAAATATGGAAATNNTGATTNTNGANTTTGAGNATNAAATNTTNAATTTTACAAAAAATAAAAATGCNNCNTANATAGAATTTCCAAGAANCATAAAAAANGNNGAAATTATNTCATTAAAAATTTGGTTTGGNGGTTATCCAATAACNGCAAAGAANCCGCCATGGGATGGGGGATTNACATGGTCAGAGGATANCAATAAAGCATGGGTCGGNGTTTCTTGTCAAGGAATTGGAGCTAGTCTTTGGTGGCCCTGTAAAGATCATCAATCAGATGAACCTGACAGTATGAGAATAACAATATCTGTGAGGTCACCCNTAAATGCAATCTCAAATGGNAGATTAAAACGAGATACAAGTTATTGGAGTAATTACATGAANTCCTGGATGAATGAATACGAATGGTTTGTTTCATATCCCATCAANAATTATAATGTNACCTTAAANGTTGCAAATTATTCTGGNTTTGAAGATATATTGATTAGAAANGAAGACACACTTGATTTAAGNTATTATGTTTTNAAAAAAAATTTATCGATAGCTAAAAATCACTTCAAGCAAGTGAAACCAATAATTACTTGTTTAGAAAAATATCTTGGTTCATATCCATTTGAAAGAGATGGNTTNACTCTTGTTGAAACTCCATANCTTGGNATGGANCATCAAAGTTGCATTGCATATGGAAATAATTATCANAATGGTTATAATGGNAATACNAAATTNATAGANAATTTGGAGTTCGANTATATTATATTGCATGAGGCNGGTCANGAGTGGTGGGGAAANAGTATNACAACAAANGANATTGCAGATATGTGGGTCCATGAGGGATTTTGNACATATTCAGAGGCTCTTTTCGTTGAATGTNANTATGGTTATGAAAAAATGTTATCNTATNTAAAAAATCAAAGAAAATTTATTGTTAATGANAANCCTATCATTTCNGATTATGGAGTCAATAANCAGGGAAGTAGAGACATGTATTTTAAATCTGCATTGATGTTACATACTTTAAGAAGTCTAGTTGACAATGACACTCTCTTTTTTAAAATGCTTCTAGATATCAATAAGGATTTTAAATATAGATGCATTGATGGAGATGAATTAATTAACTATATTATTGACTATCTTAAAATAGATTTAAAATTATTTTTTCAGCAATATTTGACTCAATCATCATTACCTGAGTTTAATTATAAATTAGAAGTTACTGGAAAAGATGTAGTTCTAATATGTAATTGGAATGCTATGAACGGATTCGATATGCCTATAAAAGCATCAATTGGCAAAAAAGATGATATCTGGATAAATACCTCAAATAAAACAAAAGAGATTAAATTAGGCAACATAGACGTTCATGATTTTAGAATTAGGGACGATTTATTTCTGATTAGTGTGAAAAAAATGTAAATTTGCATTCTTAAAATTTAGAAATGGCAAAAAAAGGTAATAGAATTCAAGTTATTTTAGAGTGTACTGAACACAAATCAAGTGGTTTGCCTGGNACATCAAGATANATTACCACAAAAAACAAAAAAAANACACCTGANAGAATGGANATAAAGAAATTCAATCCTATTNTAAAGAAAATGACTGTNCACAAAGAAATTAAATAAATGGCAAANAAAACNGTAGCATCATTAAAAAATAAAGANGCAAAATCATTNACNAAAGTTGTTAGATTCAAAAAAAATGAGACAACTGGANGNTANTCNACNNCTGTTGANATAATGCCAAAAGANAGCGTCAANGANTTTCTNNCGAAAAAGTAAANNTNATNNAATANCTTTCTTTANCTATATTTATAAAATGAATTTNTTTAAAAAGTTAAAAGAAAGTCTNACTGGAAACAAAACANANGANTCAGTTACATNAAAATCNANATNCNGAGAANAAATCNGCTGAGGTNTTAAAAAANGGNCTTNAGAAAACNAAAAACTCTTTTTTTGGTAATTTNTCAAAATCNCTTGTNGGAAAATCAAANATCTCTGATCAAGAANTNGATTNAATTGAAGAAACNCTATTGAAGTCTGATATTGGAATAGAAACTTCATTAAAAATAATTGATNCATTNGANAAAAGGGTAAGTGANGANAAATTTATTCANACNANTGAAATTTATGNTTTTTTAAAAGATGAGATTAAAAATCTTTTGTTGCAAAANAAAAAAGATTANAGNTTCTCAGATGAGAAACCNTATGTTATAATGGTTGTTGGGATAAATGGAGTTGGTAAAACAACNACAATNGGAAANNTAGCTCANCAATTNNANNAGAACAATTTATCAGTAACCATTGGTGCTGCTGATACTTTNAGNGCAGCAGCTATNGATCAATTAGAAGTATGGTCAAATAGGACAAATGCTAAGTTAATCAAACAAAANATGGGATCTGACCCTGCATCNGTTTGTTTTGACACACTTAAATCAGCAAAGTCCAATGATTCCGATGTAGTTATAATTGATACAGCTGGAAGACTTCACAATAATGTCAATTTAATGAATGAATTGACAAAAATTAAGAAAGTAATGTCAAAGGTTTCGATAAATGCTCCTCATGAAGTTATTTTAGTGCTAGATGCTACAACTGGTCAAAACGCTATAGAACAAGCAAAACAGTTTTCTAAAGCTACTGAGGTTGATTGTATTGCTCTAACTAAGTTAGATGGTACCGCTAAAGGNGGAATAGCAATAGGAATTTCTGATCAATTAANTATACCTATAAAGTATATAGGGTTAGGTGAAACGGTAAATGATTTGCAGCTTTTTGANAAAGATAAATTTGTTGATACTTTGTTTAGTAATGAAAACTAAAGAACAGAAAAATAATATTAATGTAATAACATTAGGATGCTCAAAAAATACCTATGATTCTGAGATTTTAATGGGGCAGCTTAAAAACAATGGAGCAGTGGTCAAGCATGAGAGTGATGATGAGTCCTCAGATATTGTAATTATCAANACATGTGGATTTATTGAAAATGCAAAGCAAGAATCTATTGATACAATTTTACAACAGGTTGAGAACAAAAAAAATGGCCTTATAAAAAAAGTCTANGTAACAGGATGTCTTTCTGAAAGATATAAAGAAGATTTGCAAAATGAAATTAGTGAAGTTGATAAATTTTTNGGAACTAATAATTTAAAAGAACTTTTAGAAGAGCTAAAATTTGATTACAAAAAACAGTTACTAAATCAAAGAAAATTAACCACACCTAGACATTATGCTCATTTAAAAATCTCGGAGGGTTGTAATAGGAAATGTTCGTTCTGTGCAATACCACAAATGAGAGGAAAACATATTTCAAAAAAAATTGAGGATATAGTAGATGAAGCTAGTGAGCTTGCAAAAAAAGGCATTAAAGAAATTTTATTGATTGCTCAAGATCTTAGTTATTATGGAGTAGATATTTACAAAAAAAGAAAGTTATATGATTTACTTGTTGAACTTTCAAAAGTTGATGGAATTGAATGGATAAGATTACATTATGTTTATCCAACGGGCTTTCCTTCAAATGTTATTGAACTCATAAACAAAAATGAAAAAATTTGTAGTTACATTGATATGCCTCTTCAGCATATTAATGATAAATTACTTAAATCAATGAGAAGATCAACTACAAAAAAACGTACCAATGAATTGATAAAAAAGATCCGAAAAAGTAAATCTAATATTTCAATAAGAACAACTGTAATTGTAGGTTACCCTGGAGAAACAAATGAAATATTTAATGAGCTAAAATCTTGGGTTAAGGAAAGTAAATTTGAAAGATTAGGAGTATTTAAGTACTCACATGAGGAAGATACACACGCTTATAATCTAATTGATGATGTTGATCAAGAAGAAAAGCAAAGAAGATATGATGAAATAATGTCAATCCAGAGAGACATTTCATTATCAATCAATAAAAATAAAATTGGATCTGAAATTAAGGTTTTAATTGATAGATTTGAAAACGGTTTTTATTATGCAAGAACAGAATTTGATTCTCCTGAAGTTGACAACGAAGTAATTATTAGAAATGCAGAATTTTTGAGAGTAGGAAGTTTTATAAAAGTTAAAATTGTTGACGCTAACTACTATGACTTATTCGCTGAAATTATTTAAAATATGTTCCAAAATTTATCAGAAAAATTAGAAAGAGCNTTTAAAACATTAAAAGGTAGGGCTACTATTTCTGACATTAATGTTGCTCAAACTATGAAAGAAATTAGAAAAGCACTAATTTCTGCGGATGTTGATTATAAAACAGCAAAATCTTTCACTGATAAAGTAAGAGAAAAAGCAATTGGGCAAAAGGTATTAACAAGCATTGAGCCTGGACAGTTATTAACCAAGATAATGAAAGATGAATTGGCTGAGCTAATGGGTAGCCAAAGCTCTGATATTCAAATTGAGAGAGGTTTGACAAAAATTTTAGTAGCTGGTTTGCAAGGATCAGGAAAAACCACTTTTTCTGGAAAGTTGGCACTTTTTCTTAAGAACAATAAAAAATTAAAACCATTGCTAGTTGCTTGTGATGTATATAGACCTGCTGCAATAGATCAGTTAGAGATACTTTCAAAACAAGTTAATGCAGATTTTTACTGTGAGAGAGATAATAAAGACCCTGTTAGTATTTCTAAAAATGCCATTAAGTTTTCAAAAACAAACAATAATAATTTGATAATTATTGATACAGCTGGTAGAATTTCAATTGATCAAGAAATGATGAACGAAATTGGTGAAATCAAAAAAGCTGTTAGTCCCAGTGAAACATTATTTGTTGTGGATGCAATGACTGGACAAGATGCAGTTAACACCGCAAAGAATTTTAATGAGGTCTTAGATTTCGATGGTGTCGTTTTGACAAAATTAGATGGAGATACTAGAGGTGGTGCAGCATTAACAATAAGATCTGTTGTAAACAAACCAATTAAATTTATAGGTACAAGTGAAAAAATGGAAGGTCTTGATGTCTTTTATCCCGACAGAATGGCTAGTAGAATTTTAGGAATGGGTGATGTGATTTCTCTTGTTGAGAGAGCTCAGCAACAATTTGATGAAGATGAAGCTAGAAAAATTCAGAAAAAAATTGCAAAAAATAAATTTGGGTTCGATGACTTCTATAAACAAATTCAACAAATTAAAAAGATGGGAAGTATGAAAGATTTGGTTGGTATGATTCCAGGTGTTGGAAAAAATATTAAGGATATGGATATAGATGATGATGCTTTTAAATCTATTGAAGCAATTATTAATTCAATGACTCCCAGAGAGAGAAGTAATCCTGAAATATTAAATGGAAGTAGAAGAAAAAGAATTGCTGTCGGTTCAGGAAATAGTGTTAGNGAAGTAAATAAATTGATAAAACANTTTTCACAAATGAGTAAAATGATGAAAATGATGCAAGGTGGAGGAAAAAATAGAGTTATGGATATGTTTAATAATCAAATGCAAAGAAGATAAATTGAAAATTTTAGATGGAAAATATATTTCTTCTGTAATAAGAAGTGAGATAAAGACAGAAGTGGAAAGAAACTCACCAGCTAGACCTCATTTATGTGCGATTTTAATTGGAGATAATGGAGCCAGTAGAACATATGTAAACGCAAAGGTAAAAGCATGTGAAGAAGTCGGATTTAAATCAACTTTACTTCACTATGATGATATTTCAGAACTTGATTTGCTAAAAAAGATTGANGAAATTAATAATGATAAAAATATTGATGGACTTATTGTTCAGCTNCCTTTGCCAAAGCATATTGATGAAAATAAGATAACTTTAGCTGTAAAACCCGCCAAGGATGTNGATGGATTTCATCCTGTTAATATGGGAAAGATGATGTTAGGGCTTGATTCAATGATTCCAGCTACTCCAGCTGGAATAATAGAGTTGATTAAAAGATATAAAATTGAAACTTTAGGCAAAAAATGTGTCGTTGTAGGCAGAAGTAATATTGTTGGGCTTCCNATAAGTGTTTTACTAGGAAAAAATAAATATCCTGGNAATTGTACCGTAACTTTAACACATTCAAAATCAAAAAATTTAAAAGAAATTTGTGCTTCAGCTGATATTTTGATAGTTGCTCTAGGAATTGCAAATTTCATAAAATCAGATATGGTAAAAAAGAATTGTGTGATCATAGATGTTGGAATAAGTAGAGTGAAATCTGACAAAACAAAATCTGGATGGAAGTTATTAGGAGATGTTGATTTTGAAAACGTAAAAGATAAATGTGATTATATAACACCTGTACCTGGCGGTGTTGGACCAATGACCATAGCGATGTTGTTAGCTAATACCCTCAAAGCTGCGAAAAAAGAAAATAAATATTAACTTTTCAATTCCTTTTGCAGAGATTTTATTTCTTCTCTAACTCTTATTGCCCCATCAAAATCTAATTCTTTTGCAAGCTTGTTCATCTCTAATTTTTTTATTTTGATCTCCTTTTTAATCTCGCTTTGTGATAAATTCAGAGGGTTTTTTTCGTAACTTTTTTTGTCAATTTTTTTTACAATGGTATTTTTTTTCTTTCTGGTAATTTGAGTTGGTGTAATTTGATTTTTTTCATTAAATTCTTTCTGAAGCTTTCTTCTTCTGTTAGTTTCATCAATTGTTTTTTTCATTGAATCAGTAATTTTATCAGCGTACATGATTACCCTACCATTTAAATTTCTTGCTGCTCTTCCAGCGGTTTGTGTCAAGGACCTGTGAGATCTTAAAAAACCTTCTTTATCGGCGTCTATTATAGCCACTAAGCTAACCTCAGGCAGATCAAGACCTTCTCTTAATAAATTAACTCCAACAATAACATCTATTTTTTCTTCAACTAAGGAATTTAAAATTTCAACTCTCTCAATTGTGTCAATATCCGAATGCAAGTATGAACAATTTATGTTAAATCTACCTAAGTATTTTGATAGTTCCTCGGCCATTTTTTTTGTTAGTGTTGTAACTAAACTTTTTTCATTTTTTTCAACCCTTAACCTAATTTCTTCAATTAAATCATCAATTTGATTTTTTATTGGTCTAATTTCTATGATTGGATCCAATAAGCCTGTGGGTCTAATGATTTGCTCTGTTACAATTCCATTTGATTTGTTTAGTTCATAGTCGGATGGAGTAGCGCTAACAAAAATTGTTTGGTTACTAATTAGATCAAATTCTTCAAACTTTAAAGGTCTATTATCCAAGGCTGATGGCAATCTAAACCCATGCTCTACAAGATTTTCTTTTCTTGATCTATCACCTCCGTACATTCCTCGTATTTGAGGAATTGTCACATGACTTTCATCAATAATTGTAAGATAATTTTCTGGAAAATAGTCAAGTAAACAAAATGGTCTGGCACCAGGTTTTCTACCATCAAAATAACGTGAATAATTTTCAATACCACTACAATAACCTAATTCTTTTATCATTTCAATATCCAAATTAGTACGCTCTTCAAGTCTTTTAGCTTCAATATTTCTAAAATCTTGTTTTAAGTATTCAGTCCTTCTAAGTAAATCTTTTTGCATNTCAAAAATCGCATCATTAACCTTATTTGAAGATGTCATAAACAAGTTAGTTGGGCATATTCTAATATTATCATGTTTTTCTAAGAATTTAAATTCTTTACTAGAATAACTTTCAATTCCAGCTATCTTATTTTCATCCAATTTAATTCTAAATATAATATCTGAGTAAGATGGATATACGTCAACACTATTTCCAATTGCTCTAAAAGTTCCTCTTTCTAGACTTTCAGTTGTTCTTGAATAAAATGCATTAACTAAGCTCTTAATTAAAATTTGCCTATCCATTTTTGAGTTTTGATTTAAAAAAATTATNCCATTGTAATAATCATCAGGATTACCCATACCGTANATACAAGAAACGGAAGAAACAACAATTATGTCTTTTCTACCAGAAAGTAGTGATGAAGTTGCTTTTAATCTGTATTTTTCTATCTCTTCATTAATTGACAAATCTTTCTCAATGTAAATGCCAGTAGATGGAATATATGCTTCTGGTTGATAATAATCATAATACGACACAAAATATTCTACACAATTGTTTGGGAAAAAAGATTTGAACTCGCTGAATAATTGAGCAGCAAGAGTTTTATTATGGCTAAGAACAAGTGTAGGTCTTCCAATTTCTTTAATTACATTGGCAACTGTGAATGTTTTTCCTGATCCAGTAACACCAAGTAAAGTTTGGTAAGGAAAATTATTGTTTAATCCAGAGACTAGTTCATTAATTGCTTTTGGCTGATCACCAGTTGGTTTAAAATTAGATTCTAATTTAAAATTCATAATACTATATTTTCCAAATTTTCCAACTTTCAAGTGCTTGATTAATAAGCATTTCATGACCATTTAAGGTATTCGCACATTTTTTTTGGCATTTTTTCAAAAATATTGTCTGAACTGGATTATAGATTAAATCAATAGCAGTATGTGTTTCATTGACTTGATCATAATTAATATCAGGAAATCTATGAATATTATGAACCATTCCAAGTGTAGTTGTNTTAATTATAATATCGAAGTCAATCAAGTTATTTTTTTTAAGAAATTCATAATCAAATTTACTTCTTCTNCTAATAACTAAGTATTCAATATTTAATTTTCTTAAGACATACTGTATACCTTTTGATGCCCCTCCATCTCCAAGTACTAAACATTTTTTATTAGCTGATAATTGTTTTTTATATGCTTTCATAAATCCTAAATAATCAGTATTAAAGCCAATCAAATCANTTCCTTCAACTTTAATTGTATTTATTGCACCAATTTTTGAAGAGACATCATCAATTTTATTAAGGTATTTTTTTATTGATAATTTGTATGGAGATGTTACATTTAAACCTATAATATTTTTTTTCTTGATATAATTATGTAATTGATCAATTCTGTTGATTTCAAGATTTANATATTCAANATTTTTAATGTTTTCTTTTTTTATTTTTTCATTAAAAAATTTTATTGAGAAAGAACTTGATAAATTTTTACCAACAAGCGCGATTCTTCTCATTTTTAATCTGAAGATCGATTTTCAATTAATGAAACTGATAAAAAACCAATGACCATGAGAACTAATGTTGAAATAAAGTAAATACTCGCATCAAATGGAAATTTATAGTTGTATGCCAAAGTAATATCAAATAAAGATAAATCGATATTTCTATTAACAGCCAATTTATCTTTGAAGGGCCATATAATATGTATTGAGCCAATCATAAATCCAGTTAAAATTGCAATGGTCTGATTTTTATATTTCTTCAATAAAAAAGCAATTGCGTGAGAAAAAATTAGAAGTCCAAGAACAGATCCAATTAAAAAAAGAGATAATATTTTTACATTTAAGTTTACTATGGATTCAACAAGTATAAGCTCATAATTACCCATTAAAATTAAAATAAATGAGCCGGAAAGACCAGGNAGTAACATACCAGAGGTTCCAATTGCACCACATAATAAAATNTATAAGGAATTAGTGTTTTCTGAGCCAGATGCTCCAATAGTAAGGTAGTATGCTATAATTATGCCAGCGAAAAGTGAAAAAAATGTAGATAATCCCCATTTTTTTATTCTCTTACCGACATAATATATTGATGCAACAATCAATCCAAAAAATAAGGCCCAAATATGACTAGGNTATCTTTCAAATAAAAACTCAAAAAGTTTTGCAACGGAAAAAACACTCGCGATTGATCCGGAAAAAACAAGAGATATAAATTTAAGATTTACGTGTTTTGAAAAATCTTTAAATTTTAGATTTANAATTAATTTTAATGCTCTATAGTTAAATGATTTTAATGAAAAAATTAAGTCTTCATANATATTTGTTATTAATGCAATAGTGCCACCTGAAACACCAGGTATAATATTTGCAATCCCCATAAAAAATCCTTTAAGAAATAATAAAAAATCTTTGTTCATTGGTGAAAAATATCTAATGTATCTGCTCTTAGTCCAAGCCTGAGGCACTCAAGTGCAATAACTTCGTCAGTAGAGATATTACCCAAATTCACATCTATTCCTAATTTTCTGATAAACCATGACTGTTGAGCTTTAAGTGGAGTTTCCCAAATAATCTTGTTCGTGTCGATTTTGGAGACAATCAAATTAAATAGTTTTTCATCGATTTGGAAATTAGAGTCATATATGCCTGTGTTTCCTGATTCTCTTGATTCAGCAATGACTTTCCATGAACCTGAGCTGATTTCACTGGTCATCTGTTCAACCCAATCTTTATTTGATAAAGCATTGGAGTCAAGTTTAGATCCAACCTCAGAAATAACTTTGAACTCTCTACTCAGTTGATTAATAACTTTACATTTTTCTTGATGATCTATTTTAATNGAGCCGTCAGAAATTTCAATAATATTTAGTTCATGTTTTTTGTTGAATTTTACGAAATCATTAATTTTGTTCTTGNTAAANAATAGTTCAAAAAGAGTTCCTCCAAAAAAGACATCTATTTTTTTTTGCTTGAAAATTTTTATTTTTTCCGCTAAATTTTTTGTGATCAGTGAAGACCCAAATCCAATTTTAACCATATCAATATAATCACCTGCTTTTTCAACTAAACTCTCAGATTCTGCAAGGCTTAACCCTTTATCTATTACCATAGTTATACCGACGTTTCTTGGTTTTAATGGTCTTACGGGCAAGTTGATCATATTTATCAATAATTTAATACAAATATAAATAACTATATCTCAATTTTATTTATTATAATTTTGTTAAAATTTAAATTATGACATTAATTAAATCAATTTCAGGAATTAGNGGAACTATTGGTGGTGATATAGGTAATTCACTNACNCCTAATGATGTTGTTAGTTTTACNGCCGCGTACGCTGTTTGGATTAAATCAAAAAATCTAAACAATACTGTTATAATTGGAAGAGATGCCNGAGTATCTGGGGAAATGATATCTAATTTAGTTTGTTCTACGCTACAATTATCNGGAATTGATGTTATAGATATTGGCTTATCNACAACTCCTACTGTTGAAATTTCAGTACTTGAGAATAACTATTCGGGTGGAATTATAATAACGGCCAGTCATAATCCTGGAAATTGGAACGCATTAAAACTTCTTAATAGTAGTGGAGAGTTTATCTCAGCATCAGATGGCTACGAAATATTAAAAATAGCTTCAAATAAAACATTTGATTATGTTGATGTCTCTTTACTNGGTAAATATAAGCTTGATGAAAATTTTAATGATTTCCATATTGACAAAATATTAGANCTTGATCTAGTAAATAAAGAAGCAATCAAAAAAGCTAAATTAAATGTTGTCATTGATGCAGTGAATTCAACAGGAGGTTTTATGATTCCTAAACTACTTGAAAAGTTGGGAGTAAGCTATCATAAATTATATTGTGAGCCCAGTGGCATTTTTCCACATAACCCAGAACCATTAGCTGAAAATCTGTCTGAAATATCAACCCAAGTTATAAACAATGGATCTCACCTAGGTTTAGTTGTTGATCCTGATGTTGATCGTCTTGCAATTGTTTGTGAAGATGGTTCAATGTTTGGTGAAGAATATACATTGGTTAGTGTGGCAGATTATATTCTTTCAAAGAAAAGAGGTTCAACAGTTTCAAATTTATCANCAACNAGNGCATTAAAAGANATTACCGAAAAATATGGATGTAATTATTTCNCTTCTGCAGTTGGTGAGGTTAATGTTGTTGAATGCATGAAAATCAACAATGCTGTTATTGGTGGGGAAGGAAATGGNGGAGTAATTTTACCNGATTTACACTATGGAAGAGATGCGCTAGTTGGAATTGCTTTATTTCTATCACTTTACGCNGAGAAAGGTTTAAAAGCTAGTGTTTTAAGAGATAGTTATCCNAAGTANTANATGAAAAAAAATAAAGTTGAATTGGATGATGAAAACAAAATTCAAAATGTNTTTGATTATTTACTTTTNGAGTATGATTACGCTCANATTAANAAGATTGANGGTGTNAAATTTGATTTTGANANTGGATGGGTACACGTTAGAAGATCAAATACTGAGCCAATAATTAGAATNTANTCNGAATTTAANAANAAAGCTGATTTAGAAAAATTTTCTAAAGAATTTNTTACTAANATTAATACCTTTTAGATGGATGTATATTTTGATAATGCAGCTTCAACAATTATAACNANAGAAGTTTTAGATNAAATGATTAAATGTCAAAAAGANATTTTTGCTAATCCNTCATCAGTTCANAAGTTTGGNAGAAAAGCAAAAACTATCATTGAAAATTGTAGATCTATAATCTCTAGCAAACTTAAAACAAGTCCAGGTAATATNTTTTTTACNTCTGGNGGNACTGANGGAGATAATATGGCCATNTTCAGTATTGCAAGAAGTAAAAAAATAAAAAATATAATTACNTCAAGAATTGAACATCCTGCTGTACTTCAACCCATTNAGTACTTGATGAAAAATGAAAAAATCATTTCTCATTTTGTTGATACTGATAAAAATGGCAATATCGATTATCAACATCTCAGTAGTTTGCTGTCCAAATTTGAATCTAATACTCTAGTTAGTTTAATGCATGCAAATAATGAAATTGGAATAATAAATGACATAAAAAAAATTGGAGAAATCTGTAAAAAAAATAATGCGCTTTTTCATTCAGATGCTGTNCAGACNGTTTGTCATTATGAAATNGATTTATCANAAATATANATCAATTCAATAACTGCATCTGCTCATAAATTTCATGGACCTAAAGGTATTGGTTTTATATATCTCTCNGANGATACAATGATTGATNCCTATATTTTTGGTGGTGGTCAGGAAAGAAATATGAGAGCTGGTACAGAAAATATTTCATCTATTTTAGGAATGACCAAAGCATTTGAAATTGCCTATAAAAACTTGGAAGAAGAATCTAAATATATTTATAGTTTAAAAGAGTATATGGTCGAAAAATTAAAAAATGAATTTTCTGGTATTTCATTNAATGGANTATCTGANTTNTCAGATAAAAGTTTAAATACTGTCCTTTCAGTAAATTTTCCTAAATCAAAGAGCTCAGAAATGNTATTATTTAATCTTGACATTGCGGGTGTAATGTGCAGTGGTGGTAGTGCTTGTTCNTCAGGAACACAAATTAAATCTCCTGTGCTTTCTGANATAAATCCTGAATTTGATGGAAAGACAGTTAGATTTTCATTNAGTAAATTGAATANNATAAANGAAATTGATTACACAATTNCNNTTCTTAAAAAACTNATTTTGTNNTAATTATCTTTTTTATCCTAAAAGAAGNATAAGCAAGAATCAAAGTCATTATTGGACTNATTAGNTTAAAAAANCAAAAAGGAAGATAAGNTATAGTACTNACACCAAGAATAGCTGATTGAGTNGCTCCGCANGTGTTCCANGGGACNAGAACNGATGTNACTGTTCCTGAATCTTCTAAAGTTCTACTGAGATTCAANCTAGATAATTTATTTTCACTATAGTTTTTCTTAAAAATTTTACCATTAACTATAATTGACAAATANTGGTCAGCTGTTGTTACATTAAAAAATATGCANGAAATTACAGTTTTNAAAACNATNTTTTTNTCATTNTTNCGNTTTCCTTTTATAAATTCACTGATATCTTTAATTATNCCTGCACACTGCATCGATCCTCCAAATACCATNGCTGAAATAACAAGCCAAATTGTATTTAACATTCCACTCATTCCAGANGTGNTNAGTAATGAATTAAGTGAGTTNTTTTCAGTAATTANAGAGAAGTTAGTAGTAATNGAAGATATTATTAAATAATATTCTGATTTATTNAAATATGAATCANTTTNTANNAAAGTTTNTANTAGCTCNTCTTGAAAAATAAATGTACTTAGACATCCAAGTAAAACAGCAAAAAATAGTGAAGCTACAGCTGNTATCTTNTTAANNATNAGAAAAATTACCAATAAAGGAGNTAATAAAATTAATGGATTTATGTTAAATGTTTTNNCTAGTGTTTNCTGTATATTACTNAGATNCTCTNNTGAGCTNTTTTCATAATTTAATCCAATAATAAAAAATATTACTANCGTAATTACAAAAGATGGAATTGTNGTGTANGACATNTATTTAATATGNTCAAAAATATCACTCTCAGTNACNGCAGAAGCTAAGTTTGTTGTNTCAGATAGTGGAGACATTTTATCACCAAAATATGATCCAGANATAATTGCTCCAGCTGTTATTTCNGCAGGTACTGCTAAAACTTTACCNATTGCTAAGAGAGCAATTCCAATAGTAGCTATCGTACTCCAAGAACTTCCAATTGACANTGAAANNATTGCTGTGATAATACAAGTTGCAATTAAAAAGTAATTAACATTCAATAANTCAAGACCATAGTANACTANTGTGGGNATTATTCCTCCNATNAACCANGAACCNGATAANGCACCTATTAAAAGTAAAATAATCATNGCATTAGANGTNGANTTNATACTATTTGATATTGATNTNAAAATCTCTTCCCAACTTATATTTCTTTTCAATGCAATCAAGCATGCCAGTGCNGCTGAAAAAAGGAGAGCTATTTGATTAGGNCCTGAAATGGAGTCATTTCCAAACTCTAATACGTTTACTGATAACAATAAAATCAATAAAATAATTGGTGAAANAGACTGAAGNAAATTAATTTTNTTCAATTANTTTTNTCNTCTTTTTGATAGTAACCATATCCNTANCCATATCCGTAACCATATCCNTANCCATANCCATATTTNTTTTCACTAAAGTCATAGTCATTTACAANAAGATTTAGATTCTTAACTTCTTCGTTATTTTTTAAGTCGTTAATNATNCTAAATGATCCAAAATCAGAATACTTATGTCTTATTACATATAAATTAATATCAGTGNATTTCATAATAATTAGNGCATCTGTNACTAAACCAACTGGNGGTGTATCAATAANTATGTAATCATATGTTTTTTCTAATTTTTTGATAANATTTAGCATNTTAGAGCNATCTAATAGTTCAGCAGGATTAGGTGGTATAGGTCCGGATAAAATTAAATCTAAATTATCAATTTCTGTTTTGTNTATNACACTCTTAAGTTNAGTCTTATTAATTAAAACNGTACTTAGNCCTGATTTGTTATCAAAANTAAAGTCTTTGTGTAATTTAGGCTTTCTTAGATCAGCACCAATTANAACTGTTTTTTTACCNGAAATAGCTAAAANAGTAGCTAGATTCATAGAGCAAAAAGTTTTTCCTTCACCACCTTTNGTAGATGTTACACTGATNANTTTTTTNTCTTTTTCAGAACTAATGTATTGAATATTAGTTCTTAAAGATCTAAATGATTCAGATAATACAGATTTTGATTTTTTTATTATGAGATTTGAATCATCAGAATTATTACCAATNAATGCTAAAATTGGAACANTAGTTCTNTTTGTTATATCAGATTTNGTTTGNATNGAATTATTAAANAAGTCNTTTAGTGATAAGTATAAAATTGGTACAAATAAAGTNCTNAAAAGAGCTAGAAAATATATTANTGATTTGTTTGGAAANACAGGAACATCACTATCAAGTCTAGCNGTATCAATTATTTTNTGATCAGAATTTGTTCCNGCTTTNGCTAGAGATGCTTCATATCTTTTNGTTTGTANATATTTTGCTGTNTCCTCNTTTAATTGTTGTTTNCTTTGTAAGATTAAAAATGTCTTNTCNGCTTGAGGAAGGTTTTCAATNTTTTTGTTGAAGCTATTTAACTGANATTTAAGCTCCNTCTCATACATTTTGGCATTNGCAATTAAATTATTTACATTNTCAATTAATATTTCNTTTGTATTTTTTATNTGTTCATTNACTGANATATATGTTTGNTTTTTTGANGTTGTAACAAANGAAAGTTCTTTCTTTTTATTAAGTANTTCAATTAATTGGTTTATCAATAAATTAATTTCTTGATTTTCAATNCCAACNGATGTTGGAGATATTAAGCCATTTTCANTATTTTCTTTGNTTAGNTAGCTTAGAAGGGANTCNTANTATTTNATNTGAANAATATGTTCATTNAGTGTATTNTCAATTTTTTGTTTTTGAAAGAATGTCCCATAATCTTTTTCAGCAATTTTTAGTTCNGGGTTTTTTGAAATAAAACTTTCAATNGATAATTCAATTTGNTTAAGTGAATCTTTAATAAACACTAACTGTTTGTCAATAAAGGATATTGTGTTTGTAGCCATTAGGTTTTTTTCATCTAATCCCATTTTGATATACAATTCAGTTAACTTGTTTATAAAATCAATATGTTTTTTTGGATTAGATGCTTTAACATTTAATTTCAAAACAGATGCTTCTTTATTTACAGGATTAATATTGATTTTGTTGATGTACTTCTGGGTTAGCTTATTGATATTGTGTATTCGAAAAGAGTATGTCTTATCATCACTAAACTTTTTTTGAAAGTTTAGTGATTTTTTTAATTTAAATGAAAAACAGTTTCCTTTAATTAACTGATTGAATTTGAATTCTTGATTAATATCAATATCAAATGTTCTTTCTTTTATTATTTTTTCTTCTGATATGTTGTATGCAAAGATTGATTTTTCTCTAGCTTCTAGCTTAAATTTATTTTCATCTATAATTTTTACTTTAAAATCTACACCAGCTAATTGCAATGAACTTGAATCTAATCTTACTACGAACGGCGAATTTGTATACAATTCATTTGTTACTATTGAACTATGTTGCTTGTAGCTAATCCCAAGTTTTAACTCATCGATAACTTTTCTTGTAATGGAAAATGAGTTTAATATTACAATTTCGTTTTTAAGATTTTTCTTACCACTAAAAAGCTCTAGTCCTTCAATTAGATTTTCAGCTCCAAGTTGAGTGTTGTTATCATCTCTAATTAAAAGAGTAGAAGAAACACTGTAAGAGGGAACTGTGTATCTGTTGTATAAATAGGCTGAAATTGAAAACACGATAAATGAGAGTAGAAAAAAGAGCCAGTTGTTCAAGTATTTGTAAAAGAGTAACTTGATATCTATCTTTTCGTCATTTTGGTTCTGATTATTTAAATTTTTTAAATCCATTCTAATCTTCAAATCTTAAATAAACATTAAATAAAACAGCAACAGTGGTTAGTGTAGATAGAATTACTTGAGACTGGGTTTTTCTAAAACTTTTAAATCTTAAAGGTTTAATATAAATAAGGTCTTTGTTTCTTAGATAGTAAAAATTAGAATTAAGTATTTCCTCGCTAGTGAGGTCTAAATCGTATGTTACTTTAGTATCTTTATTTGATCTTATTAATTTGACTCTTTTGAGGTTCCCGTAATCAGTAATATCACCTGCACTAGCAATTGCTTCAAAAATTGTTAGATTTTCTTTATAAATAGGGTATCTGCCAGGATTTTCTACTTCACCAAGTATTGTAAATTCAATGTTTGAAAGTTTGACAATTACAACTGGATTAATTAATTGTTCAGAAACTTTTCTTTCAATTTTCTTCTTAGCCTCCTCCATAGTAAGATTGATAACATTTACCTTTCCAATGTATGGGAGTTCAATATCTCCTTCATTTGATACAGTATATCCATTTAAATATAGATTGGCTGCAGTGGTATTTGGATTATTGCTATTAGTGTTATTCTCAAGATTAAAGCTTTTGTTTATTTCTTCATTATTTACATAAATTTTGACTACCAAATTATCTCCTTCCTCAATATAGTGCATTGGTGGCTTGGGATTAAGTTTCCAATCAGATTCTTGAGACGAACTGTTCATGTAAGTAATTTTGTTCATGGAAGTACATGAGCAAAGTAAAAGGATGAATAAAATGTATTTTGAGTATGAGTTACTCATATTCATAATATCTTGTTAGTATAGCAAAGATAAAAAAAGAAAGCTATAAGAATAAGTTTAGTTTGTTACATAATTTTGATGCAGGCATGCCGACTACATTAAAAAAACAACCTTCAATTTTTCTTACTTTAAAAATTCCAAGCCACTCCTGTATAGCATACGAGCCAGCTTTGTCTTTAAAAGTAAAATTATTTAGATAATAGTCAATTTCTGAATTGTTAATTTCAAAAAAATCAACTTTGGTAGTGGATGAGAAACATATTTTTTTTTTAGAGCTTCTTATACAAACTCCAGTTAACACTTTATGTGTATTATTTGAAAGTTCATATATCATTTCTTTTGCTTCTTTTTTATTTTGAGGTTTGTTAAGAATTTTATCATTAACTAGCACAGTTGTATCTGCAGTAATGATTAAATCATTACTTGAGATTTTTTGTTCTATATCATGGGATTTTTTCTCAGCGATAATTTTTACAGCTTGTGCTGCCGAATATTTTTTGAAATTAATATTTTCATCATAAGTAGATACTCTGACATTAAAATTAAAACCTAATTTTTTTAGAATTTCCCTTCTCCTTGGTGAATTTGAACCCAGTATAATACTATATTTTGAATTTATCTTTTTAATTAGCATTGAACTAAAAGTAAAAATGTGTTAATGAGAAAATTGGTATACTCAATAAAGATAAAAACATAATGAGTTTTAATAGTTTGGATACTTTAGTGAAGTTAGTCTTTGATTCAGCATTTAAAGTTAATAATTCTGCGTAAAAAAACATTATCAAAATTATCACCATGTAAAATGTAGAAATATAATTAGCTCCCCAAATTTGAGGGTCTGAAAATTGATTTCCTCCAATGTCCAAAAATAAATCACTTTTTAGTATTAAGATTTGAAATGTTATTATGCAAGAAATAGCAAACATTAGTATTATTCCAATAATTAGAGTCACCAGTCTTGATTTTTTTATTCCAGAAATTATAGGCAAACTTTTTACTTTATGCATTCTATCTCCTTCCATATCTTCAATATCTTTGATAATCTCTCTTTTTACATTAATCAAAAAGGCTAATACAGAGAAAATTGATATGATTAAAAAGACAAAAAATATATCATCACTTAAAATATTTTTGTAACTGAATAATGGAACATTCAGTATGGATAAGGATATGAAAAAGGCTATCAGAATATTACCTATTATCTTGTATTTTTTTAATTTTTTTGAATAAAGCCAAAGACAGTAAATGATTAATAAAAAAACCAAAATATAAATCTCCAATTTAATTTTAATACATAAAAAAATAGATAATACTATTGCAAGAGAATTAAACAGCATGTAAATTATAATTGCATCCCTTGATTTTAAAAATTTTCCAAGCAAAACCTTTTCAGGCTTGTTTATTTGATCAAGATTATAATCATAAATATCGTTAACTATATATCCGGATGCTGCAATTAATATTGTCACTATAAGTAAAATGACAAAGTTTTCATTTAAGAGTTGATCTTTTTGAATAAAAAAGTCAATTAAAAAAAACTTAATAAATATTTGAGATAATGAAATTATAAGAAGGTTTTTCCATCTAATTATTTTAAAAATATTATTTAGATAACTAATCATTTTGAGTTATATAATCAGAAATAGCTTGATAGATCTTTTTTAATCTTGGGTCTCTTATAGTTTCAAGATGTTTATTAATAATGGTAAAATCTTTTCTTTTTGCGGGCCCAGTCCTTAAAGTTTTGATTTTATTATTTTCAATTTTTTTAAAATTTTGATATATAAGTGGTTTTAAATTTTCAAAATCAGAATTTTCAGCCATAAGTATTTCTTGAGCTATGGAATACATTTCTGTGCTGAAGTTACAAGCAAAAACAGCTGCAAGATGTATTCTTTTAAGTCTATCTTCTGCTATAATTTCTGCTTTGCCAGAGATCTTTAAAAAAATCCTTTTTAATTCTTTCTTGAAAACTATGTCATCAGATACAATAAAAAAAGGAACCTCATTAATATTGATTTTTGTGTTTTTATTAAAAGTTTGAAGTGGATAAACAATTCCATTTAGATTTTTTTGATTTTTGAAAACAGAAAGTCCTGATGAGCCAGAAGTATGTACAATAGGTCTTTTATCAAATTGATTTACGACATTTTGTATTTCATCGTCCTTTACACACAATACTGCTAAATCATAGTCTTGAACTTTTTCAATTTCATTGGTGAAATCACATCTAATTTTAGATGCCAGCTTTTTTGATGTGATTAAATTCCTACTAAAAATTTGACTGATTTCAAATCCAGAATTTTTTAAAGCTATTGACAAATGATGAGCTACATTACCCGAACCAATAATTAAAATCTTTTTCATTAGATTATAAAAAAACAAAGTTATAATTTTGTAGTAATTTTTCGTTATGTTGGGGAGAATCATACAGTATTTAATTTCAGTGAAATTTGCAGCGTTTCTTTTAATTCTATTTGCTGCAGTAATAGGCTATGCTACTTTCATTGAAAATGATTTTGGTAGAGATACTGCCAAAGCACTAGTATATAATAAGTTTTGGTTTGAGTTTATAATGATAATGCTATGCATTAACCTTGTGTATAATTTAAAAAGATATAAACTATTCAGAAAAGAAAAACTTTCAATTTTGTTATTTCATTTATCATTCATAGTAATACTATTAGGTGCTGGTGTTACTAGGTATTTTGGATATGAAGGAATTATGCACATAAGAGAAGGGGAATCATCTAATATTATTATTTCAGATCAAACTTATTTNCAAATAAATGTGAATGATAAAAAAATGCAGTATACCTACGATATGCCTCTTAGCCTTTCTGCAATTACNAANAACACATTCACNAANCCAATAAAGTTTTTNGAAAACAAAATTGAAATTAAATATGAAGATTTCNTNGTTAATGNCAGNGANACATTTNTTGAGGATCCCAATTCTACTTCAAAAACAAANGCCTTGCATATCATTGTNCCAGGTGAAAATGGAATGAAGTCTGAGTTTTTAAAAGATAAAGAACAAAGAAAGATTAAAGATGNTATATATACATACAACAATAAACTCGGTGATGCNATAAACTTTTTTGATGAGGANAACAAAATAAAATGNATTGCACCATTTGATATNAGTTCAATGAAGATGCTTGATCAATCAAAAGATATGCANAANAGNAACGAAAAATTCANAATNAATCAAAGGACTCTNTACTCAAATGATAATTTGAACTTTGTNTTAAAAGAAATNATTGANAGTGGCATAAATAAGTACTACAGTAATTCTACNTACATGAAAGATGGTAAATCAAATCTATTGAGATTAAAAGTTNANTCTAATGGTCAAGAGAAAGATNTTGAATTAATNGGAGGAAAAGGAAGAATTAGTGAGCCAACAAGATTTACNCTNGGNAACNTAAATTTTTCACTTTCATACGGTNCNAAACAAATTCTTACTCCATTTAATATTTTTTTNAGAGATTTTCAGTTGGATAGATATCCTGGCTCNTCAAGTCCATCTTCATTTGCNGCAGAAGTGACAGTNGTTGACAAAGACGTAGATAAAGATTACAGAATTTACATGAACAATGTACTTGACTACAGAGGNTATAGATTCTTTCAATCCTCATATGANAAAGATGAGATGGGAACGGTTCTCTCAGTCAATTATGATCTAGCTGGAACNATCATNACATATTTAGGATANCTTTTGCTAGCACTNGGCATGGTCAGNGTATTTTTTACNAGACAAAGTAGATTTAAATTTTTAACAAAAAAACTTTCAAAAGCTAATTTGTTTTTACTTNNTTTTCTAATACCATTNTTATCTTTTTCATCTGAAAAAGAANTTTCTTACNTANACAAAGANCANTCCAAAAAATTTGATANACTNCTGGTTCAGGATCAGGGCGGAAGGATNAAACCTATGAANACTNTATGNTCTGAATATTTGAGAAAAATATCTAAGAAAAATAGTTTAGAAAATTTAAATTCAACTCANGTGATTTTATCAATGATGGTTAATCCACATGAGTGGGCNAGTAAAGATATAATTAAGNTTAANCANGAACAAATTAAACAAGTNGTTGGAGCCAGTAGTTCAAGAACTTCATTNAAAAGTTTTTTNGAGAAAGATGGTTCCTATAAATTAAANACACTCGTTGAACAAGCTTATNANAAAGAACCNNTTAATAGAGGGAAGCTTGAAAAAGATATAATTTCTGTCGATGAAAGNGTTAATATCTGTTTCATATTGTTTAATGGCGATTTAATGAGAATATTCCCCCTNANAGGAGANCCNAATAATACTTGGTATAATTCAAAACAACATCANTTATTTTCTGGNAAGGACTCNTTATTTGTNTCAAATATTTTGAAACTATACTTCTCCAGTATCAACTCNAGCTATGAATCGAAAAATTGGAATGAGCCTGATAGTTTATTAAACTACATNATAAAGTTTCAAAATATGTATNCTAGCTCTGATATNATGCCTTCNAATCTTAAANTCAATACTGAGATNTGGTACAATAACTTAGANATTTTTGGTAAGCTNTACAAGTTTTATATTGTTATTGGACTNCTAATGCTGATCTCTTTATTTTANGAGATTTTTAATAANAANAAATCAGTAAANAAANTAATTAAATTNNTTAAATATTTAATTTTTAGTGGATTTNTTTTTCACACAATNGGTTTAGCTTTTAGATGGATTGCGTCAGGTCACGCACCTTGGAGCAATGGTTATGANTCAATGATTTACACAGCTTGGGCAACACTNCTTTCTGGANTAATTTTTAGTAAGAAATCTAATTTTACATTAAGTGCAACCGCAATAGTNGGTTCATTNATATTAATGTTTGCTAGTATGAANTGGATGGATCCAACCATAACTAATTTAGTNCCAGTCTTAAANTCATATTGGCTNATGATTCATGTAGCCATTATTGTTGCAAGCTATGGTTTTTTNTTTTTAGGAGCAATACTAGGNNTAATGTGTCTATGGATTATTGTATTTACTAACAATGAGAACAAGAAAAAACTAAAATCAATAATCAATAGTTTGACTAATATTAATGAGAGAGGAATTACAGTTGGAGTATTTATGTTAACTATNGGTACTTTTCTTGGNGGAGTATGGGCAAATGAATCATGGGGAAGATATTGGGGNTGGGATCCGAAAGAAACNTGGGCACTTGTNAGTATTTTAGTATACGCATTTGTTTTGCATATGAGATTGATTCCTGCGATNTCTAGTAAATATTCATTNAATCTAGCATCTCTNNTNGCAATTTGGTCAATTTTAATGACATATTTTGGAGTTAACTACTATCTTTCTGGNTTACATTCATATGCGGCTGGTGANCCAATGCCAATTCCCAATTTNGTTTATTATTTCTTGTTTATAACAATTGTCACGGCNATTCTTTCAAGAATCAAGTTTAAAAAATATTATATATGAAACTAGATATTTTAGCTTTTGGTGCTCACCCAGATGACATTGAANTAGGTTGTGGCGGNACAATATTAAAGCATATTAANGCTGGCTATAGTGTTGGAATTGTTGACTTNACNAGAGGGGAGCTTGGAACTAGAGGTGATAAAAATATTAGAGCTGAAGAAACCAAAAAATCCAATGAAGTTNTAAAAATTAGTGTTAGGGANAACATGAATTTAAAAGATGGTNTCTTTGAAAATAATGAGCAAAATAAAATTAAANNTGTTAAGTTGATAAGAAAGTATAAGCCTTCCATTNTNTTAACTAANGCTCCAAGTGATAGGCATCCNGATCATGGTAGAGCTTCAAGTTTAACAACTGATGCATGTTTTTTATCTGGNCTTGANAAAATAGATACAGGTCAAGAAATATGGCGACCTAANTCAATTTATCACTACATACAGTTCAATAATATCGANCCTGACTTTGTTGTGGATATNACTGAATTTTTTGAAAGGAAAATTGAATCTATAAANTGTTATTCCTCACAATTTTATGACCCAAAATCGAAAGAATCTGAAACAAGAATNTCNTCNAANGATTTTTTTGAAAGTATAACATATAGNGCTAAAGACNTGGGAAGNCTTACAAATTNTGAATACGCAGAAGGATTTATTTCACATCAANTAAACTCTGTNAATCTTCTTACAGATTTAAATAAAAAAAAGAGCTGATTATTATCAGCCCTTTNATTCATAAAAATTTATTTTATTATTAACTTTTTACTATCAACATTATTGTCGCTATAAACCTTAACAAAATACGTTCCTGATTCAAACTTTGAAAGATCAATNGAGATTGATTGGTTAGAAAAGTAATTATTGAAAAAGCACTTCTTNCCAAGTAAGTTAAANATTTCAACTTTAGATTCAGTATTTGTAGAAAATTNAATATTNANATTACCNTTAGTTGGNTTAGGTGTCATTTCAAATAANTCTTTATTGGAAATNANTGAGNCNACTGCAGAAGTTCCTCCAATGCAACAGCCATTNTCGCAATCTGCATTNGGATNATAATTTGTTGCTGTTGGATCTGTACANCCATATAAATCACACCAANTTTCACTATTTACATCCATCTCTAAATAAATNATTTCATTTAGGTCTATTAAATCNTCATCNCCTCTNACNGCNAGACCAGGTTCAAAGTCNTTCTGATAAATTAATTGAATTTTATCATCATTAATATCTTTNACCATTGATGCAAAAACACATTCTTGTTGACCATTCCAAATATCATGTGGAGTAATATCAATTGGTTCTGACCATGTTGCACCACCNTCCAATGATCTTATGATATTNACATGTCTAAATACTTGAATACTATTATCAACATCTTCAGTATANGCTGAAAATGNAACATAAATATCACCACTTGATGTAATTNCAGCTGANGGCATACTNGAAAGTGATGCATAATANAAAGCGTATCCTCCAGTTGAGTCATAGCCAGCNACTTNGNTATCACAATTTAGATCTCTNGCTTGNGCTATNACAATAGGAGTTTCTGAGTACCATAAATCTGAATCCTGTGGAGTAGGTAGTGTAGTNTCGGCACCCATATCNTCATTCCAATATAGCAGACCATTTGTTAGTGGNAACCATGATGATCCTCCATCAGCTAAGTCATCATCTAAGTATCTCATATTTCCNGTAAAGATATGAGCCTTGTCATTGTTATCAATTAAGACAGTACCNTAATTGTCTGTTGAGTANACCATGTCNAAGGTNCCAGTACTATCTAAATCNAGACCNGAATCNACTGTATANTTATCAACTGGGAAGTCAATGAATGTTGTTCTAATCCAATTNGANCCATTGTCAGTTGATTTTAGAATGAATGANTCNGCCCAGTCATTNAAAACAGCTATTACAACAGTTTCACCTTTTNCNTCTATAGCATANCTATCACCTCCAAAACCATTNAAGTGAGCAGAGTCAAGTGTAGGTAGTTGCATNTCTTGTATNTCCCAAGTACTACCACCNTCAGTTGATCTGTAGTAGAGTAGAGCNCCATCTAAGCCGTTNTAGATAGTTCCNGCTAANCCAGTTGGAGCAGTAACTCCAATCATNTGAAGAGTCTCGCCGTTANTACCACCAACCGCAGTTCTGTTCCATACTAAATCTGCGTAGAGACCNGTTGTGCTATCCATACTTGAGACAATTTGTTCAGTCCATGCTCCTGTNCCGACACTTGGTCTGTNTGTCATTTGAAAATAAGNATNATCTGTNTTATGAGCNATTGCAATCTCTTTTCCTGNTGAAGTAGCAAGNATTGTAGGCCATCCACATCTTGAAGATTCTAGTCTNGNAGATGNCATTGATGACCANGANGTNCCATCGAAATACATGTATCCTGTACCNCGATCTGTATATGATGCTGCATACTGAGCACTNATAGTCCAAACCGCGGATAATTGACCTCCTGAGTGTCTTATTATTCTATCCATTACTGCGCCATTTGANTGTAAATCATATGTTGTNTTTNCTAATAGTGTTTCTGTTGGAGAAGCAATTTTTAAATTGTTAACATATGGATTGGGATTATTTATTAGATGACTTAAAGTCTCNGATCCACTCATAATTTNTTTGTCACTTANTATAGACTNATNAGAGCCATGAATAGCATCTTTTACAGATACCTGACCACTAGTNTAAGTNAAAAGAAACAATGTNAAAATTGTAAATATTANTCTCATAATTTTTTGTTTTGGTTTTGGTAAACTTAATAAATTTTAGTTAATNTTTTTANNATTTANTCTCAAAGAGTTCCCTANTACAACAATATCTGAAAATGCCATNAAGAATGCAGCCCACATTGGATTAAGNAGGCCCATNGCAGCAATTGGNATTGCAATTATGTTATATGAAAATGCCCAAAATAAATTTTGTTTAATTGTTTCAAGAGTTTTATTACTGANATTTATTAAGGTTTTAAGCGAGCNTATATTNTTTTTGTTTAGTAAAATGACATCTGATGNATCAACAGCAATATTAGCTGCATTAGAGATAGATATTCCAACAAAAGATTGAGAAAGTGCNGGAGAGTCATTGATTCCATCACCTATCATTGCNGTTTTTAAATTCTTATTNCTNTCTTCNANTATCTCAAGTTTTTCTTCNGGTAATTTCTCNTAAAAAATTTCATTAAANCCTATTTGNTTGTTTACTAAAACACATTTTTCTTTTTTGTCTCCACTAAGNAAACTACATNTAATTCCNNTTTTTTTAAGATNATTGANAATATCTATGACATCAGATTTCAGTTCGTCTTGAACAGAAATTGATGCNATTAATTTCTTATCGGCTGTAAGAAAAATATCANAATTANTGTTGTCTANCTTGGTTAGTCTNGATGATCCAATTTTGTATTNAATNTTATCNTNATATCCACTAATACCCATACCTTTAACTTCCTCAACGTTTTCAANCTTTAATAATTTGCTATTTGATTTNAGANATGCNCATATCGATTTTGCAATANGATGNGANGAATGNGATTCTAANCTNTATATTATCGANTTTACATANTGATGATTATCNNCTTTAATATCGATTTTATTTATTTTGAATTTTCCTGTTGTTATTGTNCCAGTCTTATCAAAAATAATTTTTTTTATTTGANAAACCTTTTCNAATGTATCNCCACCTTTGACCAATACTCCGTTTCTAGCTGCTCTGCCAATTCCNACCATTANAGCAGTTGGTGTTGCAAGTCCCATTGCGCANGGGCAAGATATTACTAAAACTGCAATGCTTCTTAAAAAAGATTCGAGTTTATCGATTTCAAAAAAATAAAAGTTTGTTATGTAAGTCAATATAGATATNAGAATGACAAACTGAACAAAATAGTTACTTACTCTGTCACCAATTCTTTGGATTTTAGGTTTTTTATTTTGAGCATCTTTTACCAGTTGAATAACTTTAGAAATTGTTGTCTCTTCTCCAACTTTNTNAGATTTTAATTTCAAATTTCCATTNACAATTATTGAGCCAGCGGTTACTAAATCTCCTGCTTTTTTTGAAGAAGTNAGGCTTTCACCTGTGATGAAAGAACTNTCNATTTCNGCCTGACCCTCCACAATCAGNCCATCAAATATGATTCTTTCTCCAGAGTTGAAAAATAATATNTCTCCTAATTGAACTTGATTGAAATGAANNTTTTCAATNNCATTTTTTGTNAGTCTTTTTACAATTGTTTNATTTAATTCTTTAAGNTTTTCAATTGANGATGTTGTTTTCTTTATTGATCTTTTTTCAATGCTATTTCCAAGCAAAACTAATGTGATAATTGTTGCGCAAGTTTCAAAAAATAAGAAATCCTTAGCAGAGTGGTCAGAAANGAAGCANCCATANACACTATAAAAAAATGCAGATGAGCTTCCTAAAAAAATNAGNACATCCATATTAGGNAGTCTATTTATTGTTGATCTAATTGCACTAANTCCAAACTGATAAACACCNATCAAAAAAACAGGAAGACATAAAAATAATTGTACTNCAGGNTTNGATAAAAAGTGTTNGTGANTTAAGAACATGTGTGCTANTAAGGGTAGGGTAAAAATTAAGCTAACTAAAAACAAAACTTCTACTTTACTTATTAATTTTTTTGTAGCTTTCTCACTAGAAACAAGAGTAGCTTTAAATCCAATTTTTGTTATTAATTCAATAATTTTTTTTTCTGGTGTATTCTTGCCTCGAGCTACACTTAGTTCATTATTTGCAAAATCAATATTAAATTCAACTATTTTATTCTTATGAAGATGCTTTTCTATCGATAGAGCACAATTAGAACAACTCATTCCTTCTAACTTAAAAACATATTTTTTTTTGGATGGCATATTGCAAATATAGGTACAAAAAAAATTATATTTGCCACCATCAATGGTGAGTGTAGCTCAGTTGGTTAGAGCACCGGATTGTGGTTCCGGGGGCCGTGGGTTCGAATCCCATCATTCACCCTAAATAATAAAAAAGGAGCTACTGCTCCTTTTTTATTATTTGTTTTCATTTAGCAGTTTTGTGTAATTTCTTTTTGGCTGAAAGCCTGGTATTGACACTATTAGAGTTTCATAATNANTTGAAATAATTACAGTACTTGGCCAATAATATTGCCCATTTACAGCNTTTACTAANTCAAAGAACAAATCATGTCTAAATGTTGANCCATGATTAATTGGNTGTTGATTGCCAAAAACTCTNTCGTTAAAAACNAAAGTGTCTTTTGTTCTNCCATTAAGCATNACAGGNAAANANTTATTNTTAATTAGNTTTATAATANTNTTGTCATTTAGTGTCTCAAGTTTCATTTTTTCACAAAATTCACAATTAGATCNGNANAAATAGATNAGCATNTTTTTNTTATATTTTTTTGAGTATTCTTGAGCTTTTTCTAANCTTAGCCAATCTATGTAATCTTTAGNTTGTCCNTGTGAAAAGCTAATCGAAGGTATNATTAATAAAAATAAAAAAGTANATAGTCTTNTCATANTANTTTAANTACTGTTCAGCTGATTGAATCCAATTACTGACACCNCCTCTNACATAACCAGTTTTTCCAAGTTTTTCAAAATTNACTTTGTTTTCTTCTTGGTACTGAGGTCTAACAAGCCATATTGTTGGATANCCTTGTACAGCAAATAACCTTTGCAGTTGACGATTTTGTGNAACTAAATTTTCATCTAATTTTGTTCNTCTAGGAAAATCTAGTTCAACTGGAATAATTTTGTCTTTCGCCCAATCTTTAAATTCNTTTTGGTCAAAGACTTCTTTAACTAACCTTTTACACCAACCACACCAGTCACTTCCAGTAAAAAACAGCATTATNGGTTTTTCAGTTTCCATTGACTGAGCTATTGCTTGGTCAATATTGGTGAGCCACANNGNGNTTTTCTCTTGTGAGTAGGATGTNANTAAGAATAGACTGAAGATTGNTAATANTATTATTTTTTTCATTTTGATTTTTTTAGTGAATANCGTGCATAAGTTTTTTAATGAACGGTGATATTAATATAACGAATAATGATATGATTATTGTGACAATACCGATTTGAGCATAAATTGTATTATACTGTACAAGNGTCGCNACCGCCTCTGAAGAGGTATCTGGNTTNCCCATTAACCAGTTTGATAGCTTGCTTAATAGGTTTTCTGAAGATTCTGTTNCAGTTGTTGTTAATTTTGCAAGTATGCCAGAGATNTAGTGTGCAAATGTGGAAGATAAAAACCACACACCCATCATAAATCCTATCATTCTTTTNGGAGAAAGTTCAGTTACTTTTGATAGTCCTATGGGTGATAAAAAAAGTTCTCCAGTNGTGATTAAGAAATAGCCAAGAAATACAAAAAGGAAAGGAACTTTTCCATTTTCTCCAATAAAATGAGCAGTTANAGCAAATATCAGAAANCCAAGTCCTAATTGTAAAATACCAAGTGCAAATTTGATNGGGGTATTNGGATTTTTTTTNATTGCNCCTAATTTNGTCCATAGCCAGCTNAAAGGAATTGCAAGTAAGACAATNTAAGCTGGATTAATNGCNTTTGTTTGAGATGCATTTAAGCCAACTAAATTTACACATTTATCTACCCATACAGTTAGTGAACTGCCAGCTTGTTCAAANCATGCCCAAAAAATTGTTAAAAANACTGCTAAAATGATTATAGCAATTAATCTGTCACCACTGACATTATCATTTTTTCTGACTTTATAGTCGTAAATGATGTATGAAACGTAAATCAAAACTAATCCNCCNACAATNGATAAAACATTNCCTAGAACNGNAGATTTTGTGTCTAATAGAATTAAGTAAGCAAAAACTGGNACAGANAGAAATCCAAAAAGATAGATTAAATTAGTTATAGAAATTCCNCTGAANTTCATATTGATATATTTNGCCGGTTGAAGACCTTTNTCTCCTAANACATTTTTACTNATTCCTNTCCAAAANACCAGTAACCCAGCTACCATTCCAATTCCAGCTNCACCGAAACCATAATGCCAACCATACGTTTCTCCTAAGTAACCACAAAAAAGAGGTGCNATCATAGCACCGAGGTTTATTCCCATGTAAAAGATAGTAAACCCACCATCTCTTCTTACATCNCCGTCTTCATACAAAGAACCAACCATAGTAGAAATATTNGGTTTGAAAAATCCNTTTCCCATAATCANTAAGCCCAATGCACCNTAAAAAAAGAATTCGGTNGGAAANGCCATGAAAAAATGACCCAGAGCCATTAAAATTCCTCCGAAAATNATTGATTTACGATAACCTATGAANTTATCAGCTAAATANCCACCAANTAAAGGAGTAAGGTANACCAAAGCACCATAAGCAGCATAAATTCCATAAGCAATTTCTTCACTNTTTTGTAAATGTGAATAAAANTCNTTTATCAAATACANAGTAAGCAATGCTCTCATGCCATANAAAGAAAATCTCTCCCACATTTCAGCAAAAAAGAGATAGAATAATCCNTTTGGGTGATTTTTNTTGTCAAGGTAGTTTTTTACAATGTATAAAACAAGAACCGTAAAAAGAGTATATGCTANTATTTGTATCATTTTTTTAAAAAGACTAAAATAGTAAAATTAGTTACAAGTTNTCTAATATGAAATTTGTGATTTTATTGTACAAGTGAAATCTAGTGTTGCCGCCATATATACCATGATTTTTATCAGGATATATAAATAATTCAAATTCTTTATTTTCATTAANCANNGCTGATACCATCTCATAGGTATTTTGNACATGAACATTATCATCTGCAGTACCATGAACTAGTAAATATTTTCCTCTTAGATTAGAAACAAAATTTATTGGAGAGTTTTGATCNTATCCATCNGAATTANGAACNGGCTTNCTCATGTATCGNTCAGTATAAATATTGTCATAAAATCTCCAATTTGTNACTGGAGCAATAGCAACTGANAGATCAAAGATTGAACTTCCTTTAGTTATTGCTAAACTTGATAAGTAACCNCCNTAACTCCAGCCNTGAATACCTATTCTTTTTTCATNAACATAATTAAATTTAGATAAAANNTTTGCTGCATCTACNATATCAATAGTTTCGTACTNACCTAAATTTTTGTAAGTAACCTTTCTAAAACTAGCACCTTTNCCNCCTGTACCTCTATTGTCAACTGACACAANAATAATTCCATTTTGACTTAAGTACTGATGCCATAAAAAATCATTTCCNTCCCATTTATCCAAAACCTCNTTAGATCCTGGACCACCNTAAACAAACATCATAAGTGGGTATTTTTTATTTTCATCAAATTTAGTGGGTTTAATNATCCAAGCATCTAGCTCTGTATTATCTGTTTGAATNTTAAAAAACTCCTTTTTNTTCAATTTATATTTATTTAACTTATCAATCAGTANTTGATTGTTTTCAAAAATCATTATTTCACTACCATCAGCTTTGTTTAGNGAAATTTGATTTGGTNGGTTAGCNTTAGAGTAGTAATTAATATAGTTTTTTAATGAATGAGAAAAAATAGCATCATTGAAACCTAATTTNGTTGATATTTTTTCTTTAAAATCATATTCAATATCTAAGCTGAACAGTGATTGTGTTTCTGTACCTTCTTCGTTTGAGCTATAGTATAATTTCATTAAATCACTATCAAAGCCATAAATTTCTTTGATTTCCCAATTACCTTTTGTTAACTGAGATTCAAAACCTTCTAAGTTTTTTAGATATGCATGATAATATCCATCTTTTTCTGAAATCCATATAAAATGGTTTTCATTAAAGAATTCTAATTCATTTTTTATTTCGATGTAGCATGAGTCGTTCTCTGAAAATAAAATTTCAGTTTGTAAATTCTCGTAATTTAAAACTATGAAGTCTAAATTATTTTGAAGTCGATTTAAGCCATAAAAAACTAGCTTATTTGATGTGAATGTCCAAAAAAATCTAGGTATGTATTCATAATCTTTTTCTGTATAAATAAATTTTGTTTTATTCTCTTCTAAATCATATGTATAAAGATTAACAACAGAGTTGTCTTCACCAGCTTTAGGATATTTAAATGTCTTTGAAGATGGATATAGTTGTCCTTTAAAAATATCCATTGAAAAAGTGTTGACATTTTCTTCGTCAAATTTTAAATAAGCAATTTTTTTTCCATCTGGGCTCCACTGGTAGGCTTGAACTAATCCAAATTCTTCTTCATAAACCCAATCTGATGAACCATTTATTATTGAATTATTTTTGCCATCGCTAGTAATTTTTTTGAAGCTGTTTATTTTACCTTCAAGTATTTTTTGGATTTCNTTTATATAAATGTTGTTTTCAAAAGTGAATGAAACAAATTTTTCGTCAGGTGAGAATGATAAGTTTTGAATTTTTTCATCAAAAACATCGTAAATTTTATCATTCTGNATATCATATAANAAACACTTTGATTTGNAGCTNTAGCGATATATGCTTTCTCTGTCTGTTTCNATNATCAAATAATTTTCTTGGTGAGAAAATTTATATGATCTAATCCTATTTTTTAGCTTAAATTTCTGGCTATCGAATANAACTAGCTCTTTTTTNCCGTTGGTAAAAGAATACTTTACAATTTGTTGTAGTTCTTTGTTACTTTCTAATCTNGTGAAGCTATCAGAATTTTTTAAAACTTTAATCTTGCCGAAATTTCTTTGTGAGAAAGAATAATTTTTCCANAGNTCCTCAATTGTAATATTTTCTTGAGATTTTAATATTANAAAAGANAATGAGAAAGTAAAAATTAAAAATAATCGTTTCAAAGANGTAAATTTGANTCATGAAATATAAGAAAATTACTAATAGTGATATTACTTTTTTTATTAAAACATTATCTGAGGANAATGTTTTTTGTTCTGAAGCAGATTTAAAAAAATATAGTCATGATGAAACTGAAGATTTATCTTATTTACCNGAAATAGTTTTGAAGCCCTGTAGTACAAAAGAAATTTCAGAGTGTCTAGAATATTGTANCAAGCAAAATATTCCAGTTACTGCATGTGGTGCTAGAACAGGTCTNAGNGGCGGATCAATTCCTTTACANGGNGGAGTGGCGTTGAGTGTCGAAAATTTAAATAAGATAATTTCAATCGANAAAGANAANTTGCAAGCNACTGTTGAATCAGGNGTAATCAATCAAAATTTTAAATCAGAAGTAGAAAAATCAGGATTATTTTACCCTCCTGATCCTGCNAGCNTNGGAAGTTGTATGTTGGGAGGNAATGTTGCAGAAAATTCTGGAGGTCCNAAGGCTTTAAAATATGGNGTTACAAGAGACTATGTTTTAAACCTTGAAGTTGTANTGGCTGATGGTTCAATTATTTGGACAGGTGCAAATGTTTTAAAAAATGCTACTGGATATAGTTTNACAGATTTAATAGTAGGNAGCGAAGGTACACTTGCAGTGATCACTAAAATAGTTTTTAAANTAATAGCTCTTCCACCAAAAAGTGCNACAATGCTAATNCCATTNAAATCTGCTGAGGATGCNTGTAAATCTGTTTCGATTATTTTTAATAGTGGNATTGTNCCATGTGCGCTTGAGTTTATGGAGAGAGATGCCCTTTTGTTAGCTGTTGAATATTCACAAAATACAATAATAGTAGANGATGATGAAAAAGCACATTTATTAATTGAAGTTGACGGTNNTAATATGAATTCAATTTTTAGTGTATTTGAAAANATAAGTAAACTTNTNTCTCAATTTAATCTTGGTGAAATAAAAATTGCAGAAACTCATAAAGAAAAAGAAAAAATTTGGAAACTGAGGAGATTAGTTGGCGAAGCAGTAAAAAAGCATTCAATTTACAAGGAAGAGGATACNGTTGTTCCAAGATTTCAGCTTCCAAAACTTTTGCTNGGGGTAAAAGAAATTGGAAAAAAGTATAACTTCAGATCAATATGTTATGGTCATGCNGGTGATGGAAATTTACATGTTAATATTTTAAAAGAAAATAATTCTGATGAATTCTGGAATAATAATGTGAAGTTAGCAATAAGAGAAATTTTTAAATTAACTAANTTTTTAGGTGGAACAATNAGCGGGGAGCATGGCATAGGGCTNGTACAAAAAGAATATCTAGATATAGTTTTTGGAAAAAAAATGATAAGTCTNCANAAAGAGATAAAAAAAGTTTTTGATCCGAATGGTATACTTAACCCTGGAAAAATTTTTGATTAATATTAAACTTTATAACTCTATATTTGTGTAAATACTTAANANATGAATGTTAAACCAAAGCTACCTAAGGGTTTTAGAGATTTTGATTCAAAAACTTTAGAAAAAAGAGAATATATAATTAAGATAATTTCTGATGTTTTNAAATCTTATTCATTNCAAAAAATAGAAACTCCATCTGTTGAAAGTATNGAGACGTTAAGTGGAAANTACGGTGATGAAGCTGATANACTTATTTTTAAAATTCTCAATTCTGGAAATTATTTATNAGANTATGATTTAANTAATAATGCTGATTATAAAGAGCTGANTCGATTTATTTCAAAAAANGCATTAAGATATGATCTTACAGTNCCACTTGCAAGATATATTTCACAAAATATCAATAATATATCCTTNCCATTTAAANGATATCAGATGCAAAATGTTTGGAGAGCNGATAAGCCTCAAAAAGGTAGATTTAGAGAATTTATGCAATGTGATGCTGANATAATTGGTTCAAAAAATTTAATAAATGAGTATGAACTCNTTAGAATTTATGATANAGTATTNGAGAAATTAAATTTAGCAGGTACNATNATTTCAATNAATAGCAGAAAAATTTTAACTGCTGTANCAAGTAAACTNAATGTTGAAGATAAATTTAGTGAGTTTGTTNTTNTACTCGATAAGTACGACAAAATAGGTAAAATAAAGTTTATTGAAGANTTAAAAAACTTTAATATTTCAAAAGANGACNCAGATTTTTTAATAAAAATTATAGAAAATCCTGANATAGATTACATAAAGAGTTACTTGTCTGAATTTGGAATTAGTTCTGAGGGCTTTGATGANTGTAAGTATATTTTTGAAAAATTAAAATTAACCTCAAACTTTTGTGAAATTAAGTTTAATTTTAAATTAGCNAGNGGTCTTGACTATTATACAGGCACAATATTTGAAGTTGAAAATTCCAANGTCAAGATAGGAGCATTGGGGGGNGGTGGAAGGTATGATAATCTTACNTCAATATTTGGAAATAATGAATTAAGTGGAGTNGGTATNTCATTTGGTCTTGACAGGATATATTATTNTCTNAGTGAGCTAAGTTTATTTAAATCCTCAAATGATTTAAATAAAACTTTGTTTTTAAATTTTGGAGAGCGAGANTTAAATTATAATTTAAAAGTATTAGATATTTTCAGAGATTCTGGTATATCTGCAANCATATATGCCGATTTTTCAAAAATCAAAAAGCAGATGAATTACGCTAATAACTTAAATTACAAATTTGTGGTTATTTGNGGTGAGAATGAANTTAAGAGTAAGATGGTAACTTTAAAAAATATGATAACTGGANATCAAATAACTGACAAGGTAGAAAAAATAATAAAGCTAATATTAAGTGAAAAAACAGATTGATAATACAAAACTAACCTACATTGANATAAAGGACATTATTGACAATNAAAAATCAATCNATTTGTCAAAAAAAACAGTCAATTTGATTTCAAAAAGCAGAGCATTTTTGGATAGTAAAATCACAAACAATGATCAAATTATCTATGGAGTTAACACTGGTTTTGGTTCTTTAAGAAACAAAATAATATCAAAAAATGAGCTTGTACTTTTACAAAATAATTTAATAGTTTCTCATGCCTGTGGTACAGGAAAATACGTTCCAAAATCAATAGTAAAATTGATGATATTATTAAAAATTAAATCTCTTTCAATGGGNTACTCTGCTGTTTCGTTAGAAGTTGTTGAATTACTTACTCAAATGTTTAATAAAAATATTTTACCAGTNATTTATACTCAAGGNAGTCTGGGAGCATCTGGTGATCTTGCACCCTTNGCTCACCTATCGCTACCNTTAATTGANATGGGGGAGGTTTATGAAANTGAATCCNCTGAAAANTTTAATAAAATAAGTTCNGTAAANAGTTTTNAAAAACATGGTTTATCTGCACTAAAACTTCGACCTAAAGATGGATTAGCTTTATTAAATGGAACACAATTTATGTCTGCATATGGTANNTGGTCNCTAATCAANTGTGATAGAATTTTAATTCTNTCTGATTTAATTGCATCTATTTCTCTTGATGCATTTAATTGTAGAATTGATCCNTTTGATATAAGTGTNAGTGANGCNAGACCTCANAAAGGACATTTGAATACAATAAAAAATATTAACAAATTTTTAGAAAAAAGTNAAATTGTTCAAATTANAAGTAAGGANNTTCAAGATCCTTATTCATTTAGATGCATTCCTCAAGTTCATGGTGCTAGNAAGGATGCNTTTAATCANGTTAAAGATATTGTTCATACTGAAATTAATTCTGTAACAGATAATCCTCTNGTATTTTCNAATGAAGATAAAGTAATTTCTGCTGGTAATTTTCATGGTCAATCACTTGCTTTAGCNTTTGACTACTTGTCTATGGCTATTTCAGAAATAGGGTCGATTTCTGAGAGAAGAATTTTTAAANTAATTTCTGGGGAAAGAGATTTACCNGCTTTTCTTATTGATAACGCTGGCTTAAATTCAGGTTTNATGATTACACAATATACAGCTGCAAGTATAGTCAATCAAAATAAACAATTATCTTTTCCAAACTCAGTTGACTCAATAGTATCCTCNAACGGACAAGAGGATCATGTTAGTATGGGAGCTAATTCCGCAACTAAACTTTATGAAATTATAGAAAATACTAAAACTATTTTAGCAATTGAACTNTTAGTTGCTTGCCAAGGCTTGGANATAAGAATTCAAAATAAAGGAATAAAAACTTCNCCATTTAANATGAANNTATTAGAAAGTTTTAGAAAAGAGATTCCATTTGTTANNCNGGATTGTGTGATGAAAGAATTGATTTCAAATTCTGAAAAATTTTTAAATAAATTTGATATTGACTTTAGTTATTTTTTGTAAAAACGAAATCTAANATATTNGCTCCCATCTTTAAGGCTTTTTCTCTAGTCTTTTCTGAATTATTATGAACTTCTTGATCTTCCCACCCATCACCAAGATCTGATTCATATGTGTAAAGTATTATCATTCTTTTTTCATTGTAAATCGCAAAAGCTTCAGCGTTTTTACCGTCATGCTGATGAATTTTTGGTAGACCATCACTGAAATCATATTTACCATTAAAAATTAAATGATTTCTTTTCAGTGATATCAGCTCCTTATTAGGAAAAACTAATTTTAATTCATTTCTAATAAACTTATCCATGCCATAATTATCATCAATATGTAAAAACCCTCCTGCTAGTAGATATTTTCTTAATACTTCTCTTTCAGATTCAGTAAATTTTATATTTCCATGACCTGTTGCATAAACGTAAGGATATCCATAAATATCACTTGATTTAAGCTCTACATAATCATATTCTTCAATAATGTTAGTCCCAATATTTTTATTACAAAATTTAATCAAATTGTTTAATGATGAAGGATTTGAGTACCAGTCACCACCACCACTATATTTCAATGAAGCCAATTTATATGAATTTTGACATACAAGATTGTTAAAAGATAATAACATGATAATANATATAAAAAAAATACGAATCATTTTTGAAAAGATTTAACCATACTTGCTATAAAAATTCCAGCAGTTTCAGTTCTCAATATAGCTTCACCGAAGCTTATTGGAGTAAAACCATTATTAGCAGCTAAATTAATTTCTTTTTTGTCAAAATCACCTTCAGGACCNATCAAGCAATTAATTGCTTTATTAGCTTTAGAGCAAATGATTTTTTTTAAATTAATCCTGCTATCGCAATAGGCAATATACTTGTCACCATTGATTTTATTGCTAAATATTTTATCGAATTTAATTGGCTCATGAAGTTTTGGTAAATAATGTCTTTTAGATTGCTTAAGTGCAGATNTTAAAATATTCTTACATCTTTTAATATTAATTTTTTTTCTTTCACTGTTGATGCAAAATATGGGTATTATATTGTCTATTCCTATTTCAGTTGANTTCTCTANAAACCATTCAAATCTTTTTGAATTTTTTGTTGGAGCAATATAAATGTTGAGCTCATAGTTGTGAAGTTTTTTCTTCTTAATAATTCTTTTAATTAGAANATTAACTTCATTATTGTTAACTTTTAAGACTTCTCCAATTTGGTGATTACCATTACCGTCGGTGAAATCTAATAAATCTCCTTCTTTTTTTCTTAGAACTTTTATGACATGCTTTGATTCCTCTTTAGAAAGATGAAAATTTTTCTTTGTTGATTCATTGAAAAATAGTTGCATTTAAAGAAATTGACTTTTATTTTGGGACTGGAGCAGATTCTAAAATTTCAGTGTTTGCGTGATTGGCAAATTTTTCGAAATTTTTAATGAATGCTTTAGCAAGTTCATTGGCNTTTTTATCGTACTTATCTTCGTCAGTCCATGTATTTCTTGGAGATAAAATTTCAGATGGAACACCACTGCAACTTTCTGGCATTCTTATACCAAAGATTGAGTGTTTAGTAAATTCAACTTTTTCAAGCTCACCATTTAATGCAGCACTGATCATTGATCTAGTGTATGAAAGTTTAATTCTTTTACCTTGACCATATTCACCACCTGACCAACCTGTGTTAACTAACCACACATTAACGTTAGTATTTTTCATCTTTTCTCCTAACATTTCAGCATATTTTGTGGGGTGAAGTGGCATAAATGGTGCTCCAAAGCAAGCAGANAATGTTGTTTGAGGTTCATCAATACCTGCCTCAGTACCTGCAACTTTTGCNGTATAACCAGAAATAAAATGATACATTGCTTGACCTTTACTAAGTTTTGATATTGGAGGAAGAACGCCAAAGGCATCAGCTGTTAAGAAGAAAATATTTTTAGGATTTTTTCCTACTGAGGGTACAGCAATGTTACTAATATGTTCAATTGGGTATGAAACCCTTGTGTTTTCAGTAATTTCAGTATTTGAGAAGTCTACTATATTTGAATTGCCTTGGAAACCGATATTTTCNAGCAATGCCCCCTGTTTTATTGCATTAAATATATCAGGTTCTTTTTCTTCAGATAAGTCAATGCATTTTGCATAACAACCACCTTCAAAATTGAAAATCGAATCATCATCCCATCCATGTTCATCNTCTCCAATTAATTTTCTGTTAGAATCCGCACTTAAAGTTGTTTTTCCAGTACCTGAAAGCCCAAAAAATATTGCTGTATCACCTTCTTTTCCAGTATTTGCGCTACAGTGCATAGATAAAACATCNTGATCATGTGGTAAAATAAAATTCAGAGCAGAAAAGATACCTTTTTTAATTTCTCCAGTGTANCCTGTACCTCCNATAATAATAATTTTTTTAGTAAAATTGATAACAGCAAAGTTTTTTTGTCTTGTNCCNTCTANTTTAGGATCAGCTTCAAAGCCTGGAGCGTTCAGAATAGTCCAATCAATTTTTTGAATTTTTTCATCTTTTGAAGGTCTAAGAAACATATTTAAAGCAAATAGGTTACTCCAAGCATATTCGTTAACAACTCTAATATTCANCTTATATTTTTCATTTGCACAGGCAAAGGCATCTCTTACAAACAACTCATCTCTTTTGTTTAAATAATCACATACTTTTTGTTGTAGTAAATCAAATTTTTCTGATTTAAATGGTTTATTAATATCNCCCCACCAAATATGATCTTTGGTGTTTTCATCTTCTACAATAAATCTATCTTCAGGAGATCTACCAGTAAATTTGCCAGTATTAATTGAAATTGCNTTTGTTGAAGTTAATTTAGCTTGCTTCTTNTTAACNGANATNTCAGATAATTGTTTGGATGAAAAATTAAATTTGATGTTTGAGTTGAGNATACCTATGCTAGATAGTTGTTTGNAATATGAATCTTGAGAATTTTCACTCATAAATATAATTTATAAGCGTACAAAGTTAAAGCAAAAAAAATNAGACTTTAAAAAATTAATTAATCTTTTTTTTTGAAAAAAGAATTAGTGCAATCAGGCATGCAATTTTTAAAATTGCACCAAATGGTGTAATTAATCTAAAAAGTAATACGTTGATGTCAAATTTTGATAACGCTATATTTAAGTATATTGAAAATGAGAATAAAATTGTTCCAATTATGTAAAGTTTAACAATATTATTAATCTTCAAAANTTTGGTAACATTCAAACTTAAAATCATTATTAAGANAGAATTGTAAATCAGNTATTTATTNGCTATTTCAAAAGATTTAGTTTGAGAATCGTCTAGATGTANTTCAAGAAAATGTGAACCTATTGCAGATGAAATTATCGAAATAATAAAAAAGGAAACAGAAATTTTAAATTGTAGCAAATTCAATTTATATATTTAGAGTAAAAATAATACATTAGCCAAAAAAAATTGAAAAAAATATTGATTATTGGATGTGGTAAGTCATCAACCAGTTTGATTGATTACTTGTACAATTATTGCATGTCAAAAAATTTCATTATTCAAATTTCTGATTTCGATACTAAAAATCTAAAATTTTTTACAAAAAAATATCCAAAAATTATAACTAAAATATTTGATGTTAATGACAAGAAGCAAAGAGAAAAAATAGTCATTAATCAGTCAATTGTAATTTCAATGTTACCAGCAAAATATCATTTTTTGATAGCAATTGAATGTCTAAAATCTAATATTAACTTAGTAACAGCATCATATATTTCAGANGAATTAATGAAATTAGATTATGAGGTAAAAAAGAAAAATTTGCTTTTTTTGAACGAAGTTGGATTAGATCCAGGTCTTGATCATATGTCNGCACTGAAGCTTATAAANGAAATAAAAAATGACAATGGAAAGATCAAATCTTTTAAATCACATTGTGGGGGCCTTATTCATCCAAAATATGATAATAATCCTTGGAACTATAAGTTTACTTGGAACCCAAGAAATGTTGTTCTTGCAGCAAAAGGACAGGCAAAGTTTTTAAGAAATAATAAAATTATTCAAGTAAATTATCCAGATNTTTTTAACCAAANAGAAAANATAAACATNGATCAACTGGGTGATTTTGATTCNTATGCNAANAGAGACTCACTNAAGTATATNAAACTNTACGGTCTAGATGAGATTGATACTATGTTNAGAGGTACNTTGAGGAGAAAAGGNTTTTGTGAGTCGTGGGAGATAATTGCTTTGTTAGGACTCACAGACGATGAAGTTTATNTNNATACANTTAATAAAAGCTATAAGGATTTAATTTTGTCTCAATTATTTAATAAAGACAATGTTATTGATCTCAAAAAAGAAATTGAATTAAAANTTTCTAGAAAAATCAGTGAGGAAACTTACAATAAGTTATTGTGGACAGAACTATTTACTTGTAATAGGAGATTGAAGAATGAAAAAATGACTTTAGCTCAGGTCATTGAAAGTCTTTTAGTCAAAAAATGGAACTTTGAGGAAAAAGACAAAGATATGATTGTAATGCAACACGATTTTGAGTACCTAAAAAATAATAGACTTTTAAATAAAAAATCAACTCTTGTTGTTTATGGTGATGAAAATTTTTCAGCAATGTCAAAAACTGTTGGTCTTCCACTCGCTATTGCTACTAGATTAATTCTAGAAAATAAAATTAATTATTGTGGAGTAAAAATTCCTGATATTTCAATGATTTATGAGCCTATTTTAAAGGAACTAGAAGATCATAAAATTAATTTTAAAGAATCAGTTGTTGAGGTTTAGTAAATCTTCATTAATCTTGACCTTAATTTTTTCGCCATTAATTTCAAGAATAAAGTTATCATGCATAGGTATAAAAACTTCTCTATTCTCTTTTCTAACAATTAGAACTGAATAGTTGGATGCTTGAATTTTGTTTGAGACTTTTCCAATATTTCCAAATTTAATATCCTCAACCTCAAAGCCATGATAATTTTTTTCCTCAGCATTAAAAATTTTTTCATTTTTTGAAAAAATTTCACAGTTAATTAAATTCTCAATTTTTTGAATATGGTCGATTTCTTTAAAAGAAACTAAATAAATGTTTTTTTTAAAATGTTTTAATTCTTTTATCTTAAATGGTATATAATTTTCATCATTATTAATGTAAATGAAATCATCAGGTTTTATAAACTGCATTAAATCTAAGTTGGAGTAAATTTTTACATCTCCTCTTAAGCCGTGAGCTTTAAAAATTTTTCCAATTTGTCTCAAGCTATTGGACATAATAAACTTTGGTTGTAAATTCAGTAAAACTTGAACTGTCTAGCTCTTTTATTTACCGGGCTGCTCACCCTCATCAGCAGCAGGAGCCTCATCAGCAGCAGGAGCTTCTTCAGCAGCAGGAGCTTCTTCAGCAGCAGGAGTCTCATCAGCAGCAGGAGCTTCTTCAGCAGCAGGAGCCTCATCAGCAGCAGGAGCCTCATCAGCAGCAGGAGCCTCATCAGCAGCAGGAGCCTCATCAGCAGCAGGAGCATCTTCAGCAGCAGGAGTCTCATCAGCAGCAGGAGCATCTTCAGCAGCAGGAGTCTCATCAGCAGCAGGAGCCTCATCAGCAGCAGGAGTCTCATCAGCAGCAGGAGTCTCATCAGCAGCAGGTGCTTCTTCAGCTGCAGGAGCCTCATCAGCAGCAGGAGCTTGCGCAGAGACTAGCTTCTCTTCAATTTCCTTCTTTCTTTTTTCATTTCTTTCAGATTCTGCCTCCATTCTTTGCTTGTCTTTGTCTTTTTTGACCTTATCTAAGTTGTCTTTTTTTGTATTAATCTTATTTTCTTTTTCATTAATCCAATCTTCGAATTTTTTGTTCGCTTGTTCTTCTGTTAGAGCTCCTTTTGTAACTCCAACCAATAAGTGTTTTTTGAGCATTACTCCTTTGTAGGATAAAATTGCTCTGCATGTGTCTGTGGGTATGGCACCTTTCATTACCCAATCTACGCATTTATCAAAATCAATATTAATAGTTGCTGGGTTTGTGTTTGGGTTGTATGAACCGATCTTTTCAATAAATTTACCATCTCTAGGAGATCTTTGGTCTGCTATTACTAAGGAGTAGATTGGTTTTCCTTTTCTACCTTTTCTTTGAAGTCTAATTCTTGTTGCCATTTTATAATTTTTGGTTAAACCATCACGTGATTATTCCTTAATCAGGAGTGCAAAACTACTATTTTTAATTTAATTGAAAAATTATTTAATCAATTGTTTGATTCTAGTACAAAATTAAGCTCTATTTTTATAATTTTGCAATAAAGATTTAAATGTCAGCTAAAAAATTAGACAAAGCCGGTTTCAAAAACACCATACTCTTAGATTATAAGCTAATTTTTGAATGTAGAGAGTCTAGTCTTCTCGGTAGACGAGATGTTTTGTCAGGAAAGGGAAGCTTTGGAATTTTTGGCGACGGAAAAGAATTAGCTCAAATTGCAATGGCAAAGGTCTTTAAAAACGGTGATTTTAGAGCTGGTTATTATAGAGATCAAGTTTTTATGACTGCAATTGGTCAATATTCTCCTAAGCACATGTTTACTGCTTTATATGGCGACCCTGAAATTGAAAGAGAACCTAGTTCTGGCTCAAGACAAATGATGAATCATTTTGGAACAAGATTCCTCAACGAGGACGGCTCATGGAAAAACTTGATGGAGCAAAAGAATTCAACTTCTGATATGGCATGTCTAGCATCTCAATTTCCTAGACTTGTAGGCTTAGCTCAAGCATCAAAAGTTTACAGAAACAACAAAATATTGGCAAAGTCAAAGCCCAAGTTTACAAACAACGGAACTGAAATTGCTTTTGCAACAATCGGAAACTCTTCTTGTGCTGAGGGTCATTTTTTTGAAGCAGTTAATGCAATAGGGGTTCTACAAGTGCCTGCAATAATTTCAATTTGGGATGATGGATATGGTATATCAGTGAGTAATGAGTATCAGGTAACAAAATCGGATATTTCTGAAATAATCAAGGGATTTCAGAGAGATGATAAAGGTGAAGGCTTTGAACTCTTCAAAGTCAAAGGATGGGACTATCCATCTCTAGTAGAAGCTTACGAAAAAGCTGAAAAGTTAGCTAGAGACAAGCATATTCCTTCAATAATTCATGTTATTGAAATGACTCAACCTACAGGTCATTCAACCTCAGGAAGTCATGAAAGATATAAAAGCAAAGAAAGACTTGATTGGGAAAAGGAATTCGATTGTATCAAAAAATATGAGGAATGGATCATAAAAAACAACATTGCTAGCGAAGAAGAGCTTGATGACATTAGAACTGAAGCAAAAGAAACTGTAAAGCTAGCCAAAAAGGAAGCTTGGTCAGAGTATCAAAAACCAATCAAAGATGAATTAAACCAATTATTAAACATATTCAAGTCAATAAAATCAAAATTTTCTATTGATGAAATTGATGAGTGGAGTAGGGATTTAAATCAATCTTCAATGTTTGGCATATTTAGAAGAGATTACATGACTAAAGCAAGACTTCTACTCACAAAGTTGAATAAGGTTTCTGGACCTGAAAAAGAGTCATTAATTCAATTTATTGACAAGATTAATAAAGAGAACTCAAACAGATACAATACTTTCTTATACAATTTAACCTCATCATCTGCAAGAAATGTTAAAGAGGTCAAGCCGATATATAGCGATAATGCAGAGCTAGTTGATGGAAGGATAATTTTAAGAGATAATTTTCATCAAATGTTTGAAGATATACCTGAGGCGATGATATTTGGAGAAGATGTTGGAAAAATTGGTGGAGTAAACCAGGGAGTTGAGGGAATGCAAGAAAAATTTGGAGAAGAAAGAGTTGCAGATACTGGAATCAGAGAGACAACAATCCTCGGTCAGGGGATAGGATTGTCTCTAAGAGGTTTAAGACCAATCGCTGAAATTCAGTATTTAGATTATTTGCTTTATGCTTTCCAAACAATGGCTGATGATTTAGCATCTTTACATTACAGAACTTATGGTGGTCAAATATCTCCTGTAATAATAAGAACAAGAGGTCATAGACTAGAGGGCATATGGCATTCAGGATCTCCAATGGGTATGATTATTAATGGTACAAGAGGTGTAAATATTTGTGTTCCAAGAGATATGACAAGAGCCGCTGGTTTCTACAATACTCTTATGATATCTGATGAACCAGCGATGGTTATTGAATGTTTAAATGGTTACAGAACGAAGGAAAAGATGCCTAGTAACATTGGTGAATTTAGAACACCACTTGGAGTAATTGAAGTTACCAAAACAGGAAATGACATTACCTTAGTATCATATGGTTCAACCTGGAGAATAGTTGATGATGCTGCAAACGAACTTGAAAAGTTAGGGATTTCGTGTGAAGTTATTGATATACAATCAATTGTTCCATTTGACTTAAATTGTGAAATAGTTGAATCTGTGAAAAAAACCAATAGATTACTTGTTGTTGATGAGGATGTTCCTGGAGGAGCTAGTGCATACATTTTACAAAAAATAATTGAAGATCAAAAAGCATATGAATATTTGGACTCAAGTCCATCAACCCTAACAGCAAAGGCTCATAGACCGCCATATGGAAAAGATGGTGATTACTTTACAAAACCTTCAGTAAATGATGTAATTGAAAAGGCATACTCAATTCTTAATGAAGCAGATCCAAAAAAATTCCCTCAACTATTTTGAGAGAAATCTCAACAACCGAATCGAGTTCTAACTACAATAATCTTGAAGAAATGTCTGTTTACGACATTATATCTAGTATGAACAGCGAAGATTTGGGAGTAGCTAAATGTGTCCAGGAAAATTTACTTTCCATTGAAAGTTTGGTAAATCATACTTTCGCTAATTTAAAAAAAGGAGGCAGAGTATTTTACCTTGGTGCAGGGACATCGGGTAGACTAGGGATACTAGATGCTTCTGAATGTCCTCCAACTTTTGGTGTAAGTCACGAGCTTTTTATAGGTTTGATAGCGGGAGGTGACAAAGCTATAAGAAAAGCTGTTGAATTTGCTGAGGATGATCCTAATTTGGGTTGGAAGGATTTGCTTTCTTACAATGTTAATCAAAACGATACAGTAATTGGCTTGGCTGCATCCGGAAAAACACCATACGTTGTTGGTGCTTTAAAAGAAGCTCAGAAAAATAATATATTAACAGGCTGCATCACTTGCAACAAAAATTCTTTGCTGTCAAAGTATTCTGATTTTTCAATTGAAATTGTTGTTGGACCAGAATTTATTTCTGGAAGCACAAGATTAAAATCTGGAACTGCTCAAAAAATGGTATTAAATATGTTGTCTACATCGCTTATGATAAAGCTTGGTAAGGTTATTGACAATAAAATGGTTGATATGGCTCTTTCAAATAAAAAGTTACTTAACAGAGGCGCAAAAATTATTTCTGAACAGATAAATGTTAGTGAAAAAAAAGCATTAGAATTACTTAAAAAATTTGGATCCGTTAGACAAGTACTAGATATAAAAAAATATGAATAAAGACAAATTAATAAAAGCTGTTATTTGGGCTAGTATGTTCTCATTTTGTGTGCTACTCTGTGCTTTTTTTATTTATGTAGGAAATAACAGAAGCAGAGATGGAAGTCACTTATTTATAATCATAGGTTATTGCTTACTTCCAACTGTTTTTATTTGTGCTTACAAAGCGCTGAGAAATATTATTGATTCAATATTTTCTTAGCTCTAATCATTTCTCTTTTACCAAGAGCCCCTTTTAGTACAGAAATTTCAAAACCAATTTTTTTTAAATTTCTTTTAAAATCTCCACTTGAGCTGTAAGTGACAATGACCCCGTCTTTATTAAGTATGTCGTAGCAATATTTTATTATTTTAAAATCCCAAATATTTTTCTGCTTGGATGGAGCAAATGCATCAAAATAAATCAAATCAAAACTTTCTTTGGACATAAAGTTTTCAATTTTTATTTTCTCTTTACAAAGAATGAAATTTTCATTTAATTTTATTTTTTTGTCCCAAGCAGAGACATGAATTTTTTTTAAAATTTCTTCATCAACATTTAGGAACTGACAATAATTTAGTTTTTTTTGCAATGATTCATGTAAAGGATAAGGTTCTAAAGCATGGTAATATATTTTTGAATTTTTTTCTGTGTGTAAAAAGGTGAGAAGAATGTTGAGACCAGTTCCCATACCAATTTCTAAAATTTTGATATGTTCTTTGTTTTGTTGATAAAAACCATTTCTTATAAATACATGTTCGGACTCGCTAATTGCTCCTTTTTTGGAGTGATAATGCTCATTGAGATCACTGAAATAAATAGTATGAGAACCATCATTTGTAATGTATAATTTCCGATTGATATTATCGATTTTTTTGTTAAATTTGTTACATAGTTACAAAAAATTACTTCTATGAAAAATATCTTCACTTTTATTATTGCTTTTACATTAATGATCTCTAATTACGAGGCTAAATCATCTCATTTAATGGGTGGACAAATAACAGCCACATATCTTTCAGCTGACACAAATGGAGTTCATTATTTAGTTGAGCTAACTGCATATAGAGACACTATTGGAATTCCAATGCAGGCAACTGCTGAGTTTGACATACATAAACTAGATACATCTGGAAATTGGAATTTTGTTTTTTCACAGACTGTAGCTTATGATACAACCTCAGGTGGCTTAATGACTTCAGTAAATGCTTATGGAGTAGAAGTATATCTTTTTCAAGATACATTAACATTCAATGATACTAGCGGATATTTTTCAATTTCATACGAAGAGTGTTGCAGAAATGCTGCAATTGCAAATATGAGTAATCCTGGTAATGAATCTATGGCACTAACAACTTATTTGACTATAGACAATCATAATCAAAACTCTACGCCCACATTTATTACCCCGCCAGTAGCTTACCTTCCTTCTGATACAATATGGCAGTATAATCCACTTCCTTTTGATCCTGATGGAGATTCATTATCTTGGAGTATGACAGTGCCACTGGACGGTAATGGTATAGTTTCTGGCTATGAATTTTTATCTGACTCATTGTATTCTAATTTATCTGGGATTTTTTCACTTGATTCAATAACAGGTTCTTTATCGTGGAATGCTAGAATGTCAGGAAATTTTGTTGCTTCTTTTGTAATAGAGGAGTATAGATCTGGTCAAAAAATTGGTGAAATTAGGAGAGATATGCAGTTTATTGTTGTAAACGATACAACAAATTATATCCCGCAAATATCTAACATGCAAAGTATTCCAACAAATTCTGGAGGTTACCCTTATGTTATTTTAACTGCTGGGCAAAGTTATCAACTTCACCTCATTGGAAATGATGCAAATCCAAACGATGTTCTTACTATGAATGCCTACGGGGAAGCTTTCAACCTTAATCTTTCAGCACCAACTTTTACGTACTCATTAACTGGAAATGGAAATGAAATTCAAGGAGACTTTTCTTGGACACCAGACGTAAGTCATATAAGATCAACGCCTTACATCACAGTTTTCAGAACTTCTGACAATGTTTTCAATCATGATGAAACAATTCAATTTGAAGTAGCTTCAATGACAAGTAGTGAAAACTTAAATCAATATACAAGCAATAATATCTATCCTAATCCAGCAACAAATAACTTTATTATTCCTTTAAGTTTAGAAAGTAATAACAAAGTTTCAATAAATATCTACAATATACTTGGCTCAAAAGTTTCTGAAACTAAAAAGATGCATTTATCATCAGGTAATCATTTAATAATGAAGAATATAGACTTTAAAAAAGGTCAGTATTTTGTAGTTGTTGAAAATGAACTTGGAGAGATTATTACTTCACAAAAACTAACAGTAACAAATTAGTTTTGTCGTTTAATATTAGATGAGGGAGTCTAGCTCCCTCTTTTTTTTATGAAAATAAATAAGATAAATAAATCCAGATTAGAAACAGTTGATTTCGACAATCTTTCATTTGGTTCAATATTCTCTGATCACATGCTGATTTGTGAATTTAAAAATTGTAAATGGAATGAGCCTGAAATTAAACCCTATGGACCACTTAAATTATCTCCTGGAACACAAGCACTACATTATGGTCAATCCATTTTTGAAGGGATGAAAGCTTTTAAGTCCAAAAAAGATAATGTTTTATTATTTAGACCAGATAAAAATTTAGAAAGAATAAATAATTCTGCCAAAAGATTATCAATCCCACAAATACCAAAAGATGTGTTTATTGATGGTCTTAAAGCGCTAGTAAGAATTGATAGCGATTGGGTTTCTAAAAGAGATGGTTATTCATTATATATAAGACCATTTGTTTTTGGCTCGAGTGAGTGTATAAAAGCCAATTCTTCAAATGATTTTACATTTGTTATAATTACATCACCAACTATGAATTATTATTCAGATCCAATAGATATATTAATTGAGCAAAAATTTACACGAGCAATGAAAGGAGGTGTCGGTTTTACTAAAGCCTCAGGAAATTATGCAGCCTCATTTTATCCAACGAGTTTAGCTGAAGAGAAAGGTTACACTCAATTATTATGGACTGATGGAATTAATCATGAAAATATTGAAGAATCTGGGACGATGAATATTTGGTTCCGAATTAAAGATAAATTAGTTACTCCAGAATTGACAGATAGTATCCTCCCAGGTATTACAAGAAACAGCATATTAACTCTCGCCTCTGAGATGAATTTAAAAGTAGAGGAAAGAACGATATCAATTTCTGAAATAATTAATTCTTTCAAAAACAAAACATTATTAGAAGCGTTTGGATCTGGTACTGCAGTTGTATTAAGTAAGATTAGATCAATCTCTTATAATGAAGAGAAATATTATTTACCAAATCAAGAGGGTTCTTATTGTGATAAAATTAAAACTAAATTGGTTTCAATTCAAAGAGGTGATATAGAGGATACAAATAATTGGACCGTTTCAGTCTAATTATGTACCTTGATTCTTTGCGTCTCGATTTATCTTCGGGATGATTTTCTTGTAAAGGTTTGTCCCTTCTTGGTGTTGTTGTATGGCACTTTGTCTACCATCTGAAAGAATCTGTTTCCTGCTCTCTTTGCCAATAAATCTTGATAGATCATTTTATAATGCTTGATACCCGCCTCTGAAAAGATATCCCCCTTTTTAACAAATCCTTGCTTCTGGTAAAAGTCAACTACCTGAACCTGTGCATGTAAATAAATAACATCTTCACTATCATTTAGCTCTTCAAGAATTCTTTTAAGTATTTTATTACCGTATCCTTTTTTTCTGTATTGTTTTAGAACAGCAAATCTTTCAAGTTTAATACCCTTTTCTGTTTTTCTATATCTAGCTGTGGTACACGGAGTTTTGTCTTCAAATAACAAAAAGTGTATGGAAGACTCTTCAAATTCATATTCTTCGCTTGGATCAACATTTTGTTCTACTACAAAAACTTGATTTCTTATTTCAAAAATTTTATTAATTAATTTTTTATCATCAAAATTAACTTGTAGTACTGAAACAGAATTTTTTTTGGTATTCATTTATATATATATTTGTAAAAATAGATATATTATGTTCAAGAAATTATTTTTTGTATTATTTATTGTAAGCCTTTCGAGTTATGCAACAAAACCTCATGTAACTAGCGTAAAAGCAGATACAGAAAAATCATATGTTTATTGGAGAGGAAATGAGGTAGGAGGGTTCCATGATGGAAATATAAAACTTAAGAGCGGATACATAATTAGCGATCACGGGAAATTGGTTGGTGGAAAATTTATTATTGATATGAATACCATTACAAATCTTGACATTAAATCTGAAAAGTATTCACAAAAATTAGTAAATCATTTAAAAGACGATCATTTTTTTGATGTTGAAAAATTTCCAACTAGCGTGTTAATTATAAAGAATGCAAAAAAGATTTCTGATCAAAACTATAATATCACTGCAGAATTAACTATAAGAGGAATAACAAACGAAATCAACTTTATTTCAAATGTTAGGTTGAGAGGTAATCAATTCCAAGCTGAAGGAGATATTGTTATTGACAGAACAAAATGGGATGTTAAATATAGGTCATCTATTGTCGGAACTGTGGCTGATAAATTGATTGAAGATAACATTGAATTTAAAGTGTTTCTTTATTCTGTTTCAAGATAGTGATTGAAGTACTTGTTTCTTCATCTGTTATTTCTTTTTTGATCGCATGCTATCAAAGATATAAAGGATTTAGTTTTTGGCCAGTCTACATAAAAACATTTATAGGTGTGACTGGATTACTCACAATTCTTTTAACCTATTTCTAGTATAATTTTTTCAGAAAGTAAGTCCGCTGAACCATTCTTAAGTCTGAACCATAATTCCGGTTCAATTAACTCAATTTCTGATAATGACAAGTTATTTTCATTGTCATATATCAAATCAACTCTAGCATATAATGGTAATTCAATACATTCACTGACACATTTTTCTGCAAATCTAATTTCATTTAAGCTTGGGATATATTTTTCAACTCTACCACCATGGTCATCTTGTACTCTAAAATCTCCTTCCTTTGCAATTTTTCTTACGGAGTGGCTATATTCACCTCCAAAAACCATCAAAGAAATCTCTCCAAAGCTTATTATACTTTTTAAAAAAATCTGAAAGATCATAGTTTCTTTATCACACAGTTTTCTAAAAATATTTTCAAAATCATCAGAATTTACTTTATTAACTCTGAAAGTATTTTTGGCAGCTCCAGAAATAGCTGGTTTGATGATTGCTTCGTCCCAATTAGTTTGATTAAACAATGTTTTTAGTGTTGTAAAATTTTTGCTATTAATAAAGATTGAGCTAGCTACATTTATTTTTTTTTTAGAAAAATCCAAAAGATAGGATTTATTTAAATTCCATTTAATCAAATTGAATGAATTTATAAGAACTAATTTATCTTTAATATTCATCAACCACTGAGAAAATTCATCAATTTTATTATAGTAGTCCCAAGTTGACCGAACAATAGCAAAATTAGTATTATTCCAATCAAAATTCTTATCAGACCAGCTTTTTCTGGTAACTACTAAGCCTCTTTTTTTTAGGCTTTCAAAAAGAATTTCGTCTTCTAATAATACTTGCTCTGTATACCAATTTTTCTTTAAGGGGTCTAAATATCTATCTTCTGTCAGTATAGTTATATCAAACATTTAATCTGAGAGCTTAACAGCGGTTCCATAAGCAAGTATTTCAGAACAACCCTGCATAACCATTGATGTAGTTATTCGCACATTAATGATTGCATCAGCATTTTTGTTTTTAGCTTCGATTATCATCCTATCAATTGCTTGTTGTCTTGCACTATTCTGAAGATTAGTATATTCTGAGATCTCACCCCCAATCAAAGTTCTAATTTTTGCAAATATGTCTCTTGCAACATTTCTAGCTCTAACTGTACTTCCTTGTACCATGCCTAGACTTTCAATAATTTTTTTATTTGGAATATTGTTATTGTTTACTACTATCATATTACATGTTTCTTCTATATTGGCCTCCAACATCAAATAAAACATTTGTTATCTGGCCTAACGAACAGCATTTAGTTGAATTCATTAGCTCTTCAAAAATATTTTTGTTGTTTAGTGCAACTAAGTTTAATTTTTCAATAAAATGCTCAGATTTTTCTAAATTTAATTGATGAAGCATCTTTAGCATTAAAATTTGATATTTTTTCTCTTTATCAAAAGCTCTTATTACATCATTATTAGTTAAAGTTGGAGATCCATCATCGTTTAAAAATGTATTTACTCCAATTATGGGAAGTTCACCGCTGTGTTTCAAACTTTCGTAGTGAAGACTCTCTTCTTGTATTTTCCCTCTTTGGTACATTGTCTCCATAGCTCCTAATACTCCACCTCTTTCAGTTATTCTGTCAAATTCAACGAGTACAGCTTCCTCAACTAAATCAGTGAGTTCTTCAATGATAAACGAACCCTGCAACGGATTCTCATTTTTTGTAAGTCCTAATTCTTTGTTTATAATCAACTGTATAGCAATTGCTCTTCTGACAGAATTTTCTGTTGGTGTTGTTATAGCCTCGTCAAAAGCATTTGTATGCAGAGAATTGCAGTTATCATAAATTGCATATAATGCTTGTAATGTAGTTCTTATATCATTAAAATCAATTTCTTGCGCATGTAAAGATCTTCCAGATGTTTGTATGTGATACTTGAGCAACTGTGATCTTTTGTTGGCTCCATATTTTAATTTCATGGCCTTGGCCCATAATCTTCTTGCAACTCTACCAATAACAGAATATTCAGGATCTATACCATTGCTGAAGAAAAATGAAAGGTTACTTGCAAAATCATCAATTTTCATTCCTCTGGTTATATAGTATTCAACATATGTAAATCCATTTGCTAAAGTAAATGCTAGCTGAGTAATTGGATTAGCTCCTGCTTCAGCAATATGGTATCCTGAAATTGAAACAGAGTAAAAGTTCTTTATTAGGTTGTCAATGAAATATTGCTGAACATCGCCCATCATTTTTAATGCAAACTCAGTAGAAAAAATACATGTATTTTGAGCTTGATCTTCTTTTAATATATCAGCTTGAACAGTTCCTCGCACATTTTTTAGTGTATGTTTTTTAATTTTATTATAGATTTTTTGGTCGAGCACTTGATCTCCAGTTACACCCAACAACATTAGCCCTAGTCCATCATTACCTTCTGGTAACTCACCTTGATATTTAGGAGTAGAGAGATTTTTTTCTTTGAAGATTTTTTTAATTTTTTTTCTAGTTGATTCTTCTAACCCATTTTCTATAATATACTTTTCACATTGTTGGTCAATTGCCGCGTTAAAAAAGAATCCTAAAATCATAGGTGCAGGACCGTTGATTGTCATACTTACTGACGTAGATACATTTAATAAATCAAAACCAGAATAAAGTTTTTTCATGTCATCGAGGCAGCAAATTGATACTCCAGCGTTTCCAATTTTTCCATAGATATCGGGTCTTACATCAGGGTCATTTCCATATAGCGTTACCGAATCGAATGCAGTTGAAAGTCTCTTTGCAGGCGTGTCTTTACTTACTAAGTGGAATCTCTTATTTGTTCTCTCAGGGCCACCTTCACCAGCAAACATCCTTGTTGGATCTTCCCCCTGTCTTTTGAATGGAAAGATGCCAGATGTGAATGGAAAACTTCCTGGCACATTTTCTTGTAGTAGCCATTTTAATATATCACCCCAACTTTCAAATTTAGGAAGAGCAACTTTTGAAATTTTAGAGTTTGATAATGAATGAAATTTTGTTTGGATTTGAATTTTTTTATCTCTGACATCGAACTCAAAAATGTCTTTTTTGTATTTTTCAATTAGATTATTCCAATCCAAAAGATTATTGTAGTTCTCTTTAGTTAATTTTTCTCTGTAAGATTCATATTGCAATTGAATTTGGTTATATGCTTCTGAGTCTTTTTGTAATAGCTCCATACTTATTTTTAGAGCGTATAGTTTTTTTGCAATTTCACTTTGATCATTTACCCATTTGTCATAATCTCTATTGCTATCTGCTATTTCAGATAGATATCTAACTCTTTTTGGAGGAATCACATATATTTTTTCACTTTCAGAGTTACTTCTGCTCAAAGATTTTAGCTCAAATTTTCCGAATCCTTTTTTTAGTAAAATTGAATTAAGCTCGTAGAAAAAAGTGTTCGTTCCAGGATCATTAAACTGAGAAGCTATTGTACCATAAACAGGCATATTATCAACTTTATCTGTGAATAGCTTGTTGTTTCTTTGATATTGTTTTTTAACATCTTTCACAGCATCAAAGCTTCCTTTTTTATCAAATTTGTTAATAGCAATAATATCAGCAAAGTCCAGCATATCTATCTTTTCAAGTTGAGTGGCTGCTCCATATTCAGGTGTCATTACATATGCTGAAAGTGAGGAGTGTTCAGTAATTTCAGTGTCTGATTGACCGATTCCTGAGGTTTCTAATATAATCAAGTCAAAATTTGCAACTTTTAAAATTTCTAAGGCTTTACTGACATGCTTGGACAAAGCTAGATTAGCTTGTCTGGTAGCCAATGATCTCATATAAACTCTATTAGAATTAATGGAGTTCATACGAATACGATCACCTAGCAAAGCTCCACCAGTTTTTCTTTTAGAGGGGTCAACGGAAATAATACCAATTTTAATGTTCTCATGTTGATTTAAAAATCTTCTTACAAGTTCATCAACTAAAGAAGATTTACCTGCTCCACCTGTTCCCGTTATACCAAGAATAGGGACTTCTTTGTTTTTTGCTTTTTGAGTGATGGTTTTTATAAATTCTTTGTGATCGTTTGGAAAATTTTCAACTGCTGATATTGCCCTAGAAATACTTTTAATTTTTTGGTTTTCAATATCTCTGATTTCACCGATTAATTTATCTCCGAGTGAGTAGTCAGATTTTAATACTAAATCATTTATCATACCTTGTAATCCCATTTTTCTTCCATCATCAGGATGATATATTTTTGTGATTCCATAATCCTCTAACTCTTTAATTTCCTCTGGTAAAATAGTACCACCGCCTCCAGCAAAAATTTTAATGTGCTCAGAGCTATTTTTTTTCAATAGATCATACATGTACTTTAGAAATTCGTTATGACCACCTTGATAGGAAGTTAGTGCAATTGCATTTGCATCTTCCTCAATAGCACAATCTACAATCTCTTTCACGGATCTGTCATGTCCCAAATGAATTACTTCACAGCCAGATGATTGAATGATTCTTCTCATAATGTTTATTGCGGCATCATGACCATCAAAGAGGGATGCAGCAGTAACTATTCTAACTTTATTTTTTGGTTTATATGGCTTGATTTCTTTCATGATTTAAGTGCAAATTTAAACTTTTAAGAATGATTTAAAAAATTATTAAAAATTGATAACTTTAAGAAATAAAACAAACAAATGAGATTTATAATTCTTCCTTCAATTTTTGCAATAATAATTTCTGTAATATCTTACTTAACAATTGTTGAAAATTACAATCAAGTTAAGATATACCCGTCTGATAATCCAACTGAGAGAGTAGTTTGGGAAAATATTAGACTAATGGACCCTGCAACAGGTCAAATTCCCAGAAATATACACAAAAAAGAGAGAACGTTTGCCAAAACTTTACCAAGCGTTAATTTTTCTAATGCAAAAAATATTTTACAAGCAAACTGGGTTCATAGAGGCCCGTTCAATGTAGGTGGTAGAACAAGAGCTTTAGCTATTGATGTAATCGATGAAAATATATTATTTGCAGGTGGAGCCTCTGGAGGAATGTTTCGTTCTATAGACGCAGGTATGAGCTGGTCAATGACAACTCATCCCAATCAGCTACATAACGTAACATGTGTGTCTCAAGATACTAGACCAGGAAAAGAAAATATTTTGTATTTTGGCTCAGGTGAATTAAGGGGTAGCTCAGCAAGTGGTGGAGAGGCGTATTACCAGGGAAATGGTATTTACAAATCAATCGATGGTGGTTTAAGCTGGGACTCTTTATCATCTACTGCTACCAACACTCCGCACTCATTTGATAACGATTTTGATTTCATTTGGAATATTGTCACTGATCCAAGTAATGATTCAATGGATGTTATTTATGCAGCTACGTATGGATCAGTATATAGATCAGCAGACGGGGGAGCTTCTTGGTCGAAATCAATAAATGGTGGTAATGCATATCACAATAATGTTGCAATTACATCAAACGGTGTTGTATATGCTACATTAAGTAGCGATGGTAGTTCATCTGGCAAAGGTATTTGGAGATCAGATGATGGGATAAATTGGACAAAAATCACTGATGCAATGTTCCCACCAATTTATGCGAGAATTGCTATTGGAATAAATCCTTCAAATGAAAATGAAATATATTTTCTAGCTGCTGAGACCGACGGCTATGGTCAACACACTGATGTCTTTTTTGGAGGAGAGGCTTGGACATCACTTTGGAAATATGAATATGTAAGTGGAAATGGTACTGGTTCGGGTGGTATTTGGACTGACTTGTCAAGTAATATTCCATCTAATAACCCAACATCTTTTGATAACTTTAATTCACAAAGCAGTTATGATTTGATGATAAAAATTCATCCCAGTGATCCAAACATCATAATCATTGGAGGTACCAATTTATGGAGATCAACTGATGGATTTACTACAGCTAGCAACACTGATATCTGTGGAGGATATTTAGTGGGCTCTTATGAGGGCGATGGAAATTGGGGACTGTATCCAAATCATCATCCAGATCAACACGACCTTCTTTATTTAAAATCAAATGATTCGGTAGCTTATAGTGCTACAGATGGTGGTGTATATCGTTGTGATAACATTTTTGCTGATACGATTGAATGGACCTCATTAAACAATGGTTACTATACTACTCAGCTTTATGCTGCTACTTTAAGCAGAAATGCTAATTCTGATCTTTTACATGGAGGCTTTCAAGATAATGGAAATTTTATAACCTTTTCTGGTAACCCAACAGATCATTGGACAATGCCTTTTAACGGAGATGGTGCTTTCGCTGGAATTGCTGATAACGAAGAGGATTTTTATCTGACTATACAAAGGGGAGTTATGTACAAGATGAAGTTAGATAATAATGCAAACAGAATATCTTTTCAAAGAATGGATCCAGCCTCCGCAGACACAAATAAGTACATGTTTATAAATCCAATGGTTATGGACGATAACTCTGATATAATCTATTGGGCAGCTGGTAATCATCTGTGGAGGAATAATGATATTGCCAATATTCCATATAATGACTCACATAACAGATCAGATTTTGGATGGCATCACTTTTCTGATACTTTATTTCCTCCATCACTGAGAATTTCTGTAATTGAAACTTCAACTAATCCACCAAATATTGTCTATTTAGGTACTAGAAATAAATATATATATAGAATTGATAATGCTAATGTTGGAGATCCATCTTTAAATCAAATTAATCTTCCAACAGGATCAACAGCATATTGTTCTGATATTGCTATCAATCCACTGGATGCCGATGAAATAATGGTTATATATTCTAATTACAGTGTTTATTCTGTATTTCATTCAACAGATGGTGGTGCAAGCTTTGAAAAAGTTGCTGGTAATCTTGAACAAAATCCATCAGGATCAGGTAATGGACCTTCATGTAGAACAGCTGAAATAATTCCTTTAGGAAATGACACTCTATATTTGGTCGGAACCTCTGTAGGTCTTTTTGGCACCGCCAACTTAGACGGCCAAAACACTGTATGGAAACAAATAGGAAAAAATACAATAGGCAATGTTGTTATAGAGACATTAACATATAGACCCATTGATGGAAGACTGGTAGTTGCAACTCATGGAAATGGTATATATCAAACTACTTTGAATAATGTTAATAATGTTTTAGCAATTGAAAATTTAGATAGAGAAAGCTTGCAGATTTCCGTTTTTCCAAATCCTGCTACAAATGAACTTTTTATCAACTTTAAGTCTAATGAATCACAAACTGTCTCATTAACAATCATTGATGAATTAGGAAAAAAAATAATGGAAACAAAGAAAATTAAATCAATCTCTGGAGAGATAAAAATCAATAAAAATATTAGTCAATTAAAGCCTGGGATTTATTTCGCTATTGTAAAGAATGAATCAGAAAAAATTACAAAACAATTTGTAAAGAAATAATAATTATTTTTACATAAAAATTAAATATGAGAAAACTAATACTATCAATATTTACATGCTTTATCTTATTTTTTACAGCTAACTCTCAAAATTCTTATACAATAAATGCATCATCTAATATTAACATTTTTACTCCTGACACTGTTCAATGTGTTGTCGGAGATACCATTCATTTTATTTTGAATGGATTTCATGATGCTAAGGAAGTTGATCAAGCTAGTTGGCTTGCTAATACCTCTGGAACAAATGTCGGTTTTCATTTTTTATCGACATCAATGGGAGGATCTGGCTCAGGTACTTTAGTTGTTGATAGTGCAACATCTCACTTTTTCATTTGTACACCACATATTTCTTTAAGTCCACCAATGAAAGGATTAATTATTGTTTCAGCCCAACAAATACCTGGTTGTACTGATTCAACAGCAATAAATTACAACCCACTTGCGACCGTAGATGATGGATCATGTATTTACTGTAGCAATGACTCAACTTTTTCTACTGTAGTAGCCTGTAACAATTTCATTTGGGATGGAATAACTTATGATAGCTCGGGTTTTTATACAAATATATATACTGATTCTTTTAGCTGTGATAGTACTCACACATTAGATTTAATTATCAATTACTCAAATTCTGGGTCTTCAACAATAACGGTATGTGATAATTTTGTTTGGGATGGTACTGTTTATGACAGCTCTGGTATTTACACAAACATATATAGTACCTCTAATGGCTGTGATAGTATTCATACCTTAAATTTGACAATTAATAGTTCAGATTCTTCTTTTGTAAATGTTGAGGCTTGTGGTAGTTTTCTTTGGAATGGTTCTGTCTACTCTGAATCAGGTGTTTATTACTTTACAGATACAGTAAATGCAAGTGGATGTGACTCAATATTAGTTTTAAATCTTACTATTTTTAATCAGTATAGCGGCGGCATTGAAGATAACACTTTCGGTGGTGGTGGATTTTACTCAGGAAACAGAGCCTTGGTGCTTGATTGTTACATTCCATCCAAAATTGTGAGTACAACAATTTATGCTCAAACTAATGACAACTATACTTTTGAACTCAGAGATAACGGAGGTACTGTTTTACAAACAACAACTGTATCATTAGTTCAAGGTCAGAATAGAGTAGATTTAAATTTTGATGTGCCAGTAGGTAATGATTTTGAACTAGGAGTTCCTGGTGGGCACAGTGGAATGTATAGAAACAATCAGGGAGTCAATTATCCTTACGATTTTTCTAATCTTATATCAATCAAATCTTCTAATTCTGGTTCAGCATTTAATTTTTATTATTTCTTCTATGACATTGTCATTTCATCTAACAACTTTTTGAATAATGTCAGCATATGTTCAGGTGAAAGCTATTCTATTGGAGGAAATAATTATGACTCCACAGGTACATATATTGATACTTTATTGTCTTCCATAGGTTGCGATAGCATTGTTACAACAAACTTAACAGTCAATCCAATTTTTTCAATTGTCTTTTCTGATACAATATGTAGTGGTCAATCGGTTACAGTAGGTACTAATATTTATGACTCTACAGGAGTGTATTTTGATACGCTATCTACTGTTAATGGTTGTGATAGTATAATTTTGACCGACCTTTTTGTACAAAATAGTTCTGCCTCTTTTACAATTAATAGTTTATCAATTTGTGAAGGTGATACTGCATTTGTTGGACCTTCTTTTTATCTAAGTAGTGGTAATTACTTAGATACTTTAATAAATGTTAATGGCTGCGACAGTATTGTCCAAACAATCTTAGATATAATCCCAACAGACAATTATATTACTTTTACAATATGCCCAGGAGACAGTATTTCTGTTGGTACTTCGACATATAATCAAACTGGAAATTATACAGATACTTTGTTTAATACTTTGGGTTGTGATAGTATTCTTTATACTGAAGTCGTTGTTTATGATCAATACAATTCAATTTTTAACGGAATCTCAGACAATAGTGTTGGAGGAGGAGGTTATTACAACAGTCAAAGCCAATATTTAATTTTCAATTGTTATTCACAAACTGAAATTTTATCTAGTTTAGTTTATTCTCAAGACACAAACTCCATTACATTTGAACTAAGAGACAATAATGGAAATGTTCTTCAAGATACTACGCATTTATTGGTGCCAGGTCCTCAAAGAGTTATATTAAATTTTGATGTCATGCCCGCTAATGACCTTCAACTTGGCGTGTCAACTCCAGGTTCAGGACTTTGGAGGAACAATCAAGGAGTCAATTATCCATATGATTTTGGTGCATTTGCTTCAATAACTTCTAGCAATGCCGGTAATCAATATTATTATTTTTATTATGATGTTGAAATGAGACCGTCAGCAACTCCAAGCACTTATGGGCTATGTGTTGGAGATACTTTAAATTTACTTGGTAATATACACACAACTTCAGGACTATATATTGACACACTTATCTCAGCAGTAGGCTGTGATAGCTTAGTTTACTCTCAAGTTAACTTTTATCCAAATATTACATATGCAAACAACCAAATTATCTGCGACGGTGAAGCTTATTTAATTAATGGAAATAGCTACGATTCATCAGGCACTTACATTGATACTTTGCTTACAAGCTATGGATGTGATAGTATTATCACAACAAATCTAAATGTATTGACAGTGTCAAGCTCTAGTAGCACTAGTAATCAAATAATTTGTCTAGGTGATACTTTAAATTTATACTCCAGTCAATATTATCAAGCTGGAACATATACCGATACATTACTAAATGTAAACGGATGCGATAGCATTGTCACAACTAACTTATCTCTTCAAACAGCGAACTATAATACTTATAGCGGTGGTATTTTAGATACAGCAACTGCTTCTGGTGCATTTAGTAATTATAACGGAGCTTTAGTTTTAGATGCATCATTACCGAGTATAATTAAATCGGCAAATGTTTATTCACAGGATACTAATACTGTTACATTTGAGTTAAGAGGAAGTGCTGGTAATGTTTTAGAATCAATTACTCATACAGTTTACCCTGGTGTTCAAAGACTAGTTTTTGATTTTTATGTACCGTCAGGCACTGATTATGAACTGGGCATTAATGGAGGAAATTCGGGCTTATATAGAAGTAATGCAGGAAATGGTAATTCTTGGTCCTTTCCTTACTCAGTTGGATCTGTGACTATTCAATCCTCAAATGTTGGTAATCAATATTATTATTTCTACTACGATATTGAAGTTAAGCCTCTCTCGTCCTTAGTAAATTATACTTTATGCGCTGGTGATTCAATAAATATTTCTGGACAAACTTATACCTCTAATGCAACAAGATTTGATACATTGACCGCATCAAACTCATGTGATAGTATTGTTTACAGTAATATTGAGTTTATAGCACCAAGTGTTGGATATCAAACATTAGTGATTTGCTCAGGTGATAGTGTTCAAGTTATGAATAGTATATATTATAGCTCAGGAACATATATTGACACTGTTTATCAAATAGGCTACTGTGATAGTCTTATCAGTACTGAAGTAATAGTACTTCCTAGTGTTCCTGTCAACATATTTGCTACGGGATTAAATACAAATGTTATTTGTCTTGGTGATACAATTACTCTTACTGCACCTGGATTCTTATCATATTATTGGTACAAGGTTGCAAACTTTGTAAGTTTATTGCCGACCTACACTGATGTTCCTAGTGAAACAACTACTTACTCATTAACTGCTGTTGATTCAAATTTATGCGTTTCATCAGGACAAATTGAGATTATTGTAGATTCTTGTATAAGTAATATCAATACTTTGGAAAATAGAAATCTAGAAATATTTCCAAATCCAACATCTAATGATATTAATATTGTACTTGAGAATATAGATGAGGTTGATGTATTTAATGTTCTAGGAGAAAGAATGATTACAAAATCATTCGATCAGAATATAAACTCCACTAAACTCAGCTTGGGAGCATTTAAAAAAGGAACATATTTTATAAATATCAAATCTAAAAATGGTAAGGTATACAGTAAAAAAATAACTCTTTTAAAATAACAAAGACTATGAAAAAATATCTCTTAATTTTATGTTTTTTTGTTCTTTTTTCGTGTAAAAAAGAACAGGGTTGTACTGATCAAATTGCAATTAATTTTAACTCAACTGCTGAAGAAGACGATGGTAGTTGTAATTATTCGGTCACAGGAGGTTACTGGATAACACAATCTAATACACAATTAGGTTCCATCACTACATCAGTAGCTGGAATGATTGTCTCAGATAGTACATTCAACTATACAGAAACTAATCCCGATTCATTATCTCCATATAAGCTAGAGTTTTTGGAGAATAATACTTACACTGAATCTGATAACTCAAATAACATTGTTGATAGTGGTACTTGGTCATTAGAGGGTAATCAACTTACACTAAATCCAGGAGATACAATTGCAACTTTAACTGTTGAGAGTATAGACAGAGATAATGTTGTAATTAGTACGAATCTAAATGAGACATCTACTTTTATGGGAATAACAATTACTTATGACGTTACTCTGACCATAAATAGCATTAGGCAATTTTAATTTCAAATCTTTTGAGACTTTTTCTGGCTATAATTTTTTCGTTCAACTTAGCTAGTGGACAAAACTTGTCTAATATCTCATTTGGAGGATTAAATTCTTTGGATGTTATTACCTGGAACATTGAAAATTTTCCAAAAAATGGTCAACAAACAATTGACTCAGTAGCTGTAATTGTTCAGTCATTAGATGCTGATGTTATTGCTTTGCAGGAAATAATGAATGTCTCTGATTTCAATAATTTATTATCACTGTTACCTAACTACAGTGGCTACTGCAGCTCTGGTAGTAGTAGAAAAATGGCTTTTATATATAAATCAAACCTTACTGTTAACAACATATACACCATTTTCTCTTCTCAGACCTACAATTTTGCAGGAAGAGCTCCGATTGTTATTTCTTTAAAATTTAACGGGGAAAATGTTGAAATCATTAACTCACATTTAAAATGCTGTGGTGATGGTATATTGGATACTAATGATATTTCTGACGAAGAAAATAGAAGGTATATAGCAATGAATATGATTAAATATTATATAGATAATAATTTACAAAGTTCTAAAGTTATTTTTTTAGGTGATCTAAATGATGAGTTGCAAGATCCTTTTTCTAATAATGTTTTTAGAAATATATTTTCAGACTCAACAAACTACTATTTTGCTGATTTATATATATCTAACTCATCAAGTGCTAATTGGTCATATCCAAATTGGCCATCTGATATTGATCACATATTAATAACAAATGAGCTTTTTAACTATTTCACTAACAGTAATGTATCTACTATTCGTATAGATGATTATTTAGTTGGAGGTTGGAGTACATATGATAATATTATTTCTGACCATAGGCCTGTAGGAATTAGTTTAAACTTTCTAATCTCAGGATGTACAGATAATAATGCGGTTAATTATGATCCTCTAGCTACTATAGATGATAGTTCATGTGTATATTGTGATCTTTCATATTCATATGGTTTTTCAGATCCAAGTAGTTTAAGTTCTTGTGATGGATGGATAGCTATTACTTCAGTAGCTACCTCTAGTCCTCCATTTACAATTTCATGGCAAAATGGTTCCACTCAAAGCTATATATTTAATCTCTGTGCAGGAAATTATATCGTTAATATACATGATGATGCAGGCTGCAACATATTTGATACAATTCAAATAGGTATTGATAACGGCTGTACAGATCCACTGGCAACAAATTATGATCCGTTAGCTACAGTTGATGATGGTAGTTGTACATATACAGTTAGTTGTAGTTCACCCTCCATTACTGGCCTTGGTTTTAGTAATGTGATACATGATAGAGCAACACTT
>PBAP01000008.1 GCA_002716345.1 Flavobacteriales bacterium | reverse complement strand
CCTCCATTTGGATCACACCACGTACGAGACTTAGCTCTATAAGTAGTTCCTGGAACTAATCCGTTCTTATCCTTAGTGTAAGTACCATACAATACTCCTACTCCTCCAATATTGAAGAGCGATGAACCTTGAGTGTCTACTTTTGCCTGTAATCTAACAAAGCTATATGCTCCATTACTATCATCCCATGTAAATGTCGCCTTCGTATTTGTTGGCGTTGTAACCGCTAGGCTACCTACATTAGGACAATAAGCAAGTGTAGTGAAGTTTGGTCCGTTAACCCATGCCGTAGCAACACCTAAACAGTACCATGTTTTCATCCGCCACTCATAAGTAGTATTCGCACTCAAGCCAAGTACTAACTTATCAGTTCTCGATGTACCATTACAGATTCCTGCACCATTATTCCCTATTGGTGCACCCAAAGTCTTTTGGCTCCAAGTACTTGTACCCACTTCACGATACTTAATACGTAATTGATCTACTATACATGTTGGTGTATTCATGTCATCAAACGTGAGCGTAGCTCTGTTGTGGATGATATCCGTAACTCCTAAGTTCGTAATCGGTGACGCTGAACATGTTGTACTGTATGTACAACTTCCATCATCAACAGTAGCACTAGGATAGTAATTAGTAGCGGTAGAATCTGTACAGCCGCTAATTACCCATGAGCTAATTGCATTATTTAAATCATTTTCTATTGAAGAACTTGTACTTGTTGTAACACAATAAAGAGGGCAAATTGTTGTGTATGAAGTATCTGGGTATATTACATAGTAGCTAGGTGTGTAATATAATTGATAATTAATATTAGCTGGAACTATATTATTAGCTATTGGAAATGTAATACCATATGTTGATGCAAAATTTGAGACCATTGTATTTGTTGTGTTAGAGTTTGTTTCAAGACCGATAAATCTTGCCGAATTATTACCACTAGGGCCATAAAGATTATAAGAGTTTTCAGTGCCAGATACATAAGCAGCACATGTAGCACAAGACGCACTGACAAGCTCAAGTACAACAACATAACCACTGTCTAGGTATTCATAAACATCATGAGTCACGCCATTAAGATCTACAACAGTTACGTTTGGGGCATAGCCAGTGCCATTAAGCATACCATATTGTGCAGATGTATTTGTGAAAATAAAGGAAGAAAGTACAATCAATAGATGTTTCATAATATACATTTATAGTAATTTAAAATTAGTGATTTTTAATTTATATTTGTTTCATGTCTGAACTTAAAAATCTTATTGAGAAATGTTGGAAAGAAAGAGAGCTATTAAAAAACATTGATTACCAAGATGCAATAAAATCAGTTATCGAAAAACTAGATAATGGTGACATTCGAGTTGCTGAACTAATTGATCAAAAGTGGATAACTAACGAATGGGTGAAAAAAGCTGTTGTTATGTACTTTCCAATACAAAAGATGGAAGTTGAAGAAGTTGGTATTTTTGAGTTTCATGATAAAATGAAATTAAAAAAAGGATATGCCAAGAAAGGTGTTAGAGTTGTTCCTCATGCAATTGCTCGATATGGCTCATACTTGGCCAGGGGTGTGATAATGATGCCCTCATATGTTAACATTGGAGCTTATGTCGATGAAAATACAATGATTGATACCTGGGCTACAGTTGGATCATGTGCACAAATTGGAAAAAATGTTCATCTCTCGGGAGGAGTAGGAATAGGTGGTGTATTAGAGCCTTTACAAGCAACTCCTGTAGTTGTTGAAGACAATGTATTTATTGGCTCAAGATGCATAATTGTTGAAGGAGTTCAAATCAAGAAAGAGGCTGTTCTAGGCGCAAATGTTACAATTACAAGTTCAACAAAAATTTTAGATGTTAGTGGTCCAAAAACTATTGAACATAAAGGAATTGTTCCTGAGAGATCAGTAGTTATTCCTGGCTCATACAAAAAGAATTTTAGTTCTGGTGAATTTTATGTTCCTTGCGCGTTAATTATTGGCAAGCGAAAGGAAAGCACAAACAAAAAAACATCATTAAATGATGCTCTAAGAACACATAATGTCTCTGTTTAGATGAAAATAGGATATGATGCAAAAAGAGCATTTGAAAATCAAACTGGACTAGGTAACTATTCAAGAGATTTAATTAACACTTACAGTTTATCAAATCCAAAATTTCAAATTTTATTATTTGTATCTAAAATTTTTCAAAACAAAAGATTGGATTTTCTAAAATCTAGAGATAATATTAAAATAGTTAAACCGAAAAAATTCTTCTATCAATTTTTTCAATCAATATGGAGATCGTTTGGCATTTTAATAGATCTAAAAAAAGAAAAAGTAGATATTTTTCATGGACTTAGTCATGAAATTCCGTTTGGGATAGACAAAACTAAAATCAAAACAGTTGTTACAATACATGATTTAATTTTTTTAAGATTACCTCAATATTTTAATATTTTTGATCGACTAATATATTATTACAAAGTAAAATATGCTTGCAAGAGATCTGATAAAATAATTGCAATTAGTAATCAAACAAAATCGGATATTATTGAGCTTTTTAAAATTGATTCCAAGAAAATTGAAGTGGTATATCAATCATGCAACTCAGTCTTCAAAAGTCAAAAAAAAAATATAATTAAAATAGATTTAGGATTACCAAAAAATTATATTCTTTACGTTAGTTCAATAGAAGAAAGAAAAAATTTATTAACATTAATTAAAGCACTTAAGACAATGAAATCTAAAAATTTGGTTGTGATTGGAGATGGTAAAGACTACAAAGAAAAATGTATGGACTATATCAAAAACAATAATCTTCAAAAAAGAATTTATTTTAAGCATAATCTAAATTTAGAAGAAATTGCAGTTGCTTATAGAAATGCTTCTATACTTGTCTACCCCTCAATATATGAAGGGTTTGGAATTCCAATTTTAGAAGCCTTATATTCAAAAATTCCAGTAATCACAACTAAGGGTGGTTGTTTTGAAGAAGCTGGTGGAACTCACACAAAATATGTTGACACAAAAAATAGTGATGAAATAGTGAGTGCAATTAAAGAAATCGAAGATAATCCGGATATTAGAAAAGAAATGATTGATAATGGTTATGATCATGCCAAAACATTTTGTGATAAATCAATAAATGATAAACTAAATAATATATACTCAGATTTAGTAAATGAGAGCAGAAGTTAATAAATGTCTTGAGATTTTGAACAAAGGAGGGTTGATTTTATATCCTACTGATACTGTTTGGGGAATTGGTTGTGATGCCACTATTGACAGTGCAATCAAAAAAGTATTTAAACTAAAACAAAGAAGTGACTCAAAAGCACTAATATCAATTGTTTCCAGCTATGACCAACTTAAAAAACTAACCCATATTACTAAAGAAATTTNTTTTGAAAAACCAACTACANTTATTTACAATAATATTAAANGTATTTCAAANCTAGCNATATCTGNAGATGGTACTGCAGCTNTAAGAATTGTAAATGATNATTTTTGNCAGCAACTNTTGAGTCGATTNAATAAGCCTATTATTTCNACCTCTGCNAATATTAGTAAAGAAGATACTCCNTNNTGNTTTAATGACATNAATNNGAAAATTATTGANGGAGTAGACNANGTAGTTAATCTTAGAAAAGATGAAATAATGAATAAAAGTTCAAGTATTATTAAATTTGAAAAATCTGNAAACATNACAATAATAAGAAANTGAATCTNAAANAAGAATTGNANNATANAATTTTTGACATTGTAAAAAATGCNTCAGAAAAACTTGNNTATGANNGCTTCGTTGTTGGAGGTTGGGTAAGAGANCTTCTTTTGAANAATAAAAACAAAAAAGACATTGATTTTGTATGCATTGGAAGTGGTATTAAANTGGCNAGAGAGGTTCAAAATTTAATTCCAAANAGNAAGATNTCAACTTACTCNAACTTTGGAACCGCNCTAGTTTCATNTNAAGATATNAATTATGANTTTATTGGNGCAAGAAAAGAATCTTANAGANAAANTTCAAGAAATCCTATNATTGAAAATGGAAGCNTAGAGGATGATCAAAAAAGAAGAGANTTTACAATTAACTGTTTATANGTNAAATTGGTTGGCGAAANTTATGGGGANTTACTTGANCCTTTTAATGGTCTTNTTGATTTAAAAAATAAAATANTAANAACACCTCTAGATNCNGATAAAACATTTTCAGATGATCCGCTAAGNATGATAAGAGCGATTCGATTTTCCNCTCAACTTAATTTTGANATTTGTTCTAAAACTTTACAATCAATTAGCAAAAATAATCAAAGAATAAATATTGTNTCTANNGAAAGNATNACAGANGAGCTTAACAAAATAATTCTTTCTANNNTACCTTCNANGGGNTTCATTTTANTAAAAGAAACTGGTATTCTTGAAANAATTTTTGANGAAATGATTAGCCTTGTTGGAGTTGAAACAATAGAAAANTTCTCNCANAAAGATAACTTTTATCANACTTTAGAAGTNTTAGATAATATTTCTAAAAAAACAGATAATTTATGGCTNAGNTGGGCAGCTATTTTGCATGACATAGCAAAACCAATNACAAAAAAATTTGATAAAAAAATTGGNTGGACNTTTCACGCTCATGATTANATTGGAAGTAAAATGGTNCCAAAAATCTTTAAAAAATTAAAACTACCTCAAAACGAAAAAATGTTGTATGTTAAAAAACTTGTTGCNCTACACTTAAGACCAATAGCTCTGGCACAAGAGGTCGTTACNGATTCTGCTGTNAGAAGACTATTATTTGATGCAGGTGAAGATATCGATGANTTAATGNCCTTATGTGATGCTGATATAACATCTAAGAATCCTAAAAAAGTCANNAGATATCTTAAGAACTTTGAAATAGTTAGAAAAAAGTTAAAAGATGTTGAAGAAAGAGATAAAATTCGAAATTGGCAACCTCCNATTTCGGGATATGAAATCATGAAAATTTTCAATATGAGAGAAGGCAAAGAAGTAGGTAGACTCAAAAAAGCTGTAGANGAAGCAATTTTGGATGGNAAAATTAAAAATGAAAAGAAAAGTGCAATCAGNTATCTNAANANATTAAAGAAATAAACTTTTNAAACAATTGAAGATTAAAAAGCTAATTATCATTTGTGGTCCAACTGGAATTGGAAAAACAAAGCTTTCAATCAAATTAGCCAANNNTTTGAATTGTGAAATAATNTCTGCAGACTCTAGNCAATTTTATAAGGAAATGTTAATTGGAACATGTCCTCCAAATAAAAATCAATTATTAGANGTAAAACANCATTTTATTCATAATATATCAATTCAAAATAATTANAGTGCAGGACTTTATCAAAAAGATGTTCTAAAAATTATTAATANAATTTTTNAAAAATACAATGTTATTATNGCTGTTGGAGGATCNGGNATGTATATCGATGCAATCTGTAATAANTTGGACGATATTCCAGCATCNTGTAAAAAAACAAGANCTAAAATTATTTCAATATTTGAGAAAAAAGGTATACAATGGCTTAGAANTCAAGTAAANAAGTNCGATANAAATTTTTATGAAANAGTTGACAAGAATAATCATCAAAGGATGATAAGAGCATTAGAAGTATATGAAATTTCNGGAAAACCAATTTCATCTTTTCACAATGNAAAGAATTTAAAAAATGATTATCAAATATTGAAATTTGGATTACGAACTGAAAGGNATATCCTNTACAATCAGATNAATNAAAGAGTTGATTTAATGGTTAATCAAGGACTTATTNATGAAGCCAAAAAATTATANGAGTACAGAAACTTGAATGCNCTAGATACTGTAGGATACAAAGAATTATTNAATTACNTAGANGGTNTCATTTCAAAGGAAGAAGCNATTAATCTGATCAAAAGAAATACAAGAAGATATGCTAAAAGACAAATGACTTGGTTTAAAAAATTAAATGACATTCATTGGATTGAAAAAGCTGATGATGCAAAAATGCTTGAAATTATCTTACAATCGTTACNGTCCCTTTAATAGGATCTGTANCTTNCTCAATTTCAATGAAATAAAAATAACAACCNGCAGAAAGATCAATTCCATCTTCATTAGTTCCATCCCATGNTTTATTATACCCGCTTGATTCAAACACTAACTTTCCATATCTATTGTAAATCTTAACAATCGAATTTGAAAAAAGATATGAGTCCTCAAGCACCCAAGTATCATTAACTTGATCATTGTTGGGAGAAAAAACATTTGGNATGCACTCATNAGTCAGTGCTGAAATTCTAAACNATGTGTCAACAGAACAATTATTATTATCAGTTATTGTTACACCTTGAATACCAGGNGATAANCCTACACTTATTGGGTTAGACGATGTTCCATCTGACCATAAAATTTCATATGGAGGAATACCTCCNTCAGCAGTTACTTCNAGCTCNAAATCTGTATTNGAAATATCGCATTCAATCAGAAGATCAAAAGGAGATAATGTTAATTTAATCTCTTNAATNACNAAATCCTCTCTNACAGTACAACCATTTACATCTGTTACTTCNACCCAGTGATTTCCAGGACATAAATCTGCATGCTGGCTGTNTGANCCATCATCCCAAAAATAAGTATATGGTGCATAACCCCATAAATCAAAATCTGAAAACACTGTGGTAGTANTTAAGTCAATAATTCCGTTCGGAATGAAAAAATCAGCAATAAGCGTGTCAGTAATAGAACAACCATTAGACATGTCTGTAACTGTAATAAAATAAGTTCCCTCACATAATGGACCTACTTGATCATTTGAACTAATTAGATTAGAACTAATATCGTTCCAAGAATATGTAAATGGACCTGAAGTAGTAGAAAAATCGATCTCAATATTTGCGTAATGAGTTATATTATCATAATACAATGANGTTTCAAGTTCATATTGTTCGAAATTGAAAAATATTGAATCAGTGCTTTCGCAATAATCACTAACTACGACCCATGCACTGTTGGTTTGTATGTTATTTGCACTATTTGAAGTTTCCCCATTGCTCCAAGAATAATTATATGGTAAGGCTCCCCCAACTAATGAAACACTAACATTTGCCCCAGAATCACAAGTTGGTTCATCTAAGATATATGAATCAATTGAAAAGGGGTTTGGTTCGCTGATTTCAANAGAGGATGAAATACTACAGCCATTAAAGTCCACTATATTACAATAATATGTTCCAGCTCCAACGATGGATTGAAATGTAGTATCACTATTTGTCCAGCTATAAAAATAAGGTGGTGTTCCACCAACTGCTATTGCATCAATTGAGGTTAGTTCTCCTCTGCANATTAGTGGATTGGTGTAATTTGTAAAAGTCAAAATTAAAGAGTCAGGTTCATCTAAAATCAATTGTTCATTAAAAAAACAGCCAGATGAATCAATTACTTGTAACTCGTAAATACCTTTTTGAAGACCATAAAGTGAATCTATATTACCAGTTCCGTTNATCCAGTTAATTGAATATGGGTAGCTACCNCCTGATACATCTATTGAAATACTACCATCACTGTATCCATTGCATGATGGCTTATATAAAATTGCGTTTGATTGAATTGGCTGATTTTGTTTGATTTCAATATTTACGTCTGAATAACAATTGTTGGAATCTTGAACAGAAACAGAATAAAAACCTGATGATAGATTTACGAAACTATTACCGTTTATATTAAAATTATATGGACTTTGACCTCCTGTAACTGAATCAATTGAAATTTCTCCTGTGCTATCACCATAGCAGGCTACATCAGTAGTTGAATATAGAATATTTAGATTTGTTAGAGCTTGAAAATTATAGTAAAAAGTATCTAAGCAATTGTTTATGCTATCAGNAACTGTCAANATNTANTTNTTNGGACTACAATACAACGAATCATTGTTGTTNGANAGCCAGCTAAATTGTAAAGGNCCAACNGCACCGGAAATACTGTCAATTATTATTAAAACAGAATCNTCTGAGCATATGGCATCTCCAATTTGAGATATGTTTGGATAATATGGNCCTGGCTCAATTATTAAAAATGTTGAATCAAANAAACAACCATTTGAATCAGAAACACTCAAGTTATAATTTCCGTTGTATAGATTTAAAATATTAATTGTGTCATAACTTGANGATATAATATTGTTTGAGATTGAAGTTGAATTAATAAATGCTACTGAATCATTATTTTGATTAGTCAACANTAAATTGTAACCATANTTGTAAGGNTTACCNCCAGACTGAATTAGAGTTATCATACCATTATTGTTACCTATGCAGTCAACATGTTTGANTTCAGCTTTAACATTAAGAGGTTGAGAGGGTTGAGAAATAATTATTTCANTAGAGGTCACTANGCAACTATCTTGATCCTGAACACTAACATAATANTTGCCAGATGATAAATTATCATAAATTGAATCAGTTCCAANACTAATTAANGAAAACNACGAATCATAAAAAAAATAAGTATATGGTGGCTTACCTGAATGACCAACNGCCTTNAAAGAACCGGATGAATCTCCATGACANTTAATATTNACATGACAACAAAGCTTTAANCCNAGTGGATATCTTATATACCATGTTGTATCNTCAATAATATTTCCAGANTTAACAATCTCTAGCTTGAACGNTCCTCCTAATGANGTNGTNAGACTNTCTGATGATAGTCCTTGAAGATTTGGATTATTGTATGCTATTTGACCACTAGTTATGTAGCTAGAGCTCGNAACTAATGGATCCCANTTTCCTGAAAGAGTATCTAAATAATACCAATTTGTAATATTNGTTCCTCCATTTGTGAAAATTCCNCCNATTGTAGTATGTATGTAACCATCATAANTACAGTTAACNCCTCTGATNGTATCAGTCAAAATCTGTGAGTTTGACNNAAAAAATGAAAAACAAATTAAAAGGAAAAAAACTNATNTTTTCATANCATAAATTTAATTAAATATTTAAAANANAATAATTTAATNATTCTGAATAATTTCTTTAAAATTTAAATGCATACCACTTTCAGCTAGAATTACATTTTTAAAAACTTTTTGAGCCTCATTTTTTAATAAATTTAAGTCTTTATACCTTNTAGAAAAATGACCTAAAAGAAGGCATTTNACTTGAGCNNCANTTGCGATACTTGCAGCTTGAAATGCNGTTGAGTGTCCCGTCTTTTTTGCAAGATTTTTATGTTTTTCGTGAAAAGTAGACTCATGATANAAAAGATCTATTCCACTAATTTTTTTTGAAATNGACTTTTTAAATCTTGTGTCAGAACAGTATGCGTAAGAATTAGCCGGTCTTGCTTTTTTTGTGATNNGCTTGTTTTTAATAATTTCTCCTGTAGGGNTTTTNTAATCATCACCTGATCTTATTTTGTTCAAATAAAAATCTGGAATNTTGTACTTTATTATANTNTCTCTTTCTATTTTTCTTAAATANTTTTTTTCTCTAAAAATAAAACCACTACAATTAATTCTGTGNTCGAGCAAAATATTCTCNATTATAATTTCATCATTCTCAAAAATTACCTCTTCAGAATCTTTTGGTATTTCATGAAAAAAAAGTGGATAGTTTAANATAGTANTTGCAACTTGAAGTTGANAACTAATNATATTTTTTAGTTCAAAATGAGAAAATATATGTAATTCTTTTTTTCTNCCAAGNAAGTGCATTGAGTTAATTAAACCTATCANNCCATAAAAATGATCGCCATGTAGATGTGAGATAAGAACATGACTNATTCTTTGGAAATTNATATTTCTTTCTCTNAGNCTTAGTTGAGTTCCTTCTCCACAATCAATNAGNAAAAGGTTNTCATTAGAATTTAACAATTGAGAAGATGGNTGCTTATCTAAGTCAGGAACTGCAGAACTACAACCCAAAATTGTTAATTTGAATGACANTTATCTACTAATTATAAACTTTTTANTTAGTTGAATNTTTTCTGAAACCAANTTAACAAAATATGCTCCTTTNTTTAGNTTAAACTCAATTTCAATCATATTTTTTTCTGAGAANGAATTTATATTTTTTGAAAGAATTAATTTTCCTGAAATATCGTATANTTCTAAATAACCACTTNANTTTANAAATCTAGAATCNTTCAATATTAAATAATTACNTGAACCAATTGATGAAATAAGAANNCCATTATTAATTTTAGATNTTAAATTTTCACTAGCTGTNTTAGANACTTCAATTTCATANCCTGTAATATATTGATANGAACCGGTTGCAGAATATANATCTGTAGTTACAGGNACAGTGATNGGAATTGGTCCCAAATAATACACTATNTCACCATGAGTATTNACATTTACTGCAATATCAATTGGATAAGTTCCTANAGGGTCATTAGTAGTACCACTAAAGTATGCACANCTTAAAGTATTNCCAAGTATTATACANTTTGGNTCATAACAATCAAGANTAATACCNTTNGGTAGTCCTGTAACTGAAACNAGTTCAAAATCATCAACAACCCAATCTCCNACATAAAAAGTTTGTCCTAAAGTATCNAATGAAGTTAGTGCTGAGTCACCACCAGATGCTTCNATTANGGTAGTTGGTGTTTTGATATCAATAGNAGANAAATAAAATTGGCCTTGCACTGCAGTTGGAAGNTTAANATCTACAGTTGGCCAAATTCCAAAACTAGAGTCTTGGTACAAGGAATTTAATGTGCATTGNGAAAATGTATTTAAATAACATANGGTAGAAANANAAANTGTGATTATTAGTTTTTTCATTTTTTTAGTTTTTAAGCAGATCTCTNTCAATTTCTTCCAGCTCAATTATATCNTAAGCCTCCTCTTGAGTTGGAACAATATTGAAATCAATCATATTTAAGTGNTCAGATACAATTGCAAAGGAGCAATTATTTTTAATTAGTAACTTTCCAAATNTAATTAATTTTTCTTTAATCAANTTTTGTGATTTTTTATCTAATGTTGATATGTCAAAAATGTAGTTTGANTGAGAATCANCAACAGCNAAAAAATTTTCTTTGACAAAATCTGATGTAATTTTTATTAANTGAGTTTTTTTAGTTTTCATTTTTTTATCTTTTTAGCTANTAAGTATAAAACAGCCATTCTAATAGCTACACCATTCTCNACTTGATCTAANATTATTGATTGCTTNGAATCTGCAACATCTGAGGATATTTCAACTCCTCTNTTAATTGGCCCTGGNTGCATCAAGATGACTTTATTTTTAATCTCATCTAAAACTTTTTTTGTNACACCAAATCTTGAACTNTATTCTCTTAAACTNGGGAAATATTTCAATTTTTGTCTTTCAAGTTGAATCCTCAAAACATTTGCAACATCACACCAAGAAAGAGCAGATTTTANATCTTTAAAATATTCAACATTTAATGATTTTAAAAATTTAGGCATTAGCGTTGAAGGTCCNCATACNCCAACCTTTGCNCCNAGCTTTTGTAGGCAGAAAATATTAGATAAAGCTACTCTNGAATGTATAATATCTCCGATGATCAGAACATTAAGAGATTTGAAATCACTAAAATTTTGCCTTATTGAAAATGAGTCTAATAAAGCCTGTGTCGGATGNTCGTGAGATCCGTCACCTGCGTTTATAATTTTTGCATCTATNTTTCTTGAAAGAAAAATCGATGCNCCTGGGCTAGAATGTCTAAGAACAATCATATCTACTTTCATTGCNAGTATATTTTGTACTGTGTCAAGNAGAGTTTCGCCTTTTTTTACTGATGAATTTGATGANGAAAAATTGATNATATCTGCTGATANCCTTTTTTCAGCTAANTCAAAAGACAACTTTGTNCTNGTTGAATTTTCAAAAAAAAGATTTGCAATGGTAATATCTCTTAANGAGGGTACTTTTTTAATGGGCTGATTTAAGATTTTCTTAAAATTATCAGCTGTGTTAAATATAAGNTNAATATCACTCTTACTNAAGTCTTTNATAGTNGTTAAATTATCNACAGATAAATCTTTCATTTCAACTTGTTAGGTAAACACTCTTTTCTGNTTGACCAAATTTTACAAATACTTTTTCATTTTCCAAAGTATCTACTTCTATGCCTACNTAATCCGCTTGAATAGGTAACTCTCTACAAAATCTTCTATCTACAAAAACAAGTAACTCAATTTTTTTTGGTCTNCCAAATGATAATAAAGCNTCAAACGCAGATCTAACTGTCCTACCAGTAAATAAAACATCATCAACNAATATTACATTTTTATTTTCAAGACTAATATTTAANTCCATATTTGAAGGTGTAATTATTTTATCGNATCTTCTAAAATCGTCCCTGTAAAAGGAGATATCTAATTTCCCCATCTTTACATTATTATTAAGTTTTTTTAANTTATGATAAAGTCTTTTACACAACTCTATGCCCCTNGGNTGAATTCCTAAAAGCACGGANTTTNTTGTTTCAAANTGATTTTCTAANATTTCATTNGATAACCTTTCTAAAATTATNTTAATCTTTTTTTCATTTAAAATCTTTCTTTTCATNATATTAAAATTAAAAAAAAACCCCGATTAATCGAGGTTNTGTTTTTTANTTAATTTCATCTTTGAGTTTNTTNAGTTCTTCCAAATCACCTAANGTTGNTTGCTTTTGAGACTTTTGTANTTTTTTCAAATTTGAACTTATTTGTTTTTTAGATTTTTGTTTCTCCTCATGCTCTATTTGCATGTGAACAGAAGTATGAGATACTAAAATTTTCTTANTNTCTTTAGAAAACTCAATTACTTTNAATTGAANGTTATCACCNACTTTTGCNCNNGAATCATCNTCTTTTATTAAATGTTTTTTNGGACAAAATGCTTCTATTTCATCAATCTGNACAATTGCGCCCTTNTCATACATTTCTTTAACANTTCCTTGANNAAGNCTNTTANCTTTNAATTTTTCAGCATATGCATCCCATGGNTTNTCAAGNANNTGNTTNTGTCCTAAACTTATNTTTCTTGAATCNTTATCAACATCNAGAACAANTACNTCTATTGAANTNTCAACTGATGTGAATTCAGANGGNTGTTTAATTTTCTTTGTCCAAGAAAGATCAGANATNTGAATTANACCATCAACTCCNTCNTCAATNTCNACNAAAATTCCAAAATTGGTAAAATTTCTGACNTTAACTTTAAGTTTNGTGCCANCAGGATAATTTTTGTCAATTTTACTCCAAGGATCAGGAAGCATTTGTTTNANTCCTAAAGACATTTTTCTTTCNTNNCTNTCTAATGTAAGTATNTGAGCNTTTACNATNTCACCAACTTTATAAAAATCNCCTGCACTTCTTAANTGAGANGACCATGACATTTCAGANACATGTAATAATGCTTCAATNCCAGCNTGAANCTCAACAAATACNCCATAATCAGCAAGNACAACAACTTTNCCTTCNATTTCATCTCCAACTTTTAANTTACTNTCNAGAGACTCCCANGGATGNCTNCCTAACTGCTTNAGGCCAAGCTGAATTCTACTTTTATCTTCATCAAANTCTAGTATAACTACTTTTATTACTTCNTCNAGNTTCACNANCTCTTCAGGATGAGATATTCTTCCCCANGATAAATCNGTNATNTGAATCANTCCATCNATACCTCCCAANTCAACAAANACTCCATANGANGTNATGTTCTTNACNGTGCCTTCAAGNACNTGTCCTTTTTCCAGTTTNGACATTATTTCTTTTGTCTGAACCACTAAATCAGCTTCAATCAANGCTTTNTGAGATACNACAACATTTCTGAAAGANTCGTTTACTTTGACNACCTTAAACTGCATTTCTTTNCCAACGTANTCTTCATAATCCCTNATTGGCTTNACATCAATTTGNGANCCTGGNAAGAAACACTCTATTCCAAAAATATCTACAATCATTCCACCTTTTGTTCTACTTTTTATTTGACCATTAACTATTTCCCCAGTTTCTAAAGCAATATTAACTTTTTTCCAAGCTTGTAATATTCTTGCTCTTCGATGAGATAGTTTTAACTGACCGTAGCTATCTTCTTGCTGCTCTACCAAAACTTCAACTGAGTCTCCAATCTTTAATTCCTTATTGTATTTAAACTCAGATGCATTTATTACACCNTCAGATTTAAAATTAATATCAACAACAACAACTTTATCATTGATTCTTACAACGGNACCATTTANAACTTGCTTATCTTCAATTNCTGGTAAGGTTTCTANATAAGTCTTAGTTAANTCTTCTATTTCTTTNGNTGTATATGTGATTTCCTCNTGAAATTGNAAATCTTTTTNNCTNNTGTGACTTTCTGAATTATCAGATNATTTTTTAGNNTCANCTATAGTTTCNTTTGTATCATTGATTTNGTCAACAATTTCAGTTTCAATNTTTTTGTTTGAGGANTCGCTTANTTCATCAACGACTNTTTCANCTTTCTCATCTTCTTTTGTTGAGATATCATTAATTTNTTCATTATCAATTTTTGNGATTGACTTTTCGTCAGTTGACTCTGNNNTTNGCTCGTCAGNCTTATGAGATTTNTTTGCCATAGGTTTTTCTTTGTATCTTTTGGTTNTAAGGATTACTGAATCCAAAAGAGTANTTNTACATTTATATCCTTAACAAACAGTTTTTGCGGNTGCAAATGTATTAAATTATAGAGATAAATCAGCTATTTNTTGAGCAACTTTTTGCATTAACCATAATGGAGTTGAAGTTGCNCCACAAATACCAACTGAAGCTTTTTNTCTAAACCAGCTAGATTTTATNTCTTTTGTANCAGANATAAAGTAAGAANTNGGATTTACTTTTTTACATGACTCATACAACATNTTTCCATTAGAACTTTTCTTTCCACTCACAAAAATTATAACTTGATTTTCATTTGAAAACTTTTGNAGTTGAGGTTCTCTGCCAGAAACCTGTCTACANAATGTATCTTTTACAATAAACTTTAGCTTTNAATNTGATNTCTTCTTTATCTCATTAATAATNTCAGAATATGATTTTGGACTCTTAGTAGTTTGGGAATATATTGANATTGGCCTAGAAAANTCAATTTTATCTATGTCATTNANNCTTTCAACAATAATTGCATTTCCATTNGTTTGNCCAATCANTCCTGTAACCTCAGCATGNCCTTTTTTNCCNTAAATAACAACTTGACCATCTATTTCTTTTATCTCTTTGTAACCNTTTTTAATCTGATTCTGCAATTTTAAAACTACAGGACAAGACGCATCAATTAACTTTAAGTTATTTTNNAAAGCAAGCTCATANGTTTCAGGTGGCTCTCCATGTGCTCTAATCAAAACGCTTGTATTTTTTATTTCTTTTAGCTGATTATGATTAATAATAATTAATCCTAAATTTTTTAGTCTCTCAACCTCCATGTCATTGTGAACAATATCACCTAGACAATATAATTTGTCTTGGTTTTCTAAAATATTTTCAGCCATTTCAATGGCATACACGACACCAAAACAAAAACCAGAATTCTCATCAATTGTGATTTTCATTTTTTTTTCTAATTATATTAAACGCTTGATTTTTCAGTTCTTCAAAATTAATATTTGTATTATTTAAAACTATAGAGTCTTTAGCTTTTTTTAATGGTGAATTTTCTCTCATCATATCTTGATTGTCTCTAAATTTTAGATTTTCAACAACTTCATTGAAAGTTAATGATTCATCTTGTGCCTGTTCAAATCTTCTTTTTGCTCTAACATGTAAATCTGCTTCAATAAAAAATTTTATCTCTGCATCAGGAATCACAACAGTACCTATATCTCTTCCGTCCATAACAATATTTTTATTTGAAGCAATTTCTTTTTGTTTAGCTATCATAAAATCTCTAACTTTTTTTGACTTACTGACAATACTTACAAATTCTGAAACATAATTTTTTCTTATGTGCTCATCACATCTAGCTCCATTTAAAATAGTCTCAGAAATATTTTTTTTATTGTTATAATTATATTCAATATTACAATCGTTTATTATTTGCTCAATTTTTTTTTCACTTTCCTCAAAGTTTGAACTATCTATAGAATTTTTTAGCAATAGATAGGTTATTGATCTATACATTGCTCCTGTATCAATATATTTCATCTTAAACTCCTTGGATATTGATCTTGCTAAGCTACTTTTTCCAGAAGAGGAATAACCGTCAATTGCTATATTAATCTTTTTTCCCATTTGGCACAAAGCTACTCAAATTCATTTTAAGGCTAAAAACATTAGAAACGGAGCTTATATGGTTTGATGTAATTGCATAATCTAATGTAAACGAAGAAAATTTGATTCCAACACCAGATGAAAAGCCAGCTAGTTGAGGTATATTTCTAACCATCATTTGGTATCTTTTTTGAAAATTAAAACCAAATCTAAGAAAGAGATTTTTTTTAAAAGGATTTAGTTCTCCTCCNATGTTAACATGATAAAACATTTTCTTCAAGATTGTTTCATCATCGCGATAACTTTGACTAGCTTGTACTGGGCCACTTATATCAAATCTTTGTAAATCNTGCAATGATATATANTAGGTAAATGGCAAATGATTTAAAGACTTACTCATTCCAAATTTCAGCGATGTTGGTANTTTTTCTTTAATATCAGTAAANCCATTAATTTGTCTGCCTAAGTTATTTAATGATAATGAAAAAATTAATTTCCTCTTTTTGTTATTATAAGTCAATGAGGTATTTGATGCAATAGCCAAAGCACTAAAACTTTCATAATTTGAATTAAGTAACTCTAAATTNAGACCAAGAGTTAAGTCTTCAATAATCATTTTACTGACACCAGTAAAAAATATAAGGTCATTAGCATGAAATTCATTTGTTTGAAAACCGTTAACATCGTATCCTTGAAAATTACCATAATTTAAATTCTTAACACCAAAATTATACATACCAAATTTTTTTAACTCATTTGCATAAACGAATGAGAAAAAATTGATTTCATTAGATAAACTCAAATAATCGAAGGCAATATNGTTTATTTGAGATTGATTTAATAATGANGTAGTCTTGTAGGTTAAAGAAATATCATCTGATTTAGCAATCACATTTCCACCAAGACTTAGTGAAGTTGCTGAAAAATCAGTATTGAAGAAAGAGAACTCTTGAGAAAAAGAATTATAATTAAATATTAAAATAATTAAAATATGTAAAAATCTCATTAATTGATTAATTACAGATCAATGTAATTTTTATACTTTTCTTTCTCAAGACATAAATTTGAAATTTCATTCATACTAGAAATATAATAAAATTTCAAGCCTTTCAAGTATTCTGCTTTGATTTCATGAACATCTTTTTTATTTTCATCTGATAATATAATATTTTTATATCCTGACCTCTTAGCGGCTAGTATCTTTTCTTTTATTCCTCCAACAGCTGTAACTCTTCCTCTCAGTGTTATTTCACCAGTCATTGCAAAACTTTTTTTTATTTTTCTTTGACTAAAAATTGATAACAAAGATGTAAAAATAGTTATNCCAGCAGACGGACCATCTTTAGGAGTTGCCCCTTCAGGAACATGAATATGAATATCCCAATTCTCAAAAACAGAAAAGTCAATTTTAAAAGCTGTGCAATTAGATTTAAGATACTGAAGTGCAATTGTTGCGCTTTCTTTCATNACCTTACCTAGATTACCAGTTATTGACATTTTTCCTTTTCCTTTACTCAAAATTGACTCAATAAATAAAATATCTCCACCAACCTTCGTCCATGCTAAGCCAGTGACAACTCCAGGAATTTCAAAATCATCAGACTTGCTTCTGAGGTATTTTGGAGGNCCAAGAATTATTTCTATTTCAGATAAATTTGGTGATTTAATGTACAACTGATCAGTTGCAATTGACTTAGCAACGTATCTTGTAACTTTTGCAATAACTTTTTCTAAAGTTCTAACTCCAGATTCTTTGGTATAACTGTCTATAATTTTTTCTATTGTTTTGGNAGTTAAATTAATGTCAGATTTTTTTATTCCATGATTAGAAATCTGCTTAGGAATCAAATGACGTTTGGCTATTTGAATCTTTTCTTCAACAGTATAACCGTTAATTTCAATAATTTCCATTCTATCTCTTAATGCTGGGTGTACTTCAGCAAGTGAGTTTGCAGTTGCAATGAACAAAACTTTTGATAAATCATAGCCAATTTCAAGATAATTATCATAGAAGCTTTCATTTTGCTCAGGATCTAAAACCTCCAATAAAGCTGACGAGGGGTCTCCATGCATATCTCTGGTTAACTTATCAATTTCATCCAATACAAAAACAGGATTAGATGAATTAGTTTTTTTTATAGATTTTATTATTCTGCCTGGCATTGCACCAATATAGGTTTTCCTATGACCTCTTATCTCAGCTTCATCCCTTAATCCACCCAATGAAATCCTTGCATATTTTCTATTTAATGAATTTGCTATTGATTTACCCAGTGAGGTTTTTCCAACTCCTGGTGGACCATATAAACAAATTATTGGAGATTTCATGTTCTTTTTGAGCTTTAAAACAGACAAATATTCAATTATCCTGTCTTTTACTTCTTCAAGTCCAAAATGGTCTCTGTCTAAAATTTTTTGAGAATTCCGTAAATCAAAATTATCGTCAGTATATTCATTCCATGGTAAATCAAGTATTAATTCTAAATAACTTCTTTGAATGGAAAAATCTGTCATTGAAGGATTCATTCTCTTTAATTTCTTTAACTCTTTATCAAACAAATCTTTAACCTCATTTGACCACTTTTTCTTTAATGCTAATCTAGATAATTCCTCAATTTCTTTTACGGAACCACTTTCACCAAGCTCTTCTTTAATAGCTTTTAGTTGTTGATTTAATAAATACTCTTTTTGTTGTTTGTCAAGATCTATTTTTACTTTGGATTGAATCTTATTTTTCATTTCCAAAATCTGTAATTCTTTNGTAAGATACTTAAGAACTGAATTTGCTCTTTTTTCAAAATCAGTCTCCTCCAANAAACTTTGTTTTGTTTCTAAATCAATGTTCATATTGGATGAAACAAAATTTATTAAAAAAGAGGAACTTTTAATATTCTTTAACGCAATATTAGCTTCTGATGGAATATTTGGAGANTCCTCTATTATTTTTAATGCTAAGATCCNTAACAGAGGAAANTAATGCATCTGAGGTTTTATTCTTCTGATACTTTTTGTCATTAATTTCCTGTACACTTGCAACTATGTATGGTTCTTCTTTTACAATATTCTNGACTTTAAANCTTTTTCTTCCCTGTATTATTGCAGTAATGTTTCCATCAGGCATTTTAAGAGTTTTTAATATTTGGGCTACTGTTCCAATCTGATTTAAGTCTTTTATNGTTGGAATCTCAATGTGNGGNTCCTTTTGAGATANTACTCCAATTTTGTTATTTGAGNTTTCAGAGTCATTTATTAACTTAATTGATTTGTCTCTACCAATTGTTATAGGTATTATNACTCCTGGAAATAAAACAGTATTTTTTAAAGGAAGTATTGCAAGTGTATTAGGTGTTGATTCTTTACCAATTTTTTCCTCATCTTCATTACTCATGAGAGGAAANAAATCAGTTTTTGACTCATCCTGGTTAGTACTAAAATATTTATTTAAATTAATCATATAAACTATTGATTTCTATTGCTGTTTTTAAATGCATTAAAAAGTCTATTTTTCATTTCTTCTTCAATTTTGTCCTTAGCTACATCATATCCAAATGAGTAACCACATATGATTCCTAACAAAGTAGCTTCTCTTACATTTGCTCCTTTTTGTAAAATTTTCATTATTTTCTGATAGACTGTTTTAGATGATTCATTTATTTTTTTTGAATCATCAAACAAATTTTTTAGTTCAACTTGATCGCACTCAAGTAAATGACAAATCTTTTCAATCTCTTGATTATTTAAAATTTCGTACATATTTTTTATAAATAACATAAGCAAAGATTATGCCATTGAAAAAAAGAAGAAATATTGACAGCTNCTCTAATAATTTCTATAACGTTTTGTCATGTCAAATANTGTTTCATATAAGTTGGATTGATTTTCATCAAAACATTTATTTCTTCTTTTCATAACTCTAATTGATGTTTCTTTAAACATATTAAATTTATGCTCTGTGAAACCATTGCTACCTCCCCAACTAAAAGATGGAATAAAATTTCTTGTAAATCCTGGGCCAAATAAATTAACTCCGACTCCAATTACTGAACCAGTGTTAATCATCGTATTGATTCCTGTTTTTGAATGATCCCCCATAATCATTCCACAAAACTGAAGACCAGTATCAATAAAGCTCTGAAATTCATAATTCCAAAGTTTTACATTTGAATAGTTGTTTTTTAAGTTAGAATTATTTGTGTCAGCACCTAAATTACACCATTCTCCAATTACNGAATTACCTATAAATCCATCATGAGATTTAGACGAATANCCAAAGAAAACACTATTATTGACTTCTCCTCCAATCTTACAAAATGGTCCAATGGAGCATCCCTCATATATTTTTGCTCCCATTTTGACAACTGATGATTTATTAATTGAAAAGGGACCCCTAATTGAAACATTTTCCATTATATCGCAATCTTCATCTATAAAAATTGGTCCATTTTCACTATTCAATGTTGCATTTTTTAATTTAGCATTTGGATGTATATAAATATTTGTTTTGTCTCCAAAAACTTTAATTGATTTACGATCTAATAAGGAATTATCCTTTTTTTCTATTAATTTAAAATCATTACAAATTTCACTNGAGTTAATAGTAAAAATATCAGTTAAACTATTAATTCTAATTATTTTTAAGGAAGTTTTTCTTCTATATAATTTTTCTAATTTGAATTTTTCTGAAACGAATGCTATTAAAATATCATCTTTATATAACGCTTCTCCATTTTTTAGTGAATTTANTTCAACAATTAAATTATTATTTGGAATAATAGTTGAATCTATCCACAGATTATTTTTTGCTATTAACTTTGGATAAATATTATTTAAATATTGTTCACAGTAGCAACTAACATTATCATAGTATTGACTCCATTTTTGCTTAATGGTGAAAATTCCTATTCTGAACTCCGAGATAGGTCTGGTTAGACTTAATGGATAAAATTTTTTGGGATTTTTGTCAAATAAAATTACATTCACTTAAAATAATTGAATGATACTAAAATAATACTTTTAAATTATTTTTTAAAGCCTTGATACTTAGTTTTAAACTTATCAATTCTACCAGCAGTATCGACAAGTTTAGTTTTACCAGTATAAAAAGGATGAGAATCAGATGAAATCTCCATCTTTATAAGTGGGTATTCATTCCCATCTTCCCACTTAATAGTTTCATTACTTTCAGCACATGATTTTGTCAAAATTGCAAAATCTGTTGACATGTCTTTAAAAACACATGCTCTGTAGTTTTCTGGATGGGTATTTTTTTTCATGTTTTCTAAAATGGTGTGCAAAAATAATCAAATTTTCTAAAATTTAATATTCTGTAATAACTTATTAGTTGATAGCACTGCATCAGCAGAATTCATTAATAATTTTTTTTCAGTGTCATCTAGTTCTAAATTTACAATGTTTTCAATACCATTTGAACCAATAATAACAGGAACTCCTATACATAGGTTACTTAAATCATACTCACCATTCAAATAAGTAGAGCAAGTAAATACCTTGTGTTGATTACATATTATTGATTGAACAATAGATGAAACTGCAGCCCCAGGAGCATACCAAGCAGATGTTCCGAGTAATCCTGTTAAAGTTGCACCACCAACTTTAGTTTCATTAACTAAGGTTTTTAANNCATCNCNNNTTAANAATTNTCTAACTGGAACACCTTTGTACGTTGCTATTCTATCCAATGGTATCATTCCAGNATCAGAATGTGCTCCAATCACTAANCCTTCAACATCAGANGCAGGACAATTTAATGCTTCNGATAATCTGTATTTNAATCTNGCAGAATCTAATGCTCCTCCCATTCCAATAACTTTATTTTTATTTATTTTAAATTCTTTNTGNAGNANATATGTCATAGTATCCATAGGNTTACTNACTACAATAATTATACAATTAGGAGAGTATTTNAGTAAGTTTTCGGTCACATTTTTAACAATACNAGCNTTTATTCCAATTAACTCTTCTCTAGTCATTCCTGGCTTTCTAGGAATTCCTGATGTTATNACAGCAACACTACTGTCCTTTGAATGTNAATAATCATTGGTGCTACCAATTATTTTTGTGTCAAAATTATTTAATGAAGCTGTCTGCATTAAATCCATTGATTTTCCCTCAGCAAAACCCTNTTTAATATCAATTAAAACAACTTCAGAGCAAAAATTTTTGAGTGCAATGTATTCNGCGCAACTTGCTCCAACTGCGCCAGCACCAACNATGGTAACTTTCATTTTTCTTNTTTAAACATCAATATTAGCATATTTCGCATTTGCTTCGATAAATTCTCTTCTTGGAGGTACTTCGTCGCCCATTAACATTGAAAAAACCCTATCTGCCTCNGCAGCACTATCNANTGTNACTTGCTTTAATGTNCTGTACTCTGGATTCATTGTTGTTTCCCATAATTGATCAGCGTTCATTTCACCAAGACCTTTATATCTTTGTATTGAGATATTTACATCCTGGCCNTTTTTCATTTCCTCAATNAATCTTTCTCTTTGATTTTCNTCCCAACAATACCTCATGTCTTTACCTCTTTTTAAAAGATATANTGGAGGTGTAGCTATGTANACATAGCCATTTTCTATGAGTTCTTTTAAATATCTAAAAAAGAANGTAAGTAGCAATGTNGCAATATGTGATCCATCTATATCAGCGTCAGTCATGATNACTATTTTATGATATCTCAATTTTTCAATATTTANTGCTCTNTCATCNTCTTCAGTTCCNATNGAAACACCAAGAGCNGTAAACATATTTTTTATCTCTTCATTTTCAAAAACNTTGTGTTGCATAGCNTTTTCAACATTTANTATCTTNCCTCTTAGAGGCATAATNGCNTGAAAGTGCCTATTTCTTCCNTGCTTAGCAGTTCCGCCTGCTGAATCNCCCTCAACTAAAAATATTTCACATTTNTGAGGATCTTTTTCTGANCAATCTGCTAATTTTCCNGGAAGACCAGANCCTGACAATACATTTTTTCTTTGAACTAATTCTCTGGCTTTTCTAGCAGCATTTCTTGCNGTAGCAGCNAGAATTACTTTTTGAACGATTAATTTTGCTTGCTTTGGATTCTCCTCCAAATAGTTTGTNAACATTTCTCCNACTGCTTTATCAACTGCACCAGTAACTTCTTTATTTCCTAGCTTTGTTTTAGTTTGTCCTTCAAATTGAGGTTCCATAACCTTNACAGAAATAACTCCTGTCAATCCCTCNCTAAAGTCATCTCCACTGATTTCAAATTTNACCTTGTCAAGCATNCCNGAACTCTCNGCATATTTTTTAAGTGTTCTTGTTAGTGCTCGNCTAAANCCAGCAAGATGNGTACCTCCTTCNTGTGTATTNATATTATTGACATAAGAATGTATATTTTCANTGTAGGAGNTATTATATATCATTGCTACTTCAACTGGCACNTCATCTTTATTTCCATCAACATAAATNACATCATCNAGAATTGGNTCTCTNGTGGANTCNAGAAATTGAACAAATTCTTTTAAGCCNCCCTCAGAAAAAAACTTTTCATTAACAAAATCTTCAGTACCTTCAATGGTNCTTCTTTTATCTGTNATNCTCAAATGAATGCCTTTATTTAANAAGGATAATTCTCGAAGTCTAGCCGCTAAAATATCATAATGATAAATTGTNTCTANAAATATTGTATCATCTGGCTTNAAGGTNACNATAGTTCCAGTNTTNTCAGANGNNCCAATTTCTCTTACGTCATATTGNGGNACACCAATACTATACTCCTGTTCANAAACTTTTCCTTCNCGNTGAACTTCNACTCTTAGATGANTTGACAANGCNTTAACACATGAGACACCAACTCCNTGTAAACCCCCNGATACTTTNTAAGANCCTTTNTCAAATTTTCCACCAGCGTGCAAAACAGTCATTACAACTTCAAGTGCTGATTTTTTTTCTTTTTCATGAATTGCTGTAGGAATACCTCTACCGTTATCACCAACAGTAATAGAATTATCTTCATTTATATAAACATCAATGTGAGAGCAATGTCCAGCTAAAGCCTCATCAATTGAGTTATCAACTACCTCATATACTAAATGGTGTAAACCTTTTTGGCCAACATCACCAATGTACATAGCCGGTCTTTTTCTAACAGCCTCAAGGCCCTCTAGTACCTGAATATTACTAGCACCATAATTTTGAGTTGAATCTGGTTTTTCAGTCATAGTTATTCTTGTTTAATACAAATATAACTTTTAGCTTTTCCTAGAGCATTTTTTATACAAAAAAAAGAGTAGAGTTTATTAACAATATATTTAACAAAAACACTAAAATCTGTAATTAAATCCTAACGATATGTTAAAACCAATTTGTTTGATATTTCTAAACACTTCGTTCTTAGAATTCAAAATATTATTCAATTTGATGTTAAAATCAATTTGATTGTTTAATGAATAATATGAATGAATATTGAAATTAATAATTTTCTCAATTTCATACTCAATATTACCTTTGAAAGATTTTTTCGGAGATTGATAATTTATTGTAGGACTAATTATTATTTTATTTTTTAAGTTTATTTCTGAATAGAGATTAGCCTGTACATCAGAAATATTTGAAAGATTTTGAATTGTTCGGTACTGGTACGAGAAATCAAAATTCACTTTTGTAAAATGATTAATCATATTTGAATATTTTATCATTGAACTAGATTGCCATAAGTTAGTGTAGTTATACTCAAAAGTATTATTTGGGACGGTTACAATATTTTCATAGTTCATAAAATTTTTATAGTATCCGAAGTCCGAGTAAATGTTAATGAACTGACCTTTCGATAGTTTATTAAAAAATTCGAGATATATAAGCTTTGATTCTGAATTTTTAATGTGGGTATCATCAATATTTAAAAGTGGGTTAATAAGATAGTTATTAATTAAATAATTTCTTTGATAATAATTTTTAGTTCCAAAACTTAATTCTGATATTTTTGGAACTAAAACTTTACTTATTTCAATTATTGGAAAAACATCAAAAATCTTTTCATTTTGAAAATAATCAATTTCAATACCAAAGTTGGCGTCAAAAGAAAAGATTTCAATATCTACAGATGGAGTAAATGTAACAACTAGCTCATCAGATGATGAGTACTTACCAAACCTATAATCATCTAAAGTCATATCAAAGTAACTGTCCATCTGATATATTTTTGTTGAAAGCTGTGATTCAAATTTTAAAATATTCTCATCTGATTCGTAATTATTAATATCAGAAAACAATGACTCATATGAAAAACTTGTAATATGACTTATTGATTTGCGTGTCAAAATTTTATCTTTGACTTTGACATCAAAAACAGCGTGATTAAAATTAAATTTTGATTTTTCGTTATAAGCACTAGTTATTGATTCATCAGTGGTATTCATACTACTGACAAAATGAAAATTAGCAGTTATGTCATTTTTCTTAATCTCAGAATTTGCGAAAGCGTTAAAGAAAAAATTATTTTTTTTAATATNTATNTCATNAATAATTTNATNNCTAATTCTATNNTTTGATGATGCAATTCCNAAGANNAGTTTTTCTCTTATTTTTTTTGAAAAATNAANGTAAGCNNNAGAAGANAATTTATTTCCTANTGAAAGTTCAATTTTATTNAAATTATTANACAAAAACTTNTGATTTTTNACTAGTGCTGGNTTGAGTGGTCTNATATTAGGCTTAGTTTTAATTTGCATACTTATGAAGTCNTAGTCAAANGTATTTTTGATNTTGATTGTATCCANATAAACAGCCTGATCATCTAGTCTATTAGCATCNGTNACGCTNGGATTATATTTCTTACTTACATTNATTTTAGTGTCTTTCAGATTTTGACCAAAAACTANNTTNGAGNAAAGNAAAAAAATTAANGNGTGTCTAATCATTAATTTTGTTATTNTTCNATTTCAAATAATTTATCATAATCANAGCTTTCAATNTCTAACAAAAACCTATNNTCNGAANTATTTTCAGTTTTTNTTTTNAGTTCAATTTCNTTACTNATCANGNCCTCNAGCTTNTTACTTGCTAATGTATANANNNCGCTATTTNATTCAAAATTGTTCANTATACTTTCAAGAGTTGCTTTAGCTTGAAAAACNTTTCCTTGNTTAACTAAAATATCTGAAAGNAATATGAANGATTTTGCGATNTAATANTCATCAAGATAATTTTCGCTAAAGTCATAAATCATACTTTCACATTTNTNAAAATTTTCATCTANAAATTCATAGAAAATAAGCATATATTTTGCCTCAGATGCNTCAGTTTTGTTTAATAATNAATCAGCNTTNGAATAAAANANNCGAGCTTTATTATAATTTGAATTNCTATTNCTNTATCTCGCAATCATTATGCTTGCTTTTCCTTTGACCCAAGTATCTGTTTTTTTTATTTTTAACACNTCTTCTGCATANTTCATAGATTTTAAATTTATTGAGTCTTTATATATCAACATTAGCCTAATTTTAGATTCTCTTTCAGTTGAATTATCANTNGCTATNTCNGTCNAGNTCANTGTAAAACTTTTCTGANCTCTTGTATTGTTTTTTTGNATAATAATTTCTGGCAAGAAATTTACAAGACTCTTCTAAATAAGCTTCANTTCTTTTGTCNAAAATTNTTAAAAAANATTTTTCTGCACTTNATGTNTCATTNNTTAATANAAAACATTGNCTAAGATTGAAAATAACATCATCAACAAAGNAACCGTTTTCATTGATNTTTAAATAACTTTCAAATGCTGATATTGCAGATTGNTATTCTCTNTCATTATATTTAATCATAGCAGCACTNTATNATAAAGAATCTTGCTCACTTTTGCTTATNACAATACTTGGGATANNACTTATGTATTTTAGATAATCATCAATATTTCCTGTCAAAATATATGAAGATTTAAGNGCACTAATTGAGTTTAAAAGACTNCTAGTNTGGTCATAATTTTCTATAANTAATTTAAACGTTTGCATAGCTTTATCAATCAAACCTTCATTAAACTCAATATTACCTTTNAGAAGTATTGACTTGGCTACTATTTCATTATNCGCTTNACTTTCAATAATTTTTTGAAGGGTTTCTTTTGCTTTATCAGAACTTTGATTTTGATAATTTAATTTAGCATCATCAAACAGACTTTGGAAGTANTANCTNGAATTGGGAAAATTTTGTATNATTTGNTNNAGTGNTTCTCTTTGCTTTTCAAAATCANTTAGAAGAGAANAGCAAATAGAGTTTTGNTANAATGCATAATCTACGTCAAAGTCACTTNTTGATGAAAAATTAGAATAGTANGAAGATGCTAGGCTATATTTTTTTTGCATGAACATTGCATCGGCAAGTCTTANTGTGGCATCAACTNTTCTTTTTTCATNTCTTGATTTAGCAATAAAGAGTTTAAATTCTTTTTCNGAGTTTACGAAGTCTCTTAGTTTAGTGTAATTATANCCTAGATTATAGTATNTTTTTTCATGNAATTCTTCAANNCCTGNAAAGCTGAGCATTTTTATTTCATTAAAATGNGANATACTTTGTTTAAAATTATTAATCTGATAATANCNATCAGCTAGCCAATATTTTGAAANATAACTTATTATAATNTCTTCAGAACTTTTCGATTCTTCTAANAAAACTATTGCTTTTTTAAAATCCNTNGTATTATATGATTGAATTGCTAATTGGAGTGCAGATTTATNAAATTGTTTTCTCTCNTAATCACTTAAATTATTCTTGGCTNATANATTNTCATAAANTTTACNNTAATTCTTTGANTTAAAATAAAATTTTAAAGTTAAATCTTCAATTTCTTTGTAATAAANTGAGTTAGGAAATTTTTGAAGAAAATCTGAAAGAATTTTTANTANATCNTCATTTTTTGAATTTACTTCAAATGCTANCTTAGTTANGTTGTAATATGATTCCTCATATATTTTTTTGTCAANATCNCTTTTNACACATTGTCTAAATGCATTNANCGCATATTTTTTTTTGTCNACTTTAATATAGNACTGTGCTAANAAATAATTTGATTTTTGGGATATTGTATCATTAGCNACAATAATTTTTTCCAAAAATTTAATCGCNTTCATGTAATCTGAAAGNTCAAAATACAAGTGNCCNACTTGNAATAGTTCAAGACTATTATTGATTTCATCATACTGCATATATTTTTGATAATAAACTGCTGAATTTTGATAATCTTTAAGTTGATAATATGATTCTGCCATTATTCTATAAACNTCTGATTTTCTTGTTGGGATTATATCATTCANATTGATTGAAATGTAGTCNAGTAATCTNTNAAATTTTTCTTGTTTAAATAGAATTTGAACAATATAATATGGNGATATTGCTGAGAATTTTTCTTCACTTGCTAANGACTCAAATCCATNTAGTGCTNNTTCATAAAGAGATTTTTTATATTGAATNTGTGAAAANTAGTAAGTTGANCTAGGNTTNTANACAGATTTTTCACTCATTAATTTTTTAAATATTAATGANGACTTATCATATTCTTNCAGAANAAAANANGAATATGCCAGCTGAAATCTTTCTTTGTNNGTGANTTNTCTNGNAATTTTTAAATAATTATTNATACAATTAGAGTACTCTNAACTATTGTATTGGANATTTGCNAAGGAAGAGTGAACATCATCAATAAAAATTGAATTTTTAAAATTTTCAATGAAATAAATTTTTAAATCCCTTGACTTTTCTAATGAAATATTTTCATANCATTTAGACAANTAAAATAATTGTTTGTCACTCTCNTNTANATGTTCNAAAATNTTNATNGCTTGNANATAGTTTTGNCTTTNATAAAGATCCANNGCAATTNGCAATTGTTGNCTTTTTNANGAAAAATTCAACAAAAGAGATAGAACTAANAGANAGTNAGNTTTTTTCAANCTTNAAANAAAACTAAAATAAATATAATGTAGGTTNATAAAAAAAGACTCTTTTTTTAGTTTTCAACATCATTTTTTAACAATTAGAAATGTTAGTNTANAATTTAANAACTTATTTTTTTTTATTTGTANNGTAATGTATCTATTAAAAATAAAAGGCACTGAAAAAATNCCAGATTTTGTNCAAATCAGAGATGAAAAAATGACTTTAATAGCTTATTTCAGACTCTCTCAAATTGAAAAAGGTNTTGAGAAAAATAATCTAATNAAANANAAACAAAAGATTATTGATGGCATCAANAAAACTTCATTTGGTAAAATCTNTAAATTATAATGTATATGAGTGAAAATATTATTGAAATTAAAGGGGCGTCAATTTCAATTAATGAGATTAAAGTTTTAGAGAATTTTAACTTTGAAATGAAAAAAGGAGAATTTGTTTACATCATAGGTGAAACTGGAAGTGGGAAAAGTACTTTTTTAAGATGCTTATACTGTTCACAAAAATTTTTAGAGGGAACAGCAAAAGTGGATAATTTCAATTTGAATAATATCAACAAANCAAAAATTCAGAAACTTCGAAGAAATTTAGGTATAATTTTTCAAGACTTTAAACTTCTGGAAGACAGAAATATACATGAAAATTTAAAATTTATATTAAAATCAATTGGTTGGAAAAATAATAATGAAATCGATGATAGGATAAGAGACACCTTAATGAAGGTAGGCCTGGAAGAAAAAGCAAATAAAATGCCTTATGAACTCTCTGGAGGGGAACAACAAAGAGCAAGCATTGCTAGAGCAATTGTAAACAAACCGAGCTTGATAATAGCGGATGAACCAACAGGTAATTTAGATCCAAAAAAATCAATTGAAATTGTAAACTTGCTTAAAGAAATTAATCTTAATGGCTCNTCTGTAATTATAGCTACTCATGACTATGACATTATAAAATCTCAAGCAGGAACAATGTATGAATGCTACAACAAAAAATTGAANAAAATAGACAATTTGAGTTAATGATTTTAAAAAATTATAATCTAAAGACTTTAAACTCCTTTGGTGTTGATGTGAAAACAAAATACTATTATGCTCTTCAAAAAATCGATGACATAAATTTTTTATTCAACCAAAAAAAACAATTTTTAAAAAAAATATTAGTCTTGGGTGGAGGAAGTAACATATTATTTACCAAAGATTATGACGGGTTAATCATTCACAACCAAATAAAAGGAATTGAAAAAGTTGAAGAAAATAAAGATTTTTTAACGTTAAGAGTAGGTGCAGGAGAAAATTGGCACAAATTTGTTTTGCACACATTAAAAATAGGTCTNTCTGGTATTGAAAACTTATCATTGATTCCTGGCTGTGTTGGTGCAGCTCCTATACAAAATATAGGAGCATATGGGGTTGAAGTAAAAGACTTTATAACAAAAGTTGAATTTTATCACATTAAAGAAAAAAAGTTTGATAAGAAAAATAAAATTGAATGTAATTTTGGCTATAGAGATTCTATTTTTAAAAAATCTCTAAAAAATAAAGTAATCATTACTCATGTTTATTTTAAGCTNAATAAGAAATTTAATAAAATTATAAGCTATGGTACTTTGAAAGAATTAGCACAAAAAAAATCAACTGAGCTTAAGGCTGAGGATATTTCAAATTTTATAATTGAAATCCGAAACAGTAAATTACCTAATCCAGAAAATATTGGCAACGCAGGAAGTTTTTTTAAAAATCCAATTGTAAGCTCAAGTAAAATTGAAAGATTAACNAAAGATTATCCTGAAATAATTTACTTTAAAATTGATAATAATAAGTATAAAGTATCTGCAGGATGGTTAATTGAAAATATTGGATTGAAAGGCTATAGAAAAGGAGATGCTGGTACTTATGACAAACAAGCGCTAGTGATAATTAATCACTCTAATGCTTCTGGAAAAGAATTACTTTTATTTTCAAATTTTATCTCCGAAAAAGTTCTTAATACTTATGATATCAAATTAGAAAATGAGGTCAATATTTATTAAGACTTCATTTTTATAATTAAATTTTCATCTAATTTTTGTAAAAATTCTTCTGTATTAACATAATGCGATTGGTTCAAATCCTTTCCATGTATACAAAGAGCTAAATCTTTTGTCATAACTCCAGATTCAACTGTTTCAATACAAACATCTTCTAATTTTTTACAAAAAACAATAAGGTCATTATTATTGTCTAGTTTACCCCTAAATTCTAAACCTCTTGTCCACGCAAAAATAGAAGCTATTGGATTAGTGGAGGTTTTTTTTCCAGCCATATGTTGCCTGTAGTGTCTTGTAACAGTTCCATGAGCAGCTTCTGATTCCATTATTTTACCATCAGGAGTAAGTAGTGTTGATGTCATCAANCCTAAAGATCCAAAACCTTGAGCTACAGTATCAGATTGAACATCTCCATCATAGTTTTTACATGCCCAAACAAAATTTCCATTCCATTTCAATGCTGCTGCAACCATATCATCAATCAATCTATGTTCGTATGTAATATTAAGTTCTTGAAACTTAGATTTAAATTCACTTTCAAAAACTTCATGAAAAATATCTTTAAATCTACCATCATAAGCTTTTAAAATTGTGTTTTTTGTGGATAAATATAATGGCCATTTTTTGTCGATTGCTCTATTAAAGCATGATCTAGCAAAACCATAAATTGATTCATCCGTATTATACATACACATTGCTACACCGCCACTTTCATCAAAATTGAAAACATCCCAACTTTTTGTTTCTCCATCAGAGCTTGTGAATGTCATCTTTAATTTTCCTTTTCCACTTATAACTTTATCAGTTGCTTTGTATTGGTCCCCATAAGCATGTCTTCCAATACAAATTGGATATTTCCAATTTGGCACCAATCTTGGAACATTAGANCAAATAATCGGNTCTCTGAAAACAGTACCACCAACGATNTTTCTTATAGTNCCATTAGGAGATCTCCACATTTCTTTAAGTTGAAATTCCTCAACTCTTTGTTCATCAGGNGTTATTGTTGCACATTTNATACCAACTTGATACTTNTTTATNGCCTCAGCNNCATCAACTGTAANTTGGTCACTTGTTTTATCTCTNNTTTNAATGCCAAGATCAAAATACTTNATATCNANTTCGATATANGGCAATATTAACTTGTCTTTGATAAATTTCCATATTATTCTNGTCATTTCATCNCCATCAAGCTCAACNATTGGATTCTCTACTTTTATTTTTTTCATGANATAGTTTGTTTAATAGCCAAAAACTTTTTNCAAAGTTAAAAATTCCACTTNACCATACTTGGAAAGTAATTCAAAATTAATNGANTTCTTGTCAGCAAGAACTAAATAAGTATAATTCTGATTTGATATTTTTTCATNGTGAAAATTTTCCACATCATCCATTGAAAAGTTTTCAATNTTTTCAAAAATATTTTTTCGTGAATCAGNANTNAGCCCCATNTTTTTGGCTCTTTCAATATAATTCATAATGGCTGACTTNGTTATTCTNTCNGTTCTTATCTTTTGAACNATACCTTCCTTNGCAGCATTTAAATTTCCCTCAGATTTAGGCATTTCNTTTAATAAGTTCATCATTCCCNTCATNGCCTCCTCTAANTTATCNGCCTGNGTACCNATNTATGAAAGCTGAAAATGAGAATNANTTATTTTTCTNGGNGTTGTAAATGTNCTNTAAACNGANTAAGCAAGAGCTTGTGATTCTCTAAGTTCTTGAAACATNACTGAACTCATCCCNCCTCCAAAATACTCATTATGAAGTCTTGATATTGGNATCAATGTCGTATTTAACTTCTCATTTTTTGAAATCACAATAACCTCNGCTTGCTTCATGTCNTAATCTAAAAAGTAGACTNTTGNAGTTTTTCTTTCAATTTCNNTAAACATTTTTGCATCTNTAATATCATTNAGGTTAGATTTNTTTTTNTGTAATATTAATAATTGCTTCTCNACATCAGAAATNTCNCNGGGNCCATAATACTTTACNATATGTTTGGAAGNNTNAACATCTNTNACTTTNTTAACTAAATCANTTGATTNAATATTNTTAATAAATTCATTTGTTAATTTGTTAGTAAAAGGGGANTTTTCACCNTACTTAGCAAAATTNACCATTGCATTAAACAAAATTGTTTGTTTNTTNAGCTTTGCGTCACTTCTTTTTTTCAAAATATCTTCTTTGAGCTTTTGCAATGCNTCTTCATCTGACTTAAAATTGNTNAGAAAACTTTCCAAAAATTTAACAGTCTCTTCAAAATTTTCNTCAAGNCCTGAGACATTAATTTTAACTTGATCGTCACTACAATTAAATGACATCTCAGAACCTAACTTATATAAAATCTCTTGCTTTTGCTTAGAAGTTATTGAATCAGTTCCCAAGAATTGTAGATATTCAAACGCAATTTTATTTACTGGATTAACATTTGTACCAGCCTCAAACACATATGACAGCTCAAATCTTTGATTCTCAAAATTTTTCATGTAATGAAGTGGGACCTCATCTACTTTACCATAGTTAATATCTTTTTCAAAATCAATAAAGACTGGCTCAATCTCATTTACTTCCTCAGATAATAAACTATTGAGAAAATCTGTTTTGCTTTCTCTGTTTACACTAACTGGAGTAATCTTAGGCTTAGTAACTTTTTCAACTACATCCTCACCTTGCTCTTTGTAAACTACAGCATAGTTGTCTTTGTAGTATTGATTTGCAAAATCAATAATATCCTGCTTAGTTAATTTTGACATTTCATCAATCATTTGGATATATTCACTCCATTCAATTCCGAGAGTAAATGCTTCAACATACTCATTGGCTCTCCCTTGATTATTTTCATACTTCTTGATTTGCTCTAACTTCAAATCTGAAATGATCGCTTTCATAAGCCAATCAGGAAAATTTCCATTTTTCAACTCCTCAATTTGATAAACTAATAAGTCTCTAACTTCATTCAAATTTTGGTTTTGCTTAGGGCTACCGTAAAAAACATGTGTTGAATAATCTTCTAAAATAAATGGAAATGATCCTCCTCCAATAATTTTTTGACTTTGATTTAAGTTTAAGTCAATTAAACCAGCGGTTCTGTTAGACATGATCATATCTGCCATTCTGAGCTTATGAATATCTTTTGATGATGCACCTGGAAATCTAAACGTGATATATAATCTTTCAGCTTGTGGACCTATAACAGATCTTTCAATAATTTTTTCAATTGGTCTTTCTTTAATGACCTCAAAATTTGGAACTTCTTTCGATTCAAATCCTCCAAAGTATTTATCAATTAACTCAATCATTCTCTCAGATTCAAAATCACCAGAAATACAAATAGCCATATTATTTGGCACATAGTATTTATCATAGTATTTCTGAATCTCTTTCAATGAAGGGTTTTTTAAATGCTTAATTGTTCCAATTGTTGTCTGCTGCCCATACTGATGGTTTGGAAAAATAGCATCGAGCATTTCGTAAAACAGTTTTCTTCCATCNTCATCNAAACCTCTATTTTTTTCTTCATATACAGTCTCCANTTCAGTATGAAATAATCTAAAAATTGGATTTCTAAATCTCTCTGANTCTAGTTTCAACCACTTTTCAATTTGGTTTGAAGGTATGTCATTAATNTANACTGTTTTCTCATTTGAGGTATAGGCATTTGTTCCTTTAGCTCCAATTCCACTTACCATTTTATCATACTCATTGGCTATTGCAAATTTTGCTGCNTCATTTGATAATGAATCGATTTTGTTCCAAATTTTTTCTCTTTCGCTAATNTTTGACATNGGAACTTTTCTGTATTCCTCATANAAATCCTCAATTTTATCAAGTAAAGGTTTTTCTTNANTAAAATTGATTGTTCCATATTTNTCAGTTCCTTTAAANAGCATGTGTTCTAAATAATGTGCTAAGCCTGTTGCATCNGAAGGATCATGTTTACTACCGGCTCTTACAGCGATTGANGTTTGTANCCTTGGCGCATTTTTATACTCAGTTAAAAAAACTTTNAGACCATTTTNAAGAGTGTAAATTTTTGTTTTTAATGGATCTTGNTCCAAGTTAAATGATTGNAGTTTATATTTTGAGTTCATTTTAAAAAAATTATTATTTGTNGATTTAATTAGAAATATTGAAAGNAATGCAATAACTANAATTGTTGTTAAAATGTTCTTATTTTTCATANTTNTTAATTTTTANTAGTCATAATCTAAATCAAATTTTGACCTCAANTCTTCTAAGNTNGGATTTTGANTGACCATTTCTTTNAATTTTTCNGANTTCGTGTATGGTTTTNTATCTTTTTCATCTAATTCAGTAACTTCAAAATTGATTTNAATATTATCATTATTTAGTTNCTTACTTANANAGGTTTTAATAAAATTTAATCTACTGANAGCTATCTCTTTNTGTGATGTATTTGAAACATANACTTCTATGCTATGATTATCTTTTAATTTNGGAGTNAAGTTTGAAAGNGCAATCATTAAATTAGTGTCTTTNTCTTCNTNAAGNTTTTTAATAAATTCTGACCANTTTGATTGNAGAATTTCNTGNGATAAAATTACTTCATTTNAACNGGAACTNTTTTGTTGAATTTTACTATCNTCTTTTTCTGACAAAGCGTTAATTGATAAAGTTCTGGATTTTGCCTGATCTNNACTNTCTGATTTATNNGNGNNANNAANNANNNGATCTAAANTTNTTTCATNNTCAGTAATTTTNTCATNTACTGATTCNTNTTTTTCTNTGTTTTTGNCAACTTNTNTTNNTTTATTANCTNATTCTNNNGAAATTAACTNATTGATTTTATAAAGTGATAGCTCTATCAATATTTTTTTATTNGAAGAAATATTATANTTTATGTCTGCTTTGTTNCATTCATCCAAGCATTCTACTAATNTTTTATAANTCATATTTTTNGACTGNTTAGAATATTTATTTATTATGTCTGANGANTACTCAATAAAATTTTCATTTTTTGAATCTTTACTCATCAACAAATCTCTNAAGTGNTGTGCTAGAGATAAAATAAATTGCCTNAGTTCATATCCGCTGTCTAATATTTGATCAAATTTTTTTATTANNTNATCTATCTGATNATTTTTCATAAAATCAACCATTTCAAAGAATGANTTGATATCAATTACATTCANNTGACTNTTNACTTCGGAAANNGAAAGATTCTTATCAGTNACAGTCACAAGTTGATCAAACATAAACATAGCATCCCTCATCGATCCATCAGATTTCTTNGCAATTGTTCTNAATGCTTCNTTTTCGTAANTAATTTNTTCAATTTTTGATATTTCAACTAACTTTTCAATAATAGATTCAATACTTATTCTTTTAAAATCAAATGTTTGACATCTAGACAANATTGTAGGNATNATTTTATGTTTTTCTGTNGTTGCTAAAATAAATTTAGCATGNGANGGAGGTTCTTCAAGTGTCTTNAGAAAAGCATTGAAAGCAGATTGNGAAAGCATGTGNACTTCATCAATTATNTAAACTTTAAACNTCCCATTTTGTGGNGGGATTCTNACTTGATCTGTTAGTGACCTAATNTCTTCTACAGAATTATTNGAAGCTGCATCAAGTTCAAAAATNTTGTAAGTATAATCNTGATTTTTTGAANTNTTATNGCGATTATTNATTTCTTTAGCAAAAATTCTTGCACACGTNGTTTTNCCTACNCCTCTTGGNCCACAAAATAAATAAGCTTGAGATAACATTTGGTTGGAAATAGACTTTTCAAGAGCTTTTGTTATTGAATCTTGTCCAAAAACTTCTGAAAACTTATTTGGTCTGTATTTTCTTGCANTAACCATTTNCTNATTGATTTAAAACAAAACTAANATTAATAATTATAAAAGTTACNAAAAAAACATCATGATTTTTGGAAAAAATAATTTGCTCAATATGATATCTTTCATTANTTTTGCAAACCTTATTAAATTATTATGAACAAATACGAAACTGTTTTCATTTTAAATCCCGTTTTATCTGANTCTCAGGTGAAGGAAACAGTAGAAAAGTTTTCTAGCTTCATTAAAGGACTTAAATCCAAAATTACTCATGAAGAAAACTGGGGTTTAAAAAAATTAAAATANCCTATTCAAAATAANAGAACTGGGTTTTATCACATGTTTGAACACGAATCTGACCCTCAAACAACTAAAGAATTAGNAGTCGAATTTAAGAGNGATGAGAGAGTNTTNAGATGGTTATCTGTCAAACTTGACAAACATGCTATTGANTANGCTGAAAAGAGAAAGAAAAAACAAACAAAANGTTAATTATGGCTAGAGAATCAGANATTAGNTATTTATCNCCTGTCGATATAGAAAAAAGATCACANTCAAAATATTGCAGATTCAAAAAAATGGGAATCAANTANGTTGACTACAAAGATCCNNATTTTTTAATGAGATTTTTAAATGAGCAAGGTAAAATTTTACCAAGAAGAATAACTGGAAATTCACTTAAGTTTCAGAGAAGAGTNGCNGTTGCAATNAANCGAGCAAGACANCTTGCACTTCTGCCATATGTTGCTGATAATTTGAAATAATTTACAATGAAAGTAATACTTAAAGAAAATATTGAAAAACTTGGCTTCAAAGACGAAATAGTGNATGTNAAAAATGGNTTTGCTCGAAANTTCTTAATACCAAAAAACAAAGCGGTTATTGCAACNGAAAATGCAATNAAAGTACTNNATGAGAATTTAAGACAGCAAGAATCNAAGCTAAACGAAGAAATNGAAAATGCTAACAAAACTGTAGAAGAATTGANTAAACTTAGCATAGTNNTAAAATCTAAACTTCAGGAAGANGGTNAAAAANTNTTTGGNTCTNTATCATCAAAACANTTAGTTGATGAAATTGGCAAGCATGGTATTGAAATAGATAGAAAATTCGTNAAACTTANNTCTNTNAAANAGATTGGNTCATACACNGCTGAAATAAGACTTCACAGAAAAGTCAATTGCTCANTAGAATTTAAAGTCGTTTCTGACAAAAATTAGTTNTATCTTAACGCTTCAACAGGGCTAAGCNTAGATGCTTTTANAGCAGGATAAATNCCNGATATTATCCCAACAACAAAACAAAGAAGAANGGANACTAATGTCCANAAGGTTGGAAAAANNAATGCTCCTTCAATTANCANAGAGACAACGTTACCAATNGCAATTCCCATNAGAATTCCAATCGCTCCNCCAATTTGACAAATTAAAATTGATTCAGTTAAAAATTGATTTCTAATAATTTTTGAGTTAGCACCTANTGATTTTCTTAAACCAATTTCTCTGGTCCTTTCTGANACAGACACTAACATTATATTCATNAANCCAATTGANGCTCCAAAAAGAGTCATNAANCCAATCAATGTTGTAGAGAAAGTTATAAANTGTATGTTTTGTATCAATCTACTNGCTAAATTNTCNCTTTTAACAATTTTGAAATTGTTNTTNTCTNNGGGNNTTAATTTTCTGATTTTACGAAANTCAGCTGTTACTTGACCAATGATATAATCTANAGAGTCTGNNTTTTTNGAAATTANATTAATCTCATAATTCATTCTGTTTGCAATAAACTTTCTTCCGATATCAATTGGCATNAGNATTANATTATCAGANTTAAANCCAAANCTGGTTCCTTTTTCTTTTAANGAGCCTATTACCTTAAATTTAGTACCAGCTATTGATACTTTTTGATCAATTTCATAACTTTCATCAAACAGTCTTTCTTTAACAGAACTTCCTATTAAAACAACATTTGACCCTGTTTGTATTTCATTTTCAGAAAAATTTCTACCTCTTTCAATAAAATAACCTGATGTTAATATATAATTTTTATCTGTGCCAACCAGCGTTACATTTGGATTTGTTTCAAAGTTATTTCTTCTTATTTTAAATGTTCTTGACAATGTTGAGCTTACTGAAGCAGCCTTTTGATATTTTTCTGCAATTTTAAGAGCTTGGCGATAATTTATTTTTTCAACTTTCTTTTTTGATTTACCAGAAACACTTGCTAAATTTTTTTGATTTTTATCCTTAATTTTAAAAGTATTTGATCCCATTGTGATAAAATTACTTTCAATTGATGTTTCAATTGATTCAATGGCAGTAATGATTCCCATTATTGCCATCATTCCAATGGAAATAATTGTTACTGTTAAAAAGCTTCTTAAAAAGTTTTTTTTTAATGAGTCATATGCAATTTTTATATTTTCTAAAAGCATTCTTATATAAAAGTATAAAATTAAAAATTATGAATGTTTTACGATATCAAGAGCTTTTTGAATGTTGAGGTAAATTGTTAAATTTGTATTAAACAAAAAAAAGTAATCCAAAAGAAGAAAAAATTGTCAGCGTATAGTAATTATCAACTTGAAATTCTAAAAAGAAAAGAATTTGGATTGTCACCAAAACCAATCGAATCCTCGGAGATTTTAAATGAAATTATTGAGGACATCAAAAGAAATGATTCTAAAACAAGAAAAAAAAGCTTAAATCATCTGATTTTTAATACACTTCCTGGAACAACATCCGCAGCAAAAGTTAAAGCTGAGTTTCTCAAGGACATAATACTAAATGTTGAAAATGTTGAAGAAATTTCTATTGAATTTGCATTTGAATTACTTTCACACATGAAAGGAGGCGCATCAATTAGAGTGTTGTTAGATATTGCTTTTTCTGATAATAAAATTTTAGCAATAAAGGCATCTCAGGTTCTTAAAACTCAAGTCTTTCTCTATGATGCAGATACAAATAGACTAAAAATTGAATACGAAAAAGGTAATAAAATAGCAAAAGACATATTAGTAAGCTATTGCAAAGCAGAATTTTTTATAAGATTACCTGCACTGCCAAAAAAAATTGATGTTGTTACTTATGTGGTTGGAGTTGGAGATATTTCTACTGATTTATTATCACCTGGAAATCAAGCCCACTCTAGATCAGATAGAGAATTACATGGCAAGTGTTTTGTTTCTAAAAAAGCTCAAAATGAAATTAAAGAGCTTCAATACCTTCATCCAGATAAAAGAGTGATGTTAGTAGCTGAAAAAGGNACAATGGGTGTCGGCTCTTCAAGAATGTCAGGTGTAAATAATGTTGCTCTTTGGACAGGAATTCCNTCNAGCAAATATATNCCATTTGTTAACATTNNACCTATTGTNGCNGGAACAAANGGGATATCACCNATTTTTTTAACNACTGTAAGTGTAACNGGNGGTATNGGNATTGATTTAAAGAACTGGGTAAAAAAATTAGATANANATGGNAACCCAATTNTTGATGAAAATGGAGATTTTGTNTTGCNGNAAACNTTTTCNGTGGAAACTGGTACNCATNTGGTCATTGATACNGAAAAAAAGAANCTGTTTTNAGGTAAAAAGGAACTTNTAGATATCTCAAGCTCATTAAGTCCTCAAAAAANTGAATTTATTCGAGCTGGAGGNTCTTATGCAGTAGTTTTTGGNAAAAAATTACAATCTTTTGCAGCNNANNTTTTATCTGCTGAACCTNCGCCAGTTTTTGCAAAATCTAAAATTATCACAAACAATAAATTTGGTCAAACAGCTGTTGAGAAAATTTTTAATTTNAATAAAATTGGAAATTATCAAAATCNAATTTTAAAATCAGGNTCTGATGTTAGAGTTAAAGTAAACATTGTNGGATCNCAAGANACCACTGGATTAATGACCTCACAAGAGCTAGAATCAATGGCTGCNACGACAATATCNTCAGAAATTGACGGGGCTTATCAATCNGGATGTCACACTGCATCAGTTTGGGATTTAAAAGCTCAAGAAAACATTCCCAAACTAATGAAATTCATGAAAGATTTTGGACTAATTACTGCTAGAGATCCTAATAATAATTATCATCCCATGACAGATGTAATTCATAAAGTTTTGAATGATATTACTGTTGATGATTGGTCTATTATAATTGGAGGTGATTCTCATACAAGGATGTCTAAAGGAGTAGCTTTTGGAGCTGATTCAGGAACTGTTGCTCTTGCACTTGCAACAGGAGAAGTATCAATGCCTATACCTGAATCTGTAAAAGTAACATTTAAAGGNAAAATGAAAGATCATATGGATTTTAGGGACGTGGTGCACGCTACGCAGGAGCAGATGTTAAATAAGTTTAAAGGAAATAATGTTTTTCAAGGAAGAGTGATAGAAGTCCACATCGGAACTTTACCATCNGATCAAGCCTTTACGTTTACTGACTGGACAGCTGAAATGAAAGCTAAAGCATCAATTTGCATTTCAGAAGGTGAAACACTAATTAAATCATTAAACATAGCCATTCAAAGAATAGAAAATATGATTAGNAATGGTATGGATAATAATCGAGGTGTTTTAAAAGGCTTAGTAAGTAAAGCAAAAAGNAGAATCAATGAAATTAAAGACGGTAGTAACCCTCCACTATCTCCTGACTCAAACGCAAAATATCATGCTGAACTAACTGTTGACTTAGACACAATCAATGAGCCTATGATTGCTGATCCAGACGTGGAAAATGAAGACATATCCAAAAGATATACACATGATACAATACGACCTCTTTCTTATTACAAAGGACAAAAGAAAGTTGATTTAGGATTTGTTGGCTCATGCATGGTTCATAAAGGAGATTTAAAAATTGTATCACAAATGCTTAAGAACTTGGAAAAAGAACACAAAAGTGTTAAATTCAATGCTCCACTTATAGTAACAGCCCCAACTTACAATATCATAGATGAGCTCAAAGAAGAAGGTGATTGGAGTATATTACAAAAATATTCAGGATTTGAATTTAATGACTCAAATCCAAAATCAAGTGCAAGAACCGAGTACGAAAATATGATGTACTTAGAAAGACCCGGATGCAACTTGTGCATGGGTAACCAAGAAAAAGCAGCCAAAGGGGATACTGTAATGGCAACATCAACTAGACTTTTCCAAGGCAGAGTTGTTGAAGATTCTAAAAGAAAAAAAGGAGAGTCTTTACTTTCCTCAACTCCGGTTGTAGTTCTTTCAGCAGTTCTTGGTAGAACTCCAAAAATTGATGAATATATTGATGCTGTTGAAGGTATTAATTTAACAAAATTCTCACCACCGAAATCTTCACTATGCTCATAATTGTTTAAAGTTTTTATATTCAGGTATATCATCAATCAATTCTATTTTATTTTTAGAATAATCGACTTTTAATACAAATTTTGACAGACCATTTGTAATTGATAGAAATGGAGCTTTCAAAGAGTAATTATATGATGCAACTTGATTTAAAACTTCTTTTGTTAATGGTTTACTAAATGACTTACACTCAACAATTAAAANAGGTTCAGCAAAATTATTATACGCTACTATATCCATTCTTTTTTTTTGCAGATTATACTTAGTTGATTTTTCAATACCAATTAATCCTTCTGCATAACCTTTTTTCATAATGAGATACTTTACAAAATTTTGTCTAACCCACTCCTCTTCAGTGAGCACCACATATTTTTTTCTGATATCATCAAATATGTAAAACTTACCATGTTTTTCTTTAATTTTAAAATCTGATATTTTATAGTATAAATCAGGATACATCATAAAAGTAAATTTAATTGAATTATAGAAATATTTTAAATTCCATCACAAAAAAAGAGTTTGCTCAAGTATACTTTTTAATGGGAGATGAACCTTACTTTATTGATAGTATTACGAAAACAGCGATTGATACAATAATTCCNGACGAACATAAAACATTGAATCAAGCTATTTTTTATGGAAGAGATTCTGATGTAAATATTATTTTAAACGAATTAAAACAGTACCCTTTTGGATTTCAAAAAAGACTAATTATTGTAAGAGAAGCTCAACATTTAAAAAACATTGAGTACTTAGAAAATTATTTTGAGAAACCACAAGTNTCTTCAATATTAATAGTTTGCTACAAGAACAAAAAACTTGACAAAAGAAAAAAAATTTATAAAATTTTGGAAAGCAATCATGTTATTTTTAATTCCCAAAAAATATATGATAATAAAATAGCTGATTGGATTAGAAAATATCTTGAAACAAAAAATATTGTAATTGAACCAAAGGCTTGCAATACGTTAATTGAGTATATTGGCAATGACTTGTCAAAAATTTCCAATGAAATCAATAAGATATGCTCCGACTCAAGCATAAAAAAAATAACAAATGATTTGATTAATGATCAAATTGGAATCAGCAAGNAATTTAATCTTTTTGAATTACAAAAATCATTAGGAAAAAAAGATAAAAATAAAGCATTAATTATCATGAACTATTTTGCTGCTAATACTAACAAAAACCCGAGCGTTTTAATCCTCTCCTCAATCTTTAACTACTACAACAAACTTTTGTTAATAAAGCAGATAAAAGACAAATCAGNTCTAGCAAAAAAGATTGGAGTCAATACATATTTTTTAAATGACTATATACAAGCATCTAAAAAATATGAGTTCAAAGAATTATTAAATATAATTAATTTAATATGTGAATATGATCTTAGAACAAAAGGAATAAACAATAATAAAATTAGTCAATCAGATCTTCTAAAAGAGTTAATATTAAAAATTCTTTGCTGCAATAATATTTTAATTCAAAATAAAGAANAAACTTATTAAGTATATTTNCAGACTTGCTTTTATGAGACCACTTTTAATTNTAATTTTCTATTTTTTTTNCTCCACAATNTTTGCGCAAACAGGNTCAATAAGAGGNTTNGTNTACGATAAAGAAACAGGTGAACCNGTNATATATTGCAACACATANCTNGAGGNAACAANTCTNGGGTCACCAACNGACTTAAATGGATTATACAATATCAGTAAAGTTCCAAATGGGAATTACAAAATTGTAATNAGTTACATTGGATATGATACANTAAAAGCAAATATTCAGATAACTGAAAATAAAATTTTAAACAAAAATTTTGAAATTTCACAATCATCAGTTAAGCTTGATGAATTGATAATTTCTGCAGAGAGGCAGGANATGAAAACNGAAGTCAAAGCAGCTGCGATTAAAGTTTCTAAGAANGATTTAGAAATGATTCCNACAATTGGTGGAGAGCCNGACATTGCTCAGTACATGCAAATAATTCCNGGAGTTGTTTTCACAGGAGANCAAGGTGGTCAATTATACATNAGAGGNGGGTCTCCAGTACAAAATAAAGTTCTTTTAGATGGTATGATTATNTATAGTCCTTTTCATTCAATAGGGCTATTTTCTGTTTTTGACNCTGATATTATAAAATCNACTGATGTTTANACNGGTGGATTTAATGCTGAATACGGNGGTAGAATTTCCTCAATAATGGATATAAATACTATTGATGGAAACAAAAAAAACCTTTCTGGTAAAGTTTCAGCAAATACTTTTGGTTCTAAAATTTTTCTTGAGGGACCTTTANCTAAAGGNAAATCATCTTTNATAATTTCAGCAAAAAACTCTTACTTAGATAAAACATCAAATTATATTTACAAAGACCCTATTCTTTTCTTTGATGACAAAGGACTACCATANAGCTACTTTGATTTATATGGGAAATTAACTTTNACATCTGATAATGGAAGTAAAATAAATTTATTTGGATTTAATTTTATTGATGAGGTAGATTATAATAATATCTCNAAACTAAATTGGAATTCATCTGGCTTGGGTAGTAAATTTATACTCATTCCTGGATCATCTCCTGTTCTTATCGAGGGTAACTTTGCTTATTCCTCATACAATATTTTTCTTGATGAAAACTCACTNCCAACNAGAGAGAGTAAAATAAATGGTTTTAANATGGGGTTTGATTTCACTTCATTTTTAAAAAATGGAAAAGTTAANTATGGATTTGATATTAACGGTTTTCAAACTGACTTNACAACATTTAACTCAGTAAACTCANAAATTGANCAAGATGAGAANACTTCAGAATTTTCATCTTATGTNAACTATCAATATAGTTCTACAAGNTTTATAATTGAGCCTGGTTTNAGAATTCAAAAATACACATTGGGTTTTTCACCTGAACCNAGACTTGGANTNAAATACATAATATCTGATAAATTAAGATCAAAATTTGCAACTGGANTGTATTCCCAAAATATTATNAGTACAGTNTCTGANAGAGATGTTGTAAANCTTTTNACTGGAATTATATCATCTCCTGAGGAGCTTCCTACAAATAGTNANGGNGAAAACTATTCAGACAAATTTCAAAAATCAANACATTACATNGCTGGTATAGANTATGATTTGAATCAAAAAATTGATTTTCAAGTNGAAGGNTATTACAAAGATTTTAATCANTTAACNAACATTAACAGAGANAGAACAAGTAATGATGATAATCANTTTATTGTTGANAAGGGANCTGCAAAAGGTATTGANNTNCTTACAAAATATAAGTCAAANGAATTNTACNTCTGGTTGGTATATTCATACTCNATAGTTNAAAGGCAAGATGNTGATTTNACATATTCTCCNCANTTTGANAGAAGACACAATNTAAACTTTGTAACATCANTAAACTTAGATAAAAAAAGAACATGGAAAGCAGANNTTAGATGGAATCTTGGNTCAGGNTTNCCTTTTACACAANCACAAGGTTTTTATGAAAATATTCCTTTTGATGACGGNATTAACACTGATATAACTCAAANTAACGGAGAANTAGAGATTGCATATGCTGAACTTAATGAAGGAAGNTTNCCCTATTANCACAGACTAGANTTTTCNNTNTCAAANAAGTTTNNGTTATTTAAGTCAAGTGATTTNGATNTAACCTTTTCTGTCACAAACATGTATAACCGAGAAAACATATTTTACTTTAANAGAGTAAAATATGAGAGAATAAANCAANTACCTTTNATGCCAAGTTTNGGNGCNAGTCTGATATTTTAAAATTAAAACATTCATATNNTACATTATTTCAATTCTAAATATTAAATTTGTGAACTAGACAATATTGTTTAGTGTCCNANTCATCCAAATATATATTTGTNACAGGTGGTGTAACATCATCACTTGGTAAAGGAATANTATCAGCATCCTTAGGNAAANTATTAAAATCCNGAAACTNTAGTGTNACAATACANAAACTAGATCCTTATATTAANGTTGATCCTGGTACTATGAATCCATANGAACATGGGGAATGCTATGTAACAGAAGATGGNGCAGAAACTGATTTAGATTTAGGTCACTACGANAGATTTTTAAATGAACATACNTCATCAGAAAATAATGTTACTACAGGAAGNATNTATCAANAGGTTATAAANAAAGANAGAAGAGGNGACTATTTAGGNAAAACTGTTCAAATTATTCCTCACATAACAGATGAAATAAAAAAAAGAATTCAATTGCTNTCNTCAAANNAAAATTATGATTTCATAATTACTGAAATTGGAGGAACAGTTGGNGATATTGAATCACTNCCNTACATAGAAGCNGTTAGACAATTAAAAAGAGANTTAAAAGAAAAATGTATTTTTATNCACNTAACTCTTGTCCCNTATNTAAGTGCAGCCGGAGAATTAAAAACAAANCCAACTCANCACTCNGTAAAATTATTNCTAGAATCCGGAATACAGCCAGATATACTTGTTTGTAGAACTGAAANAGAATTATCAGAAAAATTAAAAAATAAAATTTCTCTTTTTTGCAATGTTGATATTGACTCAGTNATTCAATCNATNGANGCTGANTCAATATANAAAGTACCTNTTTTGATGAAAGAGGANAAACTTGACTTAGTNGTANTAAAAAAATTAAATGTNTCTCACAACAATAAAATTAATCTANNTGAATGGANTAACTTTTTAGATAAANTAGAAAATCCNAAAAATAATATAAAAATTGCTNTGGTTGGNAAATATGTCCAGCTAACTGATTCATATAAATCTATNATTGAAGCAATAACTCANGCATCTACCCANTTTGNNGTAAAGGTTGATTTAAAACTAATTAANTCTGAAGAGATANTTGAAAATAATTTATGTGAAAANTTTAATAACNTTCAAGGGNTNATAGTTGCTCCAGGNTTTGGNGAAAGAGGTATTGAGGGNAANATACTTTCAGTTNGTTACNGCAGAAAAAATAATATTCCTTTTTTTGGAATTTGTTTAGGAATGCANTGTGCNGTTATAGAATATATGAGAAANNTACTCGGCAANAAAGNTGCATCAACNNCAGAAATAGATAAAACTACATCAACACCAGTTATTGACCTAATGCACAATCAAAAACAGATTAAAGAAAAAGGAGGTTCTATGAGNNTNGGNTCNTATNAATGTAAATTAATTGAANANACAATAGTATCATCTTCNTACAANAAAAAAATTATNANTGAAAGACATCGTCACAGATACGAATTNAANAACAATTTCAGAGAATTATTTTTTAGNAAAGACATGATTATNAGTGGATATAATCCTAAAAATAACTTAGTTGANATAATTGAATTAAAAANTCATCCTTGGTTTGTAGGNGTNCAATTTCATCCTGAATACAAAAGCACNGTACAAAATCCTCANCCTTTNTTCATTAGTTTTATTAATTCAATAATTAAAAATCATGAAAAATAAAGANAGCAGTTCTCTAGTTGGNTTTGTTCTNATAGCAATNGTTTTNATTTTCTTTAATGTTTTTATNTTTCCNAANTTTCAACCTGAAGANAAAGAAACNGCTTCANAANGTNTTNAAGATTTCTCTANNAATGATNATTTACTAAAAAATGAAGANNTTTTAGANNATATAATTTCTGAAAAACTATTCACTTTAGAAAATGAAAAAATCAAACTATTAATCTCTAACATTGGNGGTAGAATTAATNAAGTAATATTAAAAGAGTANAAAAACTATAGTGGTGAAGAGCTNAAATTATTTACCGCNGATTCAACAAGTTTTAGTTTAGATTTTTTNACTAATCAAAATATTAAAACTGAAAANAGAAATTTTATTGCTATTGACTCTTCTTCNAATTTTCTTAANCTAAGATGTTTNGTTTCAAATGACAGTTACATAGATTACNTATATACAATTGATAATGACTATAAAGTAGATTTTAATCTTGAATTTTATGGCCTTGATGAATTAATTCCAAGAAATGTTAATTATATGAATCTTGAATGGAAAATGAAAACTCCNCAAACAGAGAAAAGCAAGAAAAATCAAGAAATGTANACTGGNATNTACTATCAATTTAAAGCAGATAATGAAGTAGATAATTTATCACTTACTAAGGANAGTGAAAAAGATATTAAATCAAACCTNAANTGGGTTGCCTTCAAGCAACAATTTTTTAGNNCAATTTTTATTTCAAAAAATGGCTTTTCNAAGCCAATTTCTTTGAAAGTTTCAAAAAATGAAAANTCAATTTATATTAAGGAACTNANTGCAAAATTTGAAATTCCTTANAATCATAANAGTACTGAAAAACATTCATTNCAATTTTATTTTGGTCCAAATCATTATCCCACTCTTAAAAATTANGANTCTGGTTTTGANGAAATAATACCATTAGGGTGGTCATTGTTTAGATGGGTAAATAAATACATCATAATTAATTTATTTGATTTNTTGAGTAAATATTTTAATAACTATGGCCTTATTATACTACTGCTAACAATTATAATNAAGCTTGCTTTNGCTCCTTTTACTTACAAAGCTTATTTATCTCAAGCTAAAATGAAAGTATTAAAGCCAGAGATTGATAAGATTTCTGNNAAAGATAAAGATCCAATGAAAGTTCAACAAGCTACAATGAACTTATATCGTAAAGCNGGCGTAAATCCTATGGGAGGTTGTTTACCTATGCTTTTTCAGTTTCCTATACTNATTGCAATGTTTAGATTTTTTCCAGCATCCATTGAACTAAGACAAAAAAGTTTCTTGTGGGCTGATGATTTATCAGCATATGATTCTATTTTAGAGTTAGGTTTTAATATACCCTTTTATGGTGATCATGTTAGTTTATTTACACTTTTNATGACAATTTCNACATTATTATATACAAGNATGAATACTTCAATGGCTACTGGGCAAATGGCTCAAATGAAATGGATGATGTATTTNATGCCAATTATGTTTCTTGGATTTTTTAACAATTACGCAGCAGCNCTNAGCTACTACTATTTTCTTGCAAATATGTTCACATTTGGTCAGCAGTATTTTATGAAAAAATTCTTTATCAATGATGATGCATTGTTAGCAGAAATTGAAAAAAACAAAAGAAAACCAAGAAAAAAATCTAACTTTCAAAAAAGATTAGAACAAATGCAAAAACAGCAGGAGATGAAAATGAAAAAAAGAAAATAATTTAAATAATTAAAATTGATTGGTAAATTGCAAAAAAAACATAGATTAGTTTTGCAATAATACCTCCAAAAAAACCAATCAATGCTCCAATTGATATTTTTAAAGAACTCACAAAATCATTTTTTTCTAGTTTTGCCCCTAAGAAACTTCCTAAAAGTGGTCCTATTATAATTCCAATCGGAGAAAAAAATAATCCAAATATAATACCTATCAATACGCCCCTTTCAGCATATTTACCTCCACCAAAATATTTAACACCTTTAATTTGCATCCAGTAATCGAATGCTGTTATAAAAATTAAAAAAAATGTTAAAAGAATCAAAATGTTTATTCCAAATGAATAGCTGGTAAAAAAATGAAGAATTATTATTGATATATAAGCGATCGGAGGGCCAGGGAAAATTGGATTAAAACATCCGACAATTGATAAGACAAATAAAATAACACATATAATAATTATTAATGTTTCCACTCATCAAATATATCAATTGTTTCGATATTATTAAATTTGCAATAAATTACAACTTTGAACAATATAAGAAACATTTCACCAATTGATGGAAGATACGCATCAAAAACAAAAGTCCTTCAAGATTACTTTTCTGAATTTTCTCTTATAAAGTACAGAGTCAAAGTTGAAATAGAATATTTTATCGCTCTTAGTAATTTAAAAGAACTCGATTTTTTTCTAACTGAAAATCAAATTAAGAAACTTAGAAAAATTTATATTGAATTTGATATCGATGATGCTAAAAGAATAAAAGAAATAGAGAAGGAAACAAATCATGATGTTAAATCAGTAGAAATTTTTATAAGAGAAGTTTTTGAAAAGATTAATTTAAATAAACACAAAGAATATATTCATTTTGGGCTCACATCTCAAGATATCAACAATACGGCATTTCCATTAATGCTAAAAGATTTTATGTTTAACCATCTTTTTGATTCTTATAACAATTTACAAAACCAAATAAATGAGATTACAAAAAAATGGAGTAATATAACAATAATTGCAAGAACACATGGCCAGCCTGCTTCACCAACTAAACTTGGAAAAGAATTCTTAGTTTTTCATGAAAGAATATATAATCAATTAGAAATTTTAAAAGGTATTAAAATGTCTTGCAAGTTTGGAGGAGCAACTGGAAATTTTAATGCACACGTAGTTACTTTTCCGAAGACCAACTGGATTAAATTTGCTGATAACTTTACAATAAAATATCTTGGCCTTAAAAGACAAAAAACTACAACTCAAATTGACCATTATGATACACTATCTCAAATTATGCATGCTAGCTTACGAATAAATACAATTCTTATAGACCTATGCAGAGATATTTGGACCTATGTATCAATGGACTTTTTTAAACAAAAAATTTCGAACAAAGAAGTTGGATCATCAGCTATGCCTCATAAAGTAAATCCAATAGATTTTGAAAATGCTGAAGGTAATCTAGGAATCAGTAACGCCATACTCAATTTTTTATCTGAGAAATTACCTGTCTCTAGACTTCAAAGAGATTTAACAGACAGTACTGTAATTAGAAATTTAGGCGTACCATATGCTCATATTTTTATAGCAATACAATCAATACAAAGAGGTCTGAATAAGCTTTTAGTTCATGAAAATAAAATCAATGATGATATTGAAAACAATTGGGCTGTTGTTGCTGAAGCAATTCAAAATATTCTCAGAAGAGAAAGATTTGAAAATCCATACAATGTTTTAAAAGATTTGACAAGAAAAAATGAAAAGATAAATAAAGAAGATTTACATAACTTTATTGATTCTTTAAATATTAATGATGAAGTAAAAAAAGAACTTAAGATTATAACTCCTTACAATTATACTGGAACAGCTTAAATGCTAACTTTAAATTTTTTCAAATAATCACTCCAGTTCCAAAGAAAGTGTGACAATAAGTTTTTTAATTCATGAATAAAAACTGGATTGGGCTCATTTTTTCTTCTAAAAAGATCAACTTGACATTTATTAATCTCATACTTTTCAAAGATTGCATACGCCATTGCCTTGGCGCTAGAATCATGAATTGAGATTAATTGATTAAAAAAGCTATCATAATCAATAAAATGATCAATTGTGATACTTGAATTTCTATTAAAGTAACTCAATGAATCCTCTATGATCATATCCTTCATTTTTGAAACCTGAGATTCCTCAAAATAATTTTTTAACTCACTGACATTACCAAGAATTATTATAATTCTAAACCATCTAATATCATCATCTTTTATTCCTGGACTCATATCTAAATTATTATTTTCATTAATAAACTCCTTTATTTCAATAAAACCAGAGTCAATAACATCATTAATAGATTTAACATATTTACTAATTGTTATTTCTAACTTCTCTTTTTTCTTTCTTGATAATTTAAAAAAACTTAACATTCAAAAAAGTTTACTTTTTATTTTATCACCAATTGATAAACATGCTGTTGCAGCAGGAGATGGAGCATTTAGTACATGCAAATTATTATTATTTTTCTCAAAAACGAAATCTTCTTCAATTGAACCATCTTTTTTTAATAAAATAGCTCTAACTCCGCTTCTATAATATTTAAAATCGTTTTCACAGATTGAAGGTACTAATTTATTTATTTCTTTCAAAAATATTTTTTTTGAGAATGCTCTTTTATATTCATCTAAACCAAATTTCCAATTTTTTAAAAATAATTTCCATGTCCCTTTAAATGAAAGTGCATCAAAAGCATCATTAAAGCTAAACTCATTTTTTAAATAATCTTCTCGCTTAAATGTAAATACAGCATTTGGACCACATTCAATAGTACCATCCATCATCCTTGTAAAATGTATTCCAAGAAAGGGAAATTTAGGATTTGGGACTGGATATACTAAATTTTTTATTTTGTTCTTTGCATTTTTATTTAATCTGAAAAAATCACCTCTAAATGTTACAATCTTTGATTTTGTATATGTTTTATCCAATTTTGCTAGCCTATCAGAATGTAACCCACCACAAAAGATTGAATATTTAAATTTTAATTTTCCTAAGCTTGTATCTACACTATCTTTGTCAATTTTTTGAACTTTACAATCAGTCAAAATAGTTACATTTTTATTTTTTATTATTTTTTGAAATAAAGATATTGCTAAGGATCTATAGTTTATTATTCCAGATTGTGGAACAAATAAGGCTTCAATACCGTCAACATATGGCTCTACTTTTTTAATAGCTTTTTTATTGATCATCTTTATACCCGATAGTCCATTTTGCTTACCATTTAGCTTTAATTTATAAAGACTTTCTATTTCATTTTTATTTGTTGCGACAACTATTTTTCCACATATGTCATGTTCAACTTTATTATCTTTACAATATTTTGTAAGCATCTCACGACCAATTGTACAATTAATTGCTCTTTCAGATCCAGGTTTATAATAAAGACCAGAGTGAATTACACCTGAATTTCTTTTTGATTGATGAATACATATTTCTTTTTCTTTTTCAATTATAGCCAATCTTAAGTCTTTGAAATCTTTAATAATGCTGTGCGCTGTTGCTAAACCAACTAGCCCTGTTCCAACAATAATTATATCGAAATATCTATTCTTCAACTGCATAAGAATTTATTATCTAAAATCCGAAAAAATACTGACTTTAAGAAAATTAATTTCACTGTATGTTTGATAAAATTAATCTAGGAATTTTAATTTATTGAAACCGTGATGATTTTTTCTACCCAAAATATCAAAATTAACTCTATTTGGCAATAAATATTCTATCTCTTTGATATTAGTTGTACTACTTACATAGGCTCGAACATACTTAATACTACTATCTAAAAAATCAACATATACCAAATGTAAAATTCCATTTTTAAAAGTTAGATGCGGATTAAACTTGGGGCCAGCAAGAGATGAATCTGTAAAAGAAATACCTGTTGATAAATTTTTAATTCCTTCATATGAGTAGCTTAAGAAACAATTTTGCCCACCACTCCTGTCATCTTGCCAAACAATAAAAATACTATCACTACTATTAGATATTTCAGGGTATCTTTGATTTACATTTGGAATTTCGTCAACATTTAGATTGTAAGTGTAATCTAAAGTAACATTAGATATTGAAGTTAAAACAATTTCATTATTACCAGTAGCCCCACTTTTTTTAACGATTATTAGCGAATCATCTATTAAAACTCCTCTTGAAACTGATGATGGACAAGAATTTAGAATCCAATCGTAATCATCAATTTCATTAACCTGGTCAAAAGAGGATCCATAATTTGATGATTTAGACACATAACTATTTCTTTTGTTATTTTCATTGTTTCTAAATAAAACGTAAATATTACTACCACTAACTAACAAAGATGCTTTACAGCAATCACAAGGTTCGTCAGGCGAGTTTAATGTAGAGTTTACAGCAGTGCCAAAAGTTAGTCCAAAGTCATTTGAGGTTCTGACCATTTGTTCTGCTGTCGAAAAACTTAAGTCATTTTTCATGTAAGAAACTACTGGGTGACCTTGTTCATTTATTGCAATATTACCCATTCTACAAATCTGAGGAGAATCATTTTCTGAAACTCTTATTGTATCTGAAAAAGTAATTCCACCATCAAAAGACCTAATCATCATGATTGAACTATATGTAGTTACAGAGGATGTAAAAACTATATAAATAGTATCCCCTTTAGCTGCAATTTCAGGACCGTCTTGAGATGAAGGTTGTATTCCTGTAGTTATTATATCATAAGGACTTGTAAATCCGTTTCCGTTCCACTTTGAAATTCTTATTGTTTTAGGTGATGTATTGTTTCTAAAGACGATAAATGGATCATTATTTGCATCTAATGCAACCCTTGGTCTTCCAAAACCATCGTTACCACTACTGACAGTAATATGATTATTGAAATTTAATTGAGAAAATGAAAGCATTGGACACAATACTAAAAAAAATATGATTTTTATATGAGTGAACATTAAAACAATTTAAACAAAATTAATNAAAAGATTATGTTTTTAAAAATTGNATGANATTTNAANCTTTGTCAAAACAAATNTTCTTAAAAATTATAGTGCCAATGCAGAATAATAGTATTACAATCCAAAGTGCAATTTGTTGNGAAAAATTAGCTGATATNATTCCAAATAATAAAGGCCCAACAAATGATGTTGCTTTACCNGTTAGTGCAAAAAACCCATAAAACTCATTTTTTTTGTTTACTGGAANAATTTTTGACAACAATGANCTGCTAGAGGATTGATTTGGACCAACCATTANACCAAGTAAAATTGCTGANATCCAAAAAGTAATTTTTGGTGAGNTTGTATATGGAGCAAAAAATGCAATCAGTGTTGAAAAAATTAANAAATAAAGTGTTATTAAAATAGCTCTTTTAGATCCGATCTTATCTTCAACNTAACCAAAAATAAATGAACCTATAGCGGCAGAAATATTTANAAAAATNCCTAAGATAAATACTTCGCTNAGTTCAAAACCGACTGTACCNACNGCATAAATTCCACCAAGTGAAAAAATTGTAATTAATGCATCATTGTAAAATAGTCTAGCTATAAAAAATTTAAAAATNCTTTTGTATTCTTTNATNCTTGTAAAAGTTGATTTTAGTTGATTNAATGTGCTTNATTTTTTAGTNACTGATTTCTTTTTTTCTTTCAAAAAAATAAATGCTGGAANACTAAAAATGAAAAACCANATTGCAACCAATATGTTTATTTTAGGAATTTCTGAGGATTGATTTACATCAAACATAGANAAACAAATAAATAGTGAAATTAATCCNCCNACAAATCCAAATCCCCATGCATTTCCTGAAATCTTACCTGAGTTNTTNTTATTTGATAAGTCAGGNAGAAAAGAATTATAAAATACTGTGGATAGCTCAAANGCNACATTTGCAATTGCAAAAAAAATCAGACTANACATTATATCTCCCTTTTCTGGAAAATAAAGNAATCCAATAAAAATGATACTTATATATGTAGTNATNATTAGCATTAGTTTTCTTGATGAATTTCTATCAGCTATTGNACCCAATANNGGAGATAAAATTGCAGCTATTANAGCAGAAATTGATATAACTCTTGTCCAAAGTANAGTGCCNTTATCNACATCTTCAACTATGTATGTTGTAAAAAAAGCGCTATAAATAAAAGTGACAATNATTGTAGAAAATGGCTGNCTTGCAAAGTCATATAGTGACCATGCAAATATTTTGTTTTTAATTNTAAACATTACAAAACAAATATCTCACAATTTAATTAATAAGTNGCAAAAAGAGTAAATTTGTGATTACTTATTAAGTAATAATTAATNATTTAAAANATGAAATACTCTGANCTGAACTACNAAAGAATAAAAATTNATGAATTTGAAAGTTATGTCNATAACTTAATTGTTGAGTTCAACAACTCTTCAGAANCTNNTACACAAATTNATATAATNGAAAAATATCAAAAAAAACAAAANGAATTTCACTCATATTCNAGCATTGCTAATTTAAATTTTGCAAGAGACACAAGAGATAAAAAAGCTATTGAAGAAAATCTTTATTATGATAATATAGGTCCTGAATATTCTGCAATTGATAATAAATTTACTAAAACCATAAATAATTCTAAGTTTAAGACAGAGCTAGTTGATAAGTTTGGTTTTCATTTCAATGATTTGATAGAAATGGAACTAAAATCTTTCGATGAAAAAATTGTTGATATTTTAAAGATTGAGAATACTATAAAAAATAAGTATAGAACTTTACTTGCAAACGCAAAGATTGAATTTGACGGAAAAATACTCAATTTAACAGGGCTCACACCATACATGCAAAGTACTAACAGAGAAGAAAGAAAGTCTGCTTACAAAAAACTTGATGAATTTTTTAAAAACAATTCTCAGGAGCTTGACATTATTTTTGATCGACTTGTTCAGCTAAGAGATCAAAAAGCAAAAATTCTTGGATTTCAAAACTATGTCGAACTTGGTTATTTAAATATGAGTAGATCAGAATACGGACCAAACGAGATCAAAAAGTATAGAAAACTAATAGTCAAATATATTGTTCCATTAGTCAAAAAAATAAATAATAAAAGAAAAGAAATTTTAGGAGTTGACAGAATGCGAATTTACGACACACTATATTTTAAAAATGGAAATCCAAAACCTAAAGGAGGAGTTGAGTTTCAAGTTAATCGAGCTAAAAAAATGTATAGTGAGTTATCTCCCGAGACAAAGGAGTTTTTTGATATTATGGTTAATGAGGAACTTATGGACTTAGATAACAGGACCGGTAAATCTGGTGGAGGGTTTTGCACATCATTTCCTCTTTATGAAAGACCTTACATTTTTGCTAACTTCAATGGAACAGATCATGATGTGACTGTTTTAACACACGAAGCTGGTCATGCTTTTCAATGCTACATGAGCCGAAAACAACCCATTAATAGATATTTATGGCCAACTTATGAGGCATGTGAAATACATTCAATGAGCATGGAGTTTTTAACTTGGGACTGGATGGAATTATTTTTTAAAGAAGACACCGAAAAGTTTCTCTTTAAACATATCGCCGGTTCGCTTTCATTTCTACCTTATGGTGCATTAGTAGATCATTTTCAACATTGGGTTTATGAAAATCCAAATGCACTTCCTAAAGACAGGAAAGAAAAATGGTTAGAGCTAGAAGCTATTTATCAACCTGACAAAGATTATGATGATTTATCATTTTTGGGTTCAGGAGGTTTGTGGCAAAAACAATCACATATTTATCAAGTTCCTTTTTATTACATTGATTACACCTTAGCCCAAGTTTGTGCTTTCCAGTTTTGGATGAAAATGAGTATAGATAAAGAATCTACTTGGAAAGACTATTTAAACCTTTGTGAGGCAGGAGGTTCTCTTCCTTTTCTACAGTTAGTTAAACTTGCTAATCTTGATTCTCCATTTGACGAAAAGGTCTTTCAAAATGTTGCTGAAAAAGTTGATAAATGGCTTGAAGATAACAGCCTATAATTAAAATAAAAAAACCCCTGCGAAAGTGCAGAGGTTTTTTATTATGATTGGCGACTACTTACTCTTCCAGATTTTACTCTAGTACCATCAGCGCAACTGGGCTTAACTTCTCTGTTCGAGATGGGAAGAGGTGATCACCAGCGCAATAGTCACCATAAGTTTTATTATGACATATTAGTGTAATGAATATAATTATAATTTCCTGTTTATTAAGTCTACGGGTAATTAGTATCACTCGGCTTTGACATTTCTGCCTTTACACCTGTGACCTATCAACGTCATAGTCTATAACGACCCTTAAAAGAAATCTTATCTTGAGATGAGTTTCGTGCTTAGATGCTTTCAGCGCTTATCTCATCCGAACGTAGCTACCCTGCGGTGCAGCTGGCGCTACAACAGGTACACTAGAGGTTCGTCCATTCCGGTCCTCTCGTACTAGGAACAGGTTCTCTCAAATTTCTAACGCCCACAACAGATAGGGACCGAACTGTCTCGCGACGTTCTGAACCCAGCTCGCGTGCCACTTTAATGGGCGAACAGCCCAACCCTTGGGACCTTCTCCAGCCCCAGGATGTGACGAGCCGACATCGAGGT
>PBAP01000007.1 GCA_002716345.1 Flavobacteriales bacterium | reverse complement strand
GTAGCTAATCAGTGGGAAACTGTAGAGCTTGTGTTTAATGGTCAACCTGATCCTAGTTTATCAAATGTGGGCATTACTTCAATTATTTTATTATTCAATCCTGCAACAAATACAGATGACACTTATTATTTTGATAATCTAATGGGGCCAGATGTAAATGGGCCATGCAATGGATTCGTTTCCAACCCTCAATCTGATTTTCAAGATTGGGACTGTAACTGGAATATTAATTTTGGTTATATGAGTGGTCAGTTATTACAAAGCTATAATCCTGCCGTTGGTTCGGTTAATTCAAGCAAGTATTCAGCTAAATATACAAGAGTTCCTGATTCAAATGGAGAAGATGTTTTAATTGCAAATTTCTCAGCCGGATCTCTTAATCTAAGTTCAAATAATATTTTCAGAATTCAACTTTACGGACCACCTAGACCATTTAAAATATCTTTTCAAGATGATACAACTGAAGTTATTTCTTTTAATAGAACAATTTCATTTGCTAATCAGTGGCAGCAATTTCCATTCGATTTATCAAGTGTATCAGGTCAGAATATTAACAGATTTGTCTTATTCCTTGACCAGGGAGTAGTTAATTTTGATGTATACTTCATTGACAATATTGGTTTGTCCTCCTCTCCATCCAGCACTATTGAGCTCAATGATCAGCTTGTTACTGTTTTTCCTAATCCAGTTGATGATAAATTATTTATAAAAAGTAGTATCAATAATACAGAATTTGATTTTTTCATATATGATAGCAAAGGACTTCAAGTCAAAAAAGGAAGAGTTTATAATCCAAAATCTATAAATAATATCAGCTTAGAATTACCTTCAGGAATATACAGTATGATAATTCGTTCTAAAAACAATATTCTTACAAAAAAAATAAGTGTTAAATGATTAAGTGCATACAAATACTTTTTCTTTCATTGTTCTATTTACAATCATTTGCAAGTAACGAGCTTGATCTAGGTACTTATATTGTAAAAACAAATACAGGATATGAGTTGATTAGAAATGGCGAGAATTATTTTGTTAAGGGGGCTGGAGGATATCAGTATTTAAATCAGCTTAAAGATATTGGAGGAAATTCAATTAGAACATGGGGTGTCGATAATGCAAAGCAAATACTTGATGATGCTCATAAACTTGGAATAACTGTTTGTTTAGGACTTTGGGTTGGTCACGAGAGGCATGGTTTTAATTACGATGATGAGTATGCTGTAGAGGGACAATTAGAATCTTTTAAAAAAACAATAAATGAATTCAAAGATCATCCTGCTCTTCTTATGTGGGCTGTAGGCAACGAAATGGATCTGTTTTACAAAAATTTTAAAGTATGGAATGCGGTAGAAGATATTGCTGCTATGATAAAAAGTATTGATAAAAAACATCCTGTTATGACAGTGACTGCTGGCTTTGATCCTGCTGAAGCTTATTTAATTAAAACATCATGCCCAAGCATTGATGTTTTAGGAATTAATACATACGGGGGGATTAGTGCTTTATCAAAAATGATCAGACAGTCCTGCTGGGATAAGCCATATATGGTGACAGAATGGGGTCCATTTGGTCATTGGGAGTCATCTAAAACTACATGGGAATCATCAATAGAGCTTACAAGCAAAGAAAAAGCCGAGGTTAGAAACAACGCATACAGTCATATTTTAAATGACAGTAATTTATGCCTTGGAAGTTATTGTTTTCTTTGGGGTTACAAACAAGAGGAAACACCAACTTGGTACGGTATTTTTTCCAAGGATGGTTATGCAACTCAAAGTGTAGATGTTTTAAATGGTAATTGGAAGAACTCAAATAGAAATAAGGCCCCTATAATTGATGAGATTTTACTAAATCAAAAAACAAGATATGAAAGTGTGAAAATCTCAAAAAAAGATGTTTGTGAATTGAGCACAAAAATTTATGACCCTGAGGGAGATAAATTGAATTATTATTTTGAAGTTTTACCAGAAAACTATCAAAAAGTGGAAGGTGGAGATTTTCAAAAATCTTTAGAAAATGTTAATATTAGTATTATTAGTAATGAGAATGGAAATTTGAAATTTAAAGCACCATTGAAAAGAGGTGCTTATAGAATTTTTGTATATGCTGATGATGGTCAAAAAAATGTTGCAACAGCAAATTTCCCTTTTTACGTAAAATAGACATATGGAACAAATTAATTTATCAATAGATTGCTTAGTTCTTGGGTATAGTGATGATCAAAAATTAAAAGCACTTTTAATTAAGAAAATTATTAATAAGGATAATGATTTGCAATATGCATTGCCTGGAGATCTTGTTGGGTACAATGAGGATTTAAATACCGCATCTAAAAGAATACTAAAAAATCTAACTTCACTAAGTGATGTTTTTTTAAAGCAATTTTACACTTTTGGACACCCAAACAGAACAAAGCATAAAAAAGATCAAGACTGGTTAAATATTTACAGAAAAAGACCAAAAGAGAGAGTTGTTACAATAGGCTATATGGCTCTAGTAAAAATGGAGGACTATAAACCAGGCCCATCTTCTTTCGCTTTTGAAGTTGAGTGGGTCTCTATAGATAATGTGCCAAAAAATATGGCTTTCGATCACAATATAATATTAAACAAAGGCATAGAGTTTTTAAGAAATCAGATGAATAATGAGTTTATCTCTAATTTATTACCTCGAAAATTCACATTATCGCAACTTCAAAATCTACATGAAATAATTTTAAATCAAAAACTCGATAAAAGAAATTTTAGAAAAAATATTTTGAAAGTTGAGAATATTAAAAGAACAGAGGAAAGACAGGAAGGTGTGCCTCATAAGCCCGCTTTTTTGTACCAGTTTTCTAAAAACTAATGATAAACAAAGTTAATTATTTACTAAAAAAGTCAGGTCTTTCAGTTACTCCTTTAAGAAAAGAAGTTCTGGTATTTCTATTAGAAAATGAAGTTTCAAGTTTAGATGATTTAAAAAAAAATATTAAAGAGTTTGATAGAGTAACATTTTATAGAACAGTTAAAGTTTTAACAAAGTTTAAAATAATTAAAGAACTAAGCTTTGAAAACAAAAAGTTTCTTTCTTTAAATCGCAATATCCATAAAAGTTCGGATTCTTTTGAACAATCAGTTTATTTTTATTGTATGTATTGCAATAATCTCACTTTTTTGAATAACAAAATTATAAGCTTTGATATTGCACTAGATTATGAGGTTCATCAAAGCGAATCAATTATTTCAGGAAAATGCAATCTCTGCAACTAGTTTAGATATAGCTTATTGATTTTTACAAGGGGGCCTGAACAAATGTAATTATGACATTGAACACAACTAGCTATTATATTGTTGTAGTTTTCAGAGTTTGGAAAGTTATTGAAATTTTCAACAGTTCTGTGAAAAGACTCTGACATTGGCTTTAAACTTTCTGTGTAAAAAGTTGAGTCTGTTGCTTTTTGGTTATGTATTTTGTTAAAATCAAAAGATATGTTATCAAATGTTTTATCGTTTTCAATTTTATACTTTGCAATTTCTAATTCTTTTGTCATTATTCTCATGTTTAACGCCATTTCACTTGCTTCGTTTGGATCTATTATTCCTTTCTTAACACACGAAAACAGAAGTAATGAAATAAAAATTATGAAGGTTTTTTTCACGCTACTCTATTATTACTCCATGCGCTATAAAAGATAGCTTATATTGATCATAAACTATTTGTTCTATCTCATCTTTAGATTTTCCTGCATCTTGAGCATAATGTTTTTGATCAGCTACACTAACAGTATCATAAAAGGCAGTCCCTTTGAATACCACATCTTTTCCATCAACATTAGATTTAGGAACAAAAAATCCATAGTCCTTGAATTTTATAAAAAGAGTGTCATTTCCAGTTTCAACTCTCATCCAGCATCCTTTCTTAGGGCAAGTTGAGATTATTTTTCCAGAAAGAGTAGTTTCTATTTGACCTGAGTTTTTTAGTTCTGATATAACAGATGGCAAGTTGCTTATATTGTCTTTACTTATGATTTCACCATAATTACTAGTACTCTGAGTACAGCTTGAAAGTATGATCAGGAGGATTAAAATTATATTTTTCATAATTCAAAAATATCAAATAAATTAATAATCAATAATTATGAAACAAAGTTGCAATAATATTATTATGAAACAATGTTGCGTTTATACCATTCAATAAAAATCTTGTGTATTAACTCAACTCCATCTGTTATTGATGCAGGCCCTGGCTGAAGAATAATCTCTGATTTTATTTCATAAATTTCGTTATTATTAACAGCTTTAATTTTTTCCCAATCTTTTCTTTTTTTAATTTTTTCCTTTTTTACTTTTTTTCCACACCAAGAGGCAATAATAATATCTGGATTTTTCTTAATTACATCATTAGAGCTTATTATTCTATGCTTTGCTAATGATTCATTTGAATGTTCAATAAAAATATCAATACCGCCACAAAGATGTATTATCTCACTCACCCATTTAATTCCACTGATTTGAGGATTATCCCATTCTTCAAAATATACTTTTGGTTTTTTTTTCCATTTGGATATTTTATTAGTTATTTGTTTGTGTTTATTTTTTATTTCATTAATTAAATCTTTTGAGGCATCACTTTTTCCAACTAAACAACCCACATTATATATCATTTTATAAATTCCGTTAATAGACCTATAATTGTTAATTAAAACAGTAACTCCTTTTTTTATTAGTTTTTCTGCTATTGATGACTGAATATCTGAGAATCCAATTACTAAATCTGGTTCTAACTCTATTATTTTTTTAATGTCAGCATCTAAAAAAGTTGACACTACTTCTTTTTGCTTTTTTGCAATTTTTGGTCTTTTTGTGAACCCAGATATTCCTATTAATCTTTTTTCTTCCCCCAGTAAATAAATTGTTTCAGTAGTTTCCTCTGTAATACATATAATTTTTTCAGGTATTAAGTTATTCATGTTTTGAAGATAAAAAAAAACCACTCTTTAGAGTGGCTTTTTTCTATGGAAAAGTTTAGTTATTAATTAATTACTAATCTTCTGATTGTTTTTCCAGATTCGTAAATGTCAAATAAAATCATATTCTTTTTCTCTTGACCGACAACAATTTTTCCAAGAATATCCATTGTGTAAATTATTTTATCATCTGACTTTAGTTCGTTAATATTTGATGGTGAAGCAGGTAATAATACAGCATCAATTACATGCACAACTCCATTATCCCCAACAATATCAGCAACAGTTACCATTGCATTTTCAATGTAGACATTACCACCGCTGATGGTAACAGTGACATCTGATCCTTCAAGTGTAGTAACAGTTTGACCATTAGACAACATTGAAGACATAACACTATCACCAACTACGTGGTATTTTAGAATATCAATGAGCGCAGGAAGGTTACTTAATAAACTTGATATTGTACCAGCAGGTAGTGCATTGAAAGCAGCGTCAGTTGGAGCAAAGACAGTGAATGGCCCTGGTCCATCAAGAGTACTAGCAAGGCCACAAGTATCAATGGCAATTTCTAATATTGTATGATCAGCAGAATTTGAAATTATGTCATAAACTGATGAGTCGCAACTACTGTTCCAAAGAGGATTTTGTGGATCATTTGGCATAACTAGAATTTCAGTTGGACCTAATACAACATTGAGTGTATCATTAAGGTATGTTGGAATGTGAGTAACAAAATTATAAATGTAAGCTTGCTGACATACTCCGCAAGTGTCTGTTAGTGATGTTCCGTTGGCTACGCCATTACAATCTGTAATTGCATTTACTGTTACATTACCAATCATTCCGCTGGCTGCATGAGAACCAACAGAGCAGTCGTATTCATAGTAACCTGGAACTGTAAATTTGTGTATGTAAATAGTGTCAGCTCCAGTTGGGCTTGATATGAAAGAGACTGGGTTTCCGAAAGAATTACCAGTTGTGCTTGAGATATCAAAATTGACATTATGAAATCCTTGAACATTTAACCAAACAACTGTATCATTGACGTCAACAGTTAGTGAACTTGGGATGTAATAAAAGTTTCCAGAATTTATATAATGCGTGTCTGCTTTAGTATTAATAAAAAGTAGAGATAGGATAAAAATTGATATAAGTTTTTTCATAGTAATTCTGCGTTTTTGTTTTTTGTATAAATCTTAGGGTTCAAAGTTATGCAAAAAAAAATAAAATAAAGCATTGTAGTTTGATAATTTAAACTAAATAGAAAGGAAGTAAATAATTGTTGGAATAAAAATTAAAATACAAAATATAGAGTAATGTATTATTGTTGAACTTTTGCCATGCCAATGTGCTAGAAGAATCAATGGAATTTGAAATGGTAGTCTGATTAATGCTTGTTGTTTAGTTATTCCTAAAAACTCTTGCGCTTGAATATTTGAAAATAAGAAAATATTCGCAGGAAAAATAGAAATTAAGAGAATAATAAGTAAAGTGGAACACAGCTTTCTATACTTTTTAAATAATATAACGACTGACAAAATTATTTCTGCAGCACCACTAACATAAACTATCATTTCTTTAAATGGAAGATAATTAGGTACGATTGCTTTAAAAAAATCTGGCTCTGTAAAATGCTTGACTCCCACAGTGAAATACATTATTGACAGTGTGTACATACTGATAAACTTAATTTTCTCAATTATATTTTCTGCCAGTAACTTTTTATTTTCTAACATGAACTTTAAGAAGTCTTTTTGATTCAGATTTAACCAACTCATCAGATCTTAATTTCCAGAGTTCTTTTTTTACTATACTATTTTTTAAACTTGGATCAATTACTGGATTAGCATATGAAAAGTCTTTTAGTAGTGTTAAATCAATTTTTGTCATTTTCCACGGTTCATGAACAAAATTATTTGAAATATTTTTTAACTCTGGCACCCAATGTCTAATAAAAATTCCATCAGGATCTTTTTCTTTAGACTGCTTAATAGGGTTGTAAACTCTAATCGAATTTATTCCTGTTGTTCCTGCTTGCATTTGAAATTGAGTAAAATGAATACCTGGCTCATAATCCAAAAATAAATTAGCCATGTAGTTCACACCCTTTTTCCAGTCTTGACTTAGATGATGACATAAAAATGAAACTAGCATCGCTCTCATTCTAAAGTTGATCCAACCAGTAGAAATTAAGCATCTCATAGATGCATCAACGAGAGGGAATCCTGTTTCTCCATTTTTCCATTTTTTTAAAAGTGAAGAGCTGTTATCATATTTCATTTTTTCATATCCTCTGTTTATGCATTCAATCTCATAGCGAGGTTCAACCTCAAATTTTTGAACGAAGTGTGACCTCCATTTTAGTCTAATCAAAAAATTATTAAAGGGTCGTTTATATAGCAAATAAAGTTGTGAGCGTTTAGTTTTTTGGTATACTTCTCTAATCGAAATATTCCCCCATGACAAATAAATTGATAATCTACTGCATGACTCTCTGCTTAGATGTGGACTAGAAATATTTTTAGAATAATTTTTACCTCTTTTTTGCAAAAACGATTTCAAGTACTTATCAGCATACAGAAATCCAGCAGGAAGAAATTTTTTTGAGTATTTGGTTAAGAAAATGAATTTATTTATATCACATAAACTTTTTTTTACTTTAAAATTAAGCTCAGAGTTCGAGTAAGAATTTTGAAATAAAGGCAGATTCATAAAAGCATACCAATACTTGTCCCAACCATCTCTATTTTTTTTACCTCTTATTACAGCATTTTTTTGAAATTCAACCCAATTTATTTTATCAAGATTAAATTTCTTTTTAAGTTTTTTGTCTCTTTCCCATGTAAATATTGTACCACTTTCTTCATATGAGTAAATATTATTAATCTCATATTTATTTTGAATATAATTAATCGCTTCATCAACTTCGCATATAAAATTATTTACCTTTCTCTCGTATTGAGCTAAAAATTCGTTTAATACTTTTATTGATTGATAGACGAATTGTAAATGTCTTTCACTGATGTCATTTCTTGCCATTAAACTTGGTTCAAAACAGTAAATAATTATGAAATCAAGATCATGTTTCTGAGCCATATGAATTGGCTCATGATCAAATGGTCTGATATCTCTTTTCATCCATACTACATTAATCTTCTGCATGCTTTTGATCTATTTATAGTATGTTTCGTAATTGAGTTTGTTAGGAACTGAAATATGAAATAGTATTGATTCTTCTGAACAAATTAATTTAATGTTATCAACATTAGAATAAATAAAAAACGAATCCTTAGTAACTATATTTTTATCAATTTCAATTTCTCCGCTGATAAGATAAAAAGTATGTGTCCTGTTGTTATCTAGTTCTAAATAAAACTCATTTTTGATATCATATTCAAACATAAAAACATCGCTATCAATAGTTATGTCTGATGAAGTTCCAATTATTGTTTTTGTACCATTTATATTTTCAAATTCTTTTTCTTTATAATCTTTGTATTGAGGTTCTTTACTTAGAGATTTGGACAAGTCAGGATCAAACCAAATTTGAAAAATTTCACTTTTATCATACAAGTGCTCAGAGTGAGATATACCACTTCCAGATTGAATCAACTGTACATCACCTTTCTTTAGCGATACCCATTTCTCTATTTTAGTATCATAGTGTTTGATTTTACCTTTCAAAACATAAGTTAAAATTTCAAAACCTTTGTGTGGATGAAGGCCTATTGTACTATCTTTTGTAGCAATAGCATGTGCCCAGTAAAATAAATTTGAAAAAGGTTTAAGAACAAAGGCCTCATGAGGAAATCCTATAGGTTTATTTTCAATTATTTCACCTCCATTGAACTGACCAAAAGTTTGATCTTCTTTTTTAAAAATTCTTAGCATATTTAATGGAATATGTGGGTCATACTGGATTCGAACCAGTGACTTCTACCCTGTCAAGGTAACACTCTAAACCAACTGAGTTAATGACCCGAGTAAATTGAATTACTGTTTACCGATAATTCTCTCAAGATTATCTAAGCCAAATTCATTTCCGTAAAGTAGAACAGAAAATCTTTGGATTTCTGCTGCAATTTGTACAGCAGCTTTTATTTCATCATCCGTTGCTCCCTCTTTTTTAGCTAAATGTACTTGTGCAGATATGCAATATTCACACCTAATAGCTGCAGATACTGCAACAGCAGCTAGTCTAGCTTCCTTTGGTGCAATTGGCCCCTCTTCTGTAAATAACTTATTGAACTCCTTAAAGTAATCTGCAGCTTCTTTAGCCATCAATTGAGGATACATTTTATTAAAAGGACTTTGCTCAAGTACTTTTTCGTATTCAGCTTCATTTGTTTGTGAAAAAACGAAGGAGCTTAAAAACATTAATGTTATTGGTAAAATTATTTTTTTCATATTTTTTTTTTATAAAATTAAGTTAATCAAACTATAATTCACTCGAACTTTTGAATAAATTTTCTTTAACACACTTGTTGTGAATGTATAGAATCAAAAGTCCGAACAAAAGTGCTGATATAATCATAATTGCGTTTGAAAACCCGTCATAGAGAAACGACATCCTTAAAAGAATAGTTGAGATTATGAATCCAGAATTTCTCATTATTTTGTGAAATAAATCAGAATGGAAAAAAGAGAAGATTAGAAGAAAAACATCAACAAGAATTAATACTTGAAAAAAATCTGCAAAGAAAATATTATTGATTGATTGGTTATTTACGACGTTTGTTTTGATAAATGTATCACCAATCCATAACGATAAATTGTAAATGGCCATAGCAGAGAAGGCAGGAATAAGAAAGACAGCAATCCATTTCTTAATTTCAATGAATCTAATCATGCTTGAGTTTAAGTTTTTGGAGCTTAGTGACAAACTATTTTTTCTAAATAGGTATATCAAAAAGAAAAGTAGTATTGATAAAGATAAGTCAATAAATACATTTTGATTTATTGTGCTAGAGAATAGGGTGGTTGATGTTTCCATTTCTGAAATATCTTTAAACAATCTTCTAATTACAATCAGAGCAATAATTTCATATTGCTTTGATATATATAATGTAATTGATCTAGGTAGATAATAAATTAACAGGTAAATTTCATATATTAATATAAATGAAAATGGAGTATAAATAGCCATTATTGGACTTTTAAGAATTGAATTCTCTGAACTAAATACAATGTTATTATTGGCTAGAAAAATTAGTGACAAATGAATTAAAAAGCTGATCAGGGAAATAACTAAAATAGATTTTTCTATACTTTTCTTTGACGTGTCACTAATAAAGAAATTAAATATTTTCTTTTTCAAAACTTTTTTGCATAAAAATTATTTTACAAAGTTATACAAAAAAAAGCAAATCGATGGTTTAGTTGAGATTTACGATTTCGTGCAGCATGATTTTTCATCATCACATTTGCAATATTTAATATTGTAAATGTGCAATACAATGATAGAAAAAGCTGGAATGTAAATGAAATTTTTTGGCAGAGCAAATAAGCCTAATGTTTCGTTAAAAATAGTTATTGCTAAAAGTCCCCAAAAGAACCAAAAAATAAAACATAATGTGTTGTTTGATGATTTTTTTGCAATAAAATAAATAGCAAAAAATGATACAATTAAAAAAGCATAATCAATAGCTTTCCACCATAGTGGAGCGTCTGCACAGCAAGTAGTTGAACAAGCTTTGGCTATAAACAAGAATGGAGTTCCAATGCAATGAATCATGCAAAGTGTACTAGCTATTATGCCTAGATTGTCATAAGTAAAATTGATATTTTTTGCTGTAAAATTCATTTTTAAAATAATTTGCAATTTTAGTGATATTAATTAATTAACGCAACACTTTTGCGTTTTCCTAACAATTAATTTTTAATTTTATAAAAAAAATTGAAAAAACACAAAGAAATATTATCAAGATTTGGGATTAATAAAACTCAGTTCCGAATAGATTTACTTTCTCTTTTTTTTGATTGCAAATCTGCTTTGACAATACATGAAATTTTCGAAAGATTTAATAAAAAAATCAATAAGGTTACAATATATAGAGCTCTAAAGAGCTTCGAACAAAAGGGGCTAATCCATCAAGTTCCAGATAAAAACAATTTAAAAAAATATTCTTTGTGTAATTTAGATACTTGTAGCCCAGACTTACATAATCATCAGCATGGTCATTTTATATGTTACTCATGTGATCAAACATTTTGTTTAGATGATTCCACAGTCAAGATTTTAAAAACAAGTAGTGGTCATATTGTCAAGAATTACAATTTAATTCTTGAAGGATATTGCACAGATTGTAATAGCTCTCAAACAATTTCTCAAAATTGAAAAAAAAAATCATTTTATTAATCCTCTTGCCGTTTTTTGGTATTTCTCAAAATGATATTAAACCAAATATCAACAATTACGAATTCTTCACAGTTTTTTATAATGTTGAAAATTTTTTTGATACTATTAACTGTCCTCTTACTAATGATGACGAATTTTTACCAAAATCTGAAAAAAAATGGAATTCAGATAAATATCTTCATAAGATAAAGCAACTTGAAAAGGTATTTTTAGGGCTTTCTGCAGAAGAAAATAATAATTTTTTGCCTGATTTGATAGGGCTTTGTGAGGTTGAAAATGAAATTGTAGTAAGTGACTTATTATCTAACACCTCTCTTAAAAATAACAACTACAATCTTGTGCATAAAGATAGTCCTGATGGTAGAGGCATTGATTGTGCTCTTTTATTTTCAAAAAAGTTTAAACTCATTGATAGTGATTTCATTGAAGTAAAATTGCCAAATAGCTCTCGCCCAACTAGAGATATTTTATTTGCCAAACTAGCGATGGGTAATAGAGTCTACAATATATTTGTGAATCATTGGTCATCTAGATGGGGAGGCCAAGAGAAAACTAATTTTAAAAGAGTTTTTGCTGCCAATGTTTTGAGAAATTACATTGACAAAAATTTATCTGATGATCAAGTTATAATTATAATGGGTGATTTCAACGATTACCCAAGCAATGAGAGTTTGTCTGAAATATTAGTAAAAAATGATTTAGTAAATTTAATGAAAAGCGAAAATGTTGTAGGCTTTGGCTCCTATAATTACAAGGGTAATTGGAACTGGCTAGACCAAATTATTATTTCAAAAAACTTAATTAATTCTGACTTACAAGTCATTAAATCAGGAGCATTCCAGAAAGAATACATGATGTACACAAATAAAAAGGGAGAAAAATACCCAAGTAGAACATATGGAGGTAGTAATTGGTATGGAGGTTTTTCAGACCATTTACCTGTATTTCTTCGTATTGCATTTTAATTTAGTCCAATTTCAATCTCTTTTTTTTAATTTTAATAAAATTTTGTCTTGTGGTTTTAAGTTTTAAAAACATTTTAAATGTTCAGCTATCAGCTTTGCTTTTTTGTTTTTACAGCTGTTCTGAAGGTACAAGAAAAGAAAATCAATTATCAAATACAAATAAAAAGCTTAATGTACTATTGATTGTTGCTGATGATTTAAACTGTGATATAGGAGCTTACGGAAATATGCTTGTAAAAACTCCAAATATTGATCGGCTTGCTAATAGAGGAGTAGTGTTTGAAAATGCGCATTGTCAGTACCCGTGGTGCGGTCCCTCTCGAGCTTCATTGATGACTGGTTTATACACCGATCAAACCAAAATTACAGCAAATAATATGAATCTCAGAAATTCAGTTCCAGATGTTATCACCTTGGGACAACGTTTCAGACAGCATGGATATCAATCCGTACGAATTGGTAAAATCTTTCATTATGATAATCCAAGTGCAATTGGTACATCAGGTAATGATGATATTTATTCTTGGGACCAAACAGTTAATCCATACGGAAGAGATAAATTAGAAGAGTATAAAATAAATACACTTAAACCCAGAAAGTATGGTGGTACACTAAGCTGGCTTGCAGCGGATGGTGAGGATAATGAGCAAACTGATGGTATTGCAGCAAGTGAGGCAATAAAAAAACTTGACTATTTTGTTGGAGCAGATATTCCGTTTTTTTTAGCGGTTGGTTTTTTCAGGCCTCATACACCTTTTGTAGCTCCAAAAAAATACTTCCATCACTATGAAAGAGAAAAAATTGAAATTCCAAAAATCTCTGATGATTACTTGTCAACTTTACCTGAGCCTGCAGCAAAATCTATAAATTCTAGAAAGATTCAATTAAATCTCCCAAAAGAACTTGCTCAAGAAATTAAAGAGGCATATTATGCTACCATTTCATTTGTGGACGCACAGGTTGGTAGAATTCTTGATCATCTAGAAGAAAATGGCTTAGATAAGAATACTATTATTGTTTTTACATCAGATCACGGCTATCATTTAGGTGAACATGGACACTGGCAAAAACAAACACTATTTGATAAAGCTACACGAGTGCCACTTATCATTTCTGTCCCAAGATTAGAAACTCAAGGTGCTTCATCCATTAGCCCAGTTGAACTAATTGATCTGTACCCAACACTTATGGATCTCACGAATATTAAAACACCTCAGCATGTTGTTGGAAAAAGTCTAAAGCCAATAATTAAGAATGTAAACTCCTCAGTTCGACAGAGTGCGCTAACTAGATTGCGCAATGGATATTCAATTAAAACTAAACAATATAGGCTAACAAAATGGGGAAGCAATGGAGAACTAGGCTATGAGCTTTATGATCATAAAAACGATAAAAAAGAGTTAATTAATCTTTTTGGAAATGAAGATTACAATGTTATAATGGATTCTTTAAAACTATTGATTGACCATAGAATTAGTGAAGCTTCAGTTAAACCAGAAGGATTGGGACGACAATTCGAGAATGCTCAATCTATGCACAAAGCCAAAAATATCACTTTTGGTGATATACATGACACAAATGGTGATATCTTACAATTTAAAGCAAAATAATGGAACAAAAAAAAATAAACTTATAAAATCAGTCTTTTTTTCAATTTTAATTTTATTGATTTTTTCTTGTAAATCAGCTGATCGTTTAGAAGAAAATCAGGATTTATCTTCTCATCCAAACTTTATACTTGTATTGGCGGATGATCAGGGCTGGAACGGTACATCAGTGAAAATGATGAGTAGCGAAAATGGATCTAGAAGTTATTACCATGAAACTCCAAATCTTGAGTTGCTAGCTNAAAGAGGNATGCGGTTTTCCGATGCTTATGCAAGTGCNCCTGTTTGTGCACCTTCAAGNTANAGTATTCAGTTTGGNAAATCNCCAGCTCGNCTTTCNCTGATTCGTGTTGGAATGAATACTGATCATATNGATCATGANGGGTTNACTAGNATNCCNAAAGCACTTAANAAAATCAATAATCAGTACAGAACAGCCCATTTTGGAAAATGGGGCATGGGAAGNGATCCATTTGTATTTGGATATGATGTNAGTGATGGGCCAACNAAAAATANAGATGGNAATTTTGANAATGATAGAAGTCAGTGGAATAATGTATTTAAAGAAGATCCTAAACATATTTTTTCATTAACAAATCGAGCAATTGATTTCATATCCTCNAGNNTANNNGAAAAAAAACCTTTTTACTTACAAATATCACATTANGCTNTNCATACTAATATTGAGTCNACNNAAGAAAGCTTTAGTCAACTTGAGAAAAAACCAANAGGTGCTCAGCAAAAAGATATCGGATTTGCTGCTATGACATTAGACTTAGANAGTGGNCTTGGAATCTTATTAAANAANATAAAAGAGCTTGGAATTGAGNAAAATACATACATAATATATATGTCTGACAATGGNTCAGTACCNAATATTCCTGGNGCTANGAAGTATGAAAAGAGTTATAATTATCCACTTAGCAGAGGNAAATGGGATGCTTTTGAAGGAGGGGTACGTGTTCCNCTAATTGTTTCAGGTCCAGGAATTAAAGAAGGNTNNGAATCTTCAATACCAGTTTCTGGAAGTGATCTNTTACCAACTATAATTGAGCTNTCAGGAAATAAAANAAATCTATTAACTGAAATTGACGGAGGTAGTTTTGCANACATACTTTTAAATAATAATAATCAAATTANTAGAGAAGTTGATGGTATNTTNNTTCATGTACCNTACAAAAATGGTATTGCTTTAAAAAGACCNCACTCTGCTGTGCGNAAAGGTGACTATAAACTGATTAAATTTCAAGATGACAAATCAATTCTTTTGTTCAACTTAGTTGAAGANAAAATGGAGAANTTTAATTTAGCTAATAAAGAAATAGAAAAAGCANAAGAACTNGAAAAAATATTAGACAATTANCTAGTAAAGGTTCATGCCCCAAAATGGCAAGATGGAATTACGTGGAAAAANAAGCCCTTANAAGAAATTAANTCTAGTTACTAACTCATTTTGATATTTGTGAAAGTCTTNTNATACTNGCTNTAATTTANTAAATTAGTGAAAAAATTTACATCTTATAATGCTATGAGAAGATNGCTTTGGTTCATTCTCTTTATTTGGGGAGGCTCTTCTTTTAGTCAAGATACGAACATGNTTCAAAAANCNTTTAGNAGCAANNTTTTGAGCTANAANAAACCNACAAGTTCAATCTCNTTTTCNGGNTATTACAGATTTTTAGGATTTGTTCGNAACCAGCAAGAGACATTNCCAAANAANAGTGGTAAAACTTTTGTGATNAACTCNGGTGATTACTACAGAGAGCCAATGTTTCTTTTGAAATTAAATGGNAAAACCAGAGACAATATTACATTTGGTGCAGATCTAATGCTTAATAGTTTGTACAAGGGNCCCTCNGCGGAGCTCACACAAAATTTAACATTNAATCTNGGGCTGAATCTATCAACATCAATAAGTACTANTTACGGAAACTTTAATCTTAAAGCNGGAGGAGTTTCATGGTACAGACAAAGTNGACTCACNATNTGGGGAAACCGATCATTTAANAGAATCAGTATTTTTGAAAGAAGACCTCAAACTNCNCTAAACAAAATTCCAATTGANCGTTANTCNAATTATTANAATAGTGGCTTAATTGATCAAGGAATTAGATATGGAAGTCGTGCTTTNCAAGGAATATTTNTAAATGCATCAAAANTGCCACTNAATTTTTCCGCAAAAGGAGTTATTGGAAAAAGTAATTTTAACCGNTCTGTATTTGAATCAANTGATAATTTTACNGGNTCTTTCCAACTCAAAAANACANTTNGTNCTNATTATAAAATTTGTTATAANTANCTATCNTCATGGGCTCAAACNGACTCTTTAANTNACGACANAAGAAGCTANTCCATNCAAACTATTGAGTTNGANAGGAAATGGAANAAAATACAAGTCCAAATGGAGATAGGTCTTGGAAAATATAGTGATCCNGAGAATGANCTAGNATACGGTGAGGCNATCCTTTTGAACNTAAAAACATCAAAATCAACTAAAATNCCNTTAAATATTCAATTTTATAGAATTTCACCACAATTTGTNAATGTTACNGGTAATTTTTTGAANACCTCTGTTATAGAGGTATTNCCTAACGTGGNAGGTGTAGGAACAACAATTAGAACACCTTNNAGNAGNCCAATGGTTGGNCTTGGNTTTCCAATTAACAATAGACAAGGAGTTTCANTNAATGCTGATATNANNTTAGGAAAGCTCAAAATAAATGGAGGTATTGGAATATTTTCTGAAATTGAAAAGTCTGATGGTTCTTTGTCTTATATTCACAATGTGAATAGTCAAACACTTTCAAGAATTTATCTTTTTGCACAAAATTGGGGTCCATATAATGCACTTAATTCAACATATAGAGGGGTATATGAAAATGTTAACATTAGTGATACAACTTCTAGCGGATTTGCAAACTTCAAAAAGTTTTTTAATACTGTTGAGTTTCAAGCAAAATACAATAACAAAATTTTCGGCAAGAACTATTATATATTTTCCTTAACNCGATTAAATACAAGCCAAAAAGATTTCAATATAGTTCCTCAAATCGGAACTCAAACACTAATTAGTCAACTTAGTGAAGAGATAGATTTTAGTATTGAATTGAATGATAAAGCTGCTTTTGTATTTAGTTATGGACTAGAAAAAGTACTTGGAAATTCCTCTACAGATTTAGGTGATAATGCTGAGGCTACTTCCACAAATACTTTTTTTGAGAAATTGGGTTTGGATAGATTTTACAGGTATACCAACTCAAGAAACCAAAAAAATACACTCATAGGTCTTGGGATTGACTATAAAATCGGTCAAAATTCAATGTTGTTTTACCGATATAATCAGTATCGATATTTTGACCCTAATTTTATAGAAAATCATCTCAAGGGTTGGGAAATGATGCTCGAACTAAAAATAAATTTTTAATATATGAAAAGAAGTTTACTAATATTAGTTGTTTTTTCTGTGGTCTTGTTATCAGATTTTAATGTTTATGCACAAGTCAATGACAATATTTGGTTTGACGGNCTCTCTCGTTCATATTTTGTTCGAGATGCTATAGATAAAAGCACAATAAACGACACACTTTCCCCAAACAATAGATCTAACGGATATAATCTGTTAGATCTGAACACCCACGTAAATCCAATCAAGGATATTGAAATTATGGCGCAGCTTCGCATAAGAAATTCCTTTGGAAGTTTTTTTGGTTCAGGAACAGAAATAAATGTTCGACAGCTAAGAGCAAAAGGANTAATAAATGATAAGATACGTTTTAGTGTAGGTGATCTTTTTCTGAAGCAAACAAAATTTACNNTNTTTAACTATGANGAGGACCTTTCTGGATACGAGAATGANATGTTAAAGCNTTATCGTGATATTATTCATTATGAAAACTTTTATACTCAAAATAGATGGCGTNTGCAGGGNATTCAAACTGATTTTTCTTTTAAATTCGATCGATACATAAGAAATTTAGGCTTTGATTTTTTTGTCACTCGTCCAAGTGGTTCAAGTCAAATCAATGAAACTACATATTCGAGTGATCTTTTACTNTCAGGTGGTTCAATATTTTCTGAAATTAGNAGAAAACTAACATTTTCAGCTAACTACATNAACNTATANGAAGTTGCACCAAGCGGAACNAATAATATTTCTGTNCGAAATCCNGTTNAAGGTNTATCTCTTTTACATCACTTTGGTAATGAAAANTATCGNGTNGAGCAGAGNCTTCAGTCTGGATTCTCAAAAAGANNTTGGCTCTATTCAGAACTAGAAAACGGAATNTCTGATTCAANATCAAATGAAACTAAAGGAATGTACTTTGAGTTNANTAACAAANTTTTTATGAAAGATTCNANNCTAANNTTAACTGCAGGTTACAGATATNTTGATCCNAANTTTAGAAGTGCAGGTGCTCAAACTAAACGTATAGATTATGCTTACACNAATGGNAAAACAATTTATCCNANNTATACAAATATGTCATTGGTGAGACCAACATCTTTGTTTGACCTNNTNTCTGATGAAAAATTGTATAATCAGGATCTNTCNAGCACNCTNATGCCTTTCAACCCCATTTATTCGAATATACTTCCATANGGNGATGCTACACCCAATAGATCNGGAGTTTTCATGAAAGCAAGAATAACAAACAAAAACAANAAATACCTAGCTAAATTGAANGGTGGTNTGTTNAAAGAAGTAATAGGTCAAGGAACAGCTGAAAAAAGAAATTTTGGTTTNTTTAAAGGAGCAGTTAAAATCAANTTTCATAAATGGNTNAATTTGANNAATGAACTAAGCTTTTCTNTTTCTTCTGAAAGTGAGCTTACANAAAGAGGAGGTGATGNAGTTTCCTCAATAGACTTATANACACATCAGTTAAACANGTTTGTAAACGCAGAACTGNTNAAAAACTTTTTTGNTCAAGCNTCTTNNAAGCAATTTAATGCCAATGGTAATGAGTTTTTAACTCAGAGANATAATTATGGTAATATNACTTATTTTACATCTGNGCAAGAAATAGACCAAAAAGACCATTTNCTTTCTGCTGGAATACTNTANAAATTCAGAGAAAATGTATATNCTAGCCTTAATTACAGTTGGTGGGGTGCAAAGTTTTCTGATCAGCCTGATTATAAATACAATAGACTANTATTAATTTTATCTNTAGAATTATGAAAATAAAAACAAAACTTATTTTTTCTCTAATCATNTTACTCTTTTTANANAGNTGTACAAAGGAAGAATTTGAAGGGCCATCNATTGATATNCTATATGGTGATTTTGAGTTNATNGAACCACTTNCACTTACAANTAAAAACCCTAATTTTTCANATAACGAAAAAGTNGGNTTCAGTTGTGAGTTTAACAANCCTGTTGAATGGAAAATTACTATTCTTGGCCTTAGTACAAATGCAAAAAGAGAAATTACAGGACTTTCAAATNTTATTGANCCTAATGNAACTAAGTGGAATGGGGCACCNTCTCAGCTTCCATTTTTTCAAGAGGAAGTGTGTGCTATTGAACTAACTTTTGAAAATGAAANTGATACTNTNAGGGATACTCTNACTATNAATTCATCNAAAACATTTNATGATGGTATCTGGGTGGAGAATTTTGAGNANGGCATTCCTTCTGAAGGCATTGTNTATTANAANAGTNNNGGNGGNGGNATGACCTTTACANTAGCGAATGATGACCCNTTNCTAGGNAATAGTTACTTTAAGATGGGTGGTAGGGTGAATTGGGANTGGGCTTTAGGNAGTNTNGATTTACCNATNAACATNANTAATNTNAGCCAAAGCTCAAANGAGATATATATNAATATAGGTATNCTTTCAGATTTAGTAGACTTACACTCAGGACAATTTATCAATATTTTAATCTCTGAGGAAACAGATACACCCTTTAACGATAANNCTAACAATAATGCNTCTGATTTATTNGAATCANCAATGGAGGTTTATAAAATGAAGGTNCCTGTNGATTGGGATGGGTGGCAAATGAAGTCATTTAAGTACTCGGACTTTGAACCATTATCACCCAATGACCCCAATATTAATTTTAATATGAATCCCAANGATATTAGTGCAATTAGAATTGCATGTCAGGCATGNCCTTCTGCAGGAGTACAAGAAAATTGTCCAGAAAATTTTGGTAAGGANGTAAGAACAGATATTGATCATATCATTTTCACTTCAAACNCNAGCTTGTTAGANCAATAATGAAGTTGAATNNAAATATAGCTTTTGGTNTNCTTATNATATGCATAANTTCTTGTGGGTATATGAANAAGGTTAGCATTTATGANCCNTCTANATCNATCTCAGCTTTTGATAAATTTCCNCAAAAAANACTTTTTACTAGCTCTGATGAAAATGGGCTNTGGGGNATAAAAAATAATAATTGTAAACAAGTATCATTTGAAACTAAAAATAGCTACNTNGGAAGAGACCATCTACATGTTAAGTGGGATGCATCTAAGTGTAATTACATAGGTATAGGACTGAAATGGGATAATTACAAAGGAAAGAATCTCAAGTCAATTATAGAAACCGCCGCAATTGAGCTACGTGTACGAACTGATTTAGGAGTTCTTTCTCATGTCCCAATGTTTTTTATACTTGTTGATTATGGCGGAAAACAATGTAGGGCAAACATTAACTTTTTAGAACTAGAAGACGGAAAAATTGATAATAATTGGAGAAGAATACGTATTCCTCTTCAGTCATTCAACTATGAAAAAAGAGGTGTTAATATGAGCAATATCAAAGAGCTTCGCCTTGAGTTTCAAAGATCAGGAGATATTCATATTGACAATATAATAATTGTATCTCATGAGCACAACTACACTAAGACAAATGATAAATTCATTAAAGTATTCAATTCTCATCCAATTCGGCTTGGGGTGGGAAAAGAGTACTGGTGGGGTATTAATACAAAATATTCATCTAGTATTCAATTCGGTAACTCATTTGAACATGAAAGTGTTGTTATCAATTTAGATAGATCAAAAGACAAGCCTTGGGATACATTTGGTTTTTCTCCGTACCAGTGGATGCATGTTGATATATCATCCATTTATCGTAATTCAGCGTTAAAGTTTAAACTTAAAGCAAATGAGCGGCCCAAGCTGCAAGCAATTTTATTTGCTTATATGGGTAATAAAAGAAGATTGCTAAAAATACTAGATGAGAGTCACTTTATTGATAATGGAGGTGGAATATATGATGCTTACCTTCCTTTTAAATCATTAATGGGACATGATGAGTTTAGATGGGATGAACTAAAAGAAATTAGGTTTAAAATATTGGAGGGGACTAAATGTGAAATCGGTGATTTTCAGATTATTGAATTTCGAGGAAACCCAAAAAAACCAACCAAATGGAAAAAAATATAAATTTACTTTTATGTTTTATGTTATGCATGTCTTGTGCACTAACAACTCATTCTCAGATCAACAAAGTTGAAGTTACAACAAATTCTTTAGGAAACTTTGAGTTGCTAAGAAATGGTGCTCCTTATTACATAAAGGGAGCAGGTGCAAAAGACCACTTTGATCTTTTAGTTGAATCAGGAGCCAACTCAATAAGAATATGGAGTACAAACAATAAGGCATTTTTAGATTCTGCCCATCAACATGGTTTAACTGTAACACTTGGACTATACGTCAGACCAGAAAGAAGTGGTATGGATTATAATGATGAATATGCAGTCAAAGGACAGATTGAATTTCTAAAAAATGAGGTATTGAAATATAAGGATCACCCCGCATTATTAGTTTGGGGTATAGGAAATGAAGTTGATTTAAGATATAGTAACTTTAAAGTCTGGGAAACCATTGAAATTCTTGCTAAATTTATTAAGGAAGTAGATCCAAATCATCCAACGATGACTGTAATTGCCGGAGTTGATCCTGCAAAAGCTTATTACATAAAAAAATACTGTCCAAGTGTAGATATATTAGGACTTAATGTTTACGGTTCAATAGAAAATGCTGGTGCTAATCTCAGAAAGTTCAATTGGAATAAGCCTTATATTGTTACCGAATGGGGAGTAAATGGGCCTTTTGAAGCCAGAACAACATCTTGGAAAGCTAAGATTGAATCTCCAAACGGAATAAAAGCAGATCAGAGGCTAAGAAGATATAAAGAGTTAATTGAAAAAGATAATGAACGTTGCCTAGGAAGCTACTGTTTTCTTTGGGGACAAAAACAAGAATCAACAGCTACTTGGCATGGTATGTTTCTCAGTAATGGAAATCCAACTGAAGCAGTTGATGTTATGCATTTTTGTTGGACAGGAGATTGGCCACAATCACGTGCTCCTTCAATAAAAGATATATCATTAGAAAACATAGGATGGAGAAAAGATCATATTCTTGCCCCATCATCGCAAGCAACTTTGAAAATTGAATATCAAAGGTACAATAACAAAAAAGTTATAGTTAACTACGTAATATACCCTGAGGCCTTTAGTAACAAAATCGGTGGAGATATTCAGAAATCTCCTGAACCAATAGAGTTTGATATTGTAAGTCAAAGTGATAATGAGTTGACTTTCGTTACTCCAAAGAATAAAGGTGTCTACCGCATATTTGCATTTGTAAAAAACGAAAAAGGACAAAGCTCAGTAGCAAATATTCCTTTTCTCATTCAATAAACAGAAAAAAACTACTTTTTAAATGTCTTAACAAACACCTCATAACCAGGCCTAAAAATTAAAACCTCAAAATCATTTTTAGGTTGAATTAACTCACCTTCAGTGTATATTTTCCAAACCTTTTCTTTTTTATTTCTCCAGCCAACAGAGGCGAATAAATTATTGGATTTAATTAGATAACCTTCATCAAGATTGATAAGTTCCGGTATATTCAATTTAGGAACGGACATTGAGTGAGAAAACATTGAGTCAAGCATGACTGGTTCACTCATATTGCCATAATCAGATTCATTGATCCATTTAAATAATTGATGCTTTAATGATTCATATATTTGATTGTATTTTGTATTTGAAACCAGATTGTTAAGCTCATAATAGTCTTTAGAAACATCGTACAATTCAAAACTGTTTTTTCTTTTTGAGAACCAGTTTAAAAAAAAGTTGTTTAGCTCACGATTCTTCTCTAAAGAATCTAGAACATGCATCGTTTGCATCTGTTTGCGGTATCTCACAGATTTATAAACGGGTGATGATGTATCACCGTTATAAATCAGTTTGAACTTACTGTCTCTTATGCTTCTACGAATATCTGTATTTTCATCAAACCTATCCGATGCTGCATAAACATAGCTTCGATTATCTTTTTTAAAGAACGAAATACCTTCAAATGGAAATTCTCTTAAAAGATTAGCAGCATTTAGTAAGGTTGGTGCAAAATCAACAAAGCTGACCAATTGGTAGTTATTTCCTCTATTTTTGTCATTAATCCACTTGGCTATCATTGGGACACGAAGTCCTGTTTCGTAAATGGATCGTTTATATCTTGGGAAAGGTCCTCCGTGGTCACTAAAGAAAAATATAATAGTGTTTTCATAAAGGTCATCCTCTTTGAGTTGGTTAATAATTATACCAATTTGCTTATCCAATTTCTCAATATTTTTATAGTTTGTTTTGAAATCGCTTTTGATTTTCGAGTTCTCTGGGAAAAAATTAGGTATTTGAACATTCTCTAGCTCTTCAGCTGAATAATTAGTCTCATTTTTCCAAATATTAGATTCATGTGTTACATTAAAATTGAAGACAGAGAAAAAAGGTTGATTATTTTGTCTATTTCTCCAGTGAGCCTTTTCACTACTTTCATCCCATGCTAATGGCGAGGTCATCATGTTATAGTCTTCTTTAGAGTTATTTGTACAATAATATCCTTTTGCTCTTAGATCTTCAGTGAAGAAGCGAACTGGTTTTTTTGGTTTGGCGCTGTAATATGGAAGAGAATTGTGTGAATTTATTTTATTTCCTTCTTTAGATTCTTTGTAAGCTCGCATATGTTGTGTCCCAAGTGTTGTAGGATACATTCCAGTAATTAAACTGCTCCTGCTTGGTGCACAAACAGGAGATGGAGTGTAACAATTTTGATAAATAATCCCATCTTTTGCCAGCTGACTGATGTTTGGAGTATTTGCACTTGAATCTCCATACATTGAAAAAAATAATGATTGATCCTCACATACAAGCCATAAAAAATTTGGAGATTCTTTTCCCACAGAACAGGTGTACAGAAACAGAAAAAAAGAAAAGAGATATAACTTCAAGTTTTATTTTTTTGCAACAATTAACTTAATTAAAATAATTAAATTAGTGAATTAAATGACACAAAAGTTTAAACCAATTATTTTATAATTTTAGATTTTAAACTTACAAGTAACTACCAAAATAAAATATATGAAATCAAATAGTCTAATCGGTATATTAAGTATTACAGGCCTTTTTTTATTCACTCTTTGCGCGTGTAATTCATCTACTAAAAAAGAAAATAAGCCCATGAATGTGATTTACATTATGGCCGATGATCATGCTTACCAAGCTGTGAGTGCATATGGCTCACAAGTAAGTAAACTTGCTCCTACGCCAAATATTGATAGAATTGCTAATGAAGGTGCAAGAATGGATAATGTTTATTGTACCAACTCTATATGCGGTCCAAGTAGAGCTTCTATTTTAACAGGTAAATTTTCTCATGTAAATGGATTTTATAAAAATGTTGATGGAGGTGATTTCAATGGCGAACAACTTACATTTCCAAAAATCTTTCAAAAAAATGGTTATGAAACTGCAGTGATTGGTAAATGGCATTTAGGCACAACACCAACAGGATTTGATTACTCTAAAGTTCTAATAAACTGGGGAGGTCAAGGTACTTATTACAAACCTCAATTTTGTATCAACGGAACAGACACTATCGTAGAGAAAAAACTTCATGTAACAAAAGCAATAGAGAATGATTGTTTAGATTGGTTGTCTAAGCGAGACGCAACAAAGCCTTTCATGCTGTTATATCAGTTTAAAGCACCTCACAGGGATTGGAGACCTGACTCAATGTATCATGAGCTTTTCAGTGATTTTGATTTTCCACTTCCTGAGACTTTTAATGACGATTATAAAGGTCGTCTCGCAGCAAGTGAAAACATGATGGAAATTGGAAGACATTTAAACAGAAGAGATATGAAACAAGTAGCTCCTCCTGGGCTGTCAAGAAAAGATTCTTTGCGTTGGCTTGCTTATGGAGATAAGGGGCAATATTGGTCACCAAATGACACATTAACTGGAGAGGCACTCAAGTACTGGAAATTCCAGACCTATATTAAAGACTATTTGAGATGTGTTGCAGGTATTGATCGTGCTGTTGGAAGTGTTTTAGATTATCTAGAAGAAAGTGGTTTGAGCGAAAATACTATTGTAGTTTACACTTCTGATCAAGGTTTTTACCTTGGGGAGCATGGTTGGTTTGATAAAAGATGGATGTATGAGGAATCCTTTAAAATGCCTTTTGTTATTAAAAATCCAAGAACAATTACAGCCGGGACTAAATCTGATGCTATGATTATGAATGTTGATTTCGCACCTACACTTCTTGATATGGCAGGTCTAGAAATACCATCAGAGATGCAGGGAAAAAGTTTCAAAGGGGCATTTGAAGGAGACGATAATAACCAGAGGAAATCTGTTTATTATCATTACTATGAATATCCTATTTGGCATAAAGTACAGCCACATTATGGTATCAAAACAGATCGCTATAAGCTTATGCACTTCTATTACACAATGGATGAGTGGGAGTTATATGACTTACAGACAGATCCTAACGAAGTGAATAATATATACGCTCAGGCATCACCAGAGCTGATTGAAAATCTCAAAAAAGAGCTTCAGGAATTAAGAACAGAATATAAGGATGATGGTTCAATTGAACAAATGAAAAGAATGACAGATACAGTTATTTCAAGAGTTTATAATGAGCCTAAAATTTATAAAGAGTCAAATAAAAACAAAAATTAATTTTTTTTAGCCTTTGTCTCCGATCATACATTTAATAAAACACTATGAAAATATCTAGCTTAACCTTTAATAACAGATTTTTTTTAAAACTACTTTTTCATAAAACCAAATTGTTTTTATTTTATTTTGTTTTTATCATTTGTTCTTTAAATGTATCTGCTCAAAACACATCATTAATTAGTAATTGTGGTGATTTTGTTTCTGGTCCTACAGCTTGGCCTTATGTTCTTGTTGCAACAACTGTTGATTCAGGATTAGCTAGTCAAGGAGCTCAGACATTCACTATTAACGTGACAACTTTACCATCAAGTGGAGCAGACTTCAGAGTAGCCAAGACAACAGCCAATGGAAACTGGTTTTTTGGTCCTGCAACAGCACTAACACTTGGATCTAATAGTATTACAGTTCCTGCTGTAACATTTAATAGAGCAGTTAAGTTCCAATTTTCAAGTGGAGCTGTTGAGTTTGACGCTTTGAGCTTAAATGGAATAGCTTCATCTTGTATTGTTACCTTGCCAACTCCAAATTCATCACTAATTAGTGGTTGTAGTGATTTTGTTATTGGTACCAATACCTCATGGTCTTACGTAATTGAAGCAACATCAGTTGCTGCTGGAGTTTCTAGTCAAGGAGCACAGACATTTACTATTAATGTAACAAACTTACCATCAGGAGGAGCAGACTTTAGAGTTGCCAAGACAACAGCGAATGGGAATTGGTATTTTGGTCCTGCAATAGCACTAACACTTGGCTCAAATAGCATTTCTGTACCAGCTGTAACATTCAACAGAGCAGTTAAGTTTCAATTTTCAAGTGGAGATGTTGAGTTTGATGCATTAATTTTAAACGGAATAGCTTCATCATGTGTTGCTCCATTACCCACACCTCCAATATCATTAATTAGTGATTGTGGTGATTTTGTTTCAGGTCCTGCAGCTTGGCCTTATGTTCTTGTTGCAACAACTGTTGATTCTGGTTTAGCTAGTCAAAGTGCTCAAACATTTACTATTAACGTTACAACTTTACCATCTGGTGGAGCAGATTTTAGGGTTGCCAAGACAACAGCTAATGGAAACTGGTTCTTTGGACCTGCAACAGTACTTACATTAGGGTCTAATAGTATTACAGTTCCTGCTGTAACATTTAATAGAGCAGTTAAGTTCCAATTTTCAAGTGGAGCTGTTGAGTTTGATGCTTTGAGCTTAAATGGACTAGCATCATCATGTGTTTGTAGTGCAATCTCATCTAGTACTGACGTTATTGTAGCATGTGACAACTACACTTGGATTGATGGAAACACATACAATATATCTAACAACACTGCCACATATTTGTTTATGAACGCAGCTGGATGCGATAGTACAGTAACGTTGAATTTAACAATTAATAATTCATCTTCTTCATCTTTTAATGTTGCTGCTTGCGATAGTTACGCTTGGAATGGAAATACATATACATCATCTGGTGCCTATACTTGGATAGGAACGAATGCTGTTGGATGTGATAGTTCAGCAGTATTAAACCTAACAATTAATAGCTCATCCTCCTCTACAGTATCTATTTCATCATGTGACAGTTTATATTGGAATGGAACAACGTATACTGCATCAGGAGTATATACTTGGACAGGAACAAATGCTGTTGGATGTGATAGTACAGAAACATTAAACCTAACAATTAATAACTCATCATCATCTGAGTCTATTACATCATGCGATAGTCTTTTTTGGAATGGAACAACATATACTACATCAGGAGTATATACTTGGACAGGAACTAATACTCTGGGGTGTGATAGTGTCGTAACCTTAAATCTTACAATAAATAACTCTACAATATCTTCATCTTCCATTTCCGCTTGCGACAGTTACAATTGGAATGGAAATACATATACAAACTCGGGAACTTATTACTGGACTGGTACTAGCATGTTTGGCTGCGATAGTACATCTATTTTAGTTTTATCAATAACAGGAAATAGTACTTCTTCCTTTGTGACATCATGTGACTTATATATTTGGAATGGAAATACTTATTCCAGCTCGGGAACATATACATATAATAATGGAGCTTGCACTGATTCTTTGATTTTAGTAATTAATAACTCATCTTCTTCATTTGCTAATGTTAGTGCTTGCGATAGCTATGATTGGGATGGTAATACATATACATCATCTGGCACATATACTTGGGTAGATACTAATAGCGTTGGTTGTGATAGTGTAGTAACTTTAAATCTTACAATTAATTCATCCTCATCTTCCTTTTCTGCTATTTCATCTTGTGACAGTTTAAATTGGAACGGAAATACGTATACTACATCTGGAACATATAGCTGGATAGGTACTAATGCTTATGGTTGTGATAGTATTGCCAGTGTTGATTTAACAATTACGTCTGTAAATTCTGTTGTTGTTATTATAAATGATACTACGCTACAAGCTCAATCTACTGCTGGTGGAACAACATATCAATGGGTTGATTGCAACGATAATTTTGCACCAATTACAGGTGAAACAAATGCAACATTTACAACTCAAACATCTGGATCATATGCAGTTGAAGTAAGTTTAAACAATTGTTCAGAAATTTCTGATTGTTTTACTATTAATACTTCAACAGGAATTAATGATAATTATAAAAAATATGAAGTTAAGTTTTTTCCTAACCCTACAACTAATGATCTAGTAATTTCATTGGAGGGTATAGGATTTATTGATATTCTTATTCTTGATATTAATGGTAACGTGTTAATGCAACAGTCAGACTTGATTGACCAAGATCGAATCAATCTTTCTGATTATGTTTCTGGTTTATACTTTATTAAAATTATCTCCAAAAAGGGTAGTAGTGTAGATAGAGTTACTAAATATTAGTAATTATCTTATGATCAGTCTTCCAAGATTAAAATAAGATAATTATAGCTTGACTACTCTAAGATTTTTATTTTTGTTTGCATATGTTATCACGCAGAAGTAAGTTCCAGACTTATACTGCTCGAAAGAAAGTTTATTTCCATATTGAACTGCTATAAAATCACCGCTAAGTGTATAAATTTCTGTTTTTATAGTGCCTGAGTATTCTTCAATCAATATATTAACATTATCTATAGTTATGCTTGGGTAAAGTCTTATTTTATCTTTATTAATTTCCAAAATATTCGTTGCACCAGAACCATTGTAAGCGCCAATATTTGATGGTAAGTTATGAGAAACACTATTCCCAAAATAATCCAAGCCTCCATTGTGCTGTAGATAGTTAATCGAATCAGTGCTACCACTAATTAAAAAACCACTTCCAATTGCGGGACTATTACTTTGAACTTTGTATGCTTCGTCATTATTTTCTCCATAATAAAAAGAATTCAACAATAAAGGATCACCGTAAATTGCATTGTTCTCTAGCTCAATGTCTAAATCTATTCGAGTGGAGTCATAAAAAAGATTATGACTAATGTAAAGGTCGCTGGGGTCATTTTCAATTAAAGTGGGAATAGTTTGTCCGTTTTGTCCTGTGACAATTAAATTATTATATACATGTACATCACCGACATTTGGCCAAAAATAGATTTCAGGGTTCAGTGTGTCGCTTACAAACACTGAATTATTATAAATGAAAGTACCTACACTTGTACATCTAATTGGGTTTTGACCACAATAGTTAGAGACCCAAAATATTTTACCTTTCTTGTCCCATGTTGTCCCATTGGGGTCTTCTCTGTAACCATCATTCACGCTTATATTGTATCGATAACCACAATTTATGTTATCTCCTAAAATCTCAGCAAATCCACCTTCATTATTGCAACTATAGTTGTATTGAAACACAACATTTTCATTGCCATAGTCAATATGTGATCCATAAGAGTCCATTGGACCGTGTGCGTTCAAGAATTTATTGTTTTGAGCAACTACATTTTTACAATCAAAAGGCCACATACCGCTTCCTCTTTTCCACATTCTATTGTCTATTGATGAGCCTGTGTGATTGAAAATACAATCTTGAACAAGCACATTTTTACTTTTATTTGGAACAAAGCCTGAGCCGCCTGTATGTTCAAAAACACAATTTTCAACAAGAATTTGGTTGTTCTTTACAGAATCTATGCCAACAATTCCCAAAGATTTGATCCACAGACCATAATGTCCAGTGTTTGATATTGTTGAGTTAATGACTTTTATATTAGAAATGATATTCACTAATCCAGAAGTTAAATCTGATTGTGTTTCAAATTTGATACCATATCCAAGATGAATGTTATTAGTATTAGACGGTGTCGGATAAATATCGTGAATGTATAGATCATTAAAAGTAAAGTTTTGAAGGTCTTGTGTAGATACAACCACCTTGACACCGAAACGAACGTTTTTACCTGAGCCCCAAGAATTTTCAACTCCACCAAAACCGGGTAGTTTTTTAGCTACGCCCTGATAAATAGAATCTCCATTAAGAGTAATTGTACTAAATTCAACTGCGCCATTACTAAATTGAAATTTCACAGTTCTGTCAAAGCTAACACTGTTAACTGTTATTGTATTCAGCCCCAATGATAAGGCTTGTGCAGGAGCGAAATACCAATTTTGGTTAGCTACTGTTCTTGCAACTCTGTAATTTGCTCCTTGAGCAGGTAGATTCGTTACATTAATCACAAAGGTTTGTTGAGCTCCATTATTTCCATCACCAATTATGCAAGCAGAGTAAACATTAGTCCATGAGGTGTTTGGACCATTTGTAAATAAATTAGGTGTTTGTGCGGATATAGTTGTTGTGCTAGCAGAATCAAAATGATCAGCAGAATTGTAAAGCTCTAATCCATTTATATGAATGTGTTGATCATTAAAAATTAAAATTGATGCTTGATAACCAAAACCATTTATGATAGGCCTAGCATTTCCACCATAAACATCAACTACAATCGGCTCTGTTAATGTGCCAGACCCCTTAAGCCAAAACATACCCTCCCAATAATCACCTGATTTAAAATAAATGGAATCACCTGGATTGAAGTTTATAGAGTTCAACTTTTCAATAGATTTGAATGGTGTTTGAATACTTAAACCACTGTTTGAGTCATTACCAAATGAGCTGCTGACGTAATACACATTTGCATTAATGCTGCTAGAAACAAAAAACAATAATATAATTAGTTTAATTTTTTTAATGGGCATATCATGAAATCTAAAATTAACATTTTGTAATTAAATATTTTTTTCACAAAAAATATAACGACAATATACTATCAAAATTAAATAAAAATCATTTACACATTAATTGTCAGTAAGCTCTTAGTATAAAAAAAACACAAAAAAATAAATTCTAAAAATTAAAATTCAAAGTGTAATTAAAACACTAACTGTATTTTTTTAAATATTCAACTCTAGTAAATACTTTTTTTAAATTTTTGTTTTAACTTGTTTTTTTTTATATATTCAACGAAACTAAACAAGTTATTATGAAAAAAACAATATTAAAAATCAAAACACTTTTATTATTAGCTGTCTTATCAGTTAGCACTACAAATGTGTTTGCTCAATCCACTTCATTGATAAGTGCTTGTAGCGATTTTACCTCAGGGCCAAGTGCTTGGCCTTATGTTCTCACAGCAACAACTGTTGCTGATGGTTCAGTAAGTCAATCAGCTCAAACATTTACAATGAATGTAACGTCTCTGCCAGTGGGTGGGGCGAATGTGAGAGTATATAAAACAACAGCTAATGGAAATGCTTTTCTAGCAACTCCAGTAGCACTGACACTTGGTTCAAACAGT
>PBAP01000006.1 GCA_002716345.1 Flavobacteriales bacterium | reverse complement strand
AGTATTTCTTGGTTTCCTTCGCTTATAAATGCAACAACAGTGAGGTTAGTTAAATCTATTTCTGGTGATAAATTATATCCAATTAATTTATTAGGAACGTTCCATGTGAAATTATTCGAATATAAACTTCCTTGAGAAATATTTGTTATTGGAACACCATATTGTCCTGTCATAAGGTGTCGAAGCATATGTTTGTGATTATACCTCCCATCTGCAAGTATCGCTGATGGATTGTATGTAGTTCCACCACTTTGAGGTCCAGGAACGTTTTCTTGTAATACAGCTATATTTAGTTTGTTCGAAGATACAGTTTGGTTACCAGTGTAATAAACTTCAACATCAACACTAAGGACTCTAGTAGACATATTAACGCTAGCTTGAATCCCAACGTTTACAGGAGAAGACTGGCTCATCATTTGAGTAGCTGAAGAAGACCAAGCGCTTCTACTCATAGAAGTTGCCCCTCCACTAAAGACATGTCTATTAACTGTACCAGCGGGATATCCAGTTACACCAGCTTGATTTGCAAGAGATGTACCGAAAGGAGTATTAAAATCAGTTCCAGATCCTTGTGGACTTGCATAACCACCAGTGTGAATATTGATTAAGAATACATCATTTGGATAAAGGTCTTTTAAATCTTGAGCAATTTTGTGTCCATCAGGACAAAACTGACATGAAATACCAGTAAATTCTTCAAGAATAACATTCTTATTTTCTGGAGATGTGCTGACAAATGTTTGTGAAATCGCAAAAAAAGGTAATGCGATGAGTAGGGAAAATAGGTATTTTTTCATTGTTTTTTGCGGTGTTTGCGTTGGTTGTAATCTAACAAATATAATAATTTTTCATCTAATATAAATCTGTTGATAACAGGATAAATTATTTATATTTGTTTAAAACATAATAATGAAAAAAACACTCCTATTTCTTACAGTATTATTTTTTTCTATTAATAGTTTTACTCAAACTCTTTTAGTAACGGGAGATACTATTAAATTAACTCAAGACCCCTGCTTTGAAACAAGTGCTTCTCTAACAATAACTAATAATTCAATAAATATCTTAGACATACATTGTGAAAAAGTCATTATTGATACCGCACTGGGTACACAAAATTATTTTTGCTGGGGTGCAGAGTGCTATGGTCCTTCTCAGTATGTTTCATCTTCATTCAACACTTTAAATCCTGGTGAGTCTGACAATATTGATTTTGGAGGTTATTACAATGCTTTTTGTTCAAATGCACCTGCGACCATTGAATACTGTTTTTATCCGGTATCAGATCCTATTGACAGAACATGTATTAACATTAAATATAACGGAAATCTTACAAACATCAGTTCACTAAAGTCTAGCTCTTTTACTATTTTTCCTAATCCCTCAAATGAAATAATTAACATTAGTCTATCTAAAGATGAAATAAAAGAGATATTGATTTTTAATGCTTTTGGAGAAAAAATCATTCAAAAAAATCTAATAGTTGAAAGTAATTTAAAAGTCAACTTTTCTAATTACTCAAATGGGACTTATTTTATAGTAGCTATAAATAACGATTTAAGTAGAACAGTCAAGAAGTTCATTTTACAATAATTTTAAAAATTATTTGTTTAAAACTTTTACCAAATAAATTAGCTTTTGCAAACGAATAGTTAAATTTACTTTTTAAAGCAAAATGATAAATCATATAGACGGAAAATTAGTGGATAAAACACCAACCCAGGTAGTTATTGACTGCAATGGAGTAGGTTACTCTATAAATATTTCGTTACAGACATTTTCAAAAATTAATGATGAAAGATGTAAACTATTCACTCATCTTTCGGTTAAAGAAGATTCTCATACATTGTACGGATTTATTACAGAAAATGAAAGAAAGCTTTTTAGACATTTAATTAGCGTTTCTGGAGTTGGCCCCAGCACAGCACAAGTAATATTGTCAACATATAAAAGTGATGAGATCATAAATTATATTTCTGCATCTGATGTAGCTGCAATAAAAAATGTCAAGGGAATTGGATTAAAAACAGCTCAAAGAATAATAATTGATCTAAAGGANAANGTAACAAAATCAGCCATTTCAGATGAAATTTCTTTAGACTTGAACAATACAATTCAAAATGAAGCGTTATCAGCACTGGTGGCACTNGGTTTCTCAAAGAAGATTGCTCAACAAAAAATTGATAAAGCTCTAACAAATAAGCAAGGNAATTTTGATGTTGAAACTCTTGTTCGAGAATCNCTAAGCCAGATGTAATGAATTAAATGTTNAANTTTTTGAAGATANTNNANNTAATTTCTTTTTNNTNNTTGTTTATTNTTCAATCAACNTTNGCNNTTATTGATTCAACAANTANNAGCNANCNTAACTANCCNTTTANTCAAAATCAAAGTGGTGGTCTNTTCNTAAATAAACCTTCNAANTTNAGTCAGCAAACAATNTATTNTCCAAAAAATAANAACTANNGTATTACAAATAAAATTGGGACATTTAGTTTGGGGAATAGTACTTTTTTATCTTTNGAACAGTTTTGGAAGAGGGATTTNGAAGAAAAAAATAAAAATTACTGGCTTTCTAAAAAAACNANTCAGCAAAGCAAAAATATTTTTTCATCAAGATTACCAAAACTATATATACCAGGCCAAACNTTTGATAGGATTTTTGGAGGGAACTCGGTNGATATTAGACCTCAGGGTTCTGCTGAGTTAATTTTTGGTTTGAAAACAAATCGATTAGATAATCCTTCATTACCNGAAGAACAAAGAAAAACNACATCTTTTGATTTTCAAGANAAAATTCAGATGAATGTTATNGGAAAAATTGGTGAAAAACTNAAATTGACTACAAATTTTAANACTGANAGCACNTTTGATTTTGAGAATCAAATGAGGCTTGAGTACACTGGTTCAGANGATGANATAATNAAAAAAATTGAAGTTGGTAANGTAAGCTTACCNCTTAANGGAACATTAATTACTGGNAGTCAGTCATTNTTTGGNTTTAAAAGTCAGTTACAGTTTGGTAGAACAACAATTACGAGTATATTATCNCTACAAAAAAGTACAACNTCAGAGGTTGAAGTTTCTGGAGGTGCACAAACAANTGAATTTGATATTTATGCAGATCAATACGAAGCAAATAAACATTTTTTTCTNANNCAATTTTTTAAGGAACAATATGACTTGTCTCTNANNAATCTACCATTTGTCAATTCTCCAATAAATATAACAAAGCTCGAGNTATGGATNACNAATAAAACAGGTACTACTAATGATACCAGAAATATAGTTGCNTTCTTAGATTTAGGTGAAACTAATAACAATATTTANAATACNTCATTTACTCAGTTTTTGGGTGNGGACTANCCTGANAACTCTACAAANAGTATGTNTGANAATTTAATNAANAACTATTCAGGANTNAGAGACATCAATCAAGTTAATAATGTTCTTGGNCCTCTGGCATCGCCTCANACCTTTTTTTTTGAAAATGGTAGGGANTATGAAAAGTTAGAAAGAGCNAGAAAATTAAATCCNAATGAATATAGTTATCATCCACAGCTTGGNTANATATCATTAAATCAGTCATTAAATAATGATGAGGTNCTCGCTGTTGCTTTTCAGTACACATTAGGNAATCAGACTTATCAAGTTGGAGAACTTACACTAGATGGTCCAACNGCNCCAAATTCTNTGATAGTAAAACTAATCAAAGGGACAGCATTTTCACCCAACTTACCNAATTGGGATTTAATGATGAAAAACATATATTCTTTAGGAGCATATCAAATGAGTGCTAGCGAATTTGTTTTGGATGTGGTATATGAAAATACAGAGGAATCAGGTGCGATAACAAACTATATCCCCNAAGGTATTNTTGATGGNATACCTCTTATAAAANTTTTAAATTTAGATGAGCTTAATCAGCAACAAGATAATCAATCAGATGGTGTTTTTGATTTTGTTGAAGGGATTACTGCTATTTCATCAAATGGAAAAATTATTTTTCCTGTAAGAGAGCCTTTTGGAAGTTATCTTGAATCAAAGTTTGATAATCAAAGCATTGCTAACAAATATGTTTATAANCAATTATATGATTCAACATTAATTATTGCGCAACAATACCCAGAGCTTAATAAATTCAGATTAAGAGGAACATATCAGGCCTCTTCGGGTTCAGAAATTAGGCTTGGAGCTATGAATGTCCCCGAAGGCTCAGTAACAGTTACTGCAGGTTCTCAAAAGCTTGTTGAAAATCAAGATTATACTGTTGATTATATGATGGGAAGAGTTACAATAATTAATGAAGGAATACTAAGTTCTGGAATCCCAATCAAAATTTCACTTGAAAACAATTCAATGTTTGGGATTCAAAATAAAACTCTTGTTGGTATTCACGCTGATTATGAGGTTAATGAAGATTTTGTTCTTGGAGCAACTATGCTAAACTTAACAGAAAGGCCTCTTACAAATAAAATTAATGCGGGAGATGAACCAATTTCAAATACTATTTGGGGAATTGATGGTATTTATCAAAAAGATTCTCCTTTTTTGACTAAGCTAATTGATAATATCCCATTAATTGAAACAAAATCAAAATCAAGAATTATAGCAACAACTGAATTCGCACATCTCATTCCTGGACATCACAGAGCTGTTGGAAAGAATGGTGTNTCATATATAGATGATTTTGAGTCTAGCAGGACTTCATTGGACATAAAAAATATGGGTGCATGGCAACTTTCAAGTTATCCNTCTGATGGAAGTCAAAATACAACTTTTAAATTTCCAGAAACAGAATTTTCTGGCTTTCATGAGAATTTAAAATATGGAGCCCGAAGAGCAAAATTAGCTTGGTATACCATTGATCCACTTTTTTTTAGAAATTCAGCAATCACACCTCCTAATATCAACAAGAACATAGTNTTAGAAAATGGTAACTCAATTGAGCAGCAATCATATCATTATGTTAGGGAAGTACTTGAAACAGAAGTTTTTCCAAACAAAGACCCTGAATTTGGTTCACAGATAACTAATATGCCAATCTTAGATATTGCATACTATCCGTCCAAAAGAGGCCCATATAATTATTCAGTTGACGGNTTGAACTCGCAGGGTCAGCTTGATTCTCCTAAAGAAAGCTGGGGTGGAATAATGAGGAAATTAGAAACAAATGACTTTCAATCAGCAAATATTGAGTTTATTGAATTTTGGATGATGGATCCGTTTAATGAAGAAGATGGATTAGGAATAAATCACAGTGGAGGTGATATGTATATCCATCTTGGAAATATTTCAGAGGATATTTTAAAGGATGGATATAAATCATTTGAACATGGATTCCCAACCACTCAGATCGTTGAGAATGTTGATACAACTGCTTGGGGAAGAGTACCNACAAATTTCTCAATAGTTGAAGCATTTGACAATGACCCTCAGTCTAGAAAATTTCAGGACATAGGCCTTGATGGATTATCAGATGATGATGAGGAACTATTTTTTGATTCAATCTACATTTCTAAACTTCAATCAACATTTGGGACAACTTCAAATGCATACTTGCAAGCTCTTGAAGATCCTTCAGCTGATAATTTTCATTATTACCGAGGAACAGATTTTGATAATANCTCCACCGAAATTCTTGATAGATACATAGACTACAATAATCCTGATGGTAATTCAGTAACAACGGACGAATCACCTGAATCATATCCTACNGCTGCATCAAATNTGCCCAACTCAGAAGATATAAATAAAGATTATACACTTAGTGAAACGGAAAGTTACTTTCAGTATAAGATAGAANTNTCACCNGAAATGAGTGTNGGTAACAATTATATTTCTGATATGTTTGANGCGCAAGTTAAAACAGAGAATGGTAATANNAGANCNATAAAATGGTATCAATTTAGAGTTCCAGTTTATCAGCCNGATAAAATAATTGGNGGNATTCAAGATTTCAAATCTATTAGATTTATGAGAATGGCANTTACTAATTTTCAGGANCCNATAGTNCTAAGATTTGCTACTTTTGACTTAGTCAGAGGAGAATGGAGAAGNTATAATTTTGATNTAACNACTNCAGGTGAATANATACCAATTGANGAAGAAGATGCAACTATTTTTGATGTTTCAGCAGTTAATATTGANGAAAATGGCAANAGATCACCAGTNAANTACGTTCTTCCTCCAGGNATAGAACAAGAGATTGATAATACCACAACAACACTNAGACAAAANAANGANCAATCTTTGGTTCTTAAAGTTTGTNANTTAAGAGATGGTGATTCAAGGGCTGCATATAAAACATCAGATCTTGACGTGAGGGCCTANAAGAAATTAAAAATGTTTGTTCANCTNGAGGGAGCTGAAGATAATCTTAATTACGGTGATTTGTCTTGNTTTATTAGACTTGGAACTGATTTTACATCNAANTATTATGAGTATGAAATTCCNTTGCAACCAACANCTCANTTTTCAACATCCTCAAATGAAATCTGGCCAGANATTAATAATATAAATATAAATTTTGANGANTTTCAAACAACTAAACAAGAAAGAAATTTTAANAATGAAAGTGTAACTCTTNCTTATGAAAAACTTTTTGGAAATGGNAAGATAACNGTAGTTGGTAATCCAAATCTGTCACANGTTAAAACAATNATGATAGGNATACGTAANCCTAAAAAAATTAATTTTAANAGTANTGATGATGGATTNTCAAAGTGNGGTCAAATATGGGTGAATGAACTAAGATTGACAGATTTCGANGAGTATGGTGGCTGGGCAGCTAATTCAAGNTTAACTACAAAGCTAGCTGATTTTGGAAATGTAACCGCCTCTGGTAGTATAAGTACAATAGGATTTGGATCCATNGAAAAAAAAGTAAANGAGAGACAAAAATTNAATCTNTATCANTACGATGTTTCATCATCNTTTGATTTGGGAAAGTTTTTTCCTGAAAAGTATGGTGTTAAAATTCCTTTATACATGGGNATTTCAGAAGCATTCAAAAATCCACAATATAATCCATTAGATCCTGATATTTTATTTTCGACATCACTAAATACACTTGAGGATAAGCAAGAAAGAGATTCGCTAAAAAATATTGCACAGGATTATATAGTTAGGAAGAGTATTAATCTTACAAATGTTAGAAAAACAAAATCAATTGAAAAATCAAATAAAGCCTCTAAACCNAAAATTTATGATTTAGAGAATTTTACTNTATCATATTCTAAAAATGAAACAAAAATTAGAAATATAAATACAGAATACAACAATACTGTTAACTACAAGGGGGCCTTGACCTATAATTATAATATAAGGCCAAAAAATATAAAACCTTTTTCTTCTATAAAATCAAAATCACCCTATTTAAGAATTATTAAAGACTTTAATATTAATACTATGCCAAAATCATTTTCTTTTAGAACTGATATTGATAGAAATTATAACGAAACAAAACTTAGAAATATTAATAATTCAAATATGCTAATATTTCCGACTTACAATAAAATTTTTAGTTGGAATAGAATGTATGAGATGAAATATGATATCAGCAGAAGTTTAAAATTAGATTATGCAGTAAATGTTAAAGCCAATATTGATGAGCCAAGTGGAAGAATTAGCAGAGATGACCGTTTTTATGAAGAAAAAATGGATACAATTTGGAATAATGTTTGGAAGTTAGGAAGAACAACTAATTATAGACAAACAATGAATATTAATTATCAAGTGCCATTGAATAAGATTCCAATTACAAATTTCATGTCATTAAACACAAGGTATAACTCTACTTTTAACTGGACTGCAGCGCCACTCTCTATGACAGATCTTGGAAATACAATTCAAAATTCAAGAAGCATACAGTATAATGGACAAATTAATCTTAACAACCTATACAATAAGGTTCCATATTTTAGAAAAATAAACCAAAGAAATAGTCAGAAGAAAAGAATTAAAAATTCTAATGAAGAATCNGATGAAAATAAAGACAGGTATGTAATATTTAAACACATAACNAGATTTGCTTTAGGATTAAAAAATATATCAATCAATTACAGTACTTCTCAGGGTACGTTAATGCCTGGTTTCAGATATAACCCAAATTTGTTAGGCAACGAATGGAGTAATATGGCGCCAGGACTACCATTTACTTTTGGAAGTCAAAATGATATAAGAACAAATGCCTCATCAAATAATTGGATAGTTCAGAATTCAAGCCTCAATTCATTGTATAAAACTAATTCATCTAATAATTTAAACCTAAGAGGAACATTTGAGCCTTTTAATAAATTTAGAATTGAGTTAAATGCGAATAAAACAACATCAAATAATCTTCAAGAATATTTTAGGTGGGATGANGAAAANAATATTTATAATTCTTTTTCTCCAACTCAAACTGGTAATTATAGTATNTCATTTATTTCATTTAGAACTGCTTTTTCTAATGATGATGAAAACTATTTGTCTTCAGTATTTTCTAACTTTAGAGGATACAGAGCAGATATAGCAAATAGACTTGCTGCTCAAAANCCCAATTTTAANGGAGGAACTGANCCTAATACAGGNTTCCCAATTGAATATCAAATTATAAATAATGANACAATAATTACAGGTGGATATGGACCTACTTCTCAAGAGGTTATTATNCCTGCATTTCTTGCTGCATANTCAGGAAAAAGTCCNNTAAATATTGGCTTAACTTCATTTCCTGCAATACCNTTACCAAACTGGAGGATAAATTATGATGGANTAATGACTATTCCATATTTAAAAAGAAGATTCAGATCAATACTTATTGCTCACGCNTATNGAAGNACATANACNGTTGGATCATNTTCTAGTAATTTAAACTATNTAAATGGAGATGAAGTTAATGTAAATAATTTAAGCTATCATGTTGAAAAAGAAATTGCNCAAGTGACAATNAATGAACAATTTAGTCCACTTTTTAAACTTGATNTAGTTTGGAAAAATAGTTTNTTNACCAAGNTTGAGTTTAAAAGAAGTAGATTGTTGTCNCTNTCTCTNGTAAATAGTCAATTNACTGAAACACAAACAAAAGAGTATGTTNTAAGTGNNGGATANAGAATCTCNGATCTTAACTTNAATTTTATATCATCNGGAAGAGGAAAAAAAATATCATCNGACCTNGATTTGAAGCTAGATGTTAANATTAGNAATAATAAAACAATGATTAGAAAAATTATCGAAGATGTTGAACAAATAACAATGGGTCAACAAATTGTAAGTATNAAGTTTTCAACNGATTATGTAGTTAATAGGCGGNTAAATCTTAANCTTTTNTATGANAGAGTAATTACTAATCCATTTGTCTCNACAACNTTNCCNAGTNCAATAACAAATNCTGGNTTTAGTTTGAGATTTACATTAGCTGGATAAATTTGTTTTAGTGTTTTGTTNAAGATATAAAAAGTGTATTTTTGAATAAATTGTTTTATGAAATTTCCAAATGATATTAAGTACACAAAAGANCATGAATGGGTTAAANTTTCTGATGGNATAGCATANATTGGCATTACTGAGTTTGCTCAAAGNGAGCTTGGAGATATTGTTTTTGTTGATGTTGATACTTTAAACGAAGAATTGGATCAAGAGGAAGTTTTTGGTACAATTGAGGCTGTTAAAACTGTATCAGATTTGTTTATGCCTNTTTCAGGAAAAGTAGATAGTTTTAATAAAGAACTAGAANATTCACCAGAGCTTATCAATGATGACCCATACAATAAGGGTTGGATAATTTCTGTTTCAGATTTTGATGAGAGTGAATTAGAAACGTTATTAAGTGCTGATGACTATAAAAAGNTAGTTGAGTAATATGCAAAAGAAAAAAAATCCTAAAGTAAGTTTAGAAAAAAAGAGNTCTCTTTTTTTACAAATAGGACTCATAATCTCACTGCTCNTTGTCTACATTNCNTTTGAGTGGAAAAGTTATGANAANAGCAATTTTAACTTAGGAGAAGTAAATTTTGATGATTTGGAGGAGGAAATAATNCCAATTACAAAGCAAGAAATNAAACCTCCACCTCCGCCTCCTCCACCTCCAGAGGTAATTGAAATTGTTGAGGATGAGGTTGAAATAGAAGAGGAGCTTGAGATTGAAGATACAGAAACAGATGAAGATGAAATAGTCGAGATTGAAGAGGAGGATGATGATGAAATTTTTATTGTTGTAGAAAATATGCCACTNTTTCCGGGCTGTAGTGATGAAGGTTGTACACAATCAAACATACTAAGACATATTAGCAGGAATTTTAAATATCCNCCAATGTTAAAAGACTATGGAATTGAAGGTAGAGTAATTGCAACTTTTGTAGTTAACAAGAAGGGAAAGGCTTCTGATGTTCAAATATTAAGGGGTCTGGANAAAAAAATAGATGATGAGGTTGTAAGAGTTATAAAATCNCTACCAGTTTTTACNCCAGGNAAACAGAGAAATAANCCTGCNAGTGTTAGATATACNGTNCCAATTAACGTTCAGCTTCAATAATNTTCTAACTTAACATTTAAATTNATTTATTTCAGACTTNCNANATAGNAAACCCNCTTTGTTTTATTATATTTGAANCNNNANGAACNANAAGGGAGAGTGAAAAAATTTATAGATAACACTTTTTTAAAAACAAGTCTTGAACTTGATACGTCTGAGGAAGATTTGAAAGAGAAGATTCAAGTTTTTATAAAGGAATCCATACAAATGGATTTTAAGTGTGTTGTAGTTAGGTCTGAATATTTAAATCTCGCCTTCAACATTAAAAGTAAATTTAAATCTTCGATTAAAATAGCAACTGTTGTAAATTTCCCTTTAGGTACTGATAGCTTTGATTCAATAATAAAGCAATTAAATAAATCAATTGATTTTGCCGACGAAATTGATATTGTAGTTGACTACAATGCATTTAAATATAGTGACTTTAAAAGATTTGATAGCGTAATTGAATTATGTACAAGTTTTTGTTTAGAAAATGATAAAATAGTTAAGTGGATTATTGAAACTGGNGCTCTTTCAAAAAATGAGATAAAAAGTATTTGNCAGAGGATTGAAGCTATAATTTCAAGTCAATTCTCAAATCATTTATCAAAATCCTACATAAAAACATCAACAGGCTATTATTCAGGCTATGGAGCTAAGNTAGATGATATNAAGCTCATTAAAAACTCNATTAAGAANATGAAAATTAAAGCATCCGGAGGNATAANNTCTAAAGATTTTGCTNAAAAGCTAGTTAAATTAGGCTGTGATAGAATAGGNACATCGAGCGGAAAAGATATTTTAAAATGAACATTGAAAATTTAACATCTTTAGCAATATCTGCNTGTATNTATGGTGGCAAAGAAATAATGTCAGTTTATAATACTGATTTTGGTTTTGAGCTAAAAAAAGATAATTCACCACTAACAATTGCTGATAAGAAATGTAATAAGAAAATTGAAGAAATTTTANATGATAGTAAAATACCTATTTTAAGTGAAGAAGGAAAGCAATTAAATTATGAGGAGAGAAAAAANTGGNAGTATTTGTGGATTGTTGATCCGCTTGATGGTACTAAAGAATTCATAAAAAAAAATGGAGAGTTTACAGTTAATGTGGCTCTTGTAAAAAATAACCAACCAATTATTGGTGTNATTTATGTTCCAGCAAAGAATATTCTTTATTTCTCAAATAAAAATGTGGGTTCATATAAGTCNACAGTATNTNTTNATGAATTTAAAGATTTAGCTTCGATTGAGGAACTAATAAGANAATCAGAAAAACTACCTATAATTAAAAATTCTAGTAAACATGTTATAGTAGCAAGCAGATCACATATGAGTAAAGAAACAAAAGACTTTGTAGATAGNAGAAGAGAAATAAAAGAAAATATAGAAATAGTTTCTATTGGATCCTCANTAAAAATATGTATGGTNGCAGAGGGCAAAGCTGATGTTTATCCAAGACTAGCACCAACTATGGAATGGGATGTTGCAGCTGGTCATTCAATTGCAAAGTATTCNGGATTNAAAATNTTAANCTATGANAATGGTACTGAGTTAACATATAANAAAGAAAACTTGCTTAANCCCTTTTTTNTTGTTGAATGATAGAAAGATTTAAAAAGTTATTTGCAGACTCTGATTTTTCAGAANTATTTAATCANGCNGGNATATCATTGATTTTAAGGATTTGTGGTCAAGCTGCAGGCTTTGTATTAACTTTAGTAATTGCTAGGTATTTCGGTGCNTCTGGCNTAGGNGATTATGTGCTAGCAATAGCAGTATTAAGAGGTTTTAGTATAATTTCAAAGCTAGGACTAGATATTTTTTCAGTTAGGTTTNTNGCATCATTTGNNAAAAAAAAAATGTGGAAAAGTATAATCTATTTCAAAAGAAGAATAGAAATTTTATTGATTTTCACCTGNCTGCTGTGCTCATTTATAATGTATTTTTTTTCAAGTGAAATAGCAGCTCTTATNAATGCTGAAATTTTNCACATTAAACTNAANAGTTTTCTGATTTTACCGATGACTTTTTTCATCTTGAATTATCAATGTTTAAGAGGTTTAAAAAAGATTGCACANTTTTCATTTTATTTNAGGGTTTCTCAAGCCCTATTCTCCATTGTCTGNATCTTTNNTTTTGTTCAGTTTTTNANAAATGANGATATACCAATNTTTGCTTATTTATGTAGTTTNTTAATTGTATTCATTCTNTCTACATATTCTTTTAAAANAAGCTTTNATCTCAAAAAAAATATANAGNAAANTGAATCAGTTGAAAAATTTGAAATTTTTGATATGCTAAAAATATCTTTACCNATAATGATTGCTCAANTNGTTCAATTTATAATGGCATGGACAGATAAACTCATGCTNGGTAATATGATGGATTCTGATCAAGTAGGTGTTTATTTTACAGCATTTAAATTGTCTATGCTTGCCAGCTTAAGTTTNATGGCAATTAATAGTATCGCTGGTCCAAAATTTGCTGAAATGTTTTCAAAAAANGATTTTTCGTCACTCAAAAAANTCGTNCATCAATCAACTGAAATAATTTTTTGGACTACTATTCCATTTGTTATAGTTTTTTTCATTTTTCCTCAAAAAATNATGTTACTCTTTGGCGATGAATTTAAAACNGGATCNAATGCATTAATGATNCTTTCATTAGCAAAATTGATNAGTTCATTTTCTGGATCAGTGGGNAATATTTTGCAAATGACAGGTAATCAATTTNTTTATATGATTATANTATCTATTGGAGCGCTNTGCAANGTAGTTTTGAATTANTATTTAATACCAATTTANANTATTGAGGGAGCAGCAATCGCTAGNTTATTAAGTATGTCATTATGGAATCTAGGNATGGTTTATTTCATAAAAAAAGAATTTGGTTTTTATACTTTTTATAACCCTTTTAGATGAGTAAATGTTTACCTAATTTTTTAATTGTNGGTGCAGCTAAGTCTGGAACATCATCATTGCATAATTTTTTAAGAAAGCATCATGATGTNTTTATGCCAAATTATATTCACAATNTTAAAGTNAAGGAACCTNGGTTTTTTGTAAAAAANAGCATTGAAGGCAGGGTNAACAATTATGTAGATAATTTTGAAGACTACAAGAAATTATTTAGTAAAAGTTGTGGAAAATCTGCAGTTGGCGAAGCNTCAGTTTTCTATCTTTATTTTTTTGAAGAAGCAATTANNAACATTAAAAAATATCTTGGAAANGATATAAAAATTATAATATTATTAAGAAATCCCNTAGANAGAGCTCTNTCAGCATACAATCATGTNAGTANAACAAAATTAGAAAACTTATCTTTTGAAGAGGCAATNANTATNGANGANNATAGGTTCAAAAANAATAAAAATATTACGCCAATGATTAATTATAAAANTATGGGGCTATATTATAAAATGGTAAAGGCATATATTGAAAGTTTTAAAGATGTTAAANTAATTTTNTTTGAAGATTTTATTNATNANACTAATAAATCAGTCAATNATTGTTTTGANTTTTTAAAAATAAAAAACATGAAGATTCTTANAGANGAAAAAGTAAATGTNGGNGGTAGAAAGTGGAGTAATAATTTTTATAAAACTATTTACAACGAAAAAAAANATTATCTNACATTTTTAAAGAAAGTGTTACCGTTAAATATTAGAANAAAACTAAATGNNTGGTTNTACAATGAATTTACTTTGGAAAANAAAAGAATGAAAAAACAAACAAAAGAATATTTAATTAATTTTTTCAAAGAGGATATCAAAAGCTTATCTTTATTAATAAATAAAGATCTCAATCATTGGCTGAAATAAAAAATTTACCAAATTTAATCATAATNGGAGCTCCNAAGTGTGGAACAACATCACTNTTNAATTATCTTGGTCAGCATAATGANATATACTTATCTAAAATNAAAGAGCCACACTTTTTAGTNAACAAAAAAATAGGTACAAAAAGACTNAANTCTTTNATTACAAGTTTGAAAGATTATCATAATTTATTTGATAGTNAAGATNNTTNTAAATATAAATTGGAGGCAAGTGCNNTATATCTNTTTTATGCAGATGAGTTTNTCAAAAATGCAAAAAAAGTTCTTGAAAAAGATGTNAAAATTATTGTTTGTTTGAGGAACCCTGTTGAAAGATCATATTCAGCTTACAATCATTTGAAAAGATATAATATTTNTGAAAACCTAACATTTGAAGATGCTCTAAAAAAAGAAAAAAATAGNTTTGAGAATGACAAATTTATTTCTCCTGCTGCAAAATATTTTGAAATAGGNNTATANTATCAAAAAATAAAAAAAATTCTACATAANTTTNATAAAGTAAAAATCATTATNTATGANGAATTTGTATCTAACCCAAATAAAGTTNTAAAAGANTGCACAGATTTTTTAGAAATTGATTCNTTTAATTTTAAGACNNANAAAGTCTATATGAAGGGTGGATGGAGATGGAAAANTAAATATTTAAAACAAATNGCACGNTCTTTTAATATTNTAAGATTATTAAATTTANTNTTNGGNCCAAAANTNGCAAAATGGNTNAAATCAATANTTTTGGATATGTCNACNNANAAGATNTCTGAAATGAATGTTAAAACCAAAANAATATTATCNGAAAAATATAGTGAGGATATAGATAAANTATCNANGTTATTAAANANAGATTTAAGTATTTGGATAAAATGAGAGCTGCTAATCTTTTTTGTATAGGATGTCCGAAATCAGGAACAANTACTCTTTTTAAAATACTNTGTCAACATAGCCAAATTCATACNCCNAAATTTAAAGAGCCATTTTTTTTTAATAATTCTAANTATNAAAANGGNNTNGANTGGTATGCAAANACTTACTATNANGATNNAAAAANTGAGNANTGGATATTGGACTTTACNCCNAGNTATTTNTANTCTGATGANGCACTTTTTAGAATTAANGAATATTCNAAAGGAAAANATTTNAAATTNATTNTNATGCTNAGAAATCCTGTTGAAAGAGCATACTCTCANTATCTNCATACNTTGAGAGATGGATTAGANGANTTAGATTTTAATGATGCTATACAAGCTGAGTCTGNAAGGTTACTTNATCATNAAAATAATTTATTANGTCAATTAAAATATTCATACATNTACCAAAGTTTATANNANAAACATTTAAGTAAATANTTTNAANCTTTTGGAAGAAANAATTTTTTTGTAATNAATTACGATTCACAACTTTTAGATAAAAGTGAGTTTAAATTAATGATTAANGACTTNCAAAATTTTTTAGAAATTAAAATAGAGAATCTAAATATTGAGATTAAAGAAAACTTTGCATCAGNAAGTAGGTTTAAAATTTTACAAACTTTAGTGAATTCAAACGGNTTGCATAAAAGGCTAGCTAGATTACTGTTTAAATCNAAATTAAATAGNCAAATATTAATTAATAANCTAAGAAAACTTAATGAAAAGAAGATGGTAAAAAAAGATATNGAAGCTGAATTTAAAAAAAATNTTTANGANAAATATTTTCATNCTGATGTGTTAAAACTNGAAAGTTTATTGNAAAAAAAATTAAATTGGAATGATTAATAAAAGCTTTGTAATTGATTCAGCTATTGTTACTCTNTTAATTTTAAGNACTGGCGGATTAATTTTTGTTTTNAANAGAAATCTAATGCATGNNATNTATTTTGTNATNATANCTTTTGTTCTAATNACTTCAAAAGTAAGTCCAAGAAAAGANATTTTTAANGCATCTATNTATTCAATTTTAACAATACTTACAATCTATGTAGTCAATTTTNTTTTTGCTNTAANTGATCAAGCTATCGAAAAATTTTTATTTAATTTTTTGATTACTACNATTTGCATATTNGTAGCGTNTCACTTTANAAATAATCGTTCAGTTGAAAGATTTTTAAGAGNATTATACTTTTGTTTACANCTNATATTTTTTCATTCATTNTTTAATTTTTTAGCTTTTTTTTTAGTAAANAATAATTTACANACATTAACAAGTGCTTTTCATGAGTGTCAAACATTCTTTAATATTTTTTTCTACGATATTGAGAAGAGCTCNATTTCAATTTTTAATATTGATTTTTGCAGAAATCAAGGTCTTTTTTGGGAACCAGGTATTTTACAAGCTTATTTAAACTTACTTTTTTTTCTAGANGCATTTTACTTTAAGAAAAGAAAAGTTTTTTTGNTGTTAATTNCATTTGTAGTTATTACTACATATTCTACNNCTGGTTTAACANTATTATTAATACAAAGCATCGTNTATATTTATGAAGAAGTTAAGAAGAGCAAAATTTTTGGATTTATTGCNNTAATTTNANTANTTCCAGTATTTNTTATCTACTCAAATAANATTGAAAATAAGATTAAAGGTGATTATGAAAGTTCTTTTCAAAAAAGGTTATTTGANTTGACTCAACCCTTTTTTATAGCTTTGCAAAATCCGATCACAGGAGTAGGNNTAGANGTTATTCAATTTCAAGAGGTTAGAAAAGAATTTTATTTTAATTCTAAAAGATTAAATTNTCTTCAGGANCAAATAGGAATACAGTCAAAGTCAAAAACAACAGAAAAGGGAAGTTCTAATTCTGTNATGTTCCTATTTGCAACACTNGGATTTCCTTTTACAATATTGTTACTTTATTTTGTGTTTAANCAGAGTTTTTTTGAACAAAAAAAGATTTTATTTTTTATATTATTTTTCTTAACNATAATGTCTCAACCATTGTTACTTAGACCTTTCTTTTTTATATTTATTATNTCAGGAATGATAAATATTTACAGTAAGTTCAGAATAAATACTGTTTNATGAAAATCTTAATTACTGGAGGAGCAGGNTTTATAGGTTCTAATTTAGTNAANCTATTATCAAATTTAAATTATGAGATAACNGTGNTTGATAGCTTGCTGAANCAAGTNCATGGNAAAANNCAANAATCTTTTTCTTATTNTCAGATTTTNGGTAAATGTAAATTNGTNAAATCAGANNTAAATGACAATNCAGTTTTTAAAAGATTACTNCTTGATTCGGAGNTATTAATCCACCTTGCATCGCAGACAGGTACTGGNCAATCTATGTANGAAAAAGANCTTTATGAAAAATCAAATGTAATTGGCACAGAGAATATCTATAAATTATTAAATGAGAATAGAAATAACATTAAAAAAATAATCCTAACCTCTTCAAGATCAGTCTATGGAGAAGGGGAATATGAGTATCTTGATGGGACTTCATACACCAATTCAAAATTTAAAAGAAACAAACTTGATTCAAGAGAAGATTTTGATTTCTATTGTTATAAAACAAATAAGAAATTAAGACCTATTGCAACCAAAGAAACTTCAAGATTAGCTCCCAAGTCATATTATGCTGAAACAAAATTAAAACAAGAACATATTGTTAAAAAAATAAATAAAGAGCTTGGGATTGATTGCATAATATTAAGGCTGCAAAATGTCTATGGTGAGGGCCAATCACTAATTAATCCATATACTGGCATTTTATCTATATTTTCAAATAGAATCCTAACTAGTTCTAGAATTGAAATTTTTGAGGATGGTCAACAAACAAGAGATTTTGTACATGTCTCTGACGTGGTTTCAATAATCAAAAAAATTATTGATGATGAAGTTAAAAACAAATTATTAATCTATAATGTAGGTTCAGGCTCCCATACAAAAATTATTGATGTTGTGGAAAATCTTTATGAATACTTAAAGAAGAAAAAAAATTATGTAGTAACTGGCAAACACCGGAAAGGTGACATAAGACATAATTTTAGCGATATAAGTAAAATTAAAAATGACTATAAATTTTCTATTTCAGTAGATTTTAATGAAGGTATAAATAGATATATTGATTGGGTTAAAAATCAAGACATAGTTGAAAATAATTATGAAAATACTTTAAATGAGTTGAGGCAAAAAGGTTTATTAAAATGAAATATATATTTTTCTTAATCTTAACTATTTTGAACACAAATCTTCTTTATTCTCAAGAAAGAATTATAAAAAATCTTTATGGCTTTGGAACCAATACTACCTTTATGTTCAACGATGTTCAAGATACAAGCTTTTTGAGTAATGTCAATATGATATCTCCTAGATTACTAGCATTTCCAGGGGGGTTAGGTAATTTTTATCATCCAAGTGGCATGGGTTATGGAATAAAAATAAGTGAGGTAGATTTTTTTCATAAAGGGAAGCTTCCAAAAAGAATTAGAGGAATAAATAAAATTATTGAAAAAAATAAACATAAAAATTACATTTATCCTTTTATTGATTTATCAAAACATCTAAGATCTGATGTAATAATTGATGCAAATATACTATCGGCTGAAATAGATGAAACTATTCAAATGATTAACTTGATATTAAGAAATGGAATTAATGTTAGTTCTGTAGAGATTGGAAGAGAGCTTACAAATCAAAGTTACCATGAAAATTTCGATATCTATAAGTACTTAGAAAAGTCAAAGGCTTTAACTGAAAGAATTAGAATAAGTTTTCCAGATATAAAAATAGGCGTTGTTGTTGCACCCATATACAAAAGTTATGTAAGGCATGTGAAATGGAATAAACTTTTATCAAAAGAAAATTTTTATGATGCAATAGTAGTACATACATACGCTAAGGTTACGAAAGGAAAAGATGAATATGGAAAAATGGTTACTGAATATCCCGAAGGTAAAAATAAGTATCAAGCTTTTAATATCTATAAAAAAAGGTCACTTAATTTTTTTAAAAAATATCCAAAAGAAATAAATGACTATTCCCAAATGTTTCAAAAAAAAGATATCTGGATTACGGAATGGAATCTACAAGTTTCAAAATTAACAGGTAAGACACACATTCAATCATTATTTGTTTTTTGCTACTTGATGGAAGTTGCTTGTAACGAGGAATTAAGAAAAATAAATTTAATGTCGTTTCATAATCTTGCTGGAAGAGATATATCTTCTTCAGTCATAATAAACAGAGAAAAAAGTAGTCTTAGCACTACCTTTGTAGCGTTCAAGTTTTTGTCTGATGTTTTTGTGAATGATAGAATTACTGTTGTTAGTAGAAGCTTTACAAATGAACTTTTTGAATATGAATTTCGTAATGAAAAAAATGAAAAGTTTTTTGTTTGTATAAATTGGTCAGAACAACCAACTAAAGTAGATATTTCCGAATATGATTACTCAAAGATTTATTACTCTGAAAATTTATATGATAATCAATACTCTAAAGAAAATTTTTCAAGTAATGAAGTTAACTTAAAAGAGTTAGAAATACCAAAGTATAGTTTTTGTATTTTTAAAAGTGGAAAAAACAAATAGACCAAATTTATTTTTAGTTGGATCTCCAAAATGTGGAACAACCTATCTTTGGAGTAAATTAAAAGAACATCCCAAAATTTTTGCACCAAAATTTCCAGAGAAAGAAATCAATTTCTTTTCGTATAATAATTTAAAAAATGATTCATATTACAAATTTTATGGTATCGGTAAAAAAAATGATTATTTAGATCTATTTAAAAATTCTACTGGTGAAAAATATTTAATGGACTCAAGTGTTTCATATTTTACTGATGAAGAAGCTCCAAAGAAAATATTTAAATTTAATTCTAAATCTAAGATAATTATAATGTTTAGAGATCCTGTGAAAAGAGCTCTTTCACATCATTCAATGGATTTTAGAATGGGTTTAGCGAATAACTCTTTATCAAAATACTTGCTTGATTCGCAGTTAAAAGAATTTTATGTTCAATATGTGCATAATAGCATGTATTATAAGTATTCAAAAAATTATATTGATGCATTTCCAAAAAAACAAATCTTAATTATTGATTTTAATGATAAAAAAAACATATCTGAAAAAATTTCTAATTTTTTATCAATCGATTTTGATAACGATTTTTTTGATTTTAGTGAGCGTATCAATTCAAACAGGGCACCAAAAAATTTGATTTCAAAGTATTTTCAAAGAAACAGACAAATAACAACAGTATTAAAAAAATATTTACCAAAAAAAATAATTAATAAATTTGAGCCATACTTGTACTCGAAAGAGATTCGCATAGAACATTCAGATGAAGAAAAAAAAATCCTGGAGGAGTTATTAATTAAAGATTGGACAAGTTTTAAAAAAATGATTAGCTAGATGAAAAGCTCTAAAATAGAATCAAAAAAAAAATATCGGATTTTCTAGAATTTTAGATAAAGTACTTCACACTATTGCTAAAAGCTCATTGCTTGGTTCTAAAGCTCGAGTTTTTATTCATCACCTAAGAGGCGTAAAATTCAAAAATAGATCTACGGTATTTATTGGAGAAGATGTCATTATTGATCCGATAAATCCTTCAAATGTTGAAATAGGAGATAGATGTTTAATAACTGCAGGGGCAAAAATATTAACACATTATATCGATACAAAAAATAGATCTGAAAATCCTGAATACTATTTCAGGTTTTATGACGGAAAAGTAATCATAGAAGATGATGTTTTTATTGGATCAAATGCAGTTATTGCAAAGCCAGTTAGAATTGGAAAGGGATCAATAATTGGAGCAAATGTTGTTGTAACTAAAGATATTAAAGCAAGTTCTGTTTATACAGGAACTAATAATTCTCAATTGTGATTAAAGTTGCTATTATTACAATAACATACAACTCTAGTAATGTAATTATACCTTTTTTAAAATGCCTATCAGAAAGTAGTTTCAAAGACTTTAAGTTGTTTATTATAGATAACAATTCAGTTGATGACACAATTGAGTTAATCAATAAAATTAAAAAAATAGATTTTCAGATCATTGAAAACAAAAAAAATATAGGTGTCGCTGCAGCAAATAATATAGGTATTAAACTTGCCCTGGAGCAGAACTATCAAAAAATTTTACTTTCAAACAATGATATAGTATTTGATAAAAATATAATAGCTGACTTAGTTAATTTTAGTGAGAATCAATCAACTAGTATTTCATCTTTAAAGATAATGTATGAACATGATAAAGATAAAATTTGGTATTGTGGTGGCTTTTTCAATTTTAATAAAGGACTAGTACCTGAGCACTTGGGAATTGGAAAGCCTGATTTCGGACAATACAATCATTTAAAGTATTCAGACTATGCTCCAACTTGTTTTGTTTTATTTGATTACAGGGTTTTCTCTGAAATTGGGTTAATGGATGAAGAATATTTTGTCTATTTTGACGATACAGACTTTTTTTACAGAGTAAAAAAAAATGGAAACCTCAAGTTGTTAATTAACCAAAAAATTAAAATATTTCACAAAGTAGGAAGTTTAACATCAACAAGTAATTCAAGAGGAATAAAAAGCAATTTTTTTATCAGTCAAAATATTCAAAATCATTTTTATTTTTTAAAAAAAAATGAGCGACTATATTTTTATCTATTTATACCTTTTTTGTTCATTAGATATAATTTGCGTATTATACTGAGTAATCAATATAAATTTAACTTTAATACTCTGTTCTTGGTTAATAAGTCAATCTTTAAAGGGATATTAAAATGAAGATAAAAGTTGCAATAATTGATTCAATAGGCTCACACGGCAGTTCACATCATTACTACTTGTTCGCTCAAGCTAAAGGATTAATTGAAAATAAAGTAGATGTAACTATATTCTCTAATAAGAAAACTTATCTCAGTTCATTAGGAAAATTTAAAGTCGAAAATACATTTGGAGATATTTTTAAAACTAAAGCAAAATTAGCTAATGCAATATATTTTGTTAATGGAATATTAAAATCATTTTTTAAAGCAAAATTTAGCTCTCATAATTTTTTTCATCTTCATTTATTTGACTTTAACATTCTTAATTTTTTCGCATGTTTTTTCACGATTTTCTTTAATGTTAGGCTAATACTAACAATTCATGATATTAATCCATTTTCTAAAAAAACTAATCTATTTCTTAAAAGATGGATTTTATTATTTGCTGATAAAGTAATTGTTCACAATGAATTTTCAAAAAAAGAACTAATTAAAGATGAAATAAATCTAAAAAAAATATCAGTTGTTCCCCACGGTAATTATTTAGATTTTATAAAGCCAAAAACAAATAAAATAGTTGCAAAAAAGAAATTTGGCTTGCAAAACAAAAAGGTAATCCTGTTTTTTGGGATGATTAAAGAAGAAAAGGGTTTAGATATATTAATTAAATCTTTTTATGAAGTAAATCAGAACAACAAAGACGTAGTTCTATTAATTGCTGGAAAGACTTACAAATCAGATATTAAAAAGTATACAAAAATAATTGACCAATTAGACTTAGAAAACTCATGTGTCATACACAACAAGTTTATTCCAGAGGATGCATTATGTGATTATTACGGCTGTGCTGATGTGATAGTTTTACCTTATAAAATAATATTTCAAAGCGGTGTACTTATGATGTCATCTAGCTTTAATGTACCTGTCATAGTTTCAGATTTAGAACCATTTTTAGATATTATTGAAAATCAAATAAATGGATTAGTGTTTAAAGTAAATGATGTTAAATCTTTAGCAGAAAAATTAATTTTTTCTGTTAACAGTACTGAAAAGATGAATTCTTATGCAAAAAATAATTTTGAAAAAATAAAAAATCAATATGATTGGACTAAAATTGGTAAGCTTAATAAGGATGTTTATCTTTACTTTAAATAATTTAACATATGATTATTCAAATTCAAAACATATTACAAGAATCAAAAAACACAATAGAAAAAACAATAAAATCTGAGCAAACAACAAAGAATTTGAATGCAGTTGTTGAAATTATTTTCAATGCATTTAGTTCAGGAAACAAAATATTATTGTGTGGTAATGGAGGTAGTGCAGCAGATGCTCAACATATTGCAGCAGAGTTAACAGGAAGATTCTTTAAGGATCAAACTGCTTTATTTGCAGAAGCATTACATGTAAACTCATCATATATGACTGCTGTGGCAAACGACTATGGTTTTGAAAAAACATACTCTAGACTTTTAGAGGCAAAAGGAGACAAAGGTGACGTTTTAATTGCTATATCAACAAGTGGAAATTCTCAAAATATTGTAAATGCGGTTCACAAAGCAAAAGAGATTGGTATGAGCACTATTTCTTTTACTGGTCAAAATGATTCTAAAATTAAAGAATTATCTCAGATTTGTCTACAATCCCTCTCAACTAACACTCCTAGAGTTCAGGAGATTCATATATTGTTTGGTCATATTATTTGTCAATTGGTTGAAGAGAAAATTTTCCCAAATGTTTGATACTCTATTTCTTGATCGTGATGGAGTTATTAATGAAAAATTAGAAAATAGATATGTTACATGTATAAAAGAGTTTGTATTTGTTGATGGAGTTTTAGAATCTTTCACAAACATTAATAAATATTTTAAAAGAGTAATAATCATCACCAACCAACAAGGCATAGGAAAAAAAATCATGACAGTTAAACAATTAGACGATGTGCATAATTATATGATATCGGAAATTGAAAATTCAGGAGGAAAAATTAATAAGATTTATTTTTGTTCAGATTTAGCTAGTAAAGAAAATAATTGCAGAAAACCGGGTACAAAAATGTTCGAAAAAGCATTAGAAGATTTTCCAAAAATAGATTTAAAAAAATCATTTATGTTTGGTGATTCGGATTCTGATATAGTAGCTGGTGAAAAAATGGGAATAAAATCTGTAAAAATTGACCATAAATTTAATTTGAAATCGGCATTAAAAAAAATAATTAATATTCATTAGATTTTTGATAATCAATAAGCATTTATGTCTTAATTTTGTAAAAAAAAAACAACGGAAAAAAAAGTTAAAATAAAATCCCTTAAGCAATTGCTTTGGATAGGTATCGGCGGAATGGTAATGTTTTTTGCTGGTCTGACCTCTGCCTACATTGTAAGAAAATCTGAAGGAAATTGGCAAGAATTTGAGCTACCAAGCTGGTTCTTATATAGTTTTATATTAGTAATTTTTAGTAGTTTATTTGTTATTATTGCTAAAAAGAGATTTAATAAAAGACTTCCATATCAACAACTGATTTTAGTTTCTGTCGTTCTTGGTTTGTTATTTTCTTTGTCACAGTTTTTAGGCTGGAAGGAGCTCGTTCAAAATGGTATTTATTTCACTGGTGAAGGTTCCAACCCCTCTGGCTCTTTTTTATACGTACTAACTCTAGCGCACTTGCTGCATTTAATTGCAGGGCTTATTTCTTTATTAGTTGGATACTTTAATTCAATCTCTAATAAATACACTATTGAGGATCATCTTGGACTTGATTTGATATTTACTTTTTGGCATTTTTTGACAATTTTATGGGTCTATCTGTATTTATTCTTAGTCTTCATTTAAAAAAAATAAAAATTAATAATTATCATAAAGCAAAAAAATTAATTTTGTAATCTATTTATGGCAGTGGTAAATAATACTGATTTTGGGCAAGCATGGAAAGGTGGGGATAAACCATTAGCAGCTAGCTATGGTAAGCTTATGATGTGGTTTTTTCTAGTCACTGATGCGCTGACCTTTTCTGGATTTTTGGCAGCGTATGGATTCAGTAGATTTAAGTATGAGTTATCTTGGCCAGTACCTGATGAAGTGTTTACACATTTCCCTTTTTTCAAAGGAGAATATCCATTGTTCTTTGTTGCTTTAATGACTTTTATTCTAATCATGAGCTCCGTGACAATGGTTTTGGCAGTTAACTACGGACATAAGATGAAAAAGAAGCAGGTGATTCTATGGCTATCTCTTACAATCATTGGTGGTATTACTTTTTTAGGTTCTCAAGCTTGGGAATGGGGGCACTTTATTCATGGTGATAAAGGTGCAATAATTACTGAAGAAAAGGAAATTATACATCTTTTCAATGATGAAAAAGAAATTTCATCAGTTTATAAATTTATGGGAGTCGATTCATATTCCAAAGATCGATTCTCGCAGATGAATTATGAGCAGTTCGTTGAAAAGTTTAAATCACAGAATAAGTATAAATTAAAATCCTCTAAAAAAGTTATTTTAGAACACGATGACGCCGTTACCTTACTTGAAAGTAAGGGTAAAGATTTTGTTTTGGGAGCAAATTTGGTAAAGAACGAATATGGTCATGCACTATTTGCAGACTACTTCTTTTTTATCACTGGCTTTCATGGTTTTCATGTTTTTAGTGGTGTGGTATTATTAATCATTCTTTTAATAAATGTGATAGCAAATACCTATGAGAAAAGAGGTCATTATGAGATGGTTGAGAAAATTGGTTTATATTGGCATTTTGTTGATTTAGTATGGGTTTTTGTTTTTACTTTTTTCTATTTAGTTTAAATTTTAGTTATGTCTTCAGAGTCAAATAACAATTGGTGGATTTGGAAAGTTTTTTGGATACTTTTAGTAGTAACTGCCATTGAAGTAGTGCTTGGAATTATCAAACCACAATATTTGATTGAAACAAAGTTTTTAGGTACAATCTTGTTGAACCATGTCTTCATAGTCTTGACTATTATTAAAGCTGCATATATTGTTATGATATTTATGCATCTTGGAGACGAAAGACCAGCTTTACAGTGGACAATCATACTTCCTGCAGTAATTCTCATACCTTACTTACTTTTTATACTACTAACAGAAGGTGGTTACACCCATTTTATGAGATTTTAATTATGTCCTATAGCAAAAAAAATTATTCACTTACTTTAACTGACATAATAACTTTGATAGTTTTAGGTTTGTTTCCAGTCTGGAAAATCTTTAATATTAACGCTGATTTTCCAGTCTTTGTTTTTGTTCTTCCAATTGTTATTTACATTGTAGAAGAAATTGCTTTAAATAAAAAAACATTAAAACAAATAATATCCGAAGGTGGAAAAAAGTTTATGGGATTATTATTAATTCTAGTAATTCCTGGATTTATTTATCTTTTTATTAGCAAAGCAGACAATAACTTTATGACACTGTCATTTGTTGGGCCAAAAGAGCATGTAATCCCCGATTTTTCTTTTGTTAATCAAAACAATGAGATCATAACAAATGATGACTACAGAGGAAATATTTATGTTGCAAATTTTTTCTTCACTACATGTCCTACTATATGTCCAATAATGACTTATAATATGAGAATAGTACAGCAAAGGTTAAGTGTTTACCCAAACATAAAGTTCTTATCACATTCAATAGATCCAATAAATGATTCTCCAGAAAGACTTTTAGATTACGCTAATGAAATGAGAGCAAATTTAATGAACTGGAATTTTGTAACTGGAGAAAAAGAGTCCATCTACGATATTGCAAAAGAATATTTCGTAAATGCAGTTGAAGATTCACTTGCCCCTGGTGGTTTTTTTCACTCTGAGTATTTTGTGCTTGTTGACAAGGAAGGAAAAATCAGATCTGGAATTGATAAGGAGGGAAATATTGTTGGTGTTTACGACGGAACAAAAGACACTGATATTAAAGATTTAATTAACGATGTAAAGGTCTTGATGGCGGAATACAAAAGACCAAAAAAAGATGAGAAATAAGATATTTTTACTTACCGCTCTTTTTATTTTTTATAATCTAGATTTATTTTCTCAATGTGCAATGTGTAAAGCTGTTGTCGAGTCAAATTTAGATACAGGCTCGCAAATTGGCAGAGGGTTAAATAATGGAATTTTATACCTAATGGCAGTTCCTTACATTGCAATATTATCTTTTGCTATTTTTTGGTACTTTCAAAACAAAAAGTACAAACATTCATAGATTGAAGAACTATATAAATTTACTTCTAATAATAGCTTTCAGTTTCAATTCAATTGCTCAAGAAAGTTGGGACTTACAAAAATGTTTGAAACAAGCGAAAGAAAACAATCTTGAAATACTAAAACAAAAACTGTTGATTGACATTGCTAAATCAAATTTAAAGTCATCAAAGTTATCAATGCTACCTGACTTCAATGCTTTTTCAAGTCAAGGATATAATTTCGGTAGAGCAATAGATCCTCTTACCAATGATTTTACAATTGAAAATATTAGTTCAAATAATTTTTCATTAAGATCCTCAGTTGATTTATTTGATGGGTTCAATAAAATAAATAAAATAAAAAGAGATAAGAACAGTTTAAAATTTTCTGAACTTGAATTGGAAAGGCTTGTCAATAGAGTATATATGGACGTAATAGATGCTTATTTACAAATAATATTTTGTAAAGAATTGGTTATTGTGAGTAAAGAACAACTCAGAACTACAAAACTACAGTATGAAAAAAGTTTAAAACTATATAATCAAGGGGTATTAGCTAAAGATGCACTATTACAAGTTGAATCACAAGTGCTTTCTGAAAAATTAGCTAAGATAAGTTCTGAAAATCAGCTAGAATTAGCTAAATTAAACTTACAACAATTTTTAAAAATAGAACAATCTGAAGATTTTGAGATACAATACATAAAATTGAATATTGATACAAATATTACTTATCCAAAAACCTCTGAAATATATCAACTAGCATTAAATAAATTGCCTGAGTTAAAAGCAGCAGAACAAAATATACTAATTAGCAAAAAAAACATAAGCATTTCAAAAAGTAATTTACTACCCAAGTTATCATTTAGCTCATCTATTGGAACTGGTTACTCAAGCGCTAGAACATCATTATTTGGAGAAGAGATACCATTTAAAACTCAAATAGAAGATAATTTGAGTCAATCGATTTCATTTAATCTGTCATTTCCTATTTTCAATGGAAACCAAATAAGAAATATGATTACTAGTAGTAAAATCGATTTGCTGAACAGTGGTTATGTTCTAGATGAAACAAAATTCTTTGTAAGAAAACAAATTGAGATTGCACACTCAGATTTTAGAACAGCAAAAAAACAGTATCAATTTTGTATGAAGTCTGTTGTTTCAAATAAGCAGACATTTCTGATATCGAAAAATAAGTATGATCTTGGAATTATTGATACTTTTTCATTTCTAGACACAAAGAGCAGACTAAACAAAGCTGAGTCAGAACTTGTTAGAGCTAAATATGATTATGTATTTAAATCAAAAATATTAGATTACTATATGGGTAAAAATCTAAATTTGTAAAATGATCAACTTCATTATCTTAACATTAATCTCAATTGCAATTTTCTTTTTTGCTAATACAAACAAAAATAATTTACTAAGGAAACTATCCATTTGCCTTTTTGTAATCAGTGTAGTTTTATTTGCTCTAAGTAATTTTGGTATTATTTCTTCAAAAAAATCACTTGAAGTTAATCAGTCAGTTGTGTCTTTAAATGATATTGTGGAAACAATTTCAGCAACAGGAAAAATTCAGCCACAAACTGAAATAAAAATTAGTGCTGATGTTTCTGGAGAAATAGTTGAGCTTTTTGTTAAGGAAGGTGATGATGTAATGAAGGGAGATTTATTGCTAAAAATAAAATCTGATATTTATTTATCTATATTAGAAAGAGCTGAGGCATCTTTGAATAGTTCACTTGCAAATTTGCTAATGGCGGAAGCCCAGTTTAATGAAATACAGCAAAACTTTAATAGAAATAAAAAGCTTATTGAAAGTGAAGTAATTTCAATTGCTGACTTTGAAAAGATAGAGTCACAGTATAAAGTGTCAAAGCTAAACGTGGAAAGTGCTAAATATGCTATAATTAGTTCAGAAGCATCAGTAAAAGAAGCAAAAGAAAATTTGGCAAAAACAAAAATTTACGCACCTAAAAATGGAACTATTTCTAGATTAAATATAGAAATTGGTGAAAGAGTTGTTGGCACTGCTCAGATGAGTGGAACTGAAATTTTAAGTCTAGCAAATTTAAATGAAATGGAGGTTGTTGTTGAGGTTAATGAAAATGATATTTTAAATGTAGAAATTGGAGATAAGGTTGATATTGAAGTAGATGCATTAGCTAATCAAAATTTTAAAGGAATAGTCTCTGAAATTGCAAATTCTGCTGATTACTTCGGAATTAGTGCAGATCAATTAACAACTTTCAAAGTTAAGATTGAAATAGTTGACGTTGCTAACTTCAAGCCAGGTATGACGGCAACAGTCGACATAATTACCGCAAGGCTTGATAATGTATTAAGTGTTCCGATTGAATCAATTACTTTAAGATACGACTCCATCTCTGATAAAAAAATTGAATGTGTCTTTTTGATATTGGATGATGAGGTAAAAAAAGTAAATGTTAAAACAGGTATTCAAGATATTGATTTCATTCAGATAAAGGTGGGGCTTTCATTAAACCAAAAAGTTGTTAGCGGGCCTTATGATGTTTTGAATGTAAGGCTCAATTCACAGTCAAAAATAGAAATCTTAGATTAATGGCTCTTAGCTTATGTATTGACACTTCATCAAAAAATTGTTCAGTTGCGATTTTTGAAAATTCAAAACTAATTTCAGTAAAAGAAAAAAAATTCGATAAGCCTTCCCACTCCGAAAAAGTTAATGTATTTGTAGATATTTTACTAAAAGAAAAAAAAATATCATTTTCAGATTTTGATTTTTTTGCGATTAGTAATGGTCCCGGTTCATTTACTGGCCTTAGAATTGGAGTTGCTACTATTAAAGCTTTTTGCTTTGCTAATAAAAAACCTTTAGTGAGCGTATCGTCAATGAAAATAATGTCTGAACAAGTTATCAGAACAAATAATAATTTTGATCTTTATTGTGCTGTAGTTGATGCAAGAGGCAATGAAATTTATTATTCACAATTTGACAAAAAAAATAATATTGTTACTGATACTCGTCTTATTTCAGTTTTACAAACCAAATCAATTATTAACAAAAAGCAGAAATATATTTTTTTTGGAGATGCTGCAGATAAAATTAGTTGTATTGTTAGTCAAAAAAAAAATAAATATTTAAAAGAAATTTATCCCTCAGCTTCTGATATGGGGGCAATCGCTTACGAAAAGTTCAAAAACAAAAATTTTGAAATTTTAGAAAACTTTGAGCCGAATTATCTAAAGGCTTTCATAGTTAATAAAAAGTAAAAAAACAATAAAAAAAATTGGTATTATTCTATTTTACTATTTGAACAATATTTAATTTTGTAAAAAAAAAATGAAATTTTCAGATAGACACATTGGTCCCTCTTTTGATGAGCAAAGAAAAATGCTTGATGAAATTGGAGTTAGTAGCATTCAGGAACTAATTGATCAGACAATTCCCAGTCAAATCAATTTGGATAAGAAAATGGACTTGCCAAATGCATTAAGTGAGAGTAGATTTATTGAACATTTGTATCAAATTGGCAAAAAAAATAAAAACTACAGATCATATATAGGTCTTGGATACTACAATACCATACTTCCTGGCGCAATTCAAAGAAATATTCTCGAAAATCCGGGATGGTATACTGCATATACGCCGTACCAAGCAGAAATTGCACAAGGAAGATTAGAGGCACTGCTAAACTATCAAACAATGGTATGCGACTTAACAGCTATGGACTTAGCTAATGCTTCACTATTGGATGAGGCAACAGCTGCCTCTGAGGCAATGGTCATGCTTTATAACTCTAGAGACAGACAAAAAAAGAAATCAAATTGCAATAAGTTTTTTGTTTCATCAGATTGCTTGCCTCAAACAATTTCATTACTTGAAACAAGATCAGAGCCTTTAGGAATTGATCTTGTAATATCATCAACAAATGAAGTTGAAATTGATGAAAGCTTTTTTGGCTCTATTATACAATACCCAAATAAAAATGGTGCAGTATTAGATAACAGTGATTTTATTTCTAAACTGAAAAATTTTAATATCGGATTAGTTGTTGCAGCTGATTTATTATCATTAACATTATTGCAGCCACCTGGAGAGTGGGGCGCTGATGTAGTTGTAGGAACAACACAAAGATTTGGAATACCACTTGGCTACGGGGGGCCTCATGCTGCATATTTCGCTACAAAAGAAATTTACAAAAGAAGTATTCCTGGAAGAATTATTGGTATATCACAAGATATTGATGAAAATAAAGCATTAAGAATGGCTTTACAAACCAGAGAGCAGCATATTAAGAGAGAGAGAGCAACATCAAATATTTGTACTGCGCAAGTTTTACTTGCAGTAATGGCCGGAATGTATTCTGTATATCATGGCCCTAGCGGACTTAAATCAATCAGTAATAAAATTCATAGATTAACTCTTATGCTCTCTGAGGGATTGAAGCAGCTAGGTTTCTTACAAAAAAACAATGTCTTTTTTGACACTCTACATATCAATGTTGGCAATATTTCGATTGAAAATATCAGAACATATGCTGAAGTAGCTAAAATCAATTTTAATTATATTGATGATAAAACTCTAACAATATCAATCGATGAAAAAGATGATGAGAAAAACATTGCTGACATATTAGATATTTTTGCGAGAAGTTGCAAGCATTCTGATTCTCAAAATCTAATCAATGAACTACCAAATATTAGAACAAAAAATGGATCTATTTCAGAAAGCATATTTGAGAGAAAAAGTGAATTTTTATCACATCCTGTTTTCAATAGTTATCATTCTGAAACCGCTCTAATGAGATATATAAAAAGTCTTGAGAATAAAGACTTAAGCTTAACTAAATCAATGATTCCCTTAGGCTCATGTACTATGAAGCTCAATTCTGCTACTGAGCTTTTTGCGTTGAGCTGGCCATCATTTAGTAATTTACATCCATTTGCTCCGCTAAACCAAACTAGAGGTTATAGTATAATGTTTCATGAACTTGATGAGATGCTATGTGAAATTACAGGCTTTGATGCGATGAGTTTACAACCAAATTCTGGTGCTCAAGGAGAGTATGCTGGCTTAATGGTTATTAGAGAATTTCATAAAAATAATGGGGACAGTAATCGTAATATTTGTCTTATTCCTTCATCTGCCCATGGAACTAATCCTGCCTCTGCTGTAATGGCTGGCATGAAAGTTGTAGTTATTAAATGCGATGAAAAGGGGAACATTGATTTTGAAGATTTAAAAGAAAAGGCGGAAGAGTATTCTCAAAACTTAGCAGCTCTAATGATTACCTATCCATCAACACATGGCGTGTTTGAAGAAAAAATCATTGAAATCAACAATACCATTCATGAAAACGGAGGGCAAGTTTATATGGATGGAGCAAATATGAATGCACAGGTTGGATTAACTAATCCTGCTATAATTGGTGCGGATGTTTGTCATTTAAATTTACACAAAACCTTTGCTATTCCTCATGGTGGAGGCGGTCCAGGCATGGGGCCTATAGGTGTAAAAAAACATCTGAAAAATTTTTTACCAACAAATCCTATTGTTAAAGTTGGAGGAAAAAAACCGATTAAAGCCATTTCTGCTGCACCTTGGGGCAGTGCCTCAATTTTGACAATTTCATATGCTTACATAAAAATGTTAGGGGAGGAAGGTTTGAGGCAGTCAACAGAGATAGCAATTTTAAATGCTAACTACATTAAGAAAAAATTAGAAAGTTCATACAACATTTTGTACCTGGGAGAAAAAAACAGAGTTGGTCATGAGATGATTATAGATTGTAGACCATTCAAGGCACTTGACATCGAAGTTCCTGATATAGCAAAAAGGTTAATGGACTATGGTTTTCATGCTCCAACTGTCTCATTTCCTGTAGCTGGTACAATGATGATAGAGCCAACTGAAAGTGAAAATTTAGAAGAAATTAATAGATTTTGTGAAGCAATGATTAGCATTAAAAATGAAATTAATGAAATAGCTGAGGGTATTGCCGATAAAGTTGATAATGTAATTAAGAACTCTCCTCANACAATNAATATGCTTACCTCAGAGGANTGGAANCANTCATATTCAAGAGAAAAAGCTGCNTTTCCAATANANTGGGTNAGANAAGATAAGTTTTGGCCNTCTGTTAGAAGAGTNAATGAGAGTTATGGAGACAGAAATTTAATATGCTCATGCATTCCAATAGAAGAATACAATTAANTAATCAGCAATAATTTATAAATTAGATTTATATTTGTTANAACATAAAAATCAATCATGAAAAAANTTTTACTAACTACATNTCTAATCCTATCAGCTCTTCTNGGNCATGCNCAAATTNTAAATGGTGATGACATGAGAATTGAGGAAAAAANTTTNCTAAGTGTTCAGCCNACATCAATAAATAGTGCTAANTCAGCAGCACCTGCTCCTCCTTTTTGGTCNAACACATTTTCNAATCCATCAGATTGGACAATGGTAGANTTAATTTATGGTGGACTNCAAAACTGGGTAATCTCAACNACTGGTCCGACAGGTTCTTTTTCNGCAGGACTTGGTGCAATTTCNTCTACAAGTGCTAGCGATGGATTNGCGATGTANGATTCTGATGCATTAAATTCTTCTTATTCTCCNCAAGAAGCNTACATACAATANAATGGTACAGTAGATTGCTCATCTTATCCATATGTNAACATAGAATTTGAATCNTATCACAGAAAATTTAGAGATTCAATTTTTGTTGAGGTAAGTATTGACGGNATAAATTGGGATAGATATGAGGNTCANGCTGGACAAGCTACAAATACAACNACTGCTAATCCAGAATTCGTTTCAGTAAATGTGTCTGCGACCGCGGGAAGTCAACCAGTAGTTTACTTTAGATTTAAATATGAAGGAGAATGGGATTATGNGTGGATGATAGATGATGTNTCATTTGCTGAAACCCCAAATAACTATGTTACAATTGATGATGANGTTTTTGGTGGTTGGTGGATTGGTTATANTATTTCTGGAGGTATTGGTTGTGATTATACATTCAATCCTTTAAGTCAGCTAGCAGCTAATCCTTACAAAATAGAAGCTGTNNTAAGAAATGCAGGCGTTGCGCCGCAAAATATGACTTTACATGCTGAAGCATTTGATCAGATAACAAATTCCGTTTATACTTCAACCTCTAATTCTCAATATCTNTCAGCNTCTCAGCAAGATACTTTNGCAGTTAATANNACATTTAATCCANCNACTCTTGGATTATATGAACTCAACATNTGGGGCGTNGGTGANTCAGCTAATACTGATACANCTTCTAAACAAACTGTAGTTACTCAGTATTCCTACGGAAAAGATTTNAATAATTATCAGGGTAGCTACNTTTTGGGTAATGCAACAAGAGAAAATCATGTAACNTCNTTTTTTGATATNTACGCTAACGAAAATCTTTATTCTGTTGATTTATACATTGCACCTTGGTCAATTCCAGGNACCAAAATTTATGGTGTGCTATANGAGGCTGATCCAACAGCTGGTGCTAATCCTATCTATCTCGATCAAACTGACGATCATACAATAACNAGTTCAGATTTAGATAGTTGGATNACTNTGAGCTTTGCGAATCCAATATCACTCATTGCTGGNGTTGGTTATGAGATGGGAGCTGCTGGNTATCANCATCCTTCAGATTCAGCTGGAGTTGGATATTCAGGTTTAGCTTTGGGTACAGAAAANTCACTATTTGATGCAAATGGAGGNAGTCCAAATTCNGCAGGAACACCAACATGGTATTACATTACTCAAAATCCGATGATAAGAATGAACTTTGACCCGGCATCNTCTGGTANTACAAGCNCNAAAAACTTAATAAAATCAGATCTCAATATATATCCTAATCCAGCAAATAATGTAATCTCTATNTCTAATCTTGATAATTTTNATTTNTTACAAATTAAGGATTTACTTGGCAAGNTAGTATANAAGAAAANTATTTCAAAAGTTANNAATACTACAATTGATGTTCAAGGCTTTTCAACTGGNACATATTTATTGAANTTAGNNGGNTCNNNNANTAGCNTTAGCAGAAAAATAGTAATTGANTAAATAGAGTATTTACTAATTTAAATAAGCAGAGTTTTANCTCTGCTTATTTTTTTCAATGAAAAATCTATTCCTNACNTTACTGTTTTCAAATNCAATTGTGTGNNTCTCTCAAACTCAAACCGTTGGTTTATTTCAGTATGATTCNANTGCAGTTAATGGTTACACTCTTTTTTCAGCAGATGAAAAAACATANTTNATAGATAATTGTGGNTACTTGATAAATGAGTGGCAGAGNAATTTTAANGCAGGAAANTCGGCATATTTACTTGAAAATGGAGATTTGTTGAGAACATGNAGAATACAAAGNAGCATTTTTAGTGGNGGAGGTAGTGGAGGTAGAGTTGAACTAAGGGATTGGTANAATAACTTGAAATGGAGTTATAATTTCTCAAATATTTATTATCATCANCATCATGANATTGANCCATTAGATAATGGCAATATCTTAATACTATGNTGGAAAAGGTACTCATCAGCTGATGCTATTCTNGCNGGTAGAAATCCTAATGCTCTANTTGATAATGAGTTATGGGCTACATANATNATTGAAGTGGAGCCNATTGGNACTGATTCNATGAAAATTATTTGGGANTGGAATTTATGGGATCATCTGGTTCAAGANTTTGATTCTACAAAAAATAATTTTGGANTTATTGAAAANCATCCNNANCTANTAAATATAAATTATTANAANGGTAANGGAAANAAGGANTGGATGCATTGTAATTCAATTGACTATAATGAGTCTCTTCAGCAAATTGTAATAGGATCTCGTTCTATGTCAGAGTTTTATATTATAGATCATAGTACAACAACTACACAAGCATCATCTAGTTCTGGAGGTATTTATGGAAAAGGTGGTGATTTTTTATATCGGTGGGGTAATCCACAAGTATATAACAAAGGAAACTCCTCAAATAGAAGATTATTTGGTCAACATGACGTTCAATGGATTGGAGACGGGCTCGTTGATGAAAAAAAGATATTAATTTTTAATAATGGACAGNCAAGAGGATACAGTAGTATAGAAATTGTTAATACTCAATTTCAAAATTCAGGTTATTATCAACTTAGCCAATTGGGAAAATTCNTTCCAGATACATCTGAATGGATTTATACAGCAAATAATCCAACAGACTTTTTTTCTTCTTATATCTCTGGTGCTCAGAGGCTTAAAAACGGTAATACTTTAATTTGTGATGGTGCTCATGGTACCTTTTTTGAGATTGATAAAAATAAGAACCAGGTGTGGAAATACATTAATCCAGTTGTGAATAATCTTGTTTTAANCCAGGGCGATAGTATTCCAAGTTCAAGTAACGGTTGGGCTAACAATGTTTTTAGAGCAGAAAGGTATTACCCTGAATATTCAGCTTTTAATGGAAAAAATATGATACCATTTGGGCCAATTGAGGGATATCCATTTTCTTATTCTTGTTACATGCCAACAAATATTATTAATCAAAGTAATTCATCTACTAAATATATATCATCAGTTTTTGATATTTTAGGAAGAAAATCTGATTTAGANGACAATAAATTACTTCTTTTATTTTATTCTGATGGAACGGTTGAAAAAAAGATAATTTTAAAGTAGTTTTTTTATATTTGTTTGTACTATTATGAAATCAAATATTATGAAAAAAATTTTACTATCAATTTTAGCATCAATTTTCTTTTTATTTTCTCATTCTCAAGTTTCTAATTTAAAGTTTACTTACGAAAAAGAAAAAACAGGCTATGCAAATCAAGTTTCTGATAATTTAAGACAATCTGCACCTTTTTGGTCTGAGGATTTTCAATCTGGAATTCCAACATCATGGACAAATTCAACTGCTCCTTGGGCATATAGAGGTCCAGGNACACCTCCTGGAACTGGAGTTGGATCGCAAGGAGCATATGATCAAAATTCTACACCAATTGCATCTCCAACTGCCAATAATGGATTTATAATATTTGATTCAGACTACTATGACAATAATGGAGTTGCAGGCGCATTTGGAACTGGTATGTATCCTTGTCCTCATATAGGAGATCTAAGGACTGATATGATAGATATGAGTTCATATTCAGATGTAACTCTAAAAATGAACTCTTACTACAGAACATTTGCTGGTCAAGCTTTTGTAGATTTTTATGTCAATGGAAATTTTAATTCAAGAGTTCAAGTTCACTCTGATATCGCAACAAATGATGCTACATTTACTGATCAGGTAGCACTAGTTAGAGTTCCCTTTTCTGTTGTTGGTAATTCAAATGTTCAATTAAGTTTTGTATTTGAGGGAACAACTAATGTTATTAATGGGTTCTCAGGTTATTACTTTTGGATGATTGACGATTTAGAGTTAATGGAAACACCAAGCTTTTTATTGGAAACTGTTGATGCTAATCATGGAGGCTGGGAGGTTGGTTATGCTACAACAACGGGATTTGGAATAGACTATACATTCAAACCATTAACTCAATCCGCTGCAAATCCATACATGTTTGAACTTAAAGTTGCAAACGCNGGAGCTAAAAATTTAAATGGAATTAAAATGAATGTTTCAGTCAATAATGCGATAGGATCTCAGGTTTTTTCTTCCTCAAGTGATACAACAACTCTCGNAATTTTAGATACTGCTACTTATCTAGCTAATCAAACTTACGATCCTGCAACAATTGGAGTATATGATATTTCATATTGGGCTACTAGCGATAGTGTATTAAGTTCTGACACAATNCAAATGCAAGCAGTAATNACTGATTCAGTATATGGAAGAGATTATGGAAGCCCTGATGGNAACTGGAGAGTAGCTAGAGATTGTGGAGGATTACAATTATTNAATATTTTTGATATCTACANCAATGAGCAAGTTAGTTCTGCATCAGCACATATTGCGGATTATTCAAGACCNGGNACACCAGTTTATGCGGTATTGTATGAAGTTGATACAACTCAAAGTCCTTGGGCATTTATTCAATTAGCTCAAACAGACGATTACANCTTGCAAGCTCAAGATATTGATAATTGGATNAATCTTGCNTTTAAACCAGCNTACNNNATATTTCCNGGNCCACATGCTATTGCAATAGGAGGATACGCACATCCNCTTGATACATTTGGAGTTAGTACCTCTGGNGATGCTGAANTTCTTATGTCAAGAATTCAGGACAATGGATGTAATTTAGGTNCNCAAGCTTTTGGTTATTGGTACTACATATCAANTACACCNATGATTAGAATGAATTTTGGCTCTACATGGCCNTCANCCGTTAGTCNCGAAAANNATAAAAANTTAAGAATATTTCCCAATCCNGCTCAGAATTCNTTAAATATTGAACTTCTTGATCCTAGTCTCAGNAGAGATAGTTTTAGAAATTTTTGATATTNCTGGTAAACTTGTTTTAAACGAAAGGATTGAAAATTGTCAAATTAAGACAATTGATGTGAGTCACATNGACAAAGGAAACTATATGNTTTCTCTGAAAAATAAAAATTACTCAACAAAAACAAAAATNACAATTAAATAAAAACTAAATATGAAAAAACTTTTATTCTCAATTTCAATAATATNTTCAATCTTNGCTTTTTCTGAAGAAGAAAAAAATCAGTTTNGTCCAGATGACAAGGCAANAGAAAATTCAAGCTCTANTATTGTTCAAAATAATTACAACAATTCACAACAAAATTCTACACAGACTGTTATTTGGTCTGAGGATTTTTCATCNGGATTTCCCTCNGGATGGTCAAGNTCGAGTACCAATACTGTTGGNGGAATCGCTACNGCNCCATGGGTNTGGAGTAATGATGGTTCTTGGGGATATTGGAACAGTAATCAAGGAANTTCANCTGCNGCAGGAATNAGTTCAACAACNGCATCAAATGGATTTCTAATATCAGACCCAGATTCAGCAAATCATACAGCNTACGGTCAGCCGTCAGGAACAACATACCAGTATATTAANTCACAATTTACAACCTCAGCGATTAATACTACAGGCTATCCTGCAGTTACACTAGAGTTTGAACAACTCTTTAGATTTAANAATAATTTAAATTTGGTAGTTTCAGTTAGTAATGATAGTATTTCTTGGACAGACTATTTTGTGCAAGGAAGNATTACTAATAATACTCAATCTGCAAANCCAGAGACCGTTAGTTTAAATATTTCCTCAGTTGCTGGAAATCAAACGAATGTATATGTNAAGGTCAGTTGGGAAGCTAGGGTTTATTANTGGATGATTGATGATATGAGAATTATAGAAACTCCAAATAATTTAGTAACNATGAGTGATGAGGTTACAGGAGGATGGTGGAAAGCTTATCAGTTGGCTGGCGGAATAGGTTGTGACTATACTTTTAACCCACTTTCACAAGTCTCTTCTAATCCATACAGCATAGAAGCTGTTTTAACTAATAATGGTTCTGCTCCACAGAATATGACATTACATGCTGAAGTAACAGATGCGATTGGAAACATAGTGCATACATCTACATCTAATTCAGTTTATTTATCTACATCACAGCAAGATACTTTTATGATTAATCAGCCATTCAGCCCAACTACGATAGGTCTCTACACCATTTCTATGTGGGGAGTAGGAGATTCTGCATACACAGATACTACAACTAGAGAAACAGTTGTTACAGATTATTTATATGGCAAAGACTTGAACAATTATCAAGGATGGTATGATGTTGCTACTGCAGTAAGACAAAATCATATTACATCATACATGGATATTTATTCACCTATTGATTTAACAGCAGTTGATGTATATATAGCAGATTGGTCTATTCCAGGAGCGGAAGTATACGGAATACTTTATGAAAATGATCCTTCATCTACAACACCAATTTATATAACTCAGACAGATGATTATACAATAACACCTGCAGACAGAGATAATTGGGTGACTATAAACTTTGATCCACCAGTTCCACTTTTTTCTGGAACTGGATATGAAATAGGTATAGGTGGTTATCAACATCCCTCTGATTCAGTTGGTGTAGGTTACTCTGGAACAGCTCTAGGAACTGAAAACTCTCTTTATGATGAGATAGGTACTTCACCAAATTCTAACGGAACACCAACATGGTATTACATTACTAGAAATCCTATGATTAGAATGAACTTTGAGCCTCCTGCTGTTAGCAGTATTGTTGATGAAGAATTTGATAAATTGTTTAAGATTTATCCTAATCCNTCAGATGGGAAGTTATTTATNGTCAGCTCTACTGATTTTTCTTCTAATGACTTATTTAGCGTAAAAGATATTTTGGGTAAAAATGTTTTTGAAACTAACTTTACTAATCAAGCTAGTACTCAGTCAATTGATTTGTCATTTCTTGAGCCTGGTTCATATTTAATTTTTTATGAAACTGAAGAATTCAGATTAAGNAGAAGTTTGATTATAGAGTAGATTGAAGGCATTAGTATTACTATCAGGCTGCGGAGTTTTTGATGGCTCTGAGATTCATGAATCAGTATCAACNTTGATTTGTTTGTGCAAGAATTCCATTGAATATGAATGTACATCACCAAATATAGATATGCATCATGTCCTCAATCATACCAACGGAAATGAGATAAATGAAAAGAGAAATGTNTTAATTGAATCTTCAAGAATTTCAAGAGGAAAAATCACAGATTTATCAACTATTGAGCATGAAAAATTTGAATGNCTTATAATTCCTGGAGGTTTTGGAGTAGCTAAAAATTTAAGTTCATGGGCTTTCAAAGAAGTAGATTGTACAATTCATCCTGATGTAAAAAAACTTATTTTACACTTTTTTGATCTAAAAAAACCAATTTTATCTCTATGTGTTTCACCAACAATTGTTGCTAAATCTCTTATNAATAAAGCNAAAGATTTNAAACTAACTATAGGATCNACTCAACATGCTTCTGAATATAANATTTCAGAGTTTCAAACTGCTTTGAAACAAATGGATGTAAATACTATAAATTGCTCAATAAAAGAAGTATGTGTAGATAAAAAAAATAGGGTAATTAGTGCTCCATGCTATATGATGGAGGCTAATATAGATGAGGTTTTTGAGAATATTTCTTTAGCTATTATTGAGCTAAAAAAGCTTTTACAAAAAAACCCACTANATTAGTGGGTTTTTTGTGGTACCTCCAGGAATCGAACCAGGGACACATGGATTTTCAGTCCATTGCTCTACCAACTGAGCTAAGGTACCAATGGGATGCAAATTTAATTGTTTTTTTTATTTGAATACANTTTTTAATTATTTCTNCAATACAAAAANATTATAATTAATAAAAAATGAAGTGAAAATGAATCTTATAGTTGACATTGGAAATACTTTAATAAAGGCAACTTTTTTTAATAATTCNNAAATTGAAAAAAAATATTCATTNAAAAAAAATCAAACTAAAAAGTTTTATGAGCTATTAGATGCAAGTAATGTTGAAAAAATATTTATTTCAAATGTNGGTAGTCAAATTGATACTTTAAAATTAACTAAGTNTAAGAANNTATTNCATTTTAANGAAAATCTNAAAATNCCATTAAAATTAAATTANCGNNATANNAACAAATTGGGNAAAGACAGAATTGCTGCAATGGTTGGTGCTAGAAAATTATTTCCTGCAAAAAATTTACTTATTGTAGATATTGGNACATGTATNACNATGGATGTTTTAACAAATGATGGTATNTTTTTAGGAGGNAGAATATCNCCNGGAATTCATCTCAGATATAAAAGTCTTTCATTTACTCATCAACTACCACTTCTTAATTTTGTTCANAANAAAGATATTTNCGGAAATGATACAGAATCTTCNATACANACTGGANTTCAAAGATCAATTATTTCTGAAATAAGAGATTTTAATTCTGAANTACTAAAACAATTAAATNCTTTATACGTTATTNTTANTGGAGGAGATATGANTTTTTTGTTAAGTGAGCTAAAAAACACCATATTTGCAAGCGAAGAAAATCTAGTTGCANTAGGTNTACATGAAATTATGAACTTTAATGATGAATGATAAAATAAAGAAAATAATAGCAATTTTTTTGTGTTTATTTACAATTNATTCCTTTAGTCAATCAAANACCTTTTCNCCTTACAGNAGATTNGGNTTAGGNACATTTAGTAATAATTTTTCATCATATTATCANTCNATGGGNGGTGCTTCTATAGCGTCTTTAAANAGCGTTTANGTAAATCCATCAAANCCTGCNTCATATTCATTAATTCAGCCAAAAAAATTTATATTTCATACATCTTTAAAAAATATTACAACATTTCTTGAAAGTAGTNCAGANAATGAAGTTTATAATAATGCACAATTATCNAGCTTAATTTTCGGTTTTCCAATAAANAANAAAATTGGTTTTAGTTCAGGTTTNTTNCCTTANACATATAGTGGTTATGATTTGTTTGAGAGAGATNTTGAATTTGAAGCTGATAAATTTTACAAAGGAACTGGGGGTTTAAGNAAGCTATATTTTGGAACCTCATTAAAAATATCAAAATCACTTTCAATAGGTGCAAATGCATCATATTTATTTGGAGCAATCAACAGAGAAAAAAGAATAATTTTTGATGACGAATCAATTTTTCATTCAAGATCAGTTGAAAGAGTAAATATCAAAGGATATGACTATGAAATTGGCTTATTATNTAAAAATGAAATTAATCAAAATGANTTATCATTAGCTATAGTTTTAAATAGTCAAAGTAATATATCATCAAAAAGATTTGAACTNNCNGAGAGCTTTGAATTCTCTGGATTCAGNGAACAAGTAAAAGATACTTTTGTTAATTTAACACAAAGGGGTGAACTTACATTNCCACAGTTTATTAGTTTTGGTTTNTCATATAAACTAAAAAACTTGAACTTGATAGGTGAATATTCAATCCAAGATTGGAGTAACTATCAGTTATTTGGACAAACTGATGATTTAATAAGTTCTGAAAAATTAAATATNGGTATNGAATATCACAATCAGAATAGNAATTCTACNGAATACCTCAGCAAAGTTANATACAGATTTGGATTTTATAATTTTCAAACTCCAATACAANTAAACAATAATAAAATAAATGAAANAGGACTTACATTNGGAATAGGTTTNCCTAATCAAAGAGGTAGAACAATTTACGATTTGTCATTATTGNTTGGAAGAAGAGGAACTACAAATGATAATTTAATTGTAGAAAACTTTGTNGAAATAGGTCTTTCAATTAACTTTGATGCTATATGGTTCNTAAAAAGAAAATATGATTAAAAATTTCGTATTTATTTTAATTTTTGCTTTAAGNTATGGAGAAAGTTTTTCTCAATCTAAATATGGTNTTGATAGCNTAAGTTGTATAACTAACTTATCTCTTTTTAGGGAGTATTATAAGCAAAAGAATTATANGGAAGCTCTCACNCCATGGAGATGGACNTTTCAAAATTGTCCAAAAGCGAGTGGTAATATTTATAAAAATGGCCCNATCATAATTAAATCTNTNATCAAAGNAAGACCTGAGCAAAAGAAAGAATATGTTGANACTTTAATGTTAATCTATGATCANAGAATTGAATATTTTGGANATNAGGGTTATGTTNTAGGTAGAAAAGGAGCAGATTTACTNAGATATGANAAATCAAAATTTTTAGATGCAAATNAAATTTTAGCAAGATCAATTGCNATNCAAAAAAATAGNTCAGATGCTGGNGCTNTTCTNGCATATTTCAATACTTTGGATNTAATGGTTAAAAATGAAATAATCTNAGAAGANTCATTACTAAATAGATATTCATTTCTAATGAGTATCATTGACTACAATCTCAAAAAAAATGATAAAAAATCAAANTTTTATCAAAAGACTTCTGATGCAATANATAAAAAAATTGTTAATTATATTGANTGTGGAAAGATTGAAAATATTTTTAAACAAAAATTCACAATAAACAANAACGACACTGATTTTGTAAACAGGCTCTACAANATTCTTTCAAAACAAAATTGTACAGAAACAGAATTTNATTTTCAAGTATCTAAGAGNTTATATGAGATGTTACCATNATCAAGCTCTGCAAGTAAATTAGGAAAAATTTGCNTAAAGAGAAAAGAATTTAATNAGGCTATAGANTATTTTGATATGGCTNTTGAGAGTGAAGNAGANAANGATAAAAAGGCAAAATATTTNCTTGAAAAAGCTGATGCCTACAGAATTTCAAAAAANTATAGCANTGCAATTTTAACNGCGAAACAATCAATNGAACTAAAGAAAAACTGGGGAGAGGCNTTTATCACNATCGGNAACANTTATGTAGCAGGTGCTGGTAATTGCAGNTCCGATTTTNNGANGTCAACTGTTTATTGGGTAGCNGTTGANTATTTCACNAAAGCGCTTTCTGATGAGTCANCAAATGAAANNGCAAGAAAAAGTATAAATACATATTCAAANTACTTTCCAACTAAAGAGGAATGTTTCTTTAATGGAAGTTTGCAAAGCGGNGANTCATACANTGTTGAATGCTGGATAAATAAAAGAACTANNGTCAGAACAAGTGACTAGATTNTTNTTATTAATATTGATATTTTCATGTAACAATGAAAGTNTAATNAAAGACTTNTCTNNTNATGAGAATTATTCTATTGANACNACAACNAATGCAAGCATCACCCATACNATAAATGGAAAACTTAAAGCGAAAATTGATGTTGGAAAAATGGAAAGATTCAATAAAAATCAAANCATTTACTTATCAGAGGGAGTNAAACTTAATTTTTATAATAANAATACAATAACATCAACTCTTACNTCAGAAAANGCTGAGATTGATGAGGAAAANAATTTACTTAAAGCTTTAATAAATGTAACATTAACAGATAAAGTTGAAAAAANATTAAATAGTAGTAGTTTAGTNTGGGATAGAAATAGTGATGATGTTTACACNAAAGAAAATGTAACAATTAAAACNAATGATGAAGTTATATATGGNAGTGGATTCAAATCNGATTCAAAATTTGAAAAGTATCACATTAATGATGTTAAAGGAAATTTTAGNTTTAATGTTGAAGATTGAGTTTTATTTTAATANAAAAGANAATNAANTAGNAAAAAATAAGCTTTAAAAAGTCAATAAGATNAAATTGCTTTNATATTTATTAAAACATTTGTAAATTCGCANTCCTTTCATATGGCAGCTTTAGAAAATATTAGAAAAAGATCGGTATTACTTCTTTCAGTTATNGGNATTGCTATGCTTGCATTTATACTNGGAGATTTCATGCAGTCTCAAAGNTCTGGTGGTCCAAGTTCAAGCACNGTAGGTGAAGTTTTAGGTGAANAAATTAATATTCAAAACTTTCAAATTAAAGTTGAGGAAGGCATTGAGAACTTTAAGACACAGAATCCTTCATCATCAGTAGACCAACAAACTATAGTTCAAATCAGAAACCAAATTTGGGATCAATATATTAAAGAATTAATTTTAAATAATGAGTTTTCAAACCTTGGTATAGATGTTACCGATGATGAATTTTTTGAACTTCTTCAGGGTTCAAATGTTCATCCTGAAATATCAAAAGTACCGGCTTTTCAAGATCCTAATACTGGGCGATTTGATAGGTCAAGGATTGTGGGGTACTTAAAAAATATTGATACTGACCCTACTGGAGAAGCTAAAATCAGATGGATATCCTTTCAAAGATATTTATTAAATCAGATTAAAGAAAGCAAGTATAATGATTTACTTCAAAACTCAATGTACGTAACAAATCTAGAGGCAATTGAACGTCATGCTGAGAAAAACTATGATGTTAGTTTTAATTGTATAACAGTTCCATTTTCATATATTAATGATAGCCTGGTTTCAGTGAGTGAAAATGAAATTAATGATTATTACAAAGAAAACATTGAAGATTACAAGCAGGAAGAATCAAAAGATGTCGATTATGTTGTGTTCAATGTAGTTTATTCAGCTGAGGATGAACTAGAAACTCAAAAGTCAATAACAAATATTGTAAATGATTTCAAAAATTTAAGTGATACAGATGTTGATTTGTTCGTAAGAAGAAATACTGATAACACTATTTCAAACTTTGCATACAAAAAGGAAAGCGAATTTGATGATCCTAAGTTTAAAGAACTTTTAACCATTAAAGAAGATTTCATAGGTCCTTACAAAAACTCTGAAAATAGTTTCAGAATCGCAAGAATATTTAGTGCAGAATTCAGGCCTGATTCCGTTGAGGCACAACACATTTTGATAACACCTAAAAACGATGTTCCGCTTGATTCAGTAAACAAAATTGTTACCAATATTAAAGATAGAATTGATAAAGGTGAAGACTTCGGAACTCTTGCAAAGCTTTTTTCAGATGATAAGGGCTCAGCTATCAAGGGTGGTGATTTGGGCTGGTTTAAAGAAGGTGTCATGGTAAAGGAATTCAATGATGCTTGCTTTTCAAACAATTTCGATAAACTTTCTCAAGTAACTACTCAGTTTGGTGTTCATTTAATAAATATCGTTAGCAGAAGTAAGCTTGTAAAAAAACATAAAGTAATTTATATTGATAGATACGTACTCCCAAGCTCTGAAACATTTAACAGATACTATTCCCAAGCAGCTCAGTTCGCCAATGAGATATTAAATAATAATGTCGAGTTTGATTCTCTTGTGTTAAGTTCAAATTTGGCAAAGAGAAGCGATTCTAAAGTAAAAAAAGACAAAGAAAATATTTCCGGTTTGCCAAACTCAAGGGAGATGGTTAAATGGCTTAGTGAAGCAAAAGAAAATCAGATTTCAGAAGTATTTCAGTTCGAAAACTCTTTTGTTGTAGCATATGTTAAAAATCACCACAAAAAAGGAAATATTGATATTGCAAATGTGGAAAATTCAATAAAATCTATTTTGAGAGATAATAAAAAATCTAAACAAATCTTATCAAAATTTGAAAACATTGAAAATTTAGCTCAACTCTCAAACGAAACATCTTTAAAAACTTATTCTGATAACATTGCTAACATGACTAAACTCAATATTCCAGGAATTGGACTTGAGCCGGAACTAACAGGTCATGTAATTTCAAGATCTGAGAGTAATTCATTAAACAAAATACACATGATATCTGCAAAAAATGCTGTTTATTTTTACGAAATTCAGTCCTTCACAGATGTTCCAGTTTTACAAGACTATTCTGCTGAGGCCAAAGAATTTTCCAGTGAATACATAACATACTCATCGAACTCAGCATATAAATCTTTAAATAAAGAAGCAGATGTTATCGATAATAGATCATTATTTTATTAGCTATCTAAGTATCTGTAGTCTATAAGAGTCTAAATTTAGAAAGACAAAAAGAAGTATAGTAAAGCTTATCAGTGATGATCCTCCATAACTTATAAATGGAAGAGGTATTCCTACCACTGGAAATAGGCCTATGGTCATTCCAATGTTAATCAGAAAATGAACAAAGAGAATACAAGCAACACTGTAACCGTAAACTCTAGAAAAGTTTGATCTTTGTCTCTCTGAAAGAAATAAAATTCTAAGAAGTAAAGCCAGGTATAACGATATAAAAATTAGGGCTCCTGAAAAACCCCATTCTTCTCCAATTGTACAAAAAATAAAATCTGTACTTTGTTCTGGAACAAAATCAAATCTTGTTTGAGTTCCTTTAAGAAATCCTTTGCCAATTAAACCTCCTGATCCGATAGCAATCTTTGATTGTATGACGTTGTATCCAATTCCGTATGGATCTTTCTTTTGACCTAAAACAACCATTATTCTGTCAGATTGGTGTTTTGGTAAAATATTTTTTACAATATAGCTAACAGAATAAGAATAGGCAATACAAAAGACAAATAGAAGTAAGATATTGATTATATTCCTCTTCTTTTTCTTAAGAAAATAGAAAATTACAGAAAAAATAAAAAATAATATAATTAGAAAAACAAAGAAATCAAGAATCAAACACATTATCGTCAGTAAGAAAATAGAAAGTCCAAAAATTAATACATTTTCTGTTAAACCTTCTCTATATAAAACAAGAACGAAACTAAGAAAAACTAAAGCGGTTCCAGTGTCATTCTGAATGGTTATTAGTAGTAATGGTATAAGAACTAAACTAAAACATAATATTGTTTTTGAAAAGTTAAATTTTTTAATACTAAATAGGTTAATGTACCTAGCTAGCGCTAATGCTGTTGCGAATTTTGCAAATTCTGAGGGTTGAATTCTGAAACTTCCGAAATCAAACCAAGAAAGGGAGCCATTAGTGATTTTTCCAACAAATAAAATTAGAATTAAACTGCTAATACTAATAGCATATATTATAAAAGATAATGAGAAAAAAAACTTCCAATCTATTATTATCAGAAAAAAAGCAATTAAAGATGATATAAAAATAAATAAAAGTTGCTTGCCGTGTCTTTTTGATAGATTAAAAATTTCATTTGCATCATCATTAAATTCAGATGCATATATATTAAAAAAGCCAATAAAAACTAGCACTAAATACAACATAACTGACAAATAGTCTATATTTTCAAATATATTCTTTGCTTTTCTCATTTATCTTTAAGTTCAAAATATTTTTGAATCAAATTATTCCCAATTGGTGCAGCCCATTTAGATCCCCAGCCAGCATTTTCAATAAAAACAGCAATTGCAATTTCAGGATTATTTTTTGGTGCAAAAGCTATATAAATAGAATGATCATCACCATGTGGATTTTGTGCTGTTCCTGTTTTACCACAAATATTAAATCTCGCAATTTCAGCATTGTAAGCAGTTCCATTTTTTGAGTTAACAACATCAAACATACCTTCAATCACATATTTAAAATGTTCTTTATTAACAGAGCAAAATTTTTTATTTGTAAAATTAGAATCAATAGACAATTCATTTTCAACTGTTTTTACTATATGAGGAGTATAAAAAAATCCTTTGTTAGCAATTATTGCACTAACATTTGCCAACTGAATAGGAGTTATCAATAATTCACCTTGACCGATTGACATAGAAATAATTGTGCTTGAATTCCAATTATTTTTACCATAATAATTATTATAATAATCAGCTTTTGGTAACAATCCTTTTCTACCAGAAAAAAAATCATTATTCATCCAATCACCAATACCAAAGCTAGTCACATGAGCAAACCAATTATTGTAAGCTTTTTCTGAAGTATCAAATTTATTAAAATACTTCTCNAAATTNTCNCAAAAAAANGGATTACAAGANTATTTNATCGCATCTGAAAGATTTACNTTTGANGTATGTTTATGACATTTTACAGATCTATCTTTTTCAAAAAAATATTTACCATCNCAATTATAAAAGNTNNTTACATTTAAAGTNTTNTCTTGTAANCATATTAAGCTATTAATAATTTTAAAAGTTGANCCAGGNGGATANTCTCCTAACAATGCTCGATTAAACATCGGTTTNNTTCTNTTNTTAATTAATTTTNTATANTTGTTAGATCTATTTTTACCAGATAATTTTTCAGGATCAAAGTTAGGTGATGATACNAAAGAAAGNATTTCTCCATTTTTTGGGTTAATNGCTACTATTGATCCNAGTTTATCNTNTANCAANTNNTTGCCATAATTTTGTANTTCGATATCAATTGTGGAAATAAGATTCTTCCCTCTGATAGCGAGAGTGTCATACTCACCATTATTAAATTTTCCTTGAGTCCTATTATGTACATCAACTAACCTTATTGACATTCCCTTTTCACCTCTTAGTTTATTTTCATAAGAAGCCTCAATTCCACTAACGCCATGTAAATCACCTTTGATGTAAAAATTATCTTCTTTCATCTTTTTAGCGTTTACCTCTCCCATAAATCCTATTAAATGTCCTAAGTTTTTGTGAGGATAAATTCTTTTTGTAACTTTTCTAAGATAAAAGCCTGGAAACTGGTAAAGTTTTTCTCTAAAATTTGCAGCTGTAATAGCATCTATTTGTTTTTCGAAAATACTTTCTCGATATTTAGAATACTCAATAGCACTATTTAATTTTTCTATAAAATCCTCTTTTGCAATATTTATACTGTTACAAAAAACAGTTGTATCGATTTTTGTGACCTCTCTTGGTACAACAATTATATCAAAAGCAGGTTCATTAGATACAATAAGGTTACTGTCACGATCAAAAACTAATCCTCTTACNGGTTGAAGAACATCGTATCTTAAAACATTATTTTTAGCAGAAAATTTATATTCTTCATTAAGTACTTGTATATAGAATAACTTTACTAAAAATATTATGCTAACTGCTATAAAAAATAGTGCAACAACATTCTTTCTTAAAGAGTTTTTCATTGTTTATTTATGTAATAAAGTTCATTGACAAAAATTAATAAAAGAGTCGCTAATGAACTTAGTATCGTCTTAATAATTAGGTTAAAAATATTACCAATTTCAAAATCAACAATAAAAAATAAGATTAGTGAATGAAGAAATATTAATGTAGACGAATAAACTAAAAATTGTAGTGCACCAAGATTGTTCAATCTTATATTTTCCTCATTACCCAAAGTTTTAGAATTTGATAAAATTGAAAGAATTTTTGGTCTTAAAAAGGCAATAATTATGCAAGATGTTGAATGAAGACCTAATTGCCCCTCAAATATATCTATTGTTAGACCAGTTAAAAAAGAAATTATCATCAAAAACAGAACAGATTTTCCTTTAGGTATACTTAAAATAATTGTCAAGTATAAAAATGGAATTATATAAGAACTAAATACAACTTCATTTAAAACAAAAATTTGAATCAAAATGTAAGTTAGAAACAATTTTAAGTAGTAAAAATTAATCATCTAACGATTTTTCTAATTTTCTAATTTCTAATTTATTTTTTGCTTCTACTACATACACAAAGTCAATCATATTTAAGTCTTTTAAAAAGTTAACTTCAATTTTTTGATATCCTGAGTTATCTCTATTTCTTATTTTACTAACAACGCCTACATTAATACCTTTTGGGAAAATTGTTCCGTATCCAGATGTTACTATTGTATCTCCGACCGAAATGTCTATGTGATTCATTACATCTTTAACTTCGCCTTTTTTATAATTATATCCATTCCAATTTAATGAACCCACATAATTATTCTTTTTGAACTTTATACTTACGTTTGTTTTTTTATTTAGTATTGAGATGACTAAAGAATAATTTTGACTTACACTTTTTACTATTCCAACAATTCCATCATTTATTACAACTCCTTGACCAATCTTAATGCCGTCTTTACTTCCTTTATTTAATGTTAAAAAATTATTTCTTTTGAACACAGAATTATTTATAACTCTTGCTGAATTAAATAAATAATAGTTATTGTAATCAACAAAATTTATATTTTTTTCTAAACTATATTTTGATAATTGATTTTTAATTCTAACATTTTCATTTAATAGAATTTTATTTTTTTCTTTTAATGATAAATATTGATTTATTGAACTAAACTTTGACATAGAATAGCCTCTAAATTCACTAAATGTTTTTTTATTTAAAAAACTATGGTAAGAGTTATTTGTAAACAATAGATAAGTGGAGAATGAGAAAAAAATAATAAAATATATTATAGATTGATATATTTTAAAAAACCGAATTAGGTTGTACATTATTATCTAATAAGAAATGTATAGCTTTCGGTATTTTTTAAAGCAATTCCAGTGCCTCTAGCGACTGCCCTCAATGGATCTTCTGCAACATACACTGGTAATTTTGTTTTTTTAGATATTCTTTTGTCGAGCCCTCTAAGCATTGAACCACCACCTGTTAAGTATAAACCAGTATTGTAAATATCTGCTGATAGAGCTGGAGGTGTTTGAAACAAAGCACTCATTATTGCTTCCTCAATTTGTTCAATGGAATTATTAAGAGCTCCAGCTATTTCTTTGTAAGTTACTATGATTTCTTTAGGAATACCACTCATTAAATCTCTTCCATGCACTGGATAGTTCTGAGGAGGATCGTCAAGTTCAGTCAAAGCAGAGCCAACATTTATTTTAATCTGCTCTGCCATAATATCACCAACAGCTATATTGTGTCTGGTTTTCATATAGTTTTTAATATTATCAGTAAACTCATCACCTGCTATTCTAATTGATTTATCTGTAACAATACCTCCAAGAGATATAACTGCTATTTCGGTAGTCCCTCCTCCAATATCTATAACCATATTTCCATTTGGTTCAAGGACATCAATACCAATTCCAATTGCTGCGGCCATAGGTTCATGAATTAGCCAAACATCTTTTGCTCCAGCATGCTCTGCTGAATCTATTACGGCTCTTTTTTCTACTTCAGTTACNCCTGATGGAATACAAACTACCATTTTAAGTGATGGAGAAAATAGAGATCTTTTTTTTGGAATCATTTTGATAAATCCTCTTATCATTTGCTCTGATGATTGAAAATCGGCAATTACTCCGTCTTTCAATGGTCTCATAGTTTCAATTTTTTTATGAGTTTTTCCATGCATTTGTTGTGCTCTCTTGCCAATAGCAACAACTTCACCAGTTCGAATATCTTTTGCAACAATTGAGGGTTCATCTACTACGACTTTGTCGTTATGAATAATTAAAGTATTAGCTGTTCCTAAATCGATAGCTATTTCTTCTTGCATAAAATCAAAAATCCCCATATTCTAATGTTTAAAGTGTCTTATACCAGACATTACCATACTTAAATTATTTTCGTTACAATAATCAATAGATAAATTATCTTTGATTGATCCGCCAGGTTGAATAACAGATGTAACACCAGCTTTTTTCGCAATTTCTACACAATCAGGAAANGGAAAAAATGCATCTGAAGCCATTACTCCACCACTAATATCATTATCAAAAAACTTTGCTTTTTCAACTGCATGGTTTAATGCATCAACTCTTGATGTCTGTCCAACTCCGCTCGAAATCAGTCTCTTGTTTTTTACTAATACAATTGCATTTGATTTTGAATTTTTACAAACTTTAGATGCAAAAATTAAGTCATCAATTTCATTTTNNGATGGCTTTTTAATCGTAACTATNTTCTTTTTTTCTATGGTATCNATTTTTGTATCTTTTTCTTGAGATAATATNCATCCTAAAACNCTTCTGTGTTCTANAGAATCAAATTTAAACTTTTTTTGTTTTAAAATTATTCTATTTTTTTTCTCCNTTAANATATTTAAAGCATCCTCNTCGAAGTTTGGCGCTATTAGNACCTCAAAAAAGATTTTATTGATTTCCTTNGCTGTNTNTGAGTCNATAGNTCTATTACATATTANTACGCCACCAAAAGCTGAAACAGGATCGGATTTTAATGCATTTTTCCAAGAATCAATCATATTTTCTCTGGAGGCAATTCCACAAGCATTATTGTGTTTTAATATTGCAAATGTAGGTTCTTCAAATTCAGATATTAACTGGACAGCAGAATTAATATCAAGTAAATTATTATATGAAATTTCTTTTCCATTAAGTTTTACAAAAGTTTCATCGAGATTGCCAAAGAATACTGCACTTTGGTGAGGGTTTTCACCGTATCTCGTTTTAAAAGTTGTATCAATATCTTGCTCTATTAAAAAGTGATTGTTTGAAAAATATTTGTATATCGATCTGTCATACAAAAAGGTGTTTTTGAATGCATTTGAAGCAAATTCTTTTCTTGTTTCAAAAGTATTTAAAAGCTTACTATTTGATAAAATTTTCGCTAAATCTTCATATTGAGATTTATTAGAAATTACTAATACATCTTCATAATTTTTAGCAGCTGCACGTATCATAGAAACACCGCCAATATCAATTTTTTCAATAATTTTTTTCTCATCATTAGTCTCTTGAACTGTTTGATTAAATGGATAAAGATCAACAATTATAAGCTCGAACGGAAAAATTTTATATTTATTTAGCTCTTCAGTGTCTAATTTATTTTTTGATCTAGCTAATATTCCACCAAATATTTTTGGGTGAAGAGTTTTAACTCTACCTCCAAGAATTGAGGGATAGTCTGTTATGTCCTCAACTTTAGTCACTTCATAACCTTTATCTTTAATATAGTCATAGGTCCCACCAGTTGAAAAAATATTAAAATCATTTTTTTTCAGCACGGAGAGTATGGTTTCGAGTTTTTCTTTATTAAAGACGGAAACCAAAACATTATTTATATTTTTCCCGGTAGACATTCTTATACAATTTTACCCAAAAGCTAGAATAAATTGTAGTTTAAAATGAATTAATATTCAATCTGTTAATAACTTTTTATTTTTGTTAAATAATCTAAAAATCATGAATTATAGATTTCTAAAGGAATCATTTAAATTAAGTTTAAACACACTGTTAGAAAATAGATTTCGTTCACTATTATCGTTATTAGGGATTTCAATTGGCATAATGTCAATTGTCATTATATTCAGCGTTGTAAATTCTTTAGAAAAAACATTAAATCAAAGTGTAACGACTTTAGGAGAAAATGTTATATACGTTCAAAAATGGCCATGGAGCTCTGGAGAAGAGTATGAATGGTGGAAATTTTTTAGAAACCCTAAAGTAAATTTTGAGGAGTTCAAGTTTATTTATGAAAAATCAAGTTTATCACAAAATGTAGCTTTTGTTTTCTCTGACGAAATAAATTTGGAAAATAATAATATAAAAATGAGAGGTGTTGATGCTATCGCTGTTACAGATCAAATCTTTAATATTTGGGATCTGAAGCTTCACTCTGGTAGGTTCTTTACAAAAAATGAAGTTGCATCATCTAAAAAATATATTGTAATTGGATACGAGATTTATAAAAATTTATTTAATGAAGAGAGTGCAGTAGAAAAAACAATTTCAGTAGGAGAAAACAATATGATAATTATTGGTGTGTTAGAAAAACAGGGTGAAAGTGTTATTGGAGTTTCAAGAGATTATTCTGTTTTAATTGGAAATAATTATGCAAAAAAAATAATGAAAGTTAATGATCCAATGATTTTATGCAAAGCTGAAAGTAACGTAAAAAACTCTCAATTAAAATTTGAGCTAAAAAATTTAATGAGAAAAATAAGAAAAGTTAGACCACTTTCAAATGATAACTTTGCCTTAAATGAAAGTAGCATTATTTCAAATGGTCTTGAAAAATTATTTGGAACAATCAATTTGGCAAGTTGGATTATTGGAAGTTTTTCTATTTTAGTTGGTGGTTTTGGTATCTCAAACATAATGTTTGTTTCTGTTAAGGAAAGAACTAAAGAAATAGGAATTCAAAAATCTCTTGGTTCTAAAAATCAATTTATTCTTACACAATTTCTTTCAGAAGCAGTGGCTCTTTGCATAATAGGAGGAATAATTGGTATCCTACTTTCATTTTTTCTAATACAATTAATTTCCTCAATAATTCCTTTTGATGTATATATTTCATTTAAAAATATATTTTTGGGGCTAATAGTTTCTTCGCTAATTGGAATATTTAGTGGATTTTTTCCTGCTTATAATGCTTCAAAATTAGATCCAGTTGAAGCAATTAGGAGTTAAATTCAAAAATTGATTTTAAGCACTTAAGGCTTGATTTGAGATCATATATTTTTCTAATAGTTAGAATTAGAAATTTGTCTTTTTGTTTAATCTGTGTTTTGTCAATGTTTAAAGTAACAAAGTTTAAAATTTTATCAGTCTCGGTATTTTGGTCATCACTCCAAAAAATTGATAGATTATTGTTTCTCAGCCTTATTTTTTCAGCAAACAATTTTTTACCTAAATTTTTAACTTTTAATCCAACAATAAAGTTACTAAGTTCAACAGGCTTTTTACCAAAACGGTCTTCAATTTCTGAAATATATTTTTTTATATAAATTTCATCATTTAAATTATTTAGCATTCTGTAAGTTTTTAACCTCTCATGATCATTATACATATATTTCTTTGGAATATACATTTCAATATCACTTTCAAATTGACATTCTTTATAGTTAATCAAATTTTCTTCATTTAACCTTTCTTTTTTAAGTTCATTTATAGCATCGTTTAAAATTCTTTGATACATTTCAAATCCAATTTCATTAACAAATCCACTTTGATCAGCCCCTAGCAAGTTACCTGCTCCTCTAATATCTAAGTCTCTTAATGCAATTTTCAATCCACTTCCTAAATCAGAATATTTCATCATTGAATTAATTCTTTTGTTACTTATTTCAGTTAAAATTTTTGAGTTTGGCGCAATCAAATAACAATATGACTCTGTATTGCTTCTACCAACTCTTCCTCTCATTTGATGTAAATCACTCAGTCCGAAATCATGGGCATTATTTATTAAAATAGTGTTTGCATTAGATACATCTACACCATTTTCAATAATTGTAGTTGTTACTAAAACATTAAAATCATTATTAATAAATTCAGTCAAAATATTTTCAATTTCAGAGGATTTCTTTTTACCATGAACTATTTTTACTTTACTAGAAGGACAAATTCTTCTTATGAAGTTTGCAATGCTTTCTATGCTTGAAACATTATTGTGAACAAAAAAAACTTGACCACCTCTTTCTATTTCAAAGTTTATAGCATCTTCAATAAGTTCTTTGTCAAAGCTAATCTTGTTTGTAATGATTGGTCGTCTATTTTTAGGAGGAGTATTTAAAATTGATAAGTCTCTTGCTCCCATTAGCGAAAATTGTAAAGTTCTTGGAATAGGAGTTGCTGTCATAGATAAAATATCTACATTTTCTTTTTTTAGTTTCATTTTATCTTTTACGTTGACTCCAAATTTTTGCTCCTCGTCTATTATTAGAAGTCCAAGATCTTTAAAATTTATTTTATCACTTGATATTGAATGAGTCCCAATAATAATATCAATAGATCCATCATTAATCTTTTTAAAAATCTCGTCTCTCTGCTTATTTGTTTTTAATCTGCTAACAAATTCAATGTTACATCCAAGATTTTCTAGTCTATTTTGAAAAGTATTATAATGTTGTAAAGCCAATATTGTTGTTGGCACCAAAACAGCAACTTGCTTATTGTCTAAAACCGCTTTATATGATGCTCGAATTGCAAGTTCGGTTTTGCCAAAGCCTACATCTCCACAAATCAGACGATCCATTGGCACGCTACTTTCCATATCTCTCTTTATTTGCTGTAATGATAATTTTTGGTCTTTAGTTTCTTCATAAATAAATGACGCTTCAAGTTCATCCTGTAAATAATCATCTTTCGAGAAACTAAATCCATTTGATTTTTTTCTTTTTGCATATAATTCGATTAAGTTAAATGCAATTGATTTTATTCTTTTTCTTGTTTTTTCTTTTTTAGTCAACCAGCTTTTTGAACCAATTTGATTGAGTTTTGGAATTATTCCTTCAGATGATGAGTATTTTGATAACTTGTGCAATGAATTTATATTTAAGTAAATAATATCATCGTTTTTATATTTAATTTTAAGCGCTTCCTTTTTTATCTTGTTGTTGACTATAGATTTCAATCCATCAAAAATCCCTATACCATGATCTATATGAACAATATAATCCCCTACATTTAAATTATTAAAATCTTCAAGAGAGATTCTCCTGTATGTAGAAAATCTATTTTTTCTAAACTTTAAGTATCTATTAAAAATTTGGTGATCGGTGTAAATTACAACTTTGTTATTGTGATCGATGAATCCTTCCTTTACTACTGCTGAATAAAAGCAATATAATTTGTCTGAAACTTTATTTTTTAAAACAGAATCAATTCTGTTAATTTGAGACTCTGAAGAACATAATATAACATTTATGTATTTTTTTTCACTCCACTCTTTTATGTCTTTTGATAAGAGTTCAAAACTCTTATTGTAATTTCTGTTGGATTCAAGATTAGAATTTATTATTTTGGAATTACTAAATAAATTAGAATTTATTTTTTCAATTATTTTTTTTTCTATTGTATGATTTGAAAATTCCTTTACACTTAAAATAGGTAAATTTTCGTCAATCTCTTCTTTTTGAAGATTAGAAATTAATTGTTGAGTATGATGAATATCATTGTGCCAAATAAAATCTTCATTATTTAGATAATCAAAAATTGAAGATGTTTTATTTATTTTAATACTATCGTTAGAACTACTATTAATATTAACAAAATCAAGTCTTCTTTCTGAGAGTTGGGTATGAATTTCGAATTCTCTAATCTCAACTAAGATCTCATTGTAAATTTCAAGTCTAACTGGATTTTCGTTATTGTGTGAGAAAATATCAATAATTGAACCTCTTACTGAAAATTGGCCAGGCTGAGAAATAAAATCAATCATTTCGAATCCAATTTTTTCTAATTTTTCAATTAAAGAATCATATTCAATAATTTCATTTTTTTTTAGTCTTAATGTTTGATTTAAATAAGTTTTTTTGTTTACAATTTTTTGTATCACTGCCTGAGAGTAGCTGACTACTATGGTTGATTCTTTTTCAACCAAAAAATCCAAAACATTTGATCTTTCTTTTTTAATTTGAGATCTAGCTTCATCATCATCGTTTGCATCCATATGAGGGAATAAAATACAGTCACTGAAATTTAAAGATTTGATATCATTTACAAAGTATGCTGCCTCTTTGAAATTTGAAAAAACGATAAGATTATTATTACTTAGATTAGCTAAAATAAATGGTAAATATGAGTCAATTTTAAAATCAAAAAATATTTTTTTTTGATTTTCCTCAAAAGGATTTTTTTCAGAAAATAAATGGTTTTTAAAAAGCTTTAAAAACTTATTTTTACCTATTATATTTTTAAGATTCAAAGTCTTGACTCATTTCTTTGAACCATTTTGAAGAAGTTTCAAAAGGTCTATCTCCTTGAATTCTATTAAAATCTATGCAAGTTAGTTTATTTTCATTTTCAATATCTTCACCTATAACTCCATTTTTTTCAAGTATTGCACTTTCAACTGCAAAATCGCAAAGTTTAAAAATTAGATCCAGATCTTCTTTGTTTGGAGATGAGCTTCTAGCGAAGTATCCACTCTTTTGAACTAGAACTTTATCAGCTAGCAACTTTGATTTGAAATATTTTGCAAACCATTTACCTGTATTGAGCTCATCTAATCTGTAGTGTCCAAATGCATCTTTTTTGATTTCAATATTGTTTTTTAATTTTTCGTTTATTATGATATTTGTGCCTGCCCCTTCGCTTAAAAAAATATTTACACATCCAAATTCATCCATTATTTTTTTTAATCTTAATGATTCCTTCTCAATGTTAAATTCAACCTCTGGTATTAGAACAGAGTGAATATCCCACGCTTCCTTGCGTAAATTTACTGATTCAAAGAATTTTTTACTTTTTAATCTTTTTTTATAGATATGTGCAGACTTTGCTGTTAGCCATCCACAATTTCTACCCATTACTTCATGTATAATTATGTGTCTGGAACTTGTAGTATTTTCGTTAACAATATTTTCAAAAAAAAATGCAGTTTGCTCTGCTGCAGTTATTGCTCCAAGTGTTTGGTTTATTGGTATTACATCATTGTCTATGGTTTTTGGTAGTCCAATTACTATCAATTTATAATGATTTTTTTTTAAAAAGTTCGATAGATCACATGCAGTTGTGTTCGTATCATCTCCTCCAATTGTATGTAATATGTCTATCTTATCTTTCTTAAGCTGTTCAGCTGCTATTTTAAGAGGAATTTCATTTTTTTTGATGTATCCTTTATCTAAGCAATCGTTTATATTTGTTAGCTTCACGCGGCTATTCCCAATTAAACTACCTCCAAATTCATAAATGCCATCACTTTTATTTTTATCAGGCAGTTTTAAAAAAATCTTATTGTTAGTTAGTAATCCTTTGTAACCGTTTAAGTATCCAACAAAATTTACATTATCAAACTTTTTTTTGTATTGAAACATTAAACGAACGATACACGAGGAAAGACAAGGTGCAATTCCGCCAGAAGTTAAGAATGCTATATTTTTCACAACACAAATATCGTTTTTTATTTTTCAACCTTTGTTAAAGAATTATAACTTTGTTAAAAAAGGTTTTAGTGTACGAAGTTCATAAATTCGGAGGAGCATCAATCGGTTCTTTAGAGAGAATTAAGAACACCATAGATATAATCAAAAGTTTTAGATCTGATTTTAAAATTATTATTTTCTCAGCTATGGGAAAAGTAACCAATATGCTTGAGGAAATTATAATAAGTTCTTATAAGGGGAAAATTTTTTTTAATCAATTTGAAAAAATGAAGAATTATCATTATAGTTTGATTGATAAATTTTCTTTACAAGAATGCGACTTATTATCTGAAATAGATTTACTCTTTGAAGAATTAAAAAAAACATTGAAAAATAAATCTGATAATTACCAACTATATTATGACCAAAATGTAGTTTATGGTGAATTAATTTCAACAAAAATAATGAGTATTCTACTAAATTTAGAAAATTTTGATAATCAACTAATTGATGCAAGGGATATAATTATGACTGATGATAACTACTGTAATGCTAAAATAAATTGGACTAAAACAAAGCGTAAAATAATTAAGTATTTTAAAAAGAAAAATATTATTACGCAAGGATTTATTGGTTCTAATGAGAATTATAGTACAACACTGGGAAGAGAAGGTTCTGACTTTACTGCAGCAATTATTTCTAATTGTTTAGAGATAAAAAAATTAACAATATGGAAGGATGTTCCTGGCTTAATGAGCTGTGATCCAAAAATATTTAAAAACTCAATTCAATTTAAAGAGGTCCCATATGATGAGGTTATAGAGCTTGCTCACTATGGTGCAAAAGTTATTCATCCCAGAACCATAAAACCACTTAAAGAAAAAAATATAAATCTAATCATAAGAAGTTTTGAAAACTTAAAATCTGAGGGAACATCAGTGTTTAATCACTCAAGTATTATACCAATGGTTCCNTCTGTAATTTTAAAAAAAAANCAAGTTTTAATTTCTGTNTCAAATNCTGATCTTAGTNTNTTTCANCAAAAAAACTTTAACGAAGTGCTTGAGCAAGCAAATGATCNAAGNATTAATTTAAATATAGTTCAAAGTTCTGCTATAAGTTGTTCATTCACNNTAGATCAAAATTTTTCNTCAGAAATCTTTTTAAAGAAATTNGAAAAAAAATTAAAAGTTAATTATAATAATAATTTGTCNTTAGTNACTATAAGACATTATAATCAGNAAATTGTAAANAANGTAATTNTTGAAANAAAAATTTATCTGCAGCAAAAGTCTAGAAATACTGTCAGTTTTGTTTTAAAATTTTAATAATTTTTTTGAATAATANTNCGGAAATCNTCTNATCACTCTCANAAGTTAATCCGGCAANATGTGGAGTTAAAATAANTTTGTCACANNTANTTANAAAATTTAAATCTTTAGAATTTTTATTTAATTCAAAATTNGAATTTTCTTCTTCAAGAACATCAAGTCCAGCNCCAACAACTTTACTTTTTTTTATATTTAAAATTAAATCTTTAGTANTCAAACATTTACCTCTNGATGTNTTTANAANATATATNTTTTTCTTNAANTTTGAAATAAAATTATCATCGCAGAAGTGATAGTTAGATTTATCATAATTGATATTTAAAGAGATGATATCTGATTCATCATAAATTTTNTGTAGTANCTTATNACTATTANACTNNNCTTTATTTTTATCATAAATAATAATTTTGCATCCAAATAGTGACAAATAATTTGCGAGCTTTTTGCCTACGTTTCCATAGCCAAAAATGCCAATAGTTTTTTTATTTATTTCAAAGCCTCTATTTTCTTCTCTTAGCCAAATTTTTGATTTTATTTCTAACGAACTTTTTGTAATGTTTTTTAATAANGAGATTATTAAGCAAATACAGTGTTGAGCTACAGCTTCGCTATTTCCCTCAGCTGTGTTAAAGCACTGTATGTCATGTTTTTTTGCATACTGTGAGTCAATATTTTCCATNCCAGAGCCAGCTCTTGCAATGAACTTTAAATTTTTACAGTTATCAATAAATTGCTTGTCAATTACAAATCTACTTCTTATAACAATTCCATCAAATTTATTAATTAACTTATGTATTTTAGATTTAGGTTCATATAAATTTACTTCATAATTGATGTTAGCTTTTTTTAAGAAATTGTTAAACGAATGATGGATTTTATCTACAATTAAAATTTTCATAAAAATAATTTAATCATAAAAAAGTAAATTAATAAGCCAAAAATATCATTTACAGTAGTTATGAATGGTCCTGTTGCCAATGCCGGATCTATCTTGTACTTATTTAAAAGTAAAGGAATAAATGTTCCAAAAATTGAGGANAATATGATTACTGAAAAAATTGAAATGCTAACAACTAAGCTAATTGATATTTGATATGCAAGTAAAAGTGTCATTAAAAATATTATNGATGAGCATGCCAAACCATTTATAATTGATATTAAAAATTCACGTGATAGTTTAGTTATTATGTCTGATTTTTTAATTGTCAAATTAGCTAGTCCTTGAACAACAATCGCAGATGATTGAACTCCGACATTACCTCCCATAGCTGCAATTAATGGAATGAAAAAAGCTATTTCTAAATTATTTTTCAGATCAAATAATCCAATTATTTGTGCACCAATAATACCGCCAATTGTTCCAATTATTAACCAAGGCAATCTGGATCTAGTAATTGCAAATATATTGTCGTTAATGTTTATATCTTCAAACAAGCCTGAAGCCATTTGATAGTCTTTATCAGTTTCCTCTTTAAATGTAGATAAAACATCGTCAATAGTTATTCTTCCAATAAGTTCATTTTTATTATTTAAAACAGGTAGAACTACTAAATTATACTTGTCCATTAAATTAATTATTGACTCTTTAGTTTCATTGACTTTTACACTAATTAAATTTTTTTTATTTACAATATTGCTGATATTTTTATTATCGCTAATAAGTAATTTTCTAAGTGATAAAAGCCCAATAAAATTTTCATTTTCATTTACTACATAAATTGTATGAACTTTTTTAATATTTTTTGCTTGCTTTCGTATTTCATCGATACATTTTTTATTTGACCAAGAGTAATTAACTTTAACTAACTCTGTTGCCATTAGCGAACCGGCAGTGTTACTTTCATATTTTAAAAGGTTTGTTATATTCTTAAGTACGGATTGATTTTTTATTCGTGAAAGTACTTTTTCCTTCTTATCATCTTTGAGCTCAAGAATAATATCAACAGCATCATCGGATTCTAGTTGATTAATTAAATCATTAGCAATAGTATCAGCACTAAATTTTGAAAGAAAAATATTTTTAACATTTTCATCTAGTTCAATAATTGCTTCTGCATACTTTTTATTTTCGATAATTTCTTTTAGTTTATCATTGTCTTTTTCATTTAATATCTCCAAAATATCGGCGATGTCTGCAGGATGAATTTCATTTATTATTTTCTCAATTTCATCAACTTTTTTTAGTTTCAGTAAATTGATAATTTCTTCAGAAAGTTTTTTATATGTCGGTTTATGAATTGACATTCTGGGCAAGAAGTTCGAAGTCATTGAAAGATAATTCTTCAGCTCTTTTATCTAATATTGAATCGAATTTTCTATCAAAATTAAAGTTTTTTAATGCATTCCGCAATTTTTTTCTTTTTTGCTTGAAAGCATGCTTTAGTAATGATTCCAAAATTTGATTATCACAGTTTAATTTTTTTCTATTGTTTCTCACCAGCTTAATTACAGTTGATGTTACTTTTGGAGTTGGGAAAAAATTTTCTTTTTCCACATCAAAACATATTTCACAATCATAGAAAGCCTGAACCATGATACTGTTANATCCCCTATTTTTACCCTTCTTATTACAAATTCTTTCAGCAACTTCTTTTTGAAACATACCAATGAGTTCAACTATACAATCTTTATTATTTATAATCTTTGAAAATATTTTATTTGAAATATTATATGGGAAGTTTCCTATTATACTTAATTTTTCTCCAAATGTTTTTTTTAAGTTAAGTGATAGAAAATTCTCATTTTTAATTTTCTCNTTTAGATGAGGGAATTTTTTTTTTAAAAAATTCACACAATCCAAATCTATTTCAACTAAATGTAAATTTTTATGTTCAAGTAGATTTTTTGTTAAATATCCAGTGCCAGGGCCAACCTCAATTAAAATATTTTTTTTCGAAACTAGTGCAGCAATTTTTTTCGAAATTTCATCGTTTTTTAGAAAGTTTTGACTGAATCTTTTTTTAGGTGAAATTTTCATTTCTTAATGTTTTGAATAATTTCGATGCAAATACGAAATTATTTAGTTCATTATTTTTTGATTTTGTTAAGTCATTTTTATTTCCTTTCCACAAAATTTTTCCTTTATGAATAAATAAAATATTTGATCCTATTTGTATTACTGAGTTCATATCGTGGGTATTNACTATTGTTGTAATATTAAATTCTTCAGTAATCTCTAGTATTAAATTATCAATTAGTATTGCTGTTTTGGGATCTAGTCCAGAATTAGGCTCATCACAAAATAGGTATTTTGGATTTAATGCAATTGCTCTGGCTATCGCAACTCTTTTAGTCATTCCACCACTTAGCTCTGATGGAAATAAATTATTAGTTTTTTCAAGATTAACTTTAGAGAGGCAAAAATTAACTCTTTCTTTTTTCTCTTTTAAGTTAAATCTGGTAAACATGTTTAAAGGAAACATAATATTCTCTTCAACACTTAAATAATCATACAATGCTCCNCCTTGAAATAAAACTCCAATTTCTTGTCTAAATTTTCTTATGTTTTTGTCATTCATTTTAGAAAACTTTCGATTGTCAAATAATATTTCTCCATTGTCAATACTATGTAAGCCAATTAAGCATTTTAAAAAAGTTGTTTTTCCAGATCCACTTTCTCCAATAATCAAATTTGTTTTTCCCCTCTCTAACTTGACTGATATGTTATCTAGCACTAAATTTTCTTTAAATGATTTTGATAAATTTTGTACTTCAATCATGTTAAAAGTAATTCTGTTATTATGAAATTAAAAATAAGTATCAAAATACTACTGTTCACAACAGCTGTAGTGCTTGACTTNCCTACTTCCAAGGCTCCTCCTTTTGTAAAATAGCCATAGAAAGCTGATATTGATGTTATTAGAAACGCAAATACTACAGTTTTGATTAATGAGTATGAGACATAAAATGGTGAAAATTCTGTTTGNAGCCCAAGAACAAAATCAGCAGTTGTAACTCCAATTGAGATTCCTCCAATCCAGCCTCCAAAAATTCCAATAAAAATACTTAGTATTACTAGTACAGGAAAAAAAAGTATGGATGCTATTATTTTTGGTAAAACTAAGTATGATGCAGAATTTATTCCCATTATTTCTANAGCGTCTATCTGCTCAGATATTCTCATACTACCNATTTCAGATGCAATATTTGACCCCACTTTACCGGCTAAAATTANNGCAATCATTGTTGGAGAAAACTCTAATATGAGTGCGTCACGNGTTACAAANCCAATCAGATATTTTGGTATTAATGGATCATCGATATTAATTGCTTGCTGAATAGTAACAACCCCACCCACAAANAAAGATATNATTAAAACAATACTTAGAGAGCTTAATCCAACTTTTTCAAATTCATTAAANAGNTGTTTAAAAAAAATATCTTTNTTTTCTGGAAATGANAATACTTTTTTCATTAAGATNAAGTATNGACCTATTTNTTTTAGGTATTTAAGCATTTTATAAAAATAGACAATTACTTTATCTTTGCATAAAAAATCAAATGAGGATATTTTTTTTATCTGTTATAACTTTTGTTTTAATGCTTACCTCTTGTTCAAGTTTAAAAAAGAAAGATTGTGATTGTCCAGATTTTAAAATGCATAAAAAAAATAATTAGTTGTTTTTAAATAGAATAATTCTAAATAATTTTAAATTTGTTGTGATTTATTTACAAAAATATTCAAAAATTATTTTGACATAATCATATGAATTTTGAATTCAAAGCTTTTTTATTTGAAAATCTCGAGGCTGCTGGCTCTATAGCTGGCTACGTATCGATTTCTATTATTGCATTTGCACTATTAACATTATACTCAAAAAAAAAGCACAAAAATTTTGAAAGTCTATTAGGCCCCAAATGGGCTCAACCTATAGTTGGGGCTTTTTTAGGAGCAATTCCTGGATGTGGAGCAACCATTNTTGTNGCCTCACTCTACAANCAAAAAAAAATAACATTTGGAGGTTTATTAGCTACATTCATTAGTACANTAGGNGAGGGNTCATTTGTTTTGTTAGGNGCTTCAGCNGAAGCNGATGTAGTTGGTAATGTAAAAGCTTATGNCATTNTNACAATNTTTGGANTAATTTCNGNAATAGTCTTTGGNTNTATTTCTGANACTATTGGATTTAGANNTAANCNTANANGAAGTGNTAAAGTNTTNAATAAAGNAGNTNAAAATAAATCTAGANNCTTTAGTTTGAATATCNAATTNGTTGAAAAACTAAGACTTTANATANTNCTNATAATAACTATTTTTTTANCACCNGCTTCAATTATGGCATTGTGGGGAGGANGTATTGAATCAATTNCTGAAATAGTTTATTGGTTTTCAATAATTTTCACAGTTAGTTGCATTATNTTTTATTTNTTNGAAAAATTTCTTTTTGCAAATCATGANTGTATTGNTGATTACAATAGTATTCGTTCAACCATATCTCACGCAACTTTAGANGTTTCAATGGTTGTAACTTATGTTTTTATTGGATTATTTGTNGCAAANTTTATTATTGATGTNGTTGTGGGTTCAGAAACTTTTGATTCATGGATGATGTCATCAACTAATTTAGTAATATTTATAGCNGCAATAATAGGTGTATTGCCTGGCTGCGGTGGAATGATATCAGTTNCTGTAGCATTCATTGTTATTCCTAANTTCCCTATNTCAGCACTAATTGCAGCTGGTATTGCCACCAGTGGGGATGGACTTTTCCCATTGTTAGCTGATAANAAAAAAGANGGATTGATTGTTNCNATTGNTAGTTTTTTTATTGCCTTATTGGTTGGATTTAGCTCATTATTGNTAGGTTTTTGATNAAATAAAAAAAAATATTTGATTTNNACTCTNANTTTNTNTTNNATANCNCTATACATCTAAAAAGTTTAACTTTACAANATGAATAAAAATAATTATGCCATTATCATGGCNGGTGGAGTAGGTACAAGNTTTTGGCCNAAAAGTAAGAAAAGTTTACCNAAACAGTTCATTGACATATTGAACACTGGTGAAACTTTAATTCAATCAACTTTTAAAAGATTATCCAATTGNGTGAGANCAGANAACATNTATNTTGTNACCAATAANAACTATNCTCAATTGTGTATTGATCAATTAAAAATTAAAAAAGAAAATATTTTTTTAGAGCCAATAATGAGAAATACAGCTCCATGCATTGCATATTCNTCTTTTAAGATTAAACAAAAAAATCCTGAAGCTAANATATTGGTTTGNCCNAGTGATCATATTGTNCANGATAATAANNTATTTTCAGAAATCATTNAAGATTNNTTAAAAATATCTTCAACNTCAGAAATCATTGTTACATTAGGAATAAATCCTACAAGGCCNGATACTGGTTATGGTTATATTCAATATGAACAANATGAAACNNNTGAANANTNTNAAATTAANAAAGTAAAAACTTTTACNGAAAAACCATCNCANTCTTTAGCTCTCCAGTTTATAGACTCAGGAGATTTTTTATGGAACTCNGGCATGTTTATATTTAACGTCAACACAATAATTAATTCATTTANAACTCANTTAAATGAAATTTATGAGATTTTTAANGATGCATCTGANATTTATTGGACTACAAAAGAGGTCAAATATATTGAGAGATTTTTTCCAGCTTGCAAAAANATTTCAATTGATTATGGNATACTGGAAAANTCAGACAACGTTTANGTTTACCCATCAAATTTTGGTTGGAGTGATTTAGGAACNTGGGGATCTATTTATGCAATCTCAGAAAAAGACGAAAATCAAAANATAGTTNAAGGAGAAAAAGTTATTGCTTANGATTGCACAAACTCAATTTTTAATATTTCCGATGANAAATTATTAATTGCTCANGGNCTAGACAANTATATTGTAATAGAGTCAAATAATAANATCTTNATTTGTAAAAAGGAAGATGAACAACAAGTAAAGAATTTTGTTAATGACATTAAAGTAAAGTTTGGTGATGANAGAATTTAGCACATAAGTTTTGGATTTACCAATTTTTCATATTCACTCTCATNTAAAAGCCCTGTTTTNAGNGCNTCTTCTTTAAGTGTTGTTCCATTTGCNAAAGCCTNTTTTGCAATTTTAGCTGCATTATCATAACCAATTTTTGNATTTANTGCAGTAACAAGCATCAGNGAGTTTTTTAAATTATTTTCAATCTTTTCGAAATTTGGNTCAATNCCNGAGAAGCAGTTTAAATTAAATGAATTTANCGAATCAGATAGCAATGTGGCAGACTGTATAAAATTACTTGCAATNACTGGCATAAAAGTNTTTAGTTGGAAATGACTTTGCATTGCNGAANCGTTTATNGTNGAGTCATTTCCAATTATNTGAGAACATACCATACTTAATGATTCACATTGCGTTGGNTTTACTTTGCCTGGCATAATTGATGANCCNGGTTCATTCATTGGTAGTTTAATTTCGGAAATTCCAGCTCTTGGNCCTGANGCTAAAAATCTAATGTCATTTGCAATNTTATTTAAAGATACAGCNATTAATTTCAAGCANGAATGAACATCAACAAATGCATCTTTACTACTTATAGANTCAAATTTATTTTTNGANGGNAAAAATTCAATNCCAATAAATTTAGATATGTTTTTACACATAATTTTGTCATAATTTTTTGGAGTATTTAAGCCTGTACCAACGGCNGTNCCTCCAATGGGNATTTCTAANANNCTTTTCAAACTANTTTCNAGACTTTTAATTCCATTTTCNATTTGNGCTCCAAATGCTGAAAACTCTTGACCTAAACTTATTGGAGTNGCNTCCATTAAATGTGTTCTGCCAATTTTTATTACCTCTTTGTATNTCCTACTCTTTTTTTCNATNGTATTTTTTAAATCTTTGAGGGCAGGCAAAGTNTGNTCTTTAATAATTNTANAGCATGCTATNTTCATTGAAGTNGGAAATGTATCATTNGAACTTTGAGATTTNTTTACATCATCATTAGGATGTATAATTTTGACATCATCATCTAATTTACCTCCATTGATTTCATGAGCTCTGTTCGATATCACTTCATTGATATTCATATTTGTTTGCGTACCACTTCCTGTTTGCCAAATAACTAAAGGAAATTGAGAATCATGCTTTCCTTCAAGAATCTCTTTACAAACTTTGACAATTAAATTCTTTTTTTTTGAATCTAGAATTTTTAGCTCGTTGTTAGAAACTGCAGCAGACATTTTTACTATAGCATAAGCGTAAATTATTTCTTTAGGCATACTTCCAATTGGACCAATTTTAAAGTTTTCTATTGATCTCTGGGTTTGAGCTCCCCAGTATTTTCCCTCAGGAACTTTTACATTACCTAAAGTGTCTTTTTCAATTCTATATTTCATAATTGAATATGTTTGATAATTTGTTAGATTTGTACAAAATTACTAAATATGAAATTGATAGGTTTTATTGTGTTCTTACTAATCTTTTTTATGGCTTTTTGGTGTTTAATTTTCTTAGCATCAGTGGTNCCATTTTTTATTTTGGTATGGCTTAAAGAGGGAAAATTAGATAAGGATCAAATATTGCCCTAAATATCTTTTTCATCAGCCAACAAATAAGACTTTAGAAATTCATTAATATCACCATCTAGTACAGCATTTGGGTTAGTTGATTCTACGTCAGTTCTCAAATCCTTTACCAATTTATAAGGGTGCAGGACATAGTTTCTGATTTGCGATCCCCATTCAATTTTCTTTTTATTATTCTCAGCTTTTTGTTTTTCCTCTTCAAGCTTTCTCATTTCTAGTTCATATAGCTGAGATCTCAGAAGTTGCATAGCCTTTTCTTTATTTTCTAGTTGAGACCTAGTTTCGGAATTTTCAATTATAATTCCAGTTGGTTCATGTTTTAATCTTACTGCTGTTTCAACTTTATTCACACCTTGACCACCGGCACCTCCAGATCTAAATGTATCCCAACTGATTTCGCTGGGGTCTATTTTAATTTCNATAGAATTATCAACTAGTGGGTATACAAATACAGATGCAAATGATGTATGTCTTTTTGAGTTAGAATCAAAAGGTGATATCCTAACTAATCTGTGNACTCCGTTTTCTCCTTTTAAAAAACCAAATGAGTGATTTCCCTCAAATTCAATAGTAGCAGATTTAATGCCAGCTACATCACCTTTCTTTAAGTCAATAATTTTAGTGTTATAACTATTTTTCTCTCCCCACATTAGATACATTCTCATAATCATTTCTGCCCAGTCTTGACTTTCAGTTCCTCCTGCTCCAGGATTAATATTAAGAATTGCATTCATTTTATCCTCCTTTTTATTCAGCATTTTTTTAAATTCAAAATCTTTTATACTTTTTTCAAATTTTGATAGATGATTAATCATTTCATTTTCCGAAATTTCCTTGCACTCAAAAAAATCATACATTACTACCACATCATCGAACTCATCATTTAATTTCTTGAAACTGTTTACTAAACTTTTNAGCTCTCCTTGCTTCTTCAAGATTTTTTGAGCTTTTTCTTGATCATTCCAAAAGTTTTCATCACTTGATACTAAGTCTAGGCTTTTGATTTTTTNGATTTTATTATCAATTTCAAAAATTTCTTTTANATTTTCTANTCTATTTTTAAATTCAGAAATAGTGTTAGAGTTCATTACNAGTTAAAATTTTTTATTAATTATTGAAATAAATTTTTCGGGCTCATATCCTTTGCTGTANAAGTATCTACTAACTAATTGTTTCTTCTCAAAGTCACTTCTGTTTTTGATTCTTCTTAATTTTTTTTCTACTAATTCTTTAATTGTTTCAGCATATATATCATGTTCAATTTTATCAATTTCTTTTTTAATGATTGAATCTTCAATCTTGTTTTGAAGGAGCTTCAATCTAATTTTAGTTTTACCCCACTTACTTAGATTAAACTTTGATCTGACAAAAGCACTTGTATATCTAGTGTCACAATAAAATTTGTCATTTTTTAATTTTTTTAAATATTCTTTTGCATCGTTCGCGCTGATATTTTCTTTTTTTAATCTATGAANGACTTCACTCTCGCACCTTTCTCTAAAGTTGCAAAAAATCTCAATTTTTTTTAAAATGCTATTGTCTACCAAAAAATTAATATTAATGATTCAAAAGTAATTATAATATTTAATCTTAGTTTTGCATCCGTGAAAAATAAGAATGCTGTTTATCTTTTGTTTCTTGCTAATATAATATCTGGACTAGCTCAAGGAATTAGTATGATTGCAATTCCTTGGTATTTTATTGAAATAATTGAAAAGCCAAAGTTTTTTACATATTGTTACTTCATAATTACATTCTTGACTTTTTTTTGGGGAATGTATGCAGGTACTATAATTGATAGATACTCTAGAAAAAAAATATTCTTAATTACAAATTTTATTTGTGGAACTATAATTGCATCAGTTTCTGCTTATGGATTTTATAATCAATCTACTAGTGAGTATTTAGTCATATTAGTATTTCTGATAACAATTTTTAATTATAATGTTCATTACCCTAATTTATATGCTTTTGGACAAGAAATAACTGAGAAAAAAAATTACGGAAAGCTTAATTCCTATATTGAGATACAAGGACAATCAACGAGTATGTTTGCTGGAGCTATTGCCGCCATACTACTAACAGGCTCATCTAATGATATGATTTCCTTTGGTGGTTTTAATTTTAATTTTCCATTGAATTTTAAAGCTTGGGATATTCATGAAATATTTTTGATGGATGCAATAACATACTTCATTTCATTATTAATTATAATGTTAATCAAGTATGTCAAAATAGAAAAATTAAATATTGAAACTGGTTCTCTATACAATCGTTTTATTTCAGGTTTAAATTTTTTAAAGAAAAGAACTTATATCTTTTATTTTGGCTTATTCAGTTACATGCTATTTGCATTTACACTTGTACAAATTCATATCATATTACCAATTTATGTAAAAAACTTTTTACAAATGGGAGCCGATGTATATGCTTCATCAGAATTTTATTATTCAATAGGAGCAATTTTTTCAGGAATTTTTGTAATTAGAGTTTTTAAAAACAATTACAAGCTTTTGGGAGTTATAATATTTTTCACAACAATATCAATTTTCTTTTATCTCATTTCATTTATAAATTCAGTTTATTTATTTTTTATNACTTGTCTTTTNCTTGGCATAACAAATGCAGGTGTGAGAGTGTTAAGAACAACTTTTTTATTTAATGCAATTCCTAACAATATAATTGGACGTGCAACTTCTGTATTCAGTTCAATTAATATCATAGTAAGACTTTTTTTAATAGGAATTTTTTCAATCTCATTTTTCCAAACAGGTGATAATATTAAGTATTCATACTTGATTGGTGTAGTTTTGTTAATGTCTTCTGCTATACCTTTAGCGTTGAATTATAGAAAAATTATTGAAAGTGAAAATTAGTTTTTTAGAACTGAGTATTGAAGTAGATGCAAGCGATCATCTGAGCTAACAGTTATTTTTCTACTATATTTTCTCTGCCATTTACTTCTTATCGAATTAAAGAACCAGCCTTTGTTTATGTGGCTACAAATAAAAGGGTGAGTTGCTATTTTAATTTCACCTTTGATTTCTTTTGTTAGTTCTAAAACTTTGTTTTCAATCTTGTCAATGAGTTGTAGGCTAGACTCAATTTTACCTTTTTTATTAGACAANGGATTTCCGTTGCAAACTGGACAATTTTCCTGTGTNTCAATATGCATNACCGGCCTAACTCTTTGTCTTGTAATCTGTATTAAGCCAAACTTTGTTGGAGGTAGAATATGATGTTTTGCTTTGTCATCCTCCATAAACTCTTTCATTTTTTGAAATAATGTTCTTTTATTTTTTTCAGATTGTAAATCAATGAAATCAACAATTATTATTCCCCCCATATCTCTTAGCCTAAGTTGTCTAGCTATCTCTTCTGCAGCCTCTAAATTAACACTTAATGCATTAGCTTCTTGATTCTTTTTTGAGTCTACTTTTTTGCCACTATTTACATCTATAACATGCATAGCTTCAGTATGCTCAATTACCAAATATGTTCCATTTTTAATGGTTACATTTTTTCCAAACGAGGATTTTATTTGTTTGGTTATATTAAATTTTTGAAAAATAGGACTTTTCCCTTTATATAATTTAACAATTTTCTCCTGGTCTGGTGAGATTGAAGATAGATATTCTTTTAACTCAAGATGTAAATCTTTATCATTAACGTAAATATTATTGAATTTTGAGTTCAATAAATCTCTAACTATTACAGCTGATCTGTTTATCTCAGAAAGTATTGTTTCTCTTGATTGGGCAACTTTTAATTTTTTGGTTACATGTTGCCACTTCTTGTATAAGTTTTTTAAATCTTTATCGAGTTCAGCTACTTTTTTATTTTCAGCAACTGTTCTAATAATCACTCCAAACCCTTCAGGTCTTATGCTTGTGATTAGTTTTTTTAGTCTTTTCTTTTCTGAACTACTACTAATTTTTTGAGATACAGACACTCTGTTTGAAAAAGGAATTAAGACCATAAATCTACCNGCAAGTGAAATTTCTGTAGTTAATCTTGGGCCTTTTGTTGAAATAGGTTCTTTGGTTATTTGGACTAAAACTTTTTGATTTTGTTTAATAATATCAGAGATTTTACCCTCTTTATCTATATCTTTTTCTTTTTTGAAATTTTTTAATGAAGAGGTATTTAGTTTTTTATCGAAACATTTTTGTGTGTACTTTGTGTAAGAGTTGATTTGTGGCCCTAGATCTAGGTAATGTAAAAAACCATCCTTTTCATGGCCTACATCTACAAATGCAGCATTGAGACCTGGAATAATTTTTTTTATTCTTCCAAGTAAAATATCACCAACTGAATAGTTGTTATCTCTTTTTTCTTTATGAAGCTCAATAAGAAGATCATTTTTTAAGAGCGCTATAACTACTTCGTTTGGCTTTGAATCGATTATNAGTTCGAATTTCATGCCTTTTAGCTCTTAATCTATTTATTCTTATGTCTGTTTTTTCTTGAACGTTTCTTGCGCTTGTGTGTGGCAATTTTTGTCCTCTTTTTTTTCTTATCTCCTGGCATCTAGTATATTATTTGTAAATAATGATTTACCTATTTTTAACTTTATCGACAAAAGATTTAGCTGGTTTAAAAGAAGGGATAAAATGTTCAGGGATTATAACTGCAACATTTTTTTTAATATTTCTACCAATTTTTCTTGCTCTTTTTTTTGGCTTAAATGTGCCAAAACCTCTTAAGAAAATAGATTTATTATCTATAACATTGCTTTTTACTTCACTCATAAATCCTTCCACTATTGAAGCAACAACAATTTTTTCAACTCCAGTCTTTTCAGAAATATTGACTATAATTTCTGCTTTCGTCATATTAAGTATATTTTTAGCGCAAATATACTAAATTCAGTTTATATTTTGATAATCAGTATGATACAGAGTTTTAGTCATAAATTAATAAGTTGGTATAAGTCAAACAAAAGAGATTTACCATGGAGAAACACTGATGATCCATANAANATTTGGATTTCAGAAATTATTTTACAACAAACCAGAGTAAAGTTTGCAATTGATTATTACAATAAGTTTATTGAAAAATTTCCAACAATTGAATCACTNTCAGATGCGAAAGAGGATGATGTTTTAAACTCATGGCAAGGGCTTGGGTATTATTCTAGAGCTAGAAATATTCANCATACTTCAAAAATACTTAAAGAAAAATANTCATCTANTTTTCCAAATAAATATGATGAAATAATTAGCCTTAAAGGAATAGGAAGATATACCACAGGTGCCATTTTNTCTTTTGCATTCAAAAAAAAATTTCCAGTTGTCGATGGGAATGTATTTAGATTTTTCTCTAGACTTTTTTTTATTGANAAGTTTATTGATACAACAAGNGGACAAAATTATTTTTATAATGTTGCTGAAGATCTAATATGNGAAAAAAACCCTGACTTNTTTAATCAAGCAATTATNGAGTATGGAGCTATGGTTTGTAAGCCAAAAAATCCGACTTGCACAACTTGTATTTTCAATCATCAGTGTGAAGCATANAAAAAAAATAAAGTATTNGAACTTCCCTTAAAAAAAAATAGTGTAAGAACCACTGATAGATTTCTGATTTTTATTTTAGGAACAAAAAANAATATTTTTTTGAAAAAGAAAAAAGATGGTATTTGGAAAGGATTATATACTCCTCCNNTATATGAAGCNAANAGTAAAAAAGAGNTAAANAATATNAAGNAAAATNAAGAGTTAAATNTATTNAATAANAANNTTAAAATTCTAAAAACTTCANNANTNATTCATCATAAATTAACACATCAAAATTTATNAATCAAATTCTGNTACTCTGATTTAGATTTAGANAATAAAAATGAATTTGTNAANGTCAAGTTAAAAAACTTTAATCACTTTCCTGTACCAAGAGTAATTGAAAAATTTTTAAAAAACTTTTACGATGAACAAAAAAAATAATAATACATTTGTTTAATGTCTGGTGTTAATAAAGTAATATTAATTGGTAATTTAGGAAAAGATCCTGAGGTCAAGTACCTAGAGTCCGGTATTGCAGTAGCAAATATCACATTGGCAACAACTGAAAATTATAAAAATAAAGAAGGAGAGAAAGTAAGTCAAACTGTCTGGCATGATATTGTTTTGTGGAGAGGCTTAGCAGAAATAGCTGAAAAATATCTAAAAAAAGGTAGCTCTGTTTACATAGAAGGTAAAATAAGAAATAGAAAGTGGGAAGACAAAGAAGGTATCACTAGATATAAGAATGAAATTTTAGCTGATAACATGACAATGTTAGGTTCAAGGCCATCAACTGAAAAATCAAATGAGAATGAGTCTCAAAATCNAGAGAACCCCAATGGTCTTGATGACTTGCCGTTNTAATGNTNNGTTATTCANTTAGNCNGTCGTAACAATAATTATTNAAGGCTNANAANACAAATTAGAAATTAGATNTATAAATTCAAGNATCTTAATTTTGAATCTTCTAANTGATANATAATTAACCGAAAATTAAATTGCATTGAGAACTAGATTAATTCCAATTTGTTTTTTGATAATTTTAATTTCTTGCAAGGANGATAGCACTGTGCCTAGACCAAAAGCATTTGTGAGCATTCAATTTGATGATAAACAATATTACAAACCAAAATTTCCAAAGAAGTATCCATTTAGTTTTGAAGTTCCAAAATATTCAGAGCTTGAACGAATCGATAATCATTTAAATCTNAACTTCAAAAAATATAAGGCTAAGTTACATATTTCATACTTTTCTCTTGAAAANGATCTTAAAAGACACACTGAAAATTCAAGAAGACTAGCATTCAAGCATACAAGCAAAGCCAATTCAATTTCAGAAATTATTTATCAAAATGATGAAAGAAATGTATACGGTGTCAAGTTTGATTTTGATGGAAGCACTGCTACCTCAACCCAATTTTTTTTAACTGACAGCTCCAATCATTTTTTTCGAGGAGCATTATATTTTAATACTCAAAAAAGTGACTCTCTTGCTATTATTGAGGAATACTTAAAAGTTGATGTGACAAGAATCATTGAAACTTTTTGTTGGAAATAAAAAATATCCTCAGCGTCTGTGTAAGTAATAGTACTGCCAAAATTTGATGTATCAAGGCTATTTCTATTTTTACTCTGCTAATTATNGTTATGATTCCTAGAAGAATTTGAAAAGAAACTAGAATTATAATTCTTTTTGAAACATCTTGTGCAAATGTATTTCTACTTATTTTATAGATGTATAGTGAGGAAATTAAAACAAGCCAAGCAAAAAGTCTATGAAATGCTTGAATANCAATCGCATTGTTAAATATGTCTAGGNTTTTTTTAGTTGAGTCAATGCCAAAAATTGTCTTTATAAAATTGTTTTGATCAAGCATGAAGTAGCCAGCTTTTAGTCCAGCTACAAATCCGCCATAACAAATTTGAATCAATAAAAAAATTAGTAATATTAGTGAAGCCCTATTTATTTTCTTTGAAAAGTTTTTTTCAACTCCTTTAAGCTCCATTAAAATCCAATATATATATCCAATAATTGAGAATGCTGTAATTAAGTGAAGAGATAGTCTAAAGTGACTAACATCAGGAACATCTACAAGTCCACTTTTAACCATAAACCATCCAAAGAAAGCTTGTAATGCACCTAATAGTAGCAGAACTAATAACTTTTTATTTAGTTTTTTATTTATGTAACCTTTAAAGAGAAAAAAACAATAAGGTAAAATGAAACATAATCCTATTAATCTACCCCAAACACGATGTAAGTATTCCCACCAAAAAATGAACTTAAATTCACTTAGTGACATACTTTTGTTTATCTTTTTGTACTCAGGAAATTGTTTATACNTATCAAAAGTATCTATCCAATCTTGATTNTCAAGTGGGGGAATTGCCCCGGAAATTAGTTTCCAATCAACCATTGAAAGTCCAGAGTTTGTAAGTCTTGTTATCCCCCCAATTGTTATCATAATTAGTATTAGAAAAATACCTAGATTTAGCCATCTTTCTATATAAATCATTTCTAACTTAGATTCTTTCACATTACAAAATTATGACATATTTATTTATATATTATTACAATTCTCTAAGAATATAATTGATATAAGTTATAATTTTATAAATTTGCATTCCAAAATAAAAAAAATGTTTGCAGTAGTAGATATAGCTGGACAACAATTTAAAGTTAGTAGCGGAGAAAAAATTTATGTCAATAGATTAGACGAAAAAGAAGGTTCATCAATTAAAATTGACAAAGTTCTTCTGATTAATGACACAAAAAAAACAACTCTTGGAAAACCGCATATAAATAATGCGAGTGTTACTGCAAAAGTGATTAATCATCTTAAAGGTGAAAAGGTTACAGTTTTTAAGAAAAAAAGAAGAAAAGGATATAAAGTCAAAAATGGTTTTAGAGCTAGTTTGACTGAAATTGAAATAATTAAGATTTCTGAAAAAGCTGACCAAAAAAAACCAACAGCTAAGACCAAAGCAACAAAAACATCAACATCTAATACTACAGCAAAGAAGGCTGCAGTNCCAAAAAAGAAAGTTGTAAAAAAAGTTGCAGCAAAAAAAAGCACTAAAACAACAAAAAAATAATATAAATGGCTCACAAAAAAGGTGCAGGAAGTACAAAAAACGGAAGAGATTCACATAGTAAAAGACTTGGTGTAAAAATCTATGGCGGTCAGTCTGTAAAAGCTGGTAATATTATCGTTAGACAAAGAGGTACTGTTCACAAGCCTGGAAAAAATGTAGGAATTGGAAAAGATCATACATTATTTGCTNTAAAGCATGGAANAGTTTCTTTTAAGAAATCNCAAAACAACAAATCTTTTGTTTCTGTAGTTGAATCATAATTAACATTTTCAAATCAAATTCNATTTAGTTTACTCTGTTTCTTATTTTTGTTAAATGATTGAAATAAAGAACTTAAGCTCAAATACTTCACGTATTGTTGAACTACTCAAAAAAAGAGGAACTGATTTTTCAANAGATATTGATACTCTTTTAAGCTTAGATCATANAAGAAAAAGTATTCAAAAAAATAGTGATGAGAGACTAAATAAATCGAAGCAAATTGCAAAACAAATAGGTGAATTATTTTCAAGCGATATAAAAAGTCCTTTAATTCAAAAATTAAAACAAGAGTCATCAAATCTAAAAGAGGAAATTAAATTGCTTCAAGCAGAGCTAAAAGANATAGAGGCTCAAATAAAAGAGGGTCTGCTTAAGGTGCCTAATATACCTGATCCTTCAGTTCCTGANGGNTCAAAAGAATCTGATAATCANATCATTAGGTCTGTAGTTAATGAAAAAACACACAGTGAAAAAATATATCCACATTGGGATTTATGTGAAAAATACAAACTGATAGATTTTAAAAATGGAACTAAAGTTACAGGCTCAGGTTTTCCAATTTACAAAGGAAANGGNTCAAAGCTGCAACGATCTTTAATTTCATATTTCTTAGATAAGAACACAAAAAATGGCTACGAAGAATATTTACCACCTTTTTTAGTAAATGAGGATTCCGCTTTTGGGACAGGTCAACTTCCTGATAAAGACAGTCAGATGTATCATATTAGTAACGATAATCTATATTTAATTCCTACTTCTGAGGTTCCCATTACAAATATTTTTAGAGATAATGTACTTGCATACAATGACTTGCCAATAAAATGTACCTCCTACTCACCCTGTTTTAGAAGAGAAGCAGGATCTTATGGTAAAAATGTTAGGGGACTAAATAGATTGCATCAGTTTGAAAAAGTAGAAATTGTAGAAATACAAGAACAAGANAAATCTGAGCAAGCCTTAAACAATATGATTAAGCATGTTGAATCTATTTTAATTGAACTTGGGCTTTCTTATAGATTAGTAAAATTATGTGGGGGAGATTTGGGATTTACATCCTCTTTAACATATGATTTTGAAGTCTTTTCTCCAGGCCAAAACAAATGGCTTGAAGTAAGTTCCATTTCAAATTTTAAGACTTACCAATCTAATAGATTAAAACTAAGGTATAAAGATACTTCTGGAAAAATAAAATTATGTCATACGTTAAATGGTAGTTCTTTAGCCCTGCCAAGAATATTTTCTACAATAATTGAAACTTTTCAAAAAAAGAATTTTATTGAAATTCCAAAAGTACTTCAAAAGTATACAGGCTTTAGTAAGATAGACTTATGAGGTTTATCATACTTTTAGCACTCATACCATTTATTTCTATTTCACAAAACAATGATGTGCAAAAGGCTCAAAGTCTTTTTTCAAAAGGTGAATATGAGAAAGCTATTCAGATTTATGAGAAGTTNCCTNCAAATAAATTGCCAAGATTTTATAGCTCATACTTATATAGCTTAAATGCTTTAAGTAAGTACAAAGAAGCAAGAAAAGTTGCTCAAAAAATGTATCTGCGAGATAAAAACAACCTGAGATATCTTTCTGATGTTATTATTTTCGAAAGAAAAAATGATGATAAGTTACAAGCGAGTAAAAATCTCAATATTTTAATCAAAGAATTAAAAACAAAGCCTAGTCAAGCATTAACAATTTCCAATAATTTTAATAGAAACGAAATGTATGATTTTGCAATTAAAGTTTTGGATGCAACGGAAAACGATAATAATAGAACTAATTATTTGATTCAAAAAGCTGAAAACTATTCTTCTTTGCAAGACTATGANAAAATGATNACNNGTCTGCTAGATCTTCTAGAATATAATGCTTCAAGAGAATTGTATGTTCGAAATAAATTTCAAAAAACAATCTANAATTTTGGTATAAAAAATGAAACTTTTAATAAATCCTTAAAGAAGTTTCTCATATCTTACTCAAACAAAAATTCAAAAAATCCAATTTACTCAGACCTATTAGTTTGGTATTTTATCCAAAATAAAAATTATGAAATGGCTTACAGGCAAAGTGTTTCTATGGANTTAAAGTTTGGAGATTANGATTTTACTTTGCTTGATATAGCAAGTCTTTTTCAGCAGGAAAAGAAACACATGCAGGCTAACAAAGTTTACAATTATATTATTTCAAAAAACAAAAAAGATAAGCTTTTTTATCAAGCACATGCNCAGAAGATAAATCTTGCATTTATNTCAGATAATCAGCAATTGATTAAAGAGGTTAGAGAAAATTATGATAATTACGAATTAGATTTTCCNTTAAACAAAATCACAATTAATTTTTATTCAGCATATGCAAAATTCCAAGCTTTACATAACAATGATTATGAATCATCGGAAAAAATATTTTTAAAAATTCTNAATCTAGAAAATATCAAAGATGAAGTAGATATGGCTGAAGCAAAATTAAATTATTCTGATATTTTAGTTTATGATGGNAGAATATGGGAAGCTTTNATATACTATTCACAAGTAGAAAAAAAATTCAAAGAAAATCCCATTGGACATAAAGCAAAACTTAAAATTGCAAAAGTATACTATTATAATGGAGACTTTGAAGTTGCTCAAGCTCAATTAGATGTATTAAAAAGATCCACATCAAAATTAATTTCAAATGATGCAATAGATTTATCGCTTCTAATTACAGATAACTTNTCTTTAGATACAACTGACATAGTTATGAGAATGTATGCAAAAGCAGAAATGTTAGCATATCAAAGAAAATATATTGAGGCATTATCTCTGTATGATTCATTAATTAATAAATATCAATTTCATTCACTTGTTGATGAGGCATTGTTCGAAAAGTATAAAATTTATTATAAGCTTGAAGATTTTGACAATTGTATTTTTGCACTAAATAAAATACTAGACTATANTCTTAATGATATTTTAGCTGATGATGCTACTTACTNTTTAGCTAAAATTTATGATGAAAAAATTAATGACATTAATCTGGCACTCTTAAATTATAATATTATTATTGAAAAATTTCAAGGAAGTATTTATTACGATTTTAGTAGAAAAAAAATAAGAAGTATTCAAATAAAACAAAATGATAATTTATAATGTTACGGTTACTTTAAATGAAAATATTCATTCTAGATGGGTAGAGTGGATAAGACACGAACATATACCTGAGGTTCTATCAACTAGACTATTTAAAAAAGCTGTTCTTTCAAGAATTATTTCTGATAAAGAATTAACTTATGCAATTGCATATTATGCTGAAAATAGTAGTAAACTCGAGTCATATAAGAAGAATTATTCCAATCAATTAAGACAAAAATCATTTGAAAAATTTGGTGACTCCGCGCTTTCCTTCAGAACAGAATTAGAATTTATTGATGAATTTGTAATATAAAAGGATTCATCTTTTTTTCGATATCTAAAGTTGTGATTGGTCCATGACCACTATATATTTTTACATTTTTTTCAATCAAACAAACTTTTCTAAGTGAGTTGCAAAGAGTTTGATAGTCTGATCCTGGTAAATCATATCTTCCAATACTATTTTTAAAAATTAAATCACCTGAGAACATAATTTCTTTGTTTTCTTCGTAAAATAAAATGTGACCGGGTGAATGGCCAGGACATGAAATTGTTTTGAATTTTAATTCAAATATTTCAATAACCTGATTTTCCTNAATGAAAAAATCTGGTTTTGGAGACTCTTTAAAATTTTCTATTCCATAGTTATTAGCTATAATTTTAGAATTTTTTAAAAGCTCATTTTCTAATTTATGAATTCCAAATTTTACATCCCAATTGCTTTTAATAAAATTGTTNCCTAAAATATGATCAATATGACAATGTGTGTTTAATAGGTATTTAGGAGAAAGATTATTATTCTCTATGTAAAAATTAATTTCTTTCTCTTCATTNAAATTACTGCAGCCAGGATCTATGATTATACATTCTTTTTTTTCATTACTTATTATATAGGTGTTTTCTTGAAAAGGATTGAAGGTGAATTTTTTTACTTTGATCATTATTGTTTTTATACAAATATATTAAGTTATGTATATTTGTTTAACTCAAAAAACATATGCTCTTATTAGAAATAATCAAAGAAAAGTCAAAAGAAATTTTTGATGAAATTGTATCGATAAGAAGGCACTTGCATATGTATCCCGAGTTATCATTTAAAGAGTATGAAACTTCAAAATATATAAAATCATTACTTAAAAATTGGAATATTTCCTATACAGAAAATATTGCAGAGAATGGAATAGTTGTTGTTATTTCTGGTGATATTGAGCATAAAAATGATAATTGTTTAAATACCATTGCACTCAGAGCAGATTTTGATGCACTTCCGATTGAAGAGGAAACTAATTTAAATTTTAAATCTAAAAATCCAGGAGTCATGCATGCATGTGGACATGATTTACATACTGCATCTTTATTGGGCGTAATAAAAATTCTTAATTCTTTAAAACATAAATTTAGTGGCACAATTAAGTTTATATTTCAGCCTGCTGAGGAAATGTTGCCTGGCGGTGCAGCTCAGATGATTAGTGAAGGTGTTTTAAAAAATCCAAATGTTAATATTGCATTAGCACAGCATGTTTATACTGAACTAGATGTTGGAAAAGTAGGATTTAGAAAAGGGCAGTATATGGCTTCCACTGATGAAATATACATTAATGTTGAAGGTCAAAATGGTCATGCCGCAATAGTTGAGGGANCTAAAAATCCAATTTCAGTTGCATCTCAGTTAGTCTATGAACTAAACTCTTACTTTAAAAAAAAGAAATCCAATAAACATATTTTTTCAATTGGAGACTTTATTTCTAAGGGCTCTACTAATATNATTCCTAAAATAGCAAAATTGAAAGGTACTTTTAGAGCTATGTCTGAGGATTTTAGAAAAAAAAGCCATGAAAATATTAGAAAAATAGTTTCGGCAATTGAAAAAGAAAGTAATTGTAAAGTATTTTTAGAAATCAGAAAAGGATATCCGTCATTATTTAATGATGTTGATATTACACAGAAAACGATAGACTTTGCTGCAAAGTACTTGGGTGAAGAAAATGTGGTAGAACTAGATGAAAGAATGACAGCAGAGGATTTTGCATATTTTAGTCAACAAATTCCTTCATGCTTTTATAGGCTTGGTGTTTCAAATAAGCACGACAAAAATAGGTATGGTTTGCATAATTCAAAATTTAACCCTGACGAAAAATCATTGCTAATTGGCTATGGTTTGATGAGTTGGATTGCGATAAATCATCTTAATTGCCAATGCTAGAAATAAATTCAATTCTCAATAGTCTGATTTCATCATCACTAAACTCATCCTCTTCAAACTCTTCACGTGCCTCATCAAAAGAGAAATTTTCTGATTCTTTAAAAAAATCAATAATCTCCTCAAGATCTTCTTCATTTACAAAATCAGAAATAATATGATTTAAATTTAATTTTGTTCCAGACTCGACAATTGATTCAATTTCATCAATAAGTTCACTGCTCTCTAAGCCTATTCCTCTAGCAATATCCTCTAAATTAAGTTTTTTATCTAGTGATTGTATAATATGAATTTTGTTATTTCCTTTATTTGCTACACTTTTTACAATCATATCGTTAGGTCTCTCAATATTATTTTCTTTAACATATTCTTCAATAAGTTTAATAAAAGGAATCCCATATTTTGTAGCCTTTCCGTTTCCAACACCTGAAATATTTGAAATTTCTTCAATTGTAATTGGGTACATATTACTCATTTCTATGAGTGATGGTTCTGAAAAAATTATAGACGGTGGAAGAGAAATTCTANTTGCTTCTTTTTTTCTTAGATCCTTAAGNAAAAGGAACAAATTTTTATCTAACGATTCTCCTTTTTGAACTGTGTTAATAGCTTGTGAGCTTAATTTGTTATAGTCATGATCCTCAGTAATCTCAAATGATACGGGATTTTCAATAAAATCCTTTCCTGATTGCGTTAGTTTAATTGTTCCATANGATTCAATTTCTTTATTAATTAGCCCTTTGACATATATTTGTCTTAAAATAGAGTGCCAAAACTGAACCGATTTTTCTTTACCAACTCCAGAAATTTTCGAAACAATATCTTTATACTGATTAATTAAACTATTGCTTTCCCCAACCATTATTTTTGCTATCTCTTTGGATTTAAAACTTTCGTTACATGCTTGTATACATTCAAGAAGGTCAACAATGAATCTTTTACCGTCAATTTTTGGCTTAGGACTTTTACAATTATCGCACATATCATTGCATTTGTTTTCATCAAAATTTTCACCAAAGTAATGAAGTAAATATTTTCTTCTACAAAGAGATGTCTCAGAAAATGCTATTGTTTCCATGATCATCAATTTACCAAGTTCTTGTTCAGATATTGGTTTTGATTGAAGAAATTTTTCAAGTTTTTCGATATCTTTATAATCGTACAAAGTCAAACAGTCTCCTTTACCTCCATCTCTTCCTGCTCTTCCCGTCTCTTGGTAATAACCTTCCAAGCTTTTTGGAATATCATGATGTACAACAAATCGAATATCAGGTTTATCAATACCCATTCCAAATGCTATTGTTGCAACTATAACGTCGCATTCTTCCATAAGAAAGGCATCTTGATTTTGCATTCTTACCTTAGACTCTAAGCCAGCATGATATGGTAAAGCTTTAATTCCATTTACTATTAAAATTTCAGCTATTTGTTCTACTTTTTTTCTACTTAAGCAATAAACAATACCTGATTGCCCATCACGTTCTTTAATAAACTTTATAATTTGCTTTGCAGGTTCAACTTTTGGCTTGATTTCATAAAATAAATTATTTCTGTTAAACGAGTCAATAAATAATTTTGCATTTTCAATTTTTAAATTTTTTTTAATGTCATTTCTTACTTTTGGAGTAGCCGTTGCGGTAAGTGCTATTATTGGAGCAATTTTAATTTTTTCAAAAATTTGTCTTAATTTTCTATATTCTGGTCTAAAATCATGCCCCCACTCTGAAATGCAATGTGCCTCGTCAATTGCATAAAAACTTATTTCAATTTTTTTTAATAAATCAATTATTGAATCTTTTATTAGTGACTCTGGAGCTACATATAATAACTTTGTCTTTTTTGAATACAAATCNTTTTTAACATTTTCANCTTCAGTTTTTGATAATGATGAATTAAGTACATGCGCTATGTTGTCTGATTTGCTAAACCCTCTTAGTAAATCAACTTGATTTTTCATTAAAGCAATTAATGGAGATATNACAATTGCTGTACCACTTGAGATAAGTGCNGGCAGCTGNTAACACATNGATTTACCACCACCAGTTGGCATAATTACAATTGAATCTTTTTCTTTTAATAAATTTAAAATTATCTCTTCTTGGCGACCTTTAAAAGAATTAAAACCAAAGTTTTTTTTAAGTTCTAGATATAAGTCAGTTTTATTTACTGTTTTCAAACTATTCAAATAAACCTAAAAATAATACTTTTGTTTTATAATTTATAAGTTGAATTAATTTATTTATATGTTAAATCATAATAAAAAAATCAAGAGTATTTTAACAGATGTTTTTAATCATCAGATTGAAAATATTGAAAGAAATAAATCTATTTTAAATGAACAGCTGTGTGATATTGTAACTAAAATTTATGAGTGTAAAGGAAAACTTGTAATAACTGGAGTAGGTAAAAATGCTATTATTTCAAAAAAAATAGTCTCAACATTAATTTCAACTAAACAAAATGCTTATTATTTACATGGCAATGATGCTGTACATGGAGATTTAGGAGTNATTAATGAAGACGATATTGTTATGTTAATTTCTAAAAGTGGAAATACTTATGAAATAAAAAAAATAATAAATTTCTTGAAGAAGAAAAATATTCCAATCATAGCTTTAACCTCAAACAGCAGATCATTTTTAGCTCTTGAGTCAAATTTTAAGTGTATTTATAATATAAAAAAAGAGTCGTCAGCTGGAAACATAGCTCCAACAACATCTTTGATTACGTGCCAACTTATTGGTGATGCAATCGCTGTAGCATTGATGAACCTGAGAAATTTTTCTGCTAAAGATTTTTCTGAGGTCCATCCAGGTGGAGCCTTAGGACTCAAACTTAATAAAGCTGTTTCTGAAATATTTTTGAAAAAAACACAAGTTTGTACAAATGATAGTGTTTTTGATGTCATTTTAGAAATTACAAAAAGTAGATTAGGGGCTACTGTCGTCATAGAGAAAGAGAGAGTTGTGGGTATAATTACTGATGGTGATTTGAGAAGAACTTTTCAGTCAAATATAAACTTAGAGCAAATGTCTGCNAAAGATATTATGACAAGAAATCCAATAACTATTGCTGAATCTCTTAATTTAAAAGAATCACTTGAAATTATGAACGAAAAAAAAATTATGCATTTGGTTGTAATTAGAGATTCAAATTATTTGGGATTGCTTCACATGCATGATTTGATAGATCTTGGTAAAAATGACTAAATCTAGCAACATGTCTTTTTTAGAACATCTTGAGGTGCTGAGGTGGCATATTATAAGATCCATAATTGTAACTCTTGTCTTTACTATTCTCGCATTCATTTTTAAGAACATAATATTTGACAATATTTTATTTGCGATAAAAAATCCTGATTTTTTAACTTATAAGTTAATTTGTAAAGTATCTGGATTTTTTGGGTTTAGTGATAATTTCTGTATTCAAGATTTACCATTTAATTTAATTAACATAAGCATGTCTGGCCAATTTAGTGCACATATTACAACATCATTAATTGTTGGTATAATTATTTCATTTCCATATTTTGTTTGGGAAATGTGGAGATTCATTAAACCTGCTCTTCACAAGAATGAAAAAATTAAAGTAAGAGGAGTAGTATTTTTTTCATCACTTTTATTTTTTACTGGAGTTTTATTTGGATATTTTGTTGTAAGTCCATTATCAATTAATTTTTTAGGAGGTTATTTTGTAAGCTCAATGATTGAAAACCAAATTAGCTTTTCTTCTTATATTAATACCGTTTCAATACTAACTCTAGCTAACGGATTAATTTTTCAGTTACCAATATTTGTTTATTTTCTTAGCAAAGCTGGTATTTTGACAGAATCATTTATGAAAAAGTATAGAAAACACTCTCTAGTAATTATTCTAATTTTATCAGCTATAATAACTCCACCTGATGTTACAAGTCAAATATTATTATCATTACCAGTTTTGTTTTTATATGAAATAAGTATAAAAATTTCAAAATATGTAAACCCAAAATCATGAAATTAGAAACAGTTAGAATATCAAAAAAATATGGAAGTAGAGATGTTGTAAAAAAAGTTTCTTTAGAATTAAGTAGGGGAGAGATTGTTGGGTTGTTAGGACCAAATGGTGCTGGGAAAACAACTTTTTTTAATTCAATTGTTGGGTTAGTAAAGCCAAATTCAGGCAAAGTTTTTTTAAACAATAATGATATTACAAAACTTCCTATGTACAAAAGAGCTAGAAAAGGAATGGGCTACTTACCTCAAGAGCCATCAATATTTACTGGTTTATCTGTAAAAGAAAATATTTTATCTGTTTTAGAGATGATGGGAAATAACAAATCTTCACAGATAAGAAAATGCAACTTTTTAATTTCTGAGTTCAAGTTAGATAAAGTAATGGACAGTATCGGATCAACTTTATCCGGTGGTGAAAGAAGAAGAACAGAAATTGCAAGAGCACTAGCATGTGATCCAAAATTTATATTGTTAGACGAACCATTTGCAGGTGTTGACCCAATAGCTGTTGAAGAAATTCAAAACATAATATTGAAACTCAAAAATAAAAACATAGGAGTTCTNCTTACTGATCATAATGTTCATGAGACACTNTCGATCACGGACCGATCATATTTGCTATTTGATGGTAAAATTCTTAAGTCTGGAACTTCAGAAGAGCTCTCNAAAGACGAGTTTGCTAGAAAATTNTATCTTGGAGATAAGTTTGAATTAAGATAATTAAGATTTTTTAATATCAAATTCGAAAGACTCCATAATTTCGTTGGCNAGTATTTTTTTGCATGCATCTCTAACTATATCACTAGCTTTTTTTTCATCCGATGCAATAACTTCTAGTTCTATATGTTTGCCAATTCTAACATTTGAAATCTGAGGTAAACCAACGTTTTTCATATTTGAGCTAACAGCTTTACCTTGGGGATCTAAAAGATTTTTTAGAGGCATAATTTTAATTTCGGCTTTATAAGTATTCATTTTTAACAAAAATAGTTGACAATAAAATGTAGCTTGCCAAAATAAGTGGCACTGCAGTAAATTTAAAAAAAACAATTAAAAATATGCTTAAAACTAACAAGATACTTAAAAAGTAAAATGTGTTTTTGTTTATCTTTTTTATTGAAATAATTTGAAGATTCATGATCATCAAAAAAGATAAAATGAAAACATAGCAAGAGATTANAATTAGATTTATTTCAAATTCAACAAATGGTAGTNAAATAACAGTTAATGCTGCTACTGGAGAAGGTATNCCATTAAAATGAGTAGATTGATTATTGAATAATGAAAGTCTGATCAATGCTGCAACTGAATAAATGAATACAAAGCTAGAAGTAAGAACTATNTGTATTTCATTGGTATAATCAAGATTGTTTTTTAATATGCCTTTAGTGATATCAAAAAGTAGTATTGCAGGTGCAACGCCAAAACTTATCATATCGCTGAGACTGTCAGCTTGCTTCCCAAAATCGCTAGAAATATTTAATTTTCTTGCAAAATATCCGTCTAAAAAATCAAAAAATGAAGCAAAAATTATAAANAAGCATCCAAAATTTACTAATCCATTTGAAAAGAAAACAATTGCAATAAGTCCACACAATAAATTCAAAATTGTGAAAAAGTTAGCGATATTTAATATTTTTGAATTCATCGATACAATATTAAAACATTATTTTATTTAGAAGAGATGAAAAAGCTTTTATTGTCTTTATTAACNGGTATTTTGTTATTCATTTCTTGGCCTAACAATGGACTAAGTTTTTTTATCTTTTTTGCATTCGTTCCTTTGTTTATATTGTCAGATATGATTTTAAAAAAAGGTTTAAGTTCATTTTCAGCTATTAAATTTTTCTTTTTTTCTTTTTTTCTTTTTAATGTATTAACTACATATTGGATCTGGAATGCATCTCCTGGGGGTTCGATTTTTGCTTTTATTGTTAATTCACTAATGATGACGTTTGTTTTCTGGACTTTTCAATTTTCAAGAAAAGTAATTTCCACCAGACTTTCATTTTTTTTATTAATTACAGTTTGGATTTCCATGGAGTATATTCACCTGAATTGGCAACTTTCTTGGCCTTGGTTAATTTTAGGAAATGTTTTTAGCAATGATGTTTTTCTTGTTCAGTGGTATGAATATACTGGAATTCTTGGCGGTAGCTTGTGGATTTTGCTAGCTAACATATATTTATACAAATCATTTCTTAACAAAAAACTAGATTTAAAAACTTCATTAGTTTTAATTATTCCAATAATTTTTTCTTTAACAATCAAAAAAAATAAGACACCTATTGATAAATTAGACGTCATTATTGTTCAGCCAAATATAGATCCTTACACTGAAAAATTTACCGCTGATAGTAAGTATCATTTTGAAAGTTTTTTATCAAAAATTGATAGTATAGCAACAAGTGAAACAGATTTAGTTTTAGCACCTGAAACTTTTTTACAAGAGCAAATTTGGGAACATTTGTTTGAGAATTCAGTGAGTTATAATGGTTTACAAAAATTGATTAATAAATATCCAAATTTAAATATACTTATTGGTGCAACTACTTTTAAAATTCTTGATTCTAATAGTTTAACATCAACTGCAAGAAAAGTTATTGGTAAAAATATTTATTATGATGTTTACAATTCTGCAATATTAATTTCAAAAAAATCATATGAATTTTATCATAAAACTAAATTAGTACCTGGAGCTGAATCAACACCTTTTCCGAAAGTTTTTGACAAATTAAGCGCTAAAATAATTGAGTTGGGAGGTATTTCTGGCTCTTTGGCCTCAGATAATTACTTGTCTTCATTTAGTATTTCAAAGTTTAAAATAAAGCCTTTGATTTGTTATGAAAGTGTTTACGGGCATCTTGTAAATCAGAGTGATAATCTGATATGTGTTATAACTAATGATGGATGGTGGGGAGACACACAAGGATATAAGCAACATTTCTCTTATTCAAAACTAAGAGCAATTGAAAGTCGTAAATCCTTGGTTAGGTCAGCAAACACAGGAATTTCTGGAGTTATTTTACCAAATGGAAGAGTTTCATCCAGCTTGCAGTGGGATAAAAAAAAAATATCTCAGTACTGAAGTTGGGATTTATGATCAAAAAACATTTTATAACAAATACGGTGATTACTTGGGAAGAATTTCAGCTTTTATTAGTGTTATGATTTTACTTATTTTTATTCCAAAAAGAATTATTTTCTCTTCCTAAAGTATTTATCTTATTACTGTCTAGAGAATATCCTCTTTCCTCTAAATAAAAATCTATTAAATTTTCGATTTTTATTTGATTTTCATTTTTTGTTTTAAAAATTGAGAATGATGGTTTTTCAGTATTTTGTGTTTTTGTTTGAAAAAAGGTAATTGAAAAAATCATGATCAAAATAAGCATTGAAGTAATTTTTTTTTCTGATTTCATTAAATTCATATTAGTTCACTAGGAATTTTGCAAACTGGAATTGGAAGCATTTTATGAGTATTAGACTGGTTAAATTTTCTGTAAATCCTTAGTACTTCTCTTTCTCTACTNGTTAATTTGTTTTCACTACTTTTGAAAGTCATNGCCCATTCTAACTCATCATAAGTAGCTCCAATTTGTTGCTCATCTGTTTTGTCATTATCCCAAAGACCATCTGTTGGTGGTGCCTCTATGATATTTTTAGAAATATTGAGAAATTCTGCAAGCTCCTTAACTTGAGATTTCATTAGGTCAGCAATAGGACTTAAATCTACTCCACCATCTCCATATTTTGTGTAAAAACCTATGCCAAAATCTTCAACCTTATTTCCTGTACCTGTGACCAAAACATTTTTTTCTTGAGCAATGCAATATAAAGAAACCATTCTAAGTCTTGATTTTGAGTTTACAAAAGAAATTTCTGAATTACAATATTTGCTGAGCTCAGTTTTAAAATGATTGAAACTATCGCTTAAATTCAAATCGATGGACACTACGTTTTTGAATTGTTTCTTTAAAAACTTGATGTGTTCATTAGCTCTTTCAATCTGATTCGTATTTTGATTAATGGGCATACTTAAGCAAATTGTTTTTTTTGAAGTTAATGCACATAAAGTGGATGTTAAGGCTGAGTCTATACCACCAGATATTCCTATTACAAAGCCATCTTTTTTACTTGAAATGCAGTATTGGTTGAGCCAATCAATTATATGATTTTTAACTAATTCATTTTTCATAATGCAAAGTTAAGTTAAAACTATTTATTTTGTAAGATGAAAAGATTATTAATACTNATAATTTTTATTGGNTGCAATGTNGAAAAATCNCAAAANATTAATATNAATNATTTTCATNANGTAATTTCAGTTAATGATACAATAGCTTTNNGTGATAGTATAAANGNNTGGGAAGAAAATCATGAAGTTTTTTTAGAGTTTTTTTCTAATTANATANTANGNAATAATGATGATTTCTTNTCNANTCTANTATCATTNAAAAATGATACATTAATTNAAGAANCTAATGATTCAATNAGTTTATTTTTAAATAAAAATGAAGANGAGATTTATGATGAGATTTCTTATTCTTTAAATAAGTTTTATNGCNTTTTNCCAAGCTTAACTCAAANNAAANTATACATNTATAATAGTGGTTTTAATTATGGTATAATTTCATATGATGATATCGTTGCAATTGGATTAGATAATTACCTTAACGATAATTCAAAGTTTTATAAAATGTTATCAACTCCTGATTATTTAAGAAAATACAAGAGCAAGCGCTATATTACTGCAAATTTAGTTGAGGTTATTTTTAATTCATACTTTCAAGAATATTACAAAAGAAACAATTTTTTATCTTCATTAATATATAAAGGAAAAATAATGTATGTTATAGAAAAATGTAGCAAAAATTCAAAAGAGGTTAACTTTTCATATACCAATGAAGAATACCTTTGGTGTGAAGAAAATGAATTTAAAATTTGGAACTTTTTTATTGAAAATAATCTTATTTTTTCTAACAATCAAAATAACTTAAGAAGCTATTTAGATTATTCTCCATTTGCAAAGGGAATGCCCCAAGAATCACCGGGGAGAATTGCATACTACATTGGATATAAAATTTTTAAAAAATATNCAGAAAAGTNTAAGCATAAAACCTTGTTTGAATTAATTGCTGAGACTGATGAAAATAAAATTTTAAGTGAATCAAAATACAGACCAAAAAAATGAAAAAAANTATATCTTTTGAAATTGAACTAGATGAAAANCATTTNGCGGAAAAAATCAAAATGTCATCAGCTGATANTGANAAGGACATNGATAAGATTAAATCTATCTTAGTATCGATGTGGGATTCTAATCAGANAAACTCTCTTAANNTAAGCNTNTGGACTAAAGACATGCCATTAAACGATATGTTNATATTCTATCACCAAACANTAATTACAATGGCAAAAAATTTGGAAAAAGCAACNGATAATCAAAAAGTGTCAANNGCNNTAGTAAANTTTGCAGAAAAGTTTGCNAAATTGTCAAATATTTTAAAGTGATTCAAGAGTTTTTTTTATNNANNCAAGAATTTCTNTACGACCAATTTTTTTTGAGGATGAGCTTATGAAAATTGGTGGTAGTTTNCTCCAATGTTCAAGTAATTTNTCTTTAATTGANACAANATTTTGATTCAATTNTNNCTTAGAGANTTTATCAATCTTTGTTAATATAATGTANAATGGGAGTTCNTTTATNCCCATCCAATTAATAAATTCAAGATCTATTTTTTGAAGTTNTNNTCNGCTGTCCAATAANACAAATGTAAGTTTTAAGTTTTTTCTATTAANNAGATAATCAACAACAATATNCTTTAATTGTTCTCTATTTTTTTTTGAAGTTTTAGCATATCCATATCCAGGTAGGTCTACTAAATACCANTTGTNATTAATNCTAAAATGATTAATAAGTTGAGTTTTNCCAGGNGTNCTNGATGTTTTTGCTAATTTTTTTTTNTTTGTTAAATAGTTTATNAGTGTTGATTTACCAACATTNGATCTNCCNATAAAAGCAAATTCGAAAAAAGTTGAGTTGGGACACTGTTTAAAATCTGCACTGCTACAAATAAAAGTAGCTGATTTNATTNTCATTACTNTGAACTTATNTGTTTATTCATCCATTNAAGAACNATTTCGCTAAATTTCTTTGGATGTTCCCACATTGGTGCATGTCCACANAAGTCAATCCAATGAAGTTCAGAGTTTGGTAATAAAGAATGAAACTCNTCAGCTACNCGAGGAGGCGTCACTTGGTCTTGTTTNCCCCAGATNAGCAAGCTTGGCATATTTAATTTTGGTAAATCTTTTGCCATATTATGCCTTATCGCAGATTTGGCATATGCTAANACTCGTATAACTGAACCCCTNTTATTNGCCATTTCAAACACACTGTCGACAAGNTCTTTGGTTGCAGTTTTTGGATCGTAAAAAACTTCCTCAGTTTTTNTTTTTATNTAATCATAATCACCACGTCTGGGATATGTGTTTCCCATNGAGTTTTCATAAAGTCCAGANCTTCCCGTTAGAANCATACCATTAACCATNTTNGGATAAAGTTTTGAAAAAATNAAAGCTATGTGACCTCCCATAGAGTTACCAAGTAATGTTGCCTTTTCAATTTTAAGATGACTCATAAANCTATNTAGATAATCAGCAAGTGTTTTTACAGAGGTTTTAGAAAGCGGAGTCGTATATAATTTTAAATCAAGTCCATAAATCTTGTGACTGGATGAAATATGTTTAACCATNTCTCCAAAATTTTCGATACTNCCCATTAGGCCATGTAATAAAATAANNGGCTTCCCCTCACCTGTTTCCAAGTAATTGAAGCCTCCATCTTCTTTNAATATCATTTAAATAATTTCAGATTTANATGCAAAGAAAAGAAATTTTAAACAAATAGATTTTCATGCNCATCTTCACTCANAACAAAAAAATGTGTTAAAAGTTATNAACAAAGTGGATAAAAGTGGATAAAAGTGGGGTAATTTNCTATATTTACAATATGATAAACATAGTTGGAACATATGAATGTAAAATTGACATAAAAGGAAGAGTCAATGTGCCAAGTGCTATAAAAAAACAATTANCAACNGTTATNCATGAAAAATTNATTTTAAAAAGAAGTGTTTTTTCAAATTGTATTGAAATACATCCAAACTGCGAGTGGAAAAAGGTCATGAAACAAATGGATAAGCTTAATAGGTTTAGTAGAAAGAATAACACATTTATCAGAACTTATTTATCTGGTTTGAAAGAGGTTGAACTAGATGCTAATTTTAGAATATTAATACCAAAAGACTTAATGATCTTTGCAAATCTTAAAAAAGATATTGTCTTTTCTTCATCTCTTAATATGATTGAGGTTTGGTCTAAAGATAATTATGAAAAGTCTATCAAATCATCGCTTAAAAACTTCCCTGATCTTGTTGAAGATGTAATGGGTGGAACTGAAAAAGATGAATAAATATCATAAGCCAGTTATGTTAAATGAAAGTATTGATGCTTTAAATGTTGTTCATAATGGTATTTACGTTGACGCGACTTTTGGTGGTGGAGGTCATTCAAAAAAAATATTAGAAAAATTAAAGAAAGGAAAATTATATGCTTTTGATAAAGATATAGATTCAAATAAAAATTTTTTAAAAGACGACAGGTTCAAATTATTTATTTCCGACTATAAGTATATCAGTGAATATTTAAAAACTGAAGATGTTTCAAAAATTGACGGTTTAATAGCAGACTTAGGAATTTCATCTTATCAAATAGATAAGAGAGAAAGAGGTTTTTCATATCAGAAGGACTATGAGCTGGACATGAGAATGAATCAAAACTCCAAGCTTAGTGCTATTGATGTAGTTAATAGCTATAACGTTGATGAGCTCAATAGAGTTTTTAAGCTATATGGTGATTTTAATAATCCATCAAAAATCACATCAAAGATTTTGGAACACAGAAAAAAAAATAAAATTAAAACTACTGTTCAACTTGCAAGAGTAGTTACAGATAATCAAAATAATGATTCTATCAATTTAAACAAGTTTTTGTCAAGAGTTTTTCAAGCAGTCAGAATTGAAGTTAATGATGAACTGAATGCTTTAAAAAGCTTATTGATTTCAAGCACTAACATGCTTAAAGAATCTGCAAGGCTTGTAATTATTTCATATCACTCTGCTGAGGATAGGATTGTTAAAAATTGGTTTAAAAAAGGAGATTTTGATGGAACTCTAAAAAAAGACTTTTACGGAAACAAAAAGTTAAGATTAAAGGAAATCAACAAAAAGGTTATTACGCCTGATTTAGATGAAATAAAAAATAATTCAAGAAGCAGAAGTGCTAAAATGAGAGTTGCTTTTAAAACTTAAATATATGAGCTTAAATAAAATCAAAACATTAATGAGAGGAGACTTTATTTTAGTTGACAAGAAGCTGAAAAATATGAGGTTCTTATTTTTTGTAGTAGCACTTTTAATAATTAATATTTCAGTGACGTTCGAATGTCAAAGCGTAATTATTGATATTTCAAAAAAAGAGAAGGATATAAACGAACTTAGGTTAAAATCAATTACAACTAAATCACAACTAGCCAGTCTGACTAAGAGGACTGAAATAGAAAAAATAGTTCGTGAGATTAAATTGTTTACTTCAATTGAGCCAAACTATATTTTAGAAAATGCAGAAAAATAACTCCAGAATTTTTATTTCATATTTTTTATTTGCATTTGTAGCTATAATCATTGTATTTAGAGTTATTTATATTCAAAAGTCTGATGAAAAATTCTCATCATCAAATGCGCCAAAATTTTTTGAGATTGAAGCTTTAAGAGGAAATATAAAAGCAGAAAATGGTGAGTTGCTTGCAATCTCAATGCCNCTTTATGATCTTCATGTTGATTTTTCTGTAATTGAAAAAGAAATATTTGACAGTAATATTAATGAACTAGCAGCGAGATTTTCAAAATTATTGAAAAAAGATGAGGATTTAGTAAAAAAAGAATTTTTNAAAGCTAAAGAAAGTAATAAGAAATATTATCCAATTGCAAAAAAAGTTAATCACATTGATCTTCAAAAAATTAAAAAACTTCCAATTTTTATTTATGGACAGAATAAAGGTGGATTAATTATTGAAAAAAGAACAAATAGACAAAAGCCTTATGGAATACTTGCTAGCAGAACCATTGGAATTTTAAGAGATGAAAATCCTGTAGGTATTGAAAGGTCATTCAATAAAAACCTGTCAGGAACAAATGGTATTCAGCTAAAACAAAATATCGGTAAAAATAGGTGGATTTCAAAAAAATCTGAAGCTAATATGAACCCTATTGCTGGAAATGACATAGTAACAACAATAAATATTGATTTCCAAGATGTAGTTGAAAATGCACTTGCTGATGGAATAATAGATAATAATGCATCATGGGGTTGTGCAGTTGTTATGGAAGTAACCACTGGCAGAGTCAAAGCCATTGCTAATTTGCATTATGACACAATTAATAATCAATTAGATGAATATTATAATTATGCAATAGGAACTCATATGGAGCCTGGATCAACATTTAAGCTTGCATCTTTGATTTCTGGGCTTGAGGATAAGAAATTCAGAATTGATGATGTTGTTAATACTGGAAATGGAGTTTATAAATTTTATGATAAAGAAATAAATGATTCAAAAAAAGGGGGGTACGGTGAGTTGACCATATCAGATGCTTTNATAAANTCCTCAAATATTTTTTCAAAAATAATTAANGATTCATATAANGATAANCCTTGGGACTTTATAAACAGAGTGTANAAATTTGGACTTGGTNAGCCTNTAAATCTTGATTTACCATATTCAAATAATTTATTTATAAACAATCCAAATGAAAGAAGTTGGTCTGGAATTAGTATTCCGTACATGGCTATAGGATANGANATGCAGTTTTCTCCAATNCATATTTTAACTTTTTATAATGCAGTNGCAAATGATGGNAAAATGGTTAATCCCACTTTTATTGATATGATAAAGAAACAAAATAATGTTATTTATAAAAATAAAGTTGAAGTTTTAAACTCTTCTATTTGCTCAAAAGCAACATTANATAAAGTTANACCTNTATTANAAGGAGTTGTTGAGTATGGAACAGCNAAGAANATTTGGACAGATAATTATTCAATCTCTGGAAAAACTGGNACAACTGTNACNAACTATTCAAACTCTGATGAAAAGAAATCTTATCAAACATCATTTGTCGGATTTTTTCCATCAGAAAAACCCAAATNTTCTTGTATTGTTTTAATAAATGATCCGAAAGGTAATTATCATTATGGTGGAGATGTCGCTGCACCAGTATTCAAAGAAATATCAGATAAAATTTTTGCAATGGACTTNGACCTTCAAAAGGAATCAGCTTATGACAAAATTTCNTCTTTTCTGCCAAAATATAATANTGCTAAATCAAATAATTTAGAAGATATAGTATCAAATTACAATCAAATTTTAATACANCATGACTCAGCNNCAGTATCGCAATTTTTAATTAAATCAATTACAAATCATAATAAAAATATTAAAAAGTTAGANCTTAATATTATGCCTGATTTAAGAGGATATAGTAAAAGAGANGCANTTTTTCATCTTGAAAATAAAAATATAATTGTAGTTGCAAAAGGAACAGGTAAAGTTGTTAGTCAATCAATCAAGGTCGGAAAAAAAGTCTATGCTGGCCAAGAAGTTATTTTAAATTTTTTATGAAACAGTTATCTCAAATACTTGAANTAATTACAGCAGTTGATAAAAAAAATATAACTGAAATACTAATAGAAAATATTGCAGCTGATAGCAGACTTATTAAAAAAAATGGGATGTTTTTTAGTGTAANGGGGGCTAATTTGAATGGCAGAGATTTNGAGAAAAAAGCCATTGAAAATGGTGCTAAAGTTATTGTGAGTGAAAATGAACCTAAAGAATATTTTGCTGGTGTAGCTTACATTAAAGTAAAGAATATTAGGAAACAAATCGCAATAGTCTCTGATTTTTTCTTTGACAGTCCTTCAAAAAAAATATCAATAGTTGGTGTAACTGGTACAAATGGAAAGTCATCAGTAGTTAATTTTTTATTCCAAATTTTTAACTCTTTGGGTCATAAGTCTGGCTTGATATCAACCATTAATTACATTATCGGAAATAAGAAATTTAATTCTACACATACCACACCAGATTCAATTACTTTAAACTACATGCTTAAAGAGATGGTAAAAGAGAATTGTAAATTTTGTTTTATGGAGGTGAGTTCACATTCTTTATCCCAATTTCGAGTTTATGCAATAAAATATAAAGTTGGGGTTTTTACAAACATAAGTCATGATCACTTAGATTATCATAAAACATTTGAAAATTATTTAAGAACAAAAAAAAGCTTTTTTGATTCTTTAGCAGTTGACTCAAAATTAATTTATAATTCTGATGACAAAAACAGTTTAAAAATTGTTGAAGACAGTAATGCTGAAATAAAAACATATTCAATAAGAAACAAAACTGATTATTCATGCAAAGTGATAGAATCTACAATTGACGGACTGCATTTAAAAATTAATAATAAGGAAATCTATACTAGAGTATGCGGTGAATTTAATGCTTATAACTTATCAGCAGCATATGCTACNTGNATNGAACTAAACCTNCAAAAAGANATGGTNNTGATTGCGATTTCTAANATTGTTGCAGCAGAAGGAAGATTTGAAATTATTAAGAACAAGAATTTCGTATCAATTTTAGATTACGCTCATACTGATGACGCTTTTCGTAATATTTATTNNTCAATAAAGAAAATTACNAAAAAAAGTATAACCACAGTTTTTGGCTGNGGNGGAGANAGAGATAAGCATAAAAGATCAGTNATGTTGGATGTTGTNAGNAAAAACAGTGATTTCGTAATTATCACNTCTGATAATCCGCGTAATGAGACATTTGANGAAATTACTAAAGATATGTTNTCTAATTCNAGTAATGATGAGATNAAAAGATATTTTNTTGTTGAANANAGAGANCAAGCAATAAAGTTAGGNTGTACTCTCTCAATTCAAAAGAAATCNCTNTTACTAGTGGCAGGAAAAGGACATGAGAAATTTCAGGANAAAAATGGNATAAAAACNCCATTTGATGATAAAAAAATAATAATTAAATATAGTTAAATGTTATACCACTTATTTGAGTTTTTACAAGATGAATATAATTTAGCAGGAGCAAGCATNTTTAAATATATTTCATTTAGGGCATCAGCATCAGTTTTACTTTCATTATTATTCTCTATNGTATTTGGAAAGAGAATTATAAGNNNTATTTCNAATAAACAAATCAAAGAAAATGTAAGAAAACTTGGNTTAAAAGATGAGGAANCTAAAGAAGGAACTCCTACTATGGGTGGCATCATAATTATTNTATCAATCTTATTTTCTACCCTTCTNCTTTGTAATCTGACNAANATATATGTGCAAATTATGTTACTNACAACAGTTTGGTTAGGAGNAATNGGTTTTNTAGANGATTATATCAAGGTTTTTAAAAAAAATAAAGCAGGGCTTTCTGGAAAATTTAAAATTTTTGGACAAGTTACTCTNGCNCTAATTGTTGGACTAGTTATTGTTTTTAATGANGANATTACAATTAAAGAGAAGCANAGNGTTAAANTAGATGATCAANATAAAACAATTGTTGTTTTCTCTGAATCANCAAAAAAGTCTTCAAAAACAACAATNCCCTTTTTTAAAAATAATGAGTTTGATTATAAAAGTTTAACANGTTGGATTGGAAATGANTTTGANAATTATGCCTGGGTATTATTTGTATTGATTGTTGTTTTTATTGTGACTGCTGTATCCAATGGTGCAAATATGACAGATGGTTTAGATGGATTGGCAACAGGAGTTTCTTCAATAATAGGCATAACCTTAGCTGTATTTNGTTATGTTTCAGGTAATATAATAGCNGCTGACTATTTGAATATAATGTATATTCCAAATAGNGGNGAAATTGTTATTTTCTTNTCTGCATTTGTTGCTTCATGTGTGGGNTTTTTATGGCANAACTCTTATCCNGCCGATATATTTATGGGCGATACAGGAAGTCTTACNATTGGAGGTATTATCGCTGTTAGTGCAATTTTAATAAGNAANGAGCTNCTAATTCCTATTTTNTGTGGTGTTTTTTTAATTCAAAATCTNTCTGTAATAATTCAGGTTGCATATTTTAAATACACNAAAAANAAAACTGGAGTAGGTAGAAGAGTTTTTTTAATGTCTCCNATACATCATCATTTCCAAAAAAAGGGNNTTCANGAAAATAAAATAGTTCTACGCTTTTGGATNATTGCTTTGTTATTTGCTGTTATTTCAATCCTTACNCTAAAGATTAGATGAAAAAAAGAATCTCAATAATTGGTGGAGGAGTNAGTGGTTTAGGAGCAGCTCTNCTCGCAAAGTCAAAAAATAACTATGTTTTTTTATCTGAAAAAAATCANCTAAATAANAAGANAAANCAAATATTAAAATCAAATGGTATAAATTATGANGAAGGACATNACTCTAANACTTTANTNAGCTCAGATTTNATCATTAAAAGTCCNGGAATTTCTNATAATNGTTTNATAGTAAAACAAATAAAAGACAAGGGAGTNCCTATTATTTCGGAAATTGAATATGGTTTTGAAAATACNGATTCGAAAATTATTGCTGTNACAGGTACTAACGGTAAAACTACNACTTGNTTGATGCTTAAACATATTTTTAATCAAACTNCNTTAAATGTATTGTTAGCAGGTAATGTAGGAANTAGTNTCTGTNATGANCTTTCATTAAAAAATAACTATGATATTATAGTATTAGAGGTNAGTAGCTTTCAACTCGAAAANATAAATAAATTCCANCCAGATATTTCNGTAATACTTAANATTTCAGATGATCATTTAGACAGATATTCAAATTTNAATGANTATAGAATGTCAAAATTTAAGATCACAAAAAACCAGAAAAAAGAAGACTATCTAATTTATAATTATGATGATAAATCTTTAAAAGATTTAAAAACAANAGCTAACAAAATTCCATTTTCATTAGAACGTGAATTTGAAAANGGAGTTTTTTTTAAAAAAAATAAAATAAATATTAATCTAAAAAATAAAAAAATGACAATAGATCAATTATCNCTNAANGGGAAGCANAATATTTATAATTCAATGGCTGCTGCTATTTCAGCCAGAGTTTTTGAAATAAGTGATTCTTTAATTCGTAAATCATTGCAAGATTTTCAAAATGTTGAACATAGACTNGAGTCCGTATTAAAAGTAAATAANATNGAATTTATAAATGATTCAAAAGCTACTAATNTTCATGCAANNTGGTATGCTTTGGAAAGNATGANTAGNANTATAGTTTGGATAGCGGGAGGAGTTGACAAAGGAAATAATTATGATGAACTTTTCNATTTAGTTAAAAATAAAGTGAAAGCTATTATAGTNCTTGGTNANGATAAAAAAATAAATAAATCNTTTAAGTCGGCAGTTGANAANATNNTTAATGTTGGTTCAATGAAAGAAGCTGTTANCCTTTCNTATGATCTTTCAAGCGATGGAGATTGTGTATTGTTATCTCCAGCTTGCGCTAGCTTNAATCTGTTTAAATCGTTTGAAGACAGAGGTTCTAAATTTAAAGAAGCTGTTCGTCAATTATGAGTAATNTAAACTTACAAGGAGATAAAACGATTTGGGGAGTTGTTTTTTCATTATTTACGTTATCTGTTCTTGTAGTTTATAGTACAGCNGGTATAAGCTATCTATTTAATCATATTTCAAAGATATTTTTGGGTTTGATTTGTATGTATTTTATACATAATTTGAAGTTTAAATATTTTGCGAGGATTGGACTACTTTTATTTTGGATTAGTATTTTTCTGCTTCTTTGTGTTCTTTTTTTTGGTATAAACATTAATGGTGCATCGAGATGGTTATCAGTTGGAGGACAACAATTTCAGCCTTCTGACATTGCAAAACTCGCTATAATTATGTATTTGTGTAGGCAAATAAGTAAATACAGATTAAAAATAAAGAAACTTAAAGGTCTATTTCTCTACTTATTATTACCAGCATCAACAATTTGTTTATTAGTTTTACCTAATAACTTTTCTACATCAGCATTAATTTTCTCTAATGTTCTACTATTGTTGTTTCTGTCAAATATAGATTTGAAACATATTTCACTTATTATATTATCTTCAATTTTCATTTCATTATCTATTTATCTTTCAACAAAATATTCAAATCTTGAGGATTTGTTTCCAAGATCTCAAACTTGGGTAAATAGAATTGATAGTTTTTTTGATGAAAAAGATGATAAATTAAATAAAGATTATCAAGTAACTCAAGCTCTTATTGCTGTAAAAAAAGGTGGTATTCTGGGCTTAGGACCTGGTAAAAGTGTTCAAAGAGATCTACTGCCATATTCATACTCTGATTTTATTTTTGCTATCATGATTGAAGAATATGGATTATTTATTGGAGCTATATTGCCAATTTTACTGTATCTAATTCTTCTTTATAGATCGATAATTATTTACTTAAAAACTGAAAGTGTCTTTGGAAGTTTATTAGCTGTGAGTTTAGTTTTTAGTCTTGTAATACAAGCATTTGTGAATATGTTGGTAGCAGTAAATATACTGCCTGTAACAGGACAGACATTACCATTGATAAGCATGGGAGGGACATCTATTTTATTTACTTGTTTTTCAATAGGAGTTGTATTAAGTATTAGTAGAGATTCAAATGATAGAGAGTATGATAAAGAATAATATTTTAATTAGCGGTGGAGGAAGTGGAGGTCATATTTTTCCTGCATTAGCTATAGCTGATAAAATAAAAGAAAAAAATCAAAATTTGAAAATCATTTTTGTTGGNGCNANAGGAAAAATGGAAATGAAAAAAGTTCCAAGCTACGGATATAAGATNATACCTATTCCAATCTCTGGNTTTCAAAGAAATAATTTTTTTAAGAATTTATTTTTACCTATTAAANTGATNNTAAGTTTAATCANCTCTTTATTNATCATNATTAANTATAAGCCAGTTTTAGTNATAGGNACAGGTGGATATGCAAGNGGNCCCTTACTNTTTNTATCATCTATTTTNAATATACCTTCAATAATACANGANCAAAACTCTTTTCCNGGAATTACCAATAAAATTCTTTCAAAGTTTGTTGATAAAATTTGTGTTGCTTATGAAAATATGNATAATTTCTTTCCAGAAAGTAAAATTNTTTTNACTGGNAATCCNATAAGATCATTAGTTTTTAAANNTCATAANCAAGTTGNGGCCAATAGCTATTTTAAATTACCAAAATCCAATTTTACAGTACTTTCGATTGGTGGNAGCTTAGGTGCATTTAGTATCAACAATGCAATCAANCAAAANATTAGTTTTTTCAGTGAAAAAAAAATTAATTTAATATGGCAGACTGGTAAAACATTTTANNATGAAGCCAAGCGTGNTGTAGCTAAAGAAAAAAACATTGCTTTATTTGAATTTATCAAAGATATGGACTATGCATACTCTGCAGCNGANATAATTATATCTAGAGCTGGTGCAATAGCTATTTCTGAGCTAAAAGTANTTGGTAAACCNGTTATTTTAATACCATCNCCNAATGTTGCAGAAAATCACCAGTATAAAAATGCACAATCGTTAGTTAATAATAATGCNGCTTTGCTTGTNAATGATGATGATACAAATCTTAAAATTGTAAATGAAATTAATAAACTTANTTTGANTAAAGAACTTAGAAANGATCTTTCATCNAANATTAAAAAATTAGNAAAAAATCANGCAACTGATACAATTTTTGATNTTGCAANAGAACTNTTAAGAGATGTTTAAAAATTATAAAAAAATATTTTTTATCGGAATAGGTGGCATTGGNATGAGTGCNTTAGCCAAATATTTTTTAAANAAAGATAAAATAATTTATGGNTACGATATTCTCAGATCTGATATTTGTATTTCATTAGAAAAACAAGGNTCAAAAATTACATATTGTCAGAAAAATCTAGATTTTATATTAGATAATAATTTGTTTAAAGATCAANANAGTTGCTTAATAGTTTANACACCAGCAATNAAAAATGANAATATTTTTTTAAAATTTTTNACTGATAATAATTTNAATGTCAANAAAAGATCNGAAATATTATCAAAAATATGTGAAAAAAAATTTTTAGTCGCTGTTGCAGGTACTCACGGAAAAACAACAACAACAAGTATAATATCTCATATNTTAAACAATACAGATTTTAATATAACAGCTTTCATAGGGGGTATAAGCAGAAACGAGAATTCTAATTTAATAGGTGGAGAGATTGATAGTAAACTNATAATCGTGGAAGCAGATGAATATGATAAGTCCTTTTTAAAACTATCACCAAATATTGCAATAATAACTTCTGTTGATATGGATCATTCAGATATATANACAAAAACTTCCTCGTTAAAAAAAGCATATCATCAATTTATAAGTAACATNGCTAGAGATGGAGTTTTAATAATCGAAAATAAAGCACTNCAAGAGNTNGGAAATATTAATTTTTCTAACATTATTACCTATTCATTTTCTGAAGATACTGATTTTAGAATTAGCTCTTATGAANTAACAAACAGAAACTCACGNTTTAATTTTATTAATTCTAATTCTAAATTTTTCTTTACNAAAGAGATTGTTTTTTGTTTGCCTGGTAAACATAATATTTTGAATGCTTTAGCTTCAATTTTAGTTTGNATACAATTGGATGTTAAAAAAGAAGATATAGTTAAATCAATTAATTCTTTNTTGGGAATTAAAAGAAGATTTGAAATNCACTTTGAATCAAAAAATAAAGTTTTTATTGATGANTACGCTCATCATCCCAGCGAAATAAAGGAGACTTTAGAAACTTTATTCNAAATGTATCCAAACAGAAAGTTAACACTTATTTTTCAACCACACCTTTATACAAGAACAAGAGATTTTATGAANGAATTTGCAGATGTGTTATCCTTACCCAATCATTTACTTTTACTTGANATATTTCCTGCAAGAGAAAAACCTATAAAAGGAATTGATTCATCTAAACTTTTAAAAAAGTGTAGAAATAAAANTAAAGAATTAGTAAAAAAAGAAACGGTATTAAATATTTTAAATAAATCNGACTTTGATGTTTTAGTGACAATGGGAGCAGGTAATATTTCCAGTTTAGTTGAACAAATTAAAAATGAATACTTTGTCAAATAATTATACTAAAATNTTTATCAGCTTAATAATTTCCTTTCTGTTNTTTATTTTAGTTTTTAAATTTCAAACTCAATATAATCAGCAATTAAATCAAAAAATTAAAATNTCTGCNGAGACTTTGTATACTGATCAGAACAAAATTTTAGATGATGTAAAGCAAATTGTANTGACCGGTAATCATCNNGAAATAAGTTCATTAGAAAATGAATTAGAAAANATGAGTCATATTGAAAGTGCTGAAATTTACTTTAGTGTGAATGGGGAGGTAAGTTTGAGTTATTATGAGTTTGAACCAGTAGTGAGAGTGTTTAANTCAGAAAATCAATCATATTACTTAGATNCCAATTGTAANAGAATACCTTTATCTGAAAAATATACTGCTGATATAATATTATTTACTGGATATACAGAAAATATTAANGATCATTTAATATTAAATTTAGCAAAGAAAATTAATTCAAANAAATTTCTGTCAAATCAAGTTTCAGAAGTATTTGTCAATGAANCAAGCGAAGCTTTTTTTATACCAGTTNTTGGAAGTCATAAAATTAAATTAGGAAGTTTTAATAATCTAGAAGTTAAGATTAAAAAAATGATGACTTTTTATGATAAAATTATACCAAAACATGGTTGGGAAAAATATTCNGAAATAAATTTAGAATANCAAAATCAAATAATTTGTTTAAAAAATGACTGACANAGANAAAAGTAGAAATATAGTAGTTGGTCTTGATATTGGAACTACCAAAATATCANTAATGGTAGGTAAAATGAATGAGTATAAAAAATTAGAAATTGTTGCTCAAGGTAAGTCTGAGTCATATGGTGTTTCTAGAGGAATTGTTGCAAATATAGATCGNACAGTTGAGTCAATTAAAGAGGCAATTAATCAAGCAAGTCAGCATTATAACATAAATGAAGTTTATGTTGGAATTGCTGGTCAACACATCAAAAGCCTTCAACATAGAGGTGAAATAGTTCGAGATGATGTCGAAAATGAAATTAACATTAGTGATATGAAAAANCTTAAAGAAAATATGTTTAAGTTGATAACNATCCCTGGTGAAGAAGTTATTCANGTAATTCCACAAGAGTATACAGTTGATGGGGAAGATGGAATACAAGATCCAAGAGGAATGGCTGGAATAAANTTATCTGCAAATTTCCATGTCATAACAGCTCAGGTAGGCGCAGTAAGAAATATTATTCGCTGTGTTGAAAAAGCGGGATTANGAACCAAAGAGTTNATACTAGANCCTTTTGCATCAGCACTAGCAACATTGGACGAGGATGAGTTAAGNGAAGGAGTTGCTCTTGTTGATATTGGTGGAGGTACAACTGATGTTGCAATNTTTTTAGATAAAGTTATCAGACATACCGCAGTNATACCATTTGGGGGTAATGTTATTACTAAGGACATTAAGACTGGNTTATCAATTTTAGAAAAGCAAGCGGAGTTATTAAAAATAAAATTTGGCTCTGCGGTTCATAGTGATGATCATGATAATGTAATGGTGTCTATACCTGGACTTAGAGGAAGAGAGCCTAAGGAAATATCTGTTAAAAATCTTACTGAAATTATTAGTGCAAGAATGAAAGAAATAATTGATCTTGTATATCATCAAATTAAAGTTTCAGGATACGAAGATAAGCTAATGACCGGAATAGTTTTAACAGGAGGAGGAGCGCAATTAAGAAATTTAAACCAATTAGTTTCATTTATTACTGGTATGGAAGCTAGAGTTGGTTATCCTAATGAACATCTTGGGAAGGAATCTAAAGATAATGTAACAAGCCCAATGTATTCTACAGGTACAGGTCTTGTGATGAAAGGCTTTCAAGGTATGCCTTCTAATGAAAATAGTATAAAAAATAACAATAAAAGCGAAACTTCACTTTTAAAAATTTTTAAGGAAATTAAAGGTTTTTTTGATGAAGAAATTGAATAATTAAAATAATAAAGATGAAAACAAATTTTGAATTTCAATTACCAAAAAATCAATCTTCAGTAATAAAAGTACTTGGAGTTGGAGGAGGTGGTAGTAATGCAGTTAATTATATGCACTCTAACGGTATCAAGGGAGTTGATTTTGTTGTATGTAACACTGATTCACAAGCTCTTGAAGCAAGTCAAGTTCCAGTTAAAATTCAATTAGGAGCTGAGCTAACTGAAGGATTAGGTGCAGGCTCAAATCCTGATATTGGTAAAAAAGCTGCTGAAGAGAGCATAGATAGAATTAATGAGTTGCTGGACTCAAATACAAAAATGTTATTTATTACTGCAGGAATGGGTGGCGGAACTGGAACAGGTGCAGCTCCAGTAATTGCTGAAGTTGCAAAGCAAAAAGGAATTTTAACAGTTGGTGTAGTAACTAATCCTTTTTCAACAGAAGGTGGAAATAGAAAAAAATATGCAAAGGATGGACTTGTTGAGCTAAGAAAAAGCGTTGATACCCTATTAATTATTAACAATGATAAGCTAATTGAAGTATATGGTGATTTAACATTAAGTAAGGCATTTGCGAAAGCTAATGAGGTTTTAAATACAGCTACTAAAGGAATAGCAGAAGTAATTTCACAACATCTTCTAGTAAATATAGATTTGAATGATGCGAGAAGAGTTTTACAAAATAGTGGTACAGCAGTGATGGGTCAATCTGAGGCCAGTGGAGAAAATCGTGCTATTGAAGCTGTTGAAGGTGCATTAGATTCTCCTTTACTTAATGATAACGATATCTTCGGTGCTGAGCAGGTATTATTAAAGATAGTAACTGGTCCAGGTGATGATGAAATTAAAATGTCTGAATTAAATAAAATTAAAAGCAAAATACAGCAAGCAGCCGGAAATGACGTAAATATTATTGAAGGAGTTGGCATTGATAATGACTTAGAGTCTTCAATTAGTGTAACTGTGATTGCAACTGGATTTGAGCAAAAGATCGATAAAGATCCTGTAAAAATTAATCTTTCGGACTCTAATAATATTGAGGATTATATTACAAAAGAAAAAGTTGCAGAAGATGACGATAAAAAAATAGAAATTTTACAAACAAAAATATTTAATTTTGATAATGAAGTTTTAGTTCAAGAGATTAGCAATTCTGATGAAAATAATATTAATAATAAATCATTCGTTGATGAAAATAAAATTATTTTTGAGCTTGATAGTGAAATAAAACCAGATCATATTAGCAACGCAGAGCTAACAAAAGATGAAGTCAATATCGATAATCCAGCAGTTATAATTGATGAGATAGATAAAATAAATGACGATAATTTAAGTGATAATAATTTTGAAAAAAATGATATTACNGATAGCTCTAAAACTGAAATAGATAAAAATGTTAGTTCTATTTCTAATAAAAGCTTAGAGTCTAGAGAAAGGGAAGAAAGGCTGAGAGAAATTTCAAAAAAGTTAAGAACACCATCAGGTTTAACTTATTTAGAAGAACAACCAGCTTACAAAAGAAACAATGTAACGTTGGAAAATGTGCCTAAATCTGATAAAGAAGATACAACCAATTTTACTTTAGAACAAAATGGTGAAGACATTACCTTAAAAAAGAATAACAGTTTTTTGCATGATAATGTAGATTAAAAAAAAGCCAAATATGTCTAGTATTTGGCTTTTTATGTTTTTACATCATTCCNGGCATTCCACCTCCTCCCATAGGAGGCATAGGNGGATCTTCTTTTGAAGGTATTTCAGANATAANACACTCAGTAGTTAGCAACATACCTGCAACAGATGAAGCATTTTCTAACGCAACTCTGACNACTTTTGCTGGATCAATNATTCCNGNTTTAAGCATATTTTCATATTTTTCATTCTTTGCNTTAAATCCGAAATCGTCTTTTCCNTCTTTAATTTTTGAAACTACNACTGANCCCTCCAGTCCAGCATTCTCTACAATTTGTCTAATNGGTTCTTCTACAGCACGTTCTATGATGTTAATTCCGGTTTGTTCATCATCATTGTCTCCTTTTACTTTAGATAGNGTTTTTGCTGCTCTAATNATTGCAATTCCACCTCCNGGAACAATTCCNTCTTCAACTGCAGCTCTNGTNGCTGCAAGAGCATCATCTACTCTGTCTTTTTTCTCTTTCATTTCAACTTCTGATGCTGCTCCAACATACAAAACAGCAACTCCGCCAGCAAGCTTNGCTAACCTTTCCTGNAATTTTTCTTTGTCATAATCTGAAGTTGATGATTCTATTTGTGATTTAATCTGGCTAACTCTAGACTTNATATTANTTTTGTCACCGCTNCCATTTACNATTGTAGTGTTATCTTTATCTATCACAACCTTTTCNCATGTTCCAAGCATGTCAACGCTAGTACTTTCTAGNTTAAANCCTCTNTCTTCAGAAACGACAGTTGCATTAGTTAAAATTGCAATATCTTCAAGCATNGCTTTTCTTCGATCACCAAAACCTGGNGCTTTTACAGCAGCNACTTTNAAAGCACCTCTGAGTTTGTTTACAACTAATGTAGATAATGCCTCACCNTCTACATCTTCGGCAATTATCATTAGNGGTTTTCCACCCTGTGCAGTTTGCTCTAATATTGGAAGTAAGTCTTTCATTGATGAAATTTTCTTNTCANAGAGNANAATGTATGGGCTTTCAAGCTCTGTTTCCATNTTATCAGGNTCAGTAATAAAATAAGGAGATAAATAACCTCGATCAAACTGCATNCCTTCAACTACTTCGACATTAGTTTCTGTNCCCTTAGCCTCTTCAACAGTAATAACTCCCTCAGTTTTCACTTTTTTCATTGCCTCTGCAATCAATGATCCGATTATGTTATCGTTATTTGCAGAGATGGATGCTACTTGTTCAATTTTATCATATGAACTACCAACTTCCTGAGAGATTTTGTTTATATTTTTTACTATTTCATTTACAGCCTTGTCAATACCTCTTTTGAGATCCATAGGATTAGCACCCGCAGCTACGTTCTTTAAACCAGCATTTACAATTGCTTGAGCTAANACTGTTGCTGTTGTTGTACCATCACCTGCAATATCTGCTGTTTTGGAAGCAACTTCTTTNACCATTTGTGCACCCATGTTTTCCATTGCATCTTCTAATTCAATTTCTTTGGCTACTGTNACACCATCCTTAGTTATTGAAGGACCACCNAATTTTTTGTCAATTACAACATTTCTACCNTTGGGNCCTAATGTTACTTTAACAGCATTTGCTAATGCATCGACTCCTTTTTTGAGTGAATCTCTTGCNTCTGTATTAAAAGTTATATTTTTTGCCATGTTTTTATNTTTTTAATTAATTATTGCTAAAATGTCAGATTCTTTCATNATNAGATAATCTTTTCCGTCATATTTTAAATCAGTTCCAGAGTACTTTCCGTANAGTACNCTATCACCTACTTTTACACTTAGCGGATTTTCTTTTGTTCCTTTNCCAACAGCAACAATNTTNCCCTTTTGAGGNTTCTCTTGAGCTGTATCAGGAATTATNATACCTGATGTTGTTTTTGTTTCTGCAGCTGAGGGTTCAACTAAAACTCTGTCTGCTAATGGTTTTAATTTCATATTTTTATNNTTTNTTTAAAATTTATTAGTNNTNTATTCAAAAATCATGCCAANAAGATTTTTATGAAATTATGTCAGNTTTATTNATTTAANGGATTGTCCTCNGGNAAATTTTGAGGTATAATAGCTTCATCAATTTGTTCTTGAGATTTAATCTCGTTTGTAGAATCAAAATTTCTNGTTATAGCAAAGTTGGATAACATTGTTAATGAAATCAACACTATTGCTAATGTCCAAGTAGTCTTCTCTAAAAAATCGGTTGTCTTTTTTGCTCCCATTATTTGGTTACTTGATCCTCCTCCAAAAGTTGAAGAAAGACCACCACCCTTNGGNTTTTGAACTAAAACAACAAGTACCAANAGAANNGAAGTTANTATGATNAAAATTGCAAATANTGAATACATTTNTATTTTATTTTTTTTATNTCACTAATTTGGGATGCAAATAACGTATTTTTTTCTGGAAATTTCAAAATTAATTTTTCAAATGCGTNTATAGCTTTGTCAAAATGACCTTGTTCTTTGTAAATNTTTGCTAGNGTTTCNGTTATAAAATCATCATTTTCACTCAAACTTTTTTTAGCTGTCTCTGTGGCNGAAAAAAAACTTGGATTCTCTTTTTTTTCCTCAATTTTTTCAATCCACTCTAGCATTGTGAGTTTTNGGTTAAAATTTTGATTTGGTTCTACAAAAACTTTTNTTTTGTTTTNAATAAGTATTTTAAAAANTTTTTTTCTTGATTGTACGTACAAAGCACATTTTNTTAACTCACTTATNTAGCGAACACTACCNATATTTTTNAGAATTATTAGTCGNGCTATTAAAGCTGTTGAATGAAAACTATGCTTTTTTAAAAANATATCGAGTTTAGCNANNTTTTCATCATTTTGAAGTTCCTCAACTTCAATAATTTTAAATATNTCTTCTACTACCAATTNACAAANGTTTTATTAAAGATATCAATGCATATTTCCTCTAAAATTTGATNNGTCAATTCACTTTCAATTTCCTCTAAATTTTGATCACTTTTGTAGTCGACATATCTAGTAAATTTTTGATTNTAATTTTCTTTTTCATTTATGTAATTTTTAAAATCAATATTTACTGAGATAGAAAGTCTATTTTGATTAGCAAAATCGTTTGATGATATAGATATTGGAGAAATATCATAGCTGATAATTTTGCCATTGATTTCAATCTCATAGTTATTNCTATTGACACTTAAATCAGTTTGTTCAATTATGAAATCTGTNAACTTTTGNGTAATATCTCTATCAAGGTTTGCTTTAAAATTCTCAGCCTCNTTAATAAAATAACCTATCTTGATATTTTTTATTTCAGCGNTAATTGAAGCTCCGCTGAATGTNTAAAAACCNCATGAGCTTANTNTAAGTATTAAAGGTATGTAGAGAAATTTTTTCAATTACAAATTCAGTTCTTTTATTTTTCTGTATAGAGTTCTCTCTGAAATTCCTAAATCTTTAGCAGCATNCTTTCTTTTACCACTATGTTTGCTTAGCGCCTTTGAAATTAAATTTTTCTCATGTTCAAACAAAGATAGNTTTTGCTCAATNACATANTCTNCTTGTTTGTTATCTTTCTTATAAAAATTGTCAACCTGTAATATATTTTCGTCAAATTCNTCTTTNTTAATTTTATTTTTNCCAATCAGTTCGTCTGTTATTTTTTTNAAGTGATTTAAATCTTTNTTCATNTCAAANAGAACTTTGTACAAAATTTCTCTTTCACTGAAATCATTTTCTTCAATGTTTGATTTNATNATAGGTAAATTTTGATTTTTTGAAGAAAGATACTCAACAATCTTGGACTTTGAAANATTTTTTTCTTTTTCTANNACTGATAAGTTTTGTACAAANTTTTTAAGTTCTCTAATATTTCCTGGCCAATTATAATCTTGTATTAATTTAATACNCTCATGATCAAGTATAATNGGNTCAGTATTATACTTGTCTGCAAAATCAACAGCAAATTTTCTAAATAAAAGTTGTANGTCTTCCCCTCTTTTTCTTAAAGGNGGNAGATTTATATTTATTGTAGATAATCTATANTACAAATCTTCTCTAAATTTNCCGTCTTTGATTGCTTGTGAGAGATTAACATTTGTAGCAGCAATTATTCTAACATCAGTTTTGGAAACCTCTGATGAACCAACTTTAATNTAATCTCCGTTTTCAAGTACTCTNAGCAATCTTGNTTGAGTTGACATCGGTAGTTCCCCAACTTCGTCCAGAAATATAGTTCCTTTATTTGCAACTTCAAAATATCCTTTTCTAGTTTCATGAGCGCCAGTAAATGCNCCTTTAACATGTCCAAAAAGTTCNCTATCAATNGTTCCNTCTGGAATNGCTCCACANTTNACAGAAATAAAGTTTTCATGTTTTCTGTTGCTNAGTGAGTGAATAATTTTCGGAATATTTTCTTTACCNGTTCCACTTTCTCCAGTGACTAGNGTTGTTATCTCAGTAGATGATACTTGAACTGCAATGTCAATTGCTCTGTTCAAGTCAATACTTTTACCAATTATCCCATAATTTCTTTTAATCGAATTTATATCCATTTAAATAATATTACCAATTAGTGTTGCTGATGTACATTTTTCTACCTCAACTGTAACTNTATCTCCAATTTTTGNTTTTTGCNTNGGGAAAATNATTACGTTGTTTTGCATNTTTCGCCCAAAGAAATCATTTTCCGATTTTTTAGAAATACCTTCAATTANTACTTCAAACTTNCTGCCAATTTTTCTTTTATTATTTTCCAATGAATGTTGTCTTTGCTTTGAAATAATTTCTGANAGCCTAATTGCTTTTGTTTCATCCTCAACATTATCNTCNAACTTTCTNTGGGCTTGAGTNTTNGGTCTATCAGAATANTTAAACATGTAGCCATAATCATACTTTACNTANTCCATTAAAGATAATGTCATNGCGTGATCAGAATCTGTTTCATNACAAAATCCGCTTATCATGTCCATTGATAANCCACAATCTGGGATATGTTTTTTTATANTATCTATGAGNTTGATATACTCCTCTCTTGTATANCCTCTNTTCATTAATTTTAAAATCTTNTTNCTACCTGATTGAACGGGCAAATGNATGTAGTTGCAAATGTTNTGATAAGATTTCATGGTTTTAATCACTTCCTCAGTCATATCTTGAGGGTTTGAAGTTGAAAAGCGTATCCTTANCTCAGGACATTCTTCAGCTACAATNCTTAACAGTTTGGNAAAATTTATGCTATCAGCTTTTTCTTTGTCANTTGCTTTANTAAAGTCTTTTTTGAGACCACCTCCATACCATAAATAAGANTCTACATTTTGACCAAGCAAAGTAACTTCTTTGAAATTANTTCTAATTAATTCTTTACATTCAACAACTATACTNTTTGGATTTCTACTCCTTTCTCTTCCTCTTGTGAAAGGGACAACNCAGAATGAACACATGTTNTCACATCCNCTAGTTATAGAGACAAAAGCTGTTACTCCATTNGATAAAAANCTTACAGGACTAACATTTCCATAAGTTTCTTCTTTTGAAAGAATAACNTTNATTGCTTTTCTTCCATCTTCTACCTTTTTAATTANTTTGGGNAAATCTCTATATGCATCTGGTCCCACAACNATATCAACTAATTTTTCTTCTTCTAANAGTTTTGTTTTAAGTCGTTCAGCCATACACCCCATAACACCAANCATCATGTTTTTNTTTCTTNTTTTNACACTGTTGTAAAACTTNAGTCTTTTTCTCACTGTTTCTTCAGCTTTTTCTCTAATTGAGCANGTGTTAACAAGAATTATGTCAGCTTCTTCNATNTTNTTCGTTGATATATAGTTANCTTCNGTTAAAATGGCTGCAACAATTTCACTATCNGAAAAATTCATTTGGCANCCATATGTTTCAATNTACATCTTCTTANCTNTAGATTTAGTTCTTTTTTTTGTAAGTAGNTTTTGATCAATCAACATTTCTTNANTAATAAAATTTTTNCAAAGATAAGTAAAACTGACAATATGTCATATTTCGTATATATTATATACATAATATAAAAATTTTANTACAATTTTTTTTGGTCAAAAAAAAAATCTTGCATTATTTTTGCAAAAAAAAAAAATTGNCNAAAAATTTATTAATTGTAGAATCACCTGCNAAGAAAAANACNATNCANTCTTANNTAGGTAAAGACTANATAGTAGANTCTAGTGTAGGACACATAAGAGACTTNCCAAAAAAAGGNAANAAAGCNATNGATNTTNANAATGGATTTANTCCAAATTANGTNGTNAGTGAAGACAAGAAAAAAATNGTTAANGAATTNCAAAAATGTGTNAANAGTGCTGATGTNATNTGGTTAGCTACNGATGAAGATCGAGAGGGAGAAGCAATTGCATGGCATTTAACTCAGGCACTNGANGTNAGANANAAAAAAATAAATAGAATTGTTTTNAATGAAATTACAAAAGAAGCGATTCACAATGCNATTAAAAAACCTAAAAAAATAAATGAAAATCTCGTTAATGCTCANCAAGCTAGACGNGTTCTNGATAGATTAGTTGGATTTGAATTATCTCCNCTTTTNTGGAAAAAAATTAAAAGNGGACTNTCNGCAGGACGTGTACAATCAGTTGCNGTTCGNTTAATNGTTGAAAGAGAAAATGAAATAAATAAATTTGAATCATCATCAAGTTTTAAAATTATATCNAGCTTNAAAACTNAAAANGGTGAAATNTTTAGTTGTGAATTNAATCAAAAATTTGATAANATNGAANATGTTAGAGAATTCTTAATTAANTCATCTAATTTTCAACATGTTTTAAATNAAATTGAAAAGAAACCNTCCAANAGAAGNCCNCAGGCTGCATTCACAACATCAACATTACAACAAGAGGCATCAAGAAAACTATCTTTTTCTGTAAANAGAACAATGNCCGTNGCACAAAAATTGTATGAGCAAGGTANAATAACATACATGCGAACTGATNGTACAAATTTATCTAAAACNGCNNTTGATTCAATNNAAGACNTGGTNGTAAAAAGNTATGGNAGTAGCTTCTTCACAAAAAGNACTTACCAAACTAAAACAAANGGAGCTCAAGAAGCNCATGANGCCATACGCCCAACAGATTTTAATATAAAAAATATTGATAATGATAATGATCAAAATAAGTTGTATAGACTAATATGGGAAAGAGCTGTTGCATCTCAAATGTCTGATGCAAAAATAGAAAGAACTACTTATAAAGTAAACTCGTTTAACGATAAAATGTTATTTCAAGCTAAAGGTGAAGTTGTAACATTTGCTGGATTTCTTGCAATTAACAAAACAAATAGCAGTTCTGACACTTTCTTGCCTAAGGCAAAAATATCAGAACCGTTAAATTTAGATACTTTAAAATCTGATGAAGTTTATACAAAACCACCCGCGAGATACAATGAAGCAAGTTTAGTCAGAAAGTTAGAGGATTTAGGTATAGGAAGACCGTCTACATATGCCTCTACCATTACAACTGTTCAGAAAAGAAACTATGTAATAAAGGAAAATCGTGAGGGAAAAATTGTCAAATCAAAAGTACTTACATTAAGCGACAGCTCAGTAAATGAGACAACAGTAGATAAAATTACAGGTACTGAAAAAAACAAACTATTTCCAACTGATACTGGAGACATCGTTACAAAATTTCTAGTTAAGCATTTTAGTAAAATACTAGATTACGGCTTCACAGCTACAGTAGAAGATGAATTTGACTTAATCGCTGATGGTAAAAAAGTTTGGAATGAAATGATTCAAAATTTTTATACTGGTTTTATTTCAAAGGTCAATGATGTTAATGATAACGAAAAAAGAGAATCAGGTGAACGCACACTAGGTAATCACCCAGAAACCAATGAAGTAGTAATCGCAAGGCTAGGACCTTTTGGCCCAATGGTTCAAATCGGTGAAAAAAGCGATGAAACATCTGAAAAAAAACCAAAATTTGCTTCACTTCAAAAGGGTCAAACAATTCAAAATATATCACTTGAAAAAGCACTGGATTTGTTCAAATTACCAAGATCAGTAGGTTATTATAATGATGAGGAAATTATTGCTGCTGTTGGAAGATTTGGTCCTTACCTTAAATATAAAAACAAATTTTATTCTCTAAAAGGTTCAGAATATGATCCACTCATAATTACTTTAGATGATGCTAAAATTCACATCGAAAATAAAATCAAGCAAGAGAAAGAAAGAATAATAAATTTTTTTGATGGAGAGCCTGCTTTTTATATTTTAAATGGTAGATATGGCCCATTTGTTCAAGTTGTTCCAAAAGAAGGTAAAAAAATAAATTTAAGAATACCAAAAGATACTATGCCAAAATCTTTAAAAAGAGAAGATTGCATGCAGCTATTAAATAAAAAATCAAATAGTTGAAAGATTTAAATTTAGCTAAATTCTTTGAACCTTTGAATACAGATTATTTTTCAGTAAAAGAAAAGTGGCAATCAACACAAATTGGATATTTAATTGAATCATTCATTGATCATAAATTTCCAGATTTAAGCTATTGTGAAATAGCAATTTTCAATGTTAATGAATATAATGGAAGTTCTAACAAAGGACCTGAAGATATTTGTAAAATTAGAAAAAACTTTTATGATTTACACGTTGAAAATATGCCCAGGATTAAGGATTTGGGAAATTTGAAACTTGAAAATAATAGAAAACAAAATTTTAGTACCATTACTGACGTATGTTACACACTGTTGAATAATGGAACATTACCTATTTTGGTTGGAGGTGGTCATGACATAGTTTATGCAATGTATAAAGCTCAAACTAAGTTCAAGAAAAAAATATCATATACATGCATTGACAGTAAATTTGATATTGGTCTCATTGATGATAAACTTTCAAATCAATCACATTTAAGCAAAATAATAAAAGCAAAGCCAAATTATCTTCATAATTATACAAACTTGGCATATCAATCCTTCTTTGTTAGTCCCCATGCGGTTAAAATGCTAGAAACAATTAAATTTTCTTATTTGCGCTTGGGTGACATCAGAAAAAATATTTCTAGTTCTGAGCCAATTCTCAGAGATTCTAACATGCTATCTTTAGATATATCGTCAATTTCCAGCGCCTTCGCTAAGGCAAATAATTATTGTTCCCCAAACGGACTTAATGGTAATGAAATTTGCAAATTATTATTTTATGCTGGTGTTAGTGATAAATTAAAATCATTTGGAATCTTTGAATATAACCAAAACTTAGATCAAGATGAACAAACGGCAAAACTTATTTCACAAATTATTTGGTATTTTTTAGAAGGATTTCAATCAAGAGTCTCAGAAGATATCCCATCTTCAAAAAACTTAATTTTTTACAATGTTACCGGCGAAAATGATACAAACAACATGCTTTTTTGCAAAAGTAAACTTTCAAATAGGTGGTGGATTGTGGTGAAAAAAGATCACAGATATAATAAGTTAAAGGTCGATCAATTTTTTGCATGTAGCTACAGTGATTATGAACTTGCAATAAATGGAGATATTCCTGACACATGGTTAAGAGTTATTAAGCTATTAAGCTAAACTCAATGTTTTTTTTAAGCTTTTATTTAGACTTTATTCAAACTATTTTATTCGATCTTTAGTATAAGTTAAATGCCCACTTAACTAAAAATTGTTTATTTTAGCGTTCATTATAAGTGAAGGACAGTATGAAAAGGACTTTAATATTTGTATGCTTTATTGTTTTTGCTAGCCTTAAGGTTGAAGCTCAGCAAACACCCCAGTTTAGTCAAAATATGTTTAATAAACTTGCAAACAATCCTGGTTTTGCTGGTAGTATGGAGGCAATTTGTGCAACGGCGCTACACAGACAACAGTGGATAGGTTTTGGCGATGGAAGACCTGTTACAACCAACCTTAGTGTTGATGCTGGAGTTCCTGCAATATATGGTGGTGTTGGATTAAATATTGTTAATGAAACTATTGGGCAATATGATAATCTCGGTCTTCAGTTAAGTTATGCCTACAGAACCGAGCTTGGTAATGGGCAAGTAGGTACAGGAATATCTTTAGGAATGTATCAAAGTTCTTTAGACGGGTCTTCACTAAATCCTGCCAGTTCTGGTGATCCTGCACTTCCAACGGCTGACGCTCAAGGTTCTGCTCTTGATTTTGGTTTTGGAATATACTACAACAATGAAGACGCTTACATTGGTTTATCAAGTTCAAATATTTCTGAACCAACAATTGAGTGGGAAAATGCTACAACACAAAAGCTAGTCAGACATTATTACCTGATTTCTGGATATTACTATCAAGTATCTAATGCAATATCTCTCAATCCATCAATATTTTTAAAATCTGATGGTGTAACGTCTCAGTTAGATATTAACACAAACTTGATATACGATGATAAAATATGGGGAGGTCTAAGTTATAGACTTGGTGAAAGTATTATTATTCTTTCTGGAATGAATATCACTGAAGACTTAAAATTTGGAGTTTCTTATGATGTTGTTGTTAACAGCATCAAACAAAATAGTTTAGAGTTTATGCTCGGTTACTGCTTTAAAATTAACTATGATAGACCAGTTTCGAAGTACAAAAATCCTAGATTCTTATAATTTAAAATTAATGTTATGAAAAAATATATTGGTATTACAATAATTTCGATAATTCTTTTTAGTTGTGGTAGCTCTGGCAACGGAGAACTCGTAGGAGTACAAAAGAGAAGTGTCTGGAATCCAACTACTCCATATGGAATGGTATATGTTCCTCAAGGTAGTTATGTTATGGGGCCATCTGATCAAGATGTGCCATTTGCTAATGTTACATCAGCAAAAACTGTTTCTGTTGGAGCTTTTTATTTGGATGAAACAGAGATCACAAATAATGAGTATCGACAATTTACTAATTGGGTAAGAGATTCTATTGCTCACATTGTATTAGGAGAAGCGGGAATTGAGGGACATTTGATTGAAGAAGATGAATTTGGTAACTTTATTGAGCCAGCAAGAATAAATTGGAAAACTAAAATTAGATGGAATGACCCTGAGATAAGAGAAATCCTTGAAGAGGAAATGTATTTGTCTGATCATGAAAGATTTGATGGAAAAAGAGAGTTTGATACCAGAAAATTTATTTATAAGTACCAGGTTATTGATTTACAAGAAGCTTCGATTAAAGAGAACAGAGAGGGTGATGCAGTTGGAAAAAGAGATAGAAGTCAATTTCTTTCTGAAATAGAGTTAAATATATATCCTGATACATTAGTATGGACACATGACTATGCATACTCTTTAAATGACCCATATTCCAAAAATTATTTTCATCATCCTGCTTTTGATGATTACCCAGTTGTTGGTGTAAATTGGAAGCAAGCCAATGCATTTGCCGACTGGAGAACAAAAGTTATGACAGATTTTCTCAAAAAATCAGGGGATCCTGTTATAGCCGAGTTTAGACTTCCAACCGAATCAGAATGGGAATATGCTGCTAGAGGCGGCTTAGATTTTTCCCCTTATCCTTGGGGTGGACCATATACAAGAAATGTGAAAGGTTGTTTTTTGGCTAACTTTAAACCTCTCAGAGGTAATTACACTGCAGATGGAGGCCTAAAGACAATAAAAGTAGGAAGTTACAATCCAAATGGTTATGGTTTGTACGATATGTCAGGAAATGTTGCTGAGTGGACATCAAATGCATTTGATGAGTCTGCTTTTAGCTTTTCACACGACTTAAATAAGGATTACCATTACGATGCAAAAGAAGATGATCATCAAGTGTTGAAAAGAAAAGTTACAAGAGGCGGATCGTGGAAAGATATCTCTTACTTTATACAAACTAGTACAAGATCGTATGAATATCTAGATACTGCTAAGTCTTACATTGGATTTAGATGTGCAGTTGACTTTCTTGGAAGAGATCAAAAAGACTTTGAATAATTAATAATAAAATTAAAATATATGAGTATTGCTGCAAGCATTTCAAAAATAACAGAAGCTAAATGGTACAAGGTAATGATGCCAAAATTATATGGATGGGGAGCATCACTTGTAATTATAGGAGCATTGTTCAAGATTCAAAATTGGCCATTCGCTGGGTTGTTTCTAACAATAGGATTAACTACTGAGGCAGTTATTTTCTTTTTTTCTGCTTTTGAGAAACAATATGAAGATTATGATTGGTCTCTTGTTTATCCTGAACTCGCTCACATGCAAGACCCCTCAGCTAAAAAGCCAGCACAACAATTAGATGAAGCTTTGCAAAGAGCCAAAGTTGACAATGAGTTAATTGAAAGTTTAAACGAAGGATTAAGATCTTTTGGTGATGCAACAACAAAATTAAATGAAACAATTGTTGCTGCAGCTTCAATAAACGACTACAATGATCAAATACAAGAGGGAGTGAAAAATATGAATGCTTTAAATTCTTTGTACGAGCTTCAGTTACAGGCTTCTAATCAGCAAATGGAAGCAACTAATCAGTTTTTAAATAACTTACAATCTTCTGTAGAGGATTCAAAAAGATTCCAAGAACAAGTTAATAGCTTAGCAGAAAACCTCGAGTCACTTAATAAGGTCTATGCTAAGATGCTAGATGCTATGAACCCTAATAAGTAATTCTCAGAGATGGCAAGCGGAAAATTATCTCCAAGACAGAAAATGATCAACATGATGTATTTAGTGCTTACTGCACTACTCGCATTAAATGTTTCTAAGGAAGTTCTAAATTCTTTTTTTGAAGTTAACAGAGGAATTGAGAGAACAACCGAAAGCTTTACATCAAAAAATGATGAAACATATTCAGATTTTGCTGCAGCATTTGAACTTAATCCTGTTAAAGCCGGTCCTTTCAGAGATAAAGCTCTTGAGGTTAAGAAATCAGCTGATGAGATAGTTGATTATATTAAAAAACTCAAGCATGAGCTTGTTCTTAAAGTTGATAAAAAGGTATACCTAGGTGCTTATATGGATGCAAATGGAGACAAGATTGATGAGAATTCTACTGAAAAACCCTACAATGAATTAACGCCTGAACAAAGAAAAAAGGATATTGCCTATCTATACAACAAAAAAAATAGACAAGCACCCGGAGAGTTATTTGTATTTACAGGTAAAGCAACTGAATTAAAGAATAAGATCAATTCATTTAAAGAAAGTTTGCTCTTTATTTCTGATGGAAATGAAGTTTTAGCTTCCAACATCAATTCATCTTTAAATACTGACGACAAAATTGGACAAAAAGGGGTTGGAGATCAGTCTTGGGAACAATATAATTTCGAAGATATGCCTGCTGTTGGTGCACTAACTTTACTATCGAAAATGCAATCAGATATAAGAAATGCCGAAGCTGATATAATTAAACTGTTAAGAGAAAATATTGATGCTGGATCCTTGAAGTTTACTTCTGCTGAGGCAATTCAGATTCCTCAATCTAGCTTTATTTTAAGAGGAGATTCTTTCAGAGCGGATATTTTTATTTCTGCTAAAGATACAACTCAAGATCCGTTAATTTTTGTTGGTGAATATGATTCAATTGGATTAGGTAGTTATCAGATGATAGGTGATTACGACACAGTAAGAGTTGTAAACGGAAAAGGAATATTTTCAAAAAAAACTGTTAGGGAAGGATTACAGAAATGGGGTGGTCTTATTGCTATGAAGACTGAAACTGGCACAAAGACATATCCATTTAAAGGAAGTTATTTGGTAGCTAACAGGACAGCTGTTGTGTCACCGGTAAATATGAATATTTTATATCTTGAAGTAGATAATCCTTTAAAAATATCTGTTCCAGGCTTTGCAGCATCTGAGATTACAGCTGTACTTAATAATGGAAAGCTTGTACCAACTAAGAAATCACAAGGTGAATTTATAGCTAGACCTTCTAAAAAGGGGAAAGCAACTGTTTCATTATATGCAAATATTGATGGAAAAAGGTCTAAGATGGGAGAGATGGAATTTAGAGTAAAGCCAGTTCCTCCACCAAAGCCTTACGTGCAATTTACAATTGAGGCTGGCGGTAGCAAAGTTATTGATAAAATGAAAATGGTCAACTCCGGTGGAGTACTTGCACAACTAAAAGATTTTGATTTTAAAGGAGTAAGATATTCTGTTATATCATTTAGGATGTCTGGTATTTATAAAGGAGAACAACAAAAAGCTGAAGCAAAAGGACCAAAGTTTACATCTAAAATGGAAGGAATAATTAAAAATTCAAAATCTGGAAATACAATAACAATCTATGATATTAGAGCTAAAAGAACAGATGCAAAAAATATTGAACCTGTTGGATTAGATCCTCTAGTACTTGAAATTAAATAAAAAACTATGAAAAAATCTATAATTATAATAATGTCATTCATTTTCTGCTCAACAGCTTATTCTCAAGATGTATTAAGCGTTGACGAAATGAATTCTATATACAGAAAAGACCACCATATGAATAAAAAGGTCAACAAATATTCTCCACTCAGACAAGCTGATGTTATGTGGTCAAGAAAAATTTGGAGAGAAATAGATATGAGAGAAAAAATTAACCATCCATTTTATTATCCTGAAAATGATGGTGTAGCACATACTATTCAAGATAGACAAAGTTTAATAGATGTGATTTACTCTGCTATACAAGAAGGTAGCATTCGAGCTTTTGGAAATGCAGCAATGGATGATGAATTTAGAGAAGAAATGACATCTGAAGAAATCAAAAAAATAGGAGGAGCAAAGGAAGAAATTATTGAGGTTATTGATTGGGATGCTGTAGCGGAAGGAGCTGATCCTGATGAAGCAAAGACCACAAAATTGAATATAGTTCCTTTTGACAGAAATAGTGTAAAGAAATGGAGGTTAAAAGAAGAATGGTATTTTGACAAACAAAGATCTGAGATGGGTGTTAGGATTTTAGGACTTTGTCCTTTACAAGAAGCTAAAGACGAAGTTACTGGAAGATTGACTGGTGCATATACTCCACTTTTTTGGGTATATTTTCCCGAAGCTAGAGAAGTATTAGTCAACAAAGAGGTCTTTAATATGATGAAAAATGATGCAGAGAGAAGAACTTACGATGATTTGTTTTGGAAAAGAATGTTTTCATCAACAATAACAAAAGAGGCTAGCGTTATGGATAGAAAAATTAGTGAATATATGATAGGTCTTGATGCTTTGTTAGAAGCTGATAGAATAAAGGCGGAGATACTAAATATTGAACACGATCTCTGGGAGTATTAATTAATTCTAATAACTCTTTATCATGACAGACGATTTACAGGTCAGTAACTCAATTGCTGGCTTTATCAGATTTATCAAGCGTAATAAGAAAACTCTATTTCTTTTTGTATCGATAGGAGTTGCTTCAATAATTTTTTTTCAAAAATTTAAAAAACCTTATTATACAACTGAGGCTATTTGTAGTTCAGGAATTTCTGAGTACGAAAGAATGGAGCAAGTACAGGAAATGAGTCAAAGAACAGCTGTCGATTTAATCAATTTAATTGATATTAATGCTCAAAATAAAGACTACAATCAATTATCTGAGCTTTTAAGTGTTGATTTAGAAGTAGCTAACGCGATAAGAAAAATAGAAGCTGAGCAATTATATCAACAAGATATGGATGAAAAATATTATGCTTTAAACAAGTTTTCAATAAAATTAACCACATACGATAAAGATCTTTTGAAAGAAATTCAAATTGGTCTTGAAAATTACATTAATGAAAATGAGTTCATTAAAAAATATCATCAAACATATTTAAAATGTAATGAGGACCTGATTAAAGACATAGATTTAGAAATTAGGGATCTAAAAGACAATAGATCTCAAGGAATTAAACAAAATTATAATCTTTCTTCTTACAGTATTTTAAGTGGTAAAAATAGAAGTTTGAGCAATGAAATAATAAGTTTATCTCACATGAGAGAGGAATTAATAACTAAATCCAAAAATCTAAATTCTTTAACTTTTGTTCAGCCATTTATTAAAATTAATAAAGCTGAGAATGATATTCTTATTTGGTCAATTTTAGCATCAATCATATCATTTTCATTAGGTTCTATATTTTGCTATTTCAGAGAAATTGAATAATTTCTTAAATATTTTTTCAAAAAAAAATTTAATAAAATCTATTAAAGACTTTTCAAGTTTGTTTTTTTCTAATGTTTTGCAAAAAATATTTGGATTAATTAGAGAACCAGTATTGGCATTTTTTTTTGGAACCTCTAATCTTTTTGCTAATTATCTAATGATTAAAACAGCCTCTGATTTTATATCACAGTTTACTGTTGGCAATTCACTGAGAGCTAATTTGCTTCCTAAGTTCACAAAATTTTATAATGATAATCAACAAGTTTCATTAAAAAATTTAAACTCGTTTGTTAAAAAATTCAATATATACATTTTTTTATTCACTCAAATTTTACAATCACTAGTAATCTTTTATTTTGATTTTGAAAACAAACTTGTATTTTTTCTTGTTTCACTTTTTTTGAGTTTTATTATATGTTTTAATTTTTATAACACAATTTTTTTAACAATTTTACAAGCTAAAGGAAATTTCTTAAAATATGCCAAGGCATCAGTTTTGAACGCTTTTGTTTCAGTTTGCTTTTTATATCCCTTAACTCTATTTTTTTCTGTAATTGGTATAGTAATAAGTAGATTTTTAGGAATTATAACTCTTACTTTCTCATATGTTTTCCCCATGAGTAAAGAAAATAGAGGTGCGAACTTAAATCTATCTTATTCTGATTTTAATATATACTTATTGATATTAAATAATGTAGTTCCATTGACGATAATAACTATTAAGTTTTTTTCGGGTACAGACGGTTCTAATACAATAACTTACTTTACTTACGCAGTCTTTATTTTAAATGCAATTTTTACCGCAATTATCACAAACCTTAATACTTTAATACTAAAATATAACTCTATTGTTAAAAATAATATTAGAACTTATTTTTCAATTGTTCTAGTAATATTTTTGGGTATATCATTTTATTCTTTTGTTAATTTTTATGGAGATTATATTATCGAAATAATATTTATGAGAGGAGCTTTTAAAATTTCTGATGTTCTTATTACTTCATCCCTTTTGCAGAAAATTACAATTCCCTTTTTATTAATCTTTATAGCATCAATTTTATTTCAAACTTTTTTCTCTCAAAATTTGGATAAACATAAATCAAAAATAAAAGTAATGTCTATTTTATTTATTTCATTTTTGACAATTTCGTATTTATTAATTAGTTTTTTAAATGAAGATCATCTTACATCAGTAATTTATTTTACATATATAATTTCAATATTTTTAATAATTATGTCTTTATATTCTTTTATAATTTCTACTAATGAAAATAAATAAAGTAACTGATTTAATTTACATTTTACTAGCATCTGCTATGCTAGCTATTGGCAGAGTATACGATAGTAGATTAGAAGTTTTTGATTTTAATTTCTCATACTTTTTTTCAGTCCCTTTTATTTTTCTTTCAATATTATTTCTAAGTTCTAAAATCAAAATATATTTTAATGATTCAAATAAGAACTTAATTTTTTTTTATTTGAGTATCATAATAATAACTCCAATATTATGGTTAGTTTATGGAACTTTTGAGACTGATATTGGAACTTATTCTGGTAGTATTGATAACTTCATAAATTTTTGTTTTATAACTGTTCTTTTATCTTTAGTTATTTTGAAGAATTTTCAGTTTGAAGATGTAAAGAAACTTTTTTTAGTGCTTTTTTTTGTTGGATTATCCCTTTCTCTTACATCTTTGCTTAGCTTGTCAGAACTTAAAAATGGAAGATTTGAAGTTCTTGGAGGTGGTCCCATTGTTTTTTGTAGGTGGATGCTAATCTCAATTTTGATTCTATTCACTTTTCCATATAAGAGATTCACCATATTAAAAATTTTGTTATCGTTATTTTTCCTCACACTTGCTCTTGCTTCAGGTAGCAGAGGTCCACTGATTGCTTTTTTGATAACAGTATTAGTGTATCTATCATTGAACTTTAAAAAAATATTTTTCTATTTCTTATTAATAATTCCATTGCTATTTATATACTTAAATACATCTTATTTAAAAAAAATGGCATACAATTTTGGAAATTCAAAAAGAGTATTTATGAATTTTTCTCAACATGGAATAAAATCAAAATCTACTCTTTCAAGAGTAGACTTAACAAAAAGAGGTTTTGAAATGATTTATCACTATCCATTAGGAGTAGGCATGGGTAATTGGCAAGCTTATTCAAATAAGATCAAACCATACCATTTAGTTAACGCAAAACATTTTTATCCTCATAATTTATTTTTGGAAATTTTTAATGAATATGGTTTTATCTCATTTATATTGTTTCTATTTTTAATGATAAAAGCTTTTAAAATATCTTTCATAAAAATGAATGAACATCAGAAGCATCTGTCAATGTACCCAATGCTATTTTATTTGCTAATTTTTCTTTTCTTAAACTCTCTTTTAAGTGGAAGTTTAAATGATTCAAGAATTATGTTTACTATTATTTCATTATTGTTTATTCAAACACCACTAATTAAGAAATGTTAATTATTTGTAATGGAAATTTCAAGTCGGGATCTACTTGGTTGCACTTTATAATCTCTGAAATACTCAGAATAAAGGGAATAAACATTTTTGACACAAAAGAAAAATATACAAATAATGTAAATTCTCCAACATCAATTATCGAAAGCAAATTGAATAAATTTCTTAAAAATGAGGACTATAAAACAAATTATTACTTAACAAAATCTCACTATTTATCAAAAAAAACTTTTAATATGAAAACTGATAATAACATTAAATTTTTTTTTATTGACAGAGAAATCAATGATGTTATTGTTTCACATTTTCATCATTTTAAAATAAGAAGTAAATTAAAATTGAGTTTTCAGACATATTTTTTCTTTATTGGTAAATTAAAAGCTTATGAGGTTCTTAATCTAAGAAAACTTTATAGCATATTCTCAAATGAAAAAAACTCATTTTTGTACAGTGATTTAATTAACAATTTTGAAGGTTCTGTAAATAAAATTTCAAAACATCTAGATTTAGGAGATTTTGATAATAGTCAACTAAAAGTCTTGAAAAAACTTACAAGCATTGAAAACATGAGAGAAAAGATAAATAATGGAGAGTTGAGGTACTACTCTCAAACTGACTCTAAAAAAAGAAAGGAATTATTAAGGTTTGGCAAATCTGGCAATTGGAAAAATTATTTTACTAAAAAAAATGAAAAAACAGTTGACAATATTCTTAGCGATAAAGCTAGTATTATTTTAAAAATTAACTATTATATTTTCTTTACCTTGAGAAGAAAAATTTTTAAAGTAGAATGAAAGAGGGATGGAAGCAATATAACGGAGCAATCATTCCTATTGATCCTCCTCATGTTAATGTTATAGAAAGTAGAAAAAATATTACTGGAAAAATCATTAGCACTCGTTCTTTTTTTGCGAGGTGGGTTGAAAATTTTGATAAATCTAAATACAAAAATTTTTGGTACGTTATTTGTGATAAACAGTTTAATTTAGAAGATTATAGTGTTAATACAAGAAGTAAAATAAGAAGAGCATTAAAAAAAAACAGTGTCAAAAAGATTAAAAAAGAAATATTAATTACCGAAGGTTATGATGTTTATATTAACGCAGTGAAAAGATATAAGACATTAGCTAAACCAATGAAGAGCACTGAGTTTGAAAATTCAATCAAAGTTCTTAACAGTAGATATGAGTTTTGGGGTGTCAATTTAAAGGAAAATGGTAAGTTAGTGGCATATGCAATCGTTGATCCATTAAAGAATCATTGTAATTATTCAGTTATTAAATTTAATTCTGATTATCTAAAATTTTATACTAGCTATGCATTATATTTTGAGATGAATAAATATTATCTTTCATTAAATAATTTAAAATATGTTAGCGAGGGAGCTAGGTCAATATTACATAATACTAACGTAGAGAATTTTTTAGTTGAAAAATTCTACTTTAGAAAAGCATATTGTGATTTAAAAATAATTTATCATCCTTTGATAGAGATCATAATAAAGTTAATTTATCCATTTCGATTTCTTTTATCAAAAATTGAGATAAACTTTTTACATAAAGTTTACGTTGTCTTAAAGCAACATGAAATATTTAGAAATGAAAGATAAAGTTTCAATAATTACACCATGTTTTAATTCTGCTGAATATATAAGCGATTGTATTGATTCTGTTGTTAATCAAACATACCAAAATTGGGAGATGATAATAATTGATGATAACTCATCTGATCAAAGTGTAAAACTCATTAAAAAGAAAAAGTCAACAGAGGGAAGAATAAAATTAATTGAGTTGGAAGAAAATATTGGTTCTGCCATGGCTAGAAATGAAGCAATAAAAGCTGCCAAAGGGCGCTTTATCGCATTTTTGGATAGTGATGATAAGTGGTATAATAATAAATTATCAATTCAAATTGATTATATGAAAACTAATAAAATTTTCTTTTCATTTACATCATATGATATTATTAGTAATAATGGTAATCCAACTAATAATTTTATATCTGTTCCTGAAAAGATAACTTACAGTCAGTATTTAAAGAATACAATCATCGGGTGTTTAACGGTAATAATTGATACAAAAAATATTAGAATTCCTTTGATGAAAGATATTAGAACATCTCATGATATGATTCTTTGGCTAGATATACTAAAAAATGAAAGATATGCTTTTGGATTGAATAAAGTTTTGGCATCATATAGATTATCAAGTAATTCAAATACGAAAAATAAGCTATTTGCTGCAATTGATGTTTGGCGTGTTTACAGAAACTATGAGAGACTAAATATTATTAATTCACTTTATAACTTTATACAATACTCTTTTAATGCAATAAAAAAAAGAATATGATTCTAAAAAGAATTTTTGACATAATACTATCTGCTTTAGCTATTTTTTTATTTTTTCCTGTTTTACTTATAGTTTCATTTCTAATTATAATTGATTCAGGATTTCCAATATTTTTCTTNCAAAAAAGAATTGGAAGAGGTGCAAAAGAGTTCAATATTATAAAGTTTAGAACGATGAAAATAAATAATGAAAATATAACTATCACTGTTTCTGACGATAGTAGAATTACAAGAATTGGTAAATATTTAAGAAAAACAAAAATTGATGAATTACCTGAAATTTTGAATGTGCTTTTTGGGCAAATGAGCTTTGTTGGCCCTAGACCTGATGTTAAAGGATATGCTGATAAACTTAAAGGTGCTAATAGAAAAATTCTAGCTTTGAGGCCAGGAATCACAGGACCTGCAAGTTTAAAATATTACAATGAAGAGTATATTTTATCGCAAAAAAGTAATCCAAAAAAATATAATGATGAGGTAATTTTTCCAGACAAAGTCAAAATAAACATGCACTATTTTCATAACCGAAGTTTTTTTCTTGATTTAAAGATTATATTCGCAACAATTTTTAGAATTTTTTAATGAGTGATTTTGACATATGGTTATCACCTCCAGATTTAAGTGGAAATGAAAGAAAATATGTTAGTGATGTTTTTGATTCTAACTGGATAGCTCCNGCAGGTCCACATATTAATAAATTTGAAAATAAATTGGGTTTATTTTTAAAATCAAAAAATGTAGTAGCACTTTCATCNGGAACAGCTGCTATTCACCTAAGCTTGCAAATACTTGGAGTTAAAAAAGGTGATTTTGTTATTTGCCAAAGTTTGACTTTTGTGGGCTCTGCTAATCCTATACTTTATTGTAATGCTGAACCAATTTTTATTGATTCTGAAACAGAGACATGGAATATGTGTCCACTTTTACTAGAAAAAGCAATTAATGATTCATTAAAAATCAACAAGAAACCCAAAGCAATAATTTTAGTTCATTTATATGGAATGCCAGCGAAGATAAATGAGATCAAAGAAATATCAAAAAAATATGAAATTCCATTAATCGAAGATGCAGCAGAAGCTTTAGGTTCAAATTATGATGGTATTCCTCTAGGCACAATAGGTGATTTTGGAATATTATCTTTTAATGGCAACAAAATTATAACTACATCAGGAGGTGGAGCTTTAATTTCAAGCAGCTTTGAACATAGTAAAAAAGCTAAGTTTTTATCAAGTCAAGCAAAAGAAAATACCATTTATTATCAACACAAAGAAATTGGTTACAACTATAGAATTAGTAATGTTTTAGCAGCAATTGGATTAGGTCAAATTGAGCAAATTGANAAAAAAATAAAAATAAGAAGAAAGAATTTCTCACTCTACAAGAAATATTTAAATAATATTNAGGAAATTTCATTTTTGGAAGAACCACTCAATTTTTATTCCAATAGATGGATTACTACAATTTTAGTATCTTCACAAAATGGTTTTTGCAAAGAAAAAATCATTAGAAACCTAAGAGAAAATAAAATAGAATCAAGACCTATTTGGAAGCCAATGCATCTTCAGCCACTATATAAACAGTATAAATTTTACAATAATAACTCCTCAGAAAAACTTTTTGATTTGGGATTATGTTTGCCTTCTGGTACAACATTAACTGAGGAGCAAATTAGTAAAATATCACAGATCATAATTTCAAGCAAATGAAAACTAGATTATTAAATTTAAATAGGGGAAAGAAACAAATATTTTTAGTTTTACTTGATACGCTGTTTATAGTTGTTGCAATATATTTCTCATTTGTTTTAAGAATGGGCAAGGCATTTCCATCAGAGATTTTTGATAGCTATTGGATATTTATATCATTACCTATATTAACTATTTTAATTTTCCAAAGGCTAAATCTTTATAAAACACTTCTGAAATATATTGGAACGCGTTTCATCTTGAATACTTTTTTAGCAACTACGATGTCATGTTTAATTCATGGGTTTTTTATGTGGTTCTTCAAGGAAACACTACTTCCAAATTCAATCATTCCTATTTATTGGTGTATTTCTAACATATTAATAATTGCTTATAAATTTCTTTCTAAGGCTTACCTTTACTCTTGGTTTCACTTTCTTAACGATGGAAAACCAACAATAATTTATGGTGCTGGGTCAGCAGGTATTCAAATTTTGAAAACTATAAGAAAGGGATCAATTTTTTCTCCAGTTGCTTTTATAGATGATGATAAATCAAAGTATGGTTCTCTTATAGGAAGTCTTGAGGTATATTCAATAAAGGAAATTAGCAAGCTGATAAAAACTAAAAAAGCCTCTGTATTAATTTTAGCAATTCCATCAATTAATTATGAAAGAAGGAAAGAACTACTTAAAATTCTAACAAATTTTCCAATTGAAGTTAAGCAAATACCATCAATAGAAAAATTGAATGATGATATTTTAACAACTGATGACATAAAGCATGTTGAGGTAAATGATATTTTGAATAGAGCAGTTGTTAGTCCCAAAAAAGAGTTGTTGGAGAAAAATATTACTGGAAAAAATATACTTGTTACTGGAGCTGGAGGTAGTATAGGATCTGAGCTATGCAGACAAATAAAAGTTCTAGAACCAAAAACAATTGTTTTTTATGAAAACTCAGAATACAATCTTTATAAAATTAATCAAGAATTAAATAAAGATGATAATATTAAAATTGTCCCATTACTTGCAACAGTAACAAATTATAAACAACTAAAAACAACTTTAAAAAAATATAAAATAGATACNATCTTTCACGCAGCAGCATATAAGCATGTTCCTATGGTAGANCTNAACCCAATAGAAGGTGTTTATAANAATGTTATTGGAACTTATTTTTTGGCAAAAGCTGCACATGAAGAAAATATTAAAAACATGGTTCTTATTAGCTCGGANAAAGCAGTAAGACCAACAAATGTTATGGGAGCATCAAAAAGGTTCTCAGAAATGGTACTGCAGGCTTTTTCTTCCATAAAAACTAATACATGTTTTTCAATGGTGAGATTTGGTAATGTCATTGATTCTGCTGGATCAGTTGTCCCTTTGTTCAGGCAACAAATAAACTCAGGTGGTCCAGTTACAATTACTCATAGGAATATAACTAGATATTTTATGTCAATTCCTGAGGCAGTACAACTTGTCATACAAGCTGGTTCAATGGCTAGAGGAGGTGATGTTTTTGTTCTTGATATGGGTGAGCCTATTAAAATACTAGACTTAGCTATTAAAATGATTCACTTNAGTGGACTAAAGCCAGTAGATGATAACAATCCTGCTGGTGATATAAAAATTAAATTNACTGGTCTTAGACCAGGAGAAAAGCTTTATGAAGAATTATTAATTGGTAATGATGTTGTTCAATCAGAACATCCGAGTATAATGCAAGCTACTGAAGAATGTTTAGATATTTCAGTAATTGAGGACTGCATAGACAAAATTATTATAGCTCGTAAAAATCAGTCTGAGCTAGAAATTAAAACGATTTTACTCAAATATGTAAACGGTTATTCCAGAGAGATATTAGTAANTTAAGNTATGAATATTGGAGTAATAGGAGCCGGAAAATTTGGAATAGCAATTGCAAATCAGTTATCGCTNAACAAAAAAAATAAAGTTATTGTTCTTTCTCGATGTAGCAAAAAAGTTAANTCAATCAATAGTCATCAAAAAGTTGAGTTTTATACTGATAATTTATCTAAAAACTTAAAAGCAACAAATGATCTAAAAATCATTGAAAATTTTGATATTTTATTTTTTGCAATACCATCGTCAAATGTCGCCGATCTTTCAAAAGATATTTTTACCTACGTAAGCAACAAAACATTAATTGTTAATCTTTCTAAAGGGTTAATCAAAGATCTAACTGTCTACGAGTTTTTAAAAATATCATTTAATAAGAACCATATACTAACTCTCAAGGGGCCATCATTTGCTTCAGAACTTATTAGTTCTTCAACTACTATCTTTACGCTAGGATATTCATTAGAAAAACATAAAAATTTGTTTCTAGATATATTTAAAGATACATGTGTAAAATTAGATTTCTCAAAAGATGTTATTGGTGTTGAGTATCTTAGTATTTTAAAGAACGTTTATTCTATATTTATCGGTATGATTGATCATAACAATCATTCTTACAACTACAGGTTTCTTTGCATTTCTAAAATATTGGTGGAAATTAAATATTTATTGAAACTTTTTGGAGGAGAAGTCAATACCTTCTTCTGTTCTTGTGGAATAAGTGATATTTCAATGACTTCTTTAAGTGACATGAGTAGAAATAGAACATTTGGAAAAAATATATTAAATCATAATNNNANTGAAAGAANAAACNTATTAGNAGAGGGAGTNAACACATTATCTGCTTTAGGNAANAAANTGTCAANTAAAGATTTAAACAANNTACCTATTTTAAGNTTTTTACTTCAACTGAAAGAAAATAATTTTAAAATAAAAANTTTNGATNNGAGAAATATANTTACTTANTTTTTTATGAAAATNTTTNTATTANTTTTTTCACTTTTCACTTTTTTTTCANTNAANATTAAAGCTCAAGTTGAAGCNCATTTTTATTCNCACACACAATTTGGGAAAGTTGAAAAAAANCTTGTNAATAANAAAATTAANACCACTTTTAAACCATTANTTTTTAATGANATAGACTCTTTAAATTNTNTGTACAACGAAAATANTAATGAATTAATTGATAATAAATTTTTGAATTTTTTTTATGCGAAAGAAAATTTTGGTTTTGTAGTATCTCCTCTNGTTAATCTTTCATATTCAATTGANAAAGAAGATTCNTACTCGAACAACACNAGAGGATTACTATTAAAAGGATTTGTTGGAAACAAGATTANGTTTCAATCTTTTTTTTTAGAAAATCAATCNTTTTTCCCAAATTACTTAGACTCNATAGTTAGATTTANNAGATTNCCTGNAGTTGANATTNTTCCNGGACAAGGTNAAGCTAGGCCTTTCAAAAATAGGGGNTTTGATTACTCTCGTTCNGAGGGTTATATTAATTACAAGATAAATAATAATNTNACTATCCANTTNGGACATGGNAAACACTTTNTTGGAAATGGGTACAGATCATTAATTCTNTCNGANAANACTTTTTCTTATCCATTTNTAAGATTACAAACTAATTTGGGGATNTTCAGNTATACCAATCTNTACNCAGAATTTATGGATATAAGAAACAATCAATTNTCGATAATNGATGGTTATCAAGGNTGGAGTAGNAAATATATGAGCTTGCATTTTTTAGAATGTGAGATTAATGANAGAATAAANATTGGTGTTTTTGAAAGTATAATTTATGCTGAAAATCATNCNCCAGGTGTGAGCTCCTTAGATATTAATTACTTAAANCCGATAATTTTTTATAGACCTGTTGAATATTCCNTANGNTCTCCTGANAATGCTTTAATNGGANTAGATTTAAAGATNAATACATNTAAAAANCAGTTTTTATATGCTCAATTGATTCTTGACGAATTTACATTAGAAGAAATGAAATCAAATAATGGTTATTGGGCAAATAAATATGGTTATCAAATNGGTTANAAGTNTCTTGATTTTTTAGANGTTATTGGACTTAACACAAACTTGGAATACAACCTAGTNAGACCATACACATATTCACATTGGAATAGCTCATCATATGGACATTATGCACAACCATTAGCTCATCCACTTGGTGCTAATTTTGATGAGTTNATAGTTAAACTAGATTACTATTANCAAAGATTTAGTGTAAACTTTAAATACAATTTTGCAAGAGTTGGCCTTGATGACTTTGAAAATATCAATATTTCGTATGGCAATGATATTTTTTTGGACTATANTCTAAGGTCATCTGATTATGANATTGATATGTTTAATGGCATTAAGACTGACATANCAAATTTAGCTTTAGATTTTGCATATTTGGTTGATGAGACTAATNGTTTGAAAGTTGGTGTTTTTGTAAGNNCAAGAACATTAGTNAACGAAAACTCTGACTCAAATGAATCATACTTTGGAATTTATTTAAAGACTGATTTGTTTAATTATTATTANGATAGATAGAATCTTAAAACTCTAAACTCTCACCNTCTTTGTAAGCGACAATAAAGCAGTTTTCGTAACCTCTTTTTTTCATACCTTTTTGATATTCAATTGCCTTATCAAGATTAAAAAATAGNCCAGANATAAACATTGTTTCNNTATCATCAATTGGNACNGANATNAAGTTAGATTCATCGAAAAGATCTANTGGAGTATTNTTTTCAGTGAANGTNCCTAAATTNACTCTAAAAATGNAGGGGTCTTTTAAACCGGANNNTTTTTGNTCTTGTTTGCTAAAAGATTTCATNAGATNCTCTCTNGCANCTTCATATGCTNTTTCTACTCTGNTAGCTTTTGATTGCTCATCATTTTTTCTGTAAATATAAATTAGGTTTGAGTATGCTGGAAGAAACAACTTATCTTGCTTTATTGATAGTTTAAACAGGTCAATAGATTTTTTCAAATATTCATCTGACTGAGTTCCTTTAACTTTTGATGAGTAGTCATAATGAGCTACTGCCATGTTGTACGTCCAAATTCTATTTTTATATAATTTGTTTGTTAAGTTCTTTAGATATCCTTTTGCTTGACCGGTAGCTCTTTTTTCACCACTTGCTAATAATGCAATTGATAGATTTGCTCTTGAGAAATTCAAACCGTTTTCATTAATTTTTCCTCTATAAAGTTTTTTGACAGAGTTTTTTAATTTTGTTTGAGCATCAGAATAATTCTTATTAGCTAGTAAATCAACACCTGAATTATATTCTTTAATTCCTTCTTGAATTGATATCATGCTTCTTTCATCAATTTTTTTGATTTTATCATATTGTAAGTGATCATCTTTTTTTGCAATAATTAATTTAGTTACGTTTGGCATTTCACCAGCGTAATTTCTTTTTGTTTTTTTATTATTATTTTTTTCTTCTTTTTTCGGTTTTTTTCCTTTTTCAATAAATTTTGCTTCAGCTATTTGCATTCTTTCTATTACTTTCATTGACTCTTTTTCATTTCCTGAATCTTCATAAATACTTGAAAGAGTGACATAGCTTTGAAAATTATTTTTATCGTCTCTGATTATTGAACTGAGAATTTTGGCAGCTTCAACAAACTCACCAATTTTATTATATGCAATTGCTATGTTATAGCTCCAATCATTTTCGTTGTATATTTTTTTAGTCAGAAGACCCAGAAATCTTTTACTAACAGCTTGATCTTGCTTATTACCAGTGAATGCGTAGCAAAGAGCCATATTGGTTCTCACATAGTTTAATGCATTGTCAGAAACTTTAGCTCTTTTATATCTTTTCATTGCATTTTTAAATTCTTCTATTGCTTGATTGTATTCTTTATTTTTCATCAAGCTTACACCGTCTTCGTAATGTTGATTTGCTATTTTTGATTGATCAATAGATCTTTTAGTTAGTTTTTTTGTGTTTTCATACTGCAGTACATTCTTTACTTTTGAAATAGGGGACCAATCGTATGCTTTGAGACCAGATGTAATACTACTATCCAATGATGCATTTACGTTAAATGAAATAAATAAAAACGCTACAATTAATTTTGTGATTTTAAGTCTCATAGTACTAGTGTATTTTTGATTTGCAATTTATGAAATTTTATTGAAGTACAAATCTTCTTATTATATGTCTATCTTGGTAAGAAATTTTTACAAAGTAAACTCCTTTAGAATAGTCATGTAAATCAAGTTTAATTTTTCTATTACTAATATCATATACAGAAATTTCTAGCATATTTAATCCACTCACATTTAAAATCGAAATCTTCTCTACTTGCTCAGATGTTGAAATAAATATTTCTCCGCTTGTTGGGTTCGGATAAAGGTTAATTGAGTTTAAAATATCATCTACTGAGGTACTACCTTCAAAATAAATTGCAACGGAAGTACCTGAACATCCGCTTGAATCAGTTACTTGTACAAAGTAATTGCCAGAAGATAATGGAGTCAATATAGAACTATTCGCACTACTGATTAAATTTCCATTTTCGTCCAACCATTGATAAGAAATAAAGCCAGATTCAGCCATTAAAGTGGCACCATCTTGCCAAACATTTACTGTTACAGGATTTGGCTCTCCAATTGTAAAAGATACCGTACTTTGACATCCGTTATTGTCAGTAATGATTAAATTATATAGTCCAGCACATAAAGATGAGGGGTTATTTCCAAGATAGGATTGAGAATAAGGCGCAGTGCCTCCAACTACGCTTGCAGTAGCGGTTCCATCGCAGGCGTCATAGCATGATGCATCAGTTGTTGAAACGCTGCCAGTAATAAGTAATGGCTCGTTAATTGTAGCTGTGATTTGATTAGTACAACTATTCTGGTCAATAACACTTATTGTGATTGATCCAGGTCCTAAGTTATCAAATATGTTACTAGCTTGGAAGCTAACAAGACTGTTATCAGAGTAATAAAAAGGATGTATTCCTCCACTGTCAACACTTATGCTTACACTTCCATCAGAAAGACCATTACAGCTAATGTCAATTACATTAGCAGATAAGCTTATAGAATCAGGTTGTGAAATAATAATAGAATCAATTTTAGTACATCCGTTATCATCAACAACTTGCACATTGTACAATCCAGCTTGAACGATAGTCGAAGTTGTTGTTGAACTATCTTCCCATAAAATAGAATAAGGATTTGTGCCACCAAAAGGATATGCAGAAATTATAGCTGACCCACCATAACAAGTTATAGTATCTGCGGTAATAGTTATTTCTAATTGGCTTGGTTCATGAACTTCATATGTGTAAGATAGGGTATCAGTTGTATCAGATAAAAATAAAGTATATGTACCTGCACATAAACTGTCTAAGTCTTCAGAAAATGATATAAATCCATTGGGGCCTGTCCAGTAATAGAAGTATATAGAATCTCCACCGTCTGGAGTTATATGTATAGAACCATCACAAGATGAAAAACATAATGTGTTTATAATTGTATCTAAGTTTGATGTCAATGATGTGGGCTGATCAATAAATACTGAATCTGTTACAATACATCCTGCAGAATCAGCTATTGTTGCATTGTAAGTTCCAGAATATAAGTTCGCTGGCGAAGAGCTATTCGAGAAGTATCCATTTGGACCCTGCCATGAGAATATAAAACTTCCATATCCACCTGTTGCGCTAGAAATAATTAATCCATCGTTACCTCCATAAATTGATACATCTACCACAGAGTCGATTGAGAAAATAATTGAGTCTGGCTCAATAATATGTGATGTATCAGAAAATAAACATCCGTTATTATCTGTAATATTCACAAAATAATTCCCTTCACATAAATTTATAATTGTATCATTTGTTAATGTACTGTCATTATTCCACATATAACTATACGGTGAAACTCCACCACTAACTATTGCACTTACAAATCCATCACAATTACCGTAGCAAGAAATATCATTAGAGATGAGATTCGTTGTAATCTCACTTGGCTCAGCTATCACCAAGCTGTCAGTAAAAACACATCCATTTGCATCAATGATTGAGTCTGTGTAAACACCAGCTGATAAATTATCAATAAACAATGTCGTATCCAGTAATCCGTTAAAATAAAACTGGTAAGGTGATGTTCCTCCGTTGATTTGAAAACTTATATTTGCATTAGAGTCATTAAAGCATGATACATTAAATCCACTGTAGTCTGATATGGAATTTATCGTTGAAATTGGATTTGGCTCATTAATTGTGATTGTGTCAAGCAATGTACAACCGTTTAAATCACTAGCACTAAACGGATATACACCCGCAGGCACTCCAATTGGTGTAGTAAAAACATTCAAACCACCAATAAGTGGATAAGTAAATCCGTTCCATCCAAGTAGATAATCTGGCACTCCACCACCGAATATCACCGTTGCTGAACCAGTACTATCGCCATTACACAATACATCAGATACAGTACTTATCGCAGTAATTTGTGATGGTTCATCCAAACTTACACTATCTGTAAGTGAACAGCCTGTGGAATCAGTTATAGTAAGAGAATATGTTCCAGCAAAAAGATTTGAAATACTGTTTGTTGTGTCCGATGTACTCCACAAGTAGAAAACAGAACCTAGTCCGCCTGATACTGATGAGTTAATAAATCCATTAAATGCTGATGGACATGAAACACCATACCCATTATAGTTAGAAGTTATTAAATTAAGTAACAATCCATTAGATGGTTGGGTAAGAACTACAGAATCACTGAAACTACATCCATTAGCATCATTAAATAGTACGTAATAATTACCCGCAGTTAAAGAGTCAATGTTTGCGACTGTGTCATTGGTGTTCCAGTAGAACGAATATGGAAATGTACCACCACTTACGCTTAGATTAATTGAGCCGTCATTTGATGAGCAAGTAGTTGAGTTACTTTGATTGATTGAATATATGATTGAGTCAGGCTCACTAATAATTACACTATCGAGAAATGCACACCCATTTGTATCACTTACAATATAAATATAATTACCAGCTTGTAAATAATTCTTATTGACGCCAAACCAGTTTTGAGTGTATGGCGCTGTTCCTCCAAATATTGAAATAGTTGCTGATCCACTACTATCTCCATGACATAAAACATTGCTTACAATACTTGTTGAGTATAATGAATCAGGCTGCGAAACATTCACACTGTCAAAAAATGTACAGTTATTTGTGTCACTAACTAAGTAATAATAAGTGCCAGCAGATAGTTGATTGTAATCAAAACCATTCCAATTTTGAATGTATGGAGCTGTTCCACCGTTTATGCTTAGTGATACATTTCCATCTAATAATCCATAACATGAAACGTTAGAGATTGTTGCATTTGCAGTTAGCTCTTGTGGCTCATTAACAAATATACTATCGCTTATTACACACCCGTTCGAGTCAGAAACACTGAATTGGTGATATCCATAGCCTAATGCATTTGTATCAGCTCCAAACCAGTCCTGAGTATATGGACCAATACCTCCAGAAATAACTAAGCTTACACCTCCGTCGTTCAGGCCAAAGCATGAGGCATCCGTGGTAACAGGGTTTACAATAATTTCAGTATTCTGTATGATAGTTATTGTATCAGAGTAAACACAAAGATTCGAATCTGTTACTAAAAATGGATACAAACCAACTGGAATTATTGATGGAGTAGTGAAAGAGTTTGTACCAATGAGTGGAAGTGCATTTCCAAATGCAGAGACAGTATACACTGGCGTACCGCCTGTAATATTAATTGTTGCGCTACCGCTTGAATCTCCAAAACAAATAACATTATTTATTATGTTATTTGTAGTAATAGGATTTGGCTGATTAATATTAAAAGTATCAATATAAGAACATCCTAACGAGTCAGTTAATGTTAAAATATATTCTCCATAAAATAAATTTGAAATGTCTGAAGTTGTGTCACCATTATCCCATGAAAAATTAAAGGGAGGGTTACCCCCGGTGATTAACAAATTTATTGAACCAGAACTATCACCATAACAATTTACATCATTTATAACAGCACTAACATCAATTGAATCAGGCTGATGAATGAAAACACTATCAGTAACTTGACAACCTCCGTTGTCATAAATCGTATATTTATGAAATCCTGCATTTAATGCGTTAGTGTCTTTACCGTACCAATTAACACTAAATGGAGGTGTCCCTCCACTTATGTTAAGAGATGATGTTGAAACTACAGATATAGAGTAATCTTCAACTGCACCTGTCCAATAAAAATTGCTCATAGTTCCAACTAAGCAAGAGGTTGTGCGAGCTGTGTCTTGGTTGGAAATAATACGCATTCTTGTTATCCCAATATTTGCATTCTGAGGTACAGTAATGCTTATATTGTGTGATGAGGGGCTTAGTGTTTTGAGAGTTGAGTCAATAAGCTCATTATTGTCATCAAAATCCCCGTCATTGTTCCAATCTATAAAAACTGAAGCAACATCGTTATAATATCCTAGACAGGAATTTAAACCGATTTTAAGATCATATGACTGCCCTTTAAAAAGGGTCGCAGTTTGAGATGTATAATCTTCATATTTATCACAGAGTCCTGATGTGATATTATAAATTGAATCTCCTTCACCATTAAGAATAACCGTATCAATACTTTGCAAAAAATCATAAAGTGGTTCCATTTGACAATAAGGATTGTTATTGGGAGATATATTTGAAAAATATCCACTAGTCATTAGTGTAGCTGATCCATCATTTCCATNAAAGCAAGNAACNTCACTTNTNCTTGCTGTGTAATTAATCGANTCNGANATNATNNCNAAGNTTGTTGTGTCAGNACANCCACTGTATGAATCTGTTACAANCAGTGAATATGTTCCNGNTGNTAAACCATTNATNTTTACNGTATCATTGTTTGCATTTGTTACAANTGNTGTGAANATTGAATTTGTGGATGTAATAATNNTATCAANTGAACCATCTGCATTTTGNGGACAACTTGTNTTTGAAGTTATTAAACTATCAATAAAAAAATTATTACAATTGTAATAGTATAGTGTTGTGGTGTCNGGAGCACTTAGAGANTGNATTATATTTCCGATTGAATCTACNTTNTTAGTNAACCAATATGCAGAATANTCTCCAAAAGGNGCATTNGGTCTTAATTTTACAGTTATTTCAACTCCTCTTGTTTGATTAATATTTAAATCATANCCAGTGGAATCTCCATTAAGTCCGCTGAAATATCCTACAATTTGTCCNAAATTATTAACACTCATCGCTGTTGCAGCAATTTCAATTGGAGCTATCATNACATTAGGTATCTGCCATTTTAANCTAGCAATGTCATTNATTTGTAAAGNTTGGTTTTCNTGAGAAATTATAAAATCNGGTCGAACTCTGAGATTATTACAACCAATATTTTGAACTGTTAATATGTTTTTTGATTTCAANGGGTTGACTAGANAAGTNAAAGGATTGATATCGAAACCTGATGAAGATTGAATAACNGTGTCGCANGAAATATTTTGAGCAATTAGTTTATCATACTTCAAAAAACAAGCAAGAATTATTAAAAGATATATTGATATTTTTTTCATTTTNAGACCTTTGATTTTTTAAATATAATTTTTTTGANCAAAATTACCATCAATTNTAATTATATTTTTTGGTTATTACAAAAAAAAAATTATATTTACTNNAAGTTTTACGACAAAAAACAATTTTTTATTTACTTTTTNNNGANAGATAGNTTANNTATCTATCTNTTGTNAGTNATGNTNNTCGTAAAACTAAGTTTATTTATTAATTAAAACTCGTATTATGGAAAACAAGTTTACGAACAAAACTCTAAAGTCTCTTTTGAGTTTTTCACTTGTTATTTTCTTATCTCTTTTTAGTTTTCAAANTTCTGCTCAATGTACTAGTGGAATTGGCGCTAATCAAGAAGGNTTTGAAACTGCAGGTGCAAATTTTTTTCAAGGTCCATGGACNTCATGGAGTCTTGATGCAACTTCNTCCNCCTTTACAGGTACNAANGCTTGGAGATCACTTAGTGGTGCNACAGGATCNTTCGGTACTGGACCATCAGGNCCAAGTGAAGGAAATTACTACGTTTANTGTGAAACATCTGGTCAATACAACAGAGTAGCTAATTTAGTNTCNACTTGTGTTGATTTAAGTAATTTTACAGATCCTGCTTTTTTATTTGCTTANCACATGTNNGGAGCAACAATGGGGATNTTAAATGTTGATTTATCTNCNGATNGTGGAGCAACATGGACAAACCTTTGGACTTTAAGCGGAGATCAAGGTAATCAGTGGANTGANGGAGTTGTTGATNTAGCTCAATATTCAANTGATATTGTGCAATTAAGAATGTCNTANACNTCTGGAACTAGCTTNNCAGGAGATTGTGGTATAGATGACCTAANGTTTATGGAACTTCCTCTTGTAGGTTGCANGGACTCAACTGCATCTAACTATGATCCTACTGCTACTATTGACGATGGTTCTTGTCTTTNNCCNGGTTGTATGGANCAAAANGCTTTAAATTATAANTCAATCTACAATGTTATGGATTCTGCGTCTTGCGTATATCCTGCATGTAATTCAGTTCCTTTAACAGAGGATTGGGAAAGTGGTTCATCAGTAACAAATTCATGGTTGTTATCAGCCGGAACTGAGGCTCATGTAGCACTAACTGATACGTCNAGTGTTTCTGTNAATGCACCAACACCATTGTCTGGTACTTGGAGNTTAGAAATGTCTGGTGGTTCATCAGNAGGNTATGGCGCAACTCCTTACAANGAAGCTGCTGCTTATGACCAAAGCAAGTCATCGCATTTTGGTACAGCAACTATATGCTTAGATTTATCANGTTTTNCAAACAATGTAGCTTTATCTGCTTTAGTNTCATTTAATGANTACTANACATCACCATATTCTTGGTTGAGAGTTAGAAAAGATACAACNGTTTTGCAAGAACTGGCAAGTGGAAATACTGCATTTACTAATTCATCTTTATCNAANATCACTGGTAATGTNTCAACAGGTATGAGCACTACNGGAGAAGTAATNTCTTTTGATNTATCTGCTTANGCAGGACAAAGTGAAGTTAGAATAACTTTTGAATCTGCTTGNAAGTANGGTCCATCTTATGCTAGTGGAGCATACTCAGGTATGATTTTAGTTGATGACATTACTGTTAATTCTGTNGCTTTAGGATGTACAGATCAGTTTGCAAANAACTACGACTCAACTGCAACANTAGATGATGGNTCATGTATTTACATTGGATGTACTGATGCATTAGCTCAGAATTATTGTGCTACATGTAATCAAAATGATCCATCATTNTGTATTTACAATGTATGTAANACACTCCCTTTTANTGATGGCTTTGANTCTTACAGTCTNTCAGGTACATGGGTAACAACAAGTGGTNNTTCATCTTCAATTAATCTAACAACAGNTAATACTTTAGTTGATACGGTTAGTCTTGAATCAACAGGAGGTGATGNTTTTAAACCAACTTATTCTACTGAGGCTACTGCATTTGCTTCAACAAATGCATCTCATATTACAACTGCCTCGCTTTGTCTTGATTTATCTGGTGTNTCTAATGCNAGCTTANGTTTTCAAGCTGAGTTAGCTGGTTTTTATACAAATACATCATGGCTTAGAGTAAGAATTGATACAAATGTTCTTCAAGAAGCAAGNGGAGCAACTGCTTTTGTTGGTCCTGCTNCTGTTGCAACATTTAATTACGATCTTTCATCATATGCTGGACAATCTAGTGTTTACATNGTCTTTGAAAGTATGGTGAATTANAATTCTAATTACAGTAATGGTACTGTTGGNAATTTTGTTAGAATNGATGATGTTAATGTATTTTCAGTTNTACCATGTACTTACTATNCTGCATCTTCAGCTGTAGTAAANGATGCAANTTGTAATGGAGNATCTGATGGTTCTGCTACTGCAACTGCTGTCAATGGTATNTCTGGNACNGATTCAGTTTCATTAAACTATTTATGGTCTAACGGTCAAACTACAGCTACNGCTANTGGATTGNCTGCTGGTTCNTACTANTGTGTTGTTACAGACTCAGTAAACGGTTGTTCTGATACAACAAGTGTTACTATTTCTGAACCTGCTGCAGTCTCTGCAAGTATCACAACACAGGATGCAACAAACCCTACTACAGCTAACGGTACTGCAACTATTTCAGTAACTGGAGGTACTGCTTGTATTGTAGCGGCTTCAATGTCAAGTCACAACGCTAGTCTTTCCTCTAATGGTTCAAGTGGTTGTCACTTTAATATTGAAAATTTGACAGCTAGTCCAATTACAATTACGGACTTCTCTCAAGGATCATACGCATATTCCGGAGCGAATACAATTACTGTTTATTCAATGCCAGCGCCGTACGATCAAACTACTACAGGTGGTACTTGGTCTCAAGTTGGTCAAGCAACAGTTACTATCCCAGTGGGAGGTTCATTTGCTTCTCCAGTTTATTCAGGACCTGTAGTTCTTTCTACACCGGTAACAATACCAGCTGGATCAACATATGGTTTTTATGTTGGAGGAACTGGTACTGTTTCTTATGCGACAGCAACAGCAGCTGGTCTTGTGGGAAGCTCAGTAGCTAGTGACGGATTTATTTCTGTTTCATCTGGACATGGAGGAACATTTGGATCTGGATCATTTAGTCCAAGATCACCGGTTCTTTTAGTAGGTTACGGAGATCCAACAGCTAGTCCTTACACTATTGCGTGGTCAACAGGAGACAGCAACGTAACATTTATTGACAGTGTTGCATTTGGTCCTGTTTCTGCAACAGTAACTGACTGTAACGGATGTGTAACATCTGCTACAGGCTTTGTTGGTGTTAGCGTATTGCCTGGATGTACTGATCCAACAGCTTGGAACTATAATCCTTCTGCAAATGTTGATGATAGTTCATGTGTGGCTTTTGCATACGCATGCTTAGATTCTGCTGCAGTTAATTATTCACCATTTGATACACTTAGTGCAAATACAATGGATTCATCTTTATGTTGTTATGTAAGTGGCTGTACAAATGTGTTAGCTTTAAACTATGATCCAAACGCATGTTATGATGATAATTCATGTAATTATTGTGATACAAATGTTGTTATGGCTCCAATAAGTGAATCATTTGATTCTACAGTTTCAATATTCACTCAAGCAACGTACGATAATACAAACTGGACAAGAGATGCTGGGGGTACAGGTTCCNCCGCAACGGGTCCACAGTATGTTAACCCTACAACGGGAGCATTATTGAATACATGGTCAATAGTCACATATCCAAACAGTTCAGCTGATGGAGATTATTACATGTACTTAGAGACAAGTGGTGGTATTTCAGGAAATTACGCCGATTTGACATCACCGTGTATTGATGTAACATCACTGAATAGTCCTGCACTTATATTTAATTATCATATGTATGGTGCTACAATAAATACTTTAGAAGTATTTGTTAACGGAGTTCTTGCTTTCTCTAAATCAGGTGCNCAAGGCTCTGATTGGAAAAACGGAGTTGTTGATTTAAGTTCTTATGGTTCAACTGTAACTGTAACTTTTAGAGCAACAAGAGGTGCTTCATTTAATGGAGATATCGCTATAGATCACTTCAGAGTTGAAGAACTTCCTCTAATTGGATGTACAGATCCNCTAGCATGTAATTATGATTCGACAGCCTCTGTTGATGATGGTTCTTGCTATTCANTAGTACTTTCAAATAGTGAATCACCNATTTCATGTAANGGTGGAAGTGATGGTTCTTTAACTGTTGGTGCGAATGTTGGTATAACATCTGCTACATGGTCNAATGGTGACAGTGGAGTNACAACTGATTCATTATCAGCTGGAACNTANNNGGTNACGGTAACNGATTCTCTTGGATGTGTTGCAACTGCTTCAATAGTAGTTTCACAACCACAAACNATCACNTACTCACTTATTGTTGTTGATGAAACTTCAGCTGGTGCTAGTGATGGTTTGATTGATCTTACAGCTTCGGGTGGAACACCTTGTTATGTAGGATCACCACTAGTTATTACTGAATATGACCCAGGAGCTCCTGATGCACTNGAGATTCAAAATGTCTCTGGTCAGGTTNTAGATGTAACTGGGTGGACAGTTGAAATTAGTTCTAGTTACACNGATATTAATGCAACTAACACNATAGTTCAAACACTTTCAGGAAATATGAATGTGAATGAAACTAAGTACTGGACTGATGNTNCTNCCAACNACTATTGGGGTAATAATATTNTCTGGAATCCTGGATCAAANNTATCTTTNANAGGATGGATTATGATTAAAGATNCAAATGGAAATGTTATGGACGCATTCGTTGCTAATTGGGATGCCGCAGCTATNGCTAATAGTACTATTGGTCTTGGAACTGTTTGGACTGGCCCAGGTTGGGATCAGACATCTGTTCCANCAGGTAATAGTGCTTCAAGAATTGCTGCAGGTAGTGATGCAAGTGTTTATGTNAATCAACCAAATTCACTTGGATTAACTAATCCAGGATTANTACTACCATTTGTTAGTGGTGGAGCATATTCTTACAGCTGGGATACTGGCGATACAACNGAAGATGTTTCAGGATTGACNTCTGGTACATANTGTGTTACNATAACAGATTGTAATGGATGTTCTGTTTCTGTTTGCGACNCNNTAGGAATTGGTGCTNTTTCNGGATGTACAGATTCAACAGCTGCAAACTATNACCAATANGCTTCTATTGACGATGGATCATGTGTTTGGGATTGTACTACTTTTGCAATTTCAATTGATAGTNTTTCAAATGTTACNGGATGTAATGGNGATAGAAACGGTNTNATTGAAGCTAGTATAAATACNTCNGGAACGACAACTTGGTTAGANAATGGTTCTAACGTAGCTAATAGGTATTCATTATCTGCTGGCTCATACACAATAGTTGCTACTACTCCTGATGGATTATGTGCTGATACAGTAACAGTAACAATTANNGAGCCATCTACTATANCAGTNAGTGCTCAAGTATTAGATCAAACTTCATTGACCNCTCCAAATGGTTCTATNGTTTCAACTNTTACAGGTGGTTCACCTTGTCCAACAACTGAAGTNATTGGNACAGGTACTATTAGTGCTACTACANCATACATGTGGTATACNTATTACATGGACGGTAACACTGAGATTACTTANGGAGCTTCTGAGCTTGCATCTCTGGGNATAACTCCTGGATCTGCGATNGAAAGTTTCGCCTTTAAGNTNACAGCATTAGCTCCATCATTCCCAATGAATGGTGCTCAGCTTTCTGTAAACGGTACAGTAGTCTGGTCTGGAGTTCANACAGCAACACTTGGTCTTAATACTTTTGTTGCATCGACTCCATANATTTACAACGGAGGAGACCTTGTTGTAAACTGGTGTTTTGATAACTCATCTTNNGGTGGTTCAGGATTTAATGCATTTGAATCAACGATNACGCCAGGATGTTTATCTAACTACAGTGATCTATCTGCAGCTAGCGGTTGTGTAGCAATTACACCAGCCACTGCAAGANCAGCTAGACCGAATTTATATGTNAGNTTTGCCAATGCGCAAGCTTATTCTTACANTTGGTCAANTGGAGATACTACTNCATCAATTGACAGCTTGTCAGCTGGTCAGTATACATTAACTGTTACAGATTGTAATGGATGTACTGAATCAGCAACATTNACTGTTAATAGTGTGNNACCAATACCTGGNTGTACAGATCCTACTGCATTNAACTATGACNCATTGGCTAATGTTGATGATGGATCTTGTATTCCTGTTATATTAGGTTGTACTAACAGCAATGCATTAAATTATGATGCTAGTGCNAACACTGATGATGGATCTTGCTTNTTAAATCCAAGTCCAGTTTCAGGAATATCATGTAGTAGTGGATTACAANCATTTGTATTNTCAGACAACATGGANNCNAANAACGGCTGGACAGGAGATATAGGAACTNNAGCTGGGGATTGGGATTTCCCAACAGCATTCCCNGGNGGTAANTCATCTTTAACTGGTCCTNATGGCCCTGCTCCTGGAACAGGAACAACTTGGGCTGAATATGAAGCTTCTGGNTCGACAAGACAGAGCGGTGATGACTAGTCCAGCAATTGACTTAACAAATGCTGTCACTGGATCATCAGCTGANCTATCNTTCTATATGCACGCATATGGNTCTGAGATAGGAACACTNTATGTTATTGTAAATTCAGANACTTTATTCACTCATACTGGACAANTGCAACCTACTGNTGCATTTGCTTGGGCTCATATTGGAGTTGATTTATCAGCTTATGTGGGTCAATCAGTAAATGTATCATTTAGTTACGCAGCAATNGGACCAAATTGGTANGGTGACTTAGCAATTGACATGGTACAAGTNGAAGCTTGTGTTTCTACAATACCTGGTTGTACNGACTCAACAGCTGNAAACTANAANCCTTCTGCTACNCAGGANGATGGTTCATGNTTATATGNTGGATGTACTGATACTTTAGCTACNAACTATGATCCAACAGCTAATNTTGATGATGGTTCATGCTTGTATCCGNCTTGCGCGGCACCTGCACCNTATCATCAAGAGTTNACTAACGGTGCTCTTCCAATTGGATACTGTNNGCCAAATCAGTGGGCTACTTCAGTAACTACAGGATNACGGNTGGNNATTTNNNGGANCTCCTGGCTATNCAGCNGNTNCTAACGGAAGATTAAGCGGAACATATGCTTGGATCGACTTTTCATCAGCTGATGTAGGTGTTATCCTCGAAGTTGAAGATGTTGAAACATCAACATTATCAACTCCAACGCTAGAATTTGATTATTTCTCAGACGCTGGTACATATTCCGTATCTCCTGCTAATATTTTGTATGTTGAAGCAT
>PBAP01000005.1 GCA_002716345.1 Flavobacteriales bacterium | reverse complement strand
TATTGATAATAATCATTATGAATAATAATCTAAAGATTCAAATCTAATATAATTCAATATTTTTCTGTTTGGTATACATCTCAAAGTATTTTCCTTTTTGATCTATTAAACTCTTGTGATTACCAGACTCAATAATATTTCCATTGTCAAGCAAGATTATTTTATTTGCTCCTGTAATTGTAGATAGTCGATGAGCTATTATAATGATTGTTCTATTAATTGACATTTTTTTAAGAGCAGCTTGTAACAGCTCCTCACTTTCTGAATCTATTGAAGAAGTAGCTTCATCAAGTATTATTATTTTTGGATTTCTAATGTAAGCTCTTAAAAAAGCTATCAATTGTCTTTGACCGACAGAAAGCGTAATCCCTCTTTCTCCAACAACATATTCATATGAGTTCGGCAAAGAACTTATAAAATTATGTATGCCTATCTCTCTTGCAGCATTTTCTATAGTATGATTATCAATTGTGTCATCATACATTTTTACATTATTTAATATAGTATCAGAAAAAAGAAACACTTCTTGTTGTACATAAGAAATACTCTTTCTTATGCTTTGAATTGTATAAGTTTGGATGTTATTGTCTCCAATCGAGATTTTTCCTTTCTGATTTTGATAAAATTTTAAAATTAAGTTGGCGATTGAAGTTTTTCCAGAGCCTGTGTGTCCAATTAAAGCTAAAGTTTTATTATTTTCAATTGAGAAACTGATATTATTTAATACCCACTCCTTATCTTTATAATAAAAGCTAACATTTTCAAAATTAATATTACCGTTATTGCCATCAAATTTTATTTTTCCTTCATTAGCAATTTTTTGATTTGTATCTAGAATTTTAAAAACTCTTTCAGAACCTACAATACCCATTTGCAAAACATTAAATCTATCCGCTAACTGTCTGATTGGTCTAAACATCATGTATATGTATAGAATAAAGGCAACTAATTCACCAACTGTTACACCAGTACTATTTATTATGCTTAGACTACCACTCCATATTACTAGTGCAATAGCTAATGCCGATAAAATCTCCACAATAGGAAAGAAAACAGCATAATAGAAGATTGATCTAATATTTGCATCTCTATGCTTTTTATTAATTTCTATAAATTTATTATACTCAGCTGCTTCTTTATTAAATATCTGTACTATTTTCATTCCTATGATTCTTTCTTGTACAAATGCATTTAATTTAGAAACTTGAGTTCTAACATCTTGAAATGCACTTTTTATATTTCTTTTGAACCATGCAGTGGCTATAAGTAAAAAAGGAATCGTAATTAAAGTTACAATTGTGAGTTTAGTGCTAGTGTAGAACATGAACACTAAAACTAGAATTAATTTTAGAAGCTCGGCAATTATAACCAATAAGCCTTGAGAAAAAATATCGGAAATTGTTTCGATATCTGAAATTGTTCTGGTCACCAAAGTTCCAACTTGAGTATTATCAAAGTATTTCATCTTAAGAGAAATTATATGTTGAAAAATTTCAGTTCTGATGTCTCTAATTACATTTTGTCCAATCCAAGTTGATAAAAACATATAGTAAAACTGGAAAAATCCTTCTGCAAATAACATAAGAAACAATAATAAAGTTACTTTGGCAAGCATTTCTAGATTTGAAACTATTATATAGTTGTCAATTGCAAAGTTAATTAGCCAAGGCCTGAGAGGGCCCAAAACTGCTAGAAATATCGCTGATAAAGCGGCGTAAAATAATTTTTTTCTGTAAGGATTTGAATATTTTAAAACTCTTTTCAGCAATAACCAATCAACGATATTTCCAGTGTTTTTCATGCTAACAAATCTTTTTCATTGTATTTAACATTGACTAAAAACAAACCTTTGGCAGGTACTGATATACCAGCAAAACCCCTATTCTTCTTTTTGATTACATTACTTATTTCATCTGGTGATATTTTTTTTTCTCCTACAAGTAACATTGTTCCAACAATTGCTCTAACCATATTTCTTAAAAATCTATTAGCTTGAATAGTAAAGCAAATCATTTGCTTTTCATAATTCCACTCAGCTCTATAAATTTCGCAGATGTTTGTGTGGGTTTGAGTATTAGCCTTTGAAAATGATGTGAAATCTTTTTTTCCAATAATCTTTTTACACGCCTTATTCATTAAGGCTAGATCTATGTCTTTTTTGTAAAAGAAAGATCTCTGCTCAAAGGGCATTTTTTGTTGATTTATATAGTATTTGTATGTTCTTGAAACAGCATCAAACCTAGCGTGAAAATTTTTCTTGACATTTACAACTTTTAAGATTGAAATTTCTGCAGGTAGATAATTATTTAATTTTTGTTTAATACCTTTTACTTCAATTACACAATTACAGTCAAAGTGTGCAGTCATAAACTTTGCATGTACTCCAGTATCTGTTCTTCCTGCACCAACTAGACTTATATTTTGATTCAAAATATCACCTAAACACTTTGTAATTGTTTGTTGAACGGTTACTGCATCAGGTTGTACTTGCCAACCATGATAATTCTCACCGTCGTATTCAAAAATAAGACAGTATCTCATTTAACAAAATTAACAAAAGCTTTTCTATCAAATGATACTTAATAATAAAACTAAAAATTAAACGTTGATTTTTGGTATTAATGCTATGATTAATATTTTTGTAAACTAAATAGAATAAAAATGGAAATCTCATCAAATATCGACATAACTGAACTTAATAAAAAAATAGAAAAAGAAAGTACTGTAATTGAACTAATTCACATGGAGATGAATAAAGTTGTAATCGGTCAGAAGGATTTAATTGATAAGCTTACAATTGCTCTTTTGTCCAATGGACATGTCCTTCTTGAGGGTGTCCCTGGACTTGCTAAAACACTATCTATAAGCACACTTTCACAAACAATTGATGCTGAATTCAGCAGGATTCAGTTTACTCCAGATATGCTACCAGCAGATGTTATAGGCACTCAAATTTACAGCCCTAAAACAGAAAAGTTTTCTGTCAAAAAGGGACCTATTTTTGCAAATTTTGTACTTGCTGATGAAATTAACCGAGCACCTGCAAAAGTACAATCAGCATTGCTTGAATGTATGCAAGAAAGAAATGTAACAATCTCAGGAGAAACATTTTCATTGGAAGATCCTTTTCTTGTAATGGCGACCCAAAATCCTGTTGAGCAAGAAGGCACATACCCTCTTCCCGAGGCTCAACTCGATAGATTCATGCTTAAGATTATTATAACTTATCCAAACTTTGAAGATGAGAGGATTGTTGTTAGAAACAATTTATCTAAAGTCTTCCCTACTGCGAATAAGGTAGTGGATAAAGACAGTATAAAAAAAGCAAGAGCTTTAGTGAAAGAAATATACATGGATGAAAAAATTGAAAAATATCTCTTGGACATAGTACACTGCACCAGAAATCCTAAAAAATTTGGATTAGAAAAGTTTTTAACTATGATTTCATTTGGAGGTTCTCCAAGAGCAAGCATAAATTTGGCTCATGCATCTAAAGCTTACGCTTTTATAAAAAGAAGAGGTTTTGTAATTCCAGAGGACGTTAGAGCCATAGCTCACAACGTTCTTAGACACAGAATTGGATTGACCTATGAAGCTGAAGCTGAGGAAATAACAGCAGATGACATAATCACAGAAATTCTTAACACAGTAGAGATCCCATAAAATTGGATACCAAAGAAATTTTAAAAAAAGTAAGATCTATTGAAATAAAGACCAAAGGTCTTTCCAATCATATATTTGCTGGCGAGTATAACACTGCTTTTAAAGGAAGAGGTATGACATTTTCTGAAGTTAGAGAGTATGAGATTGGTGATGATTTAAGAACAATAGATTGGAACGTTACAGCCAGATATAACAGTCCTTTTGTGAAGGTTTTTGAGGAAGAGAGAGAAATTACTTTAATGCTTATGGTAGATGTTAGCTCTTCAAGTAGCTTTGGAACTAACAAGAGATTTAAAAGAGAATTAGTTTCTGAGATATCAGCTGTTCTTGCTTTTTCTGCAATAAAGAATAACGATAAAGTTGGAGTGATTTTCTTTTCTGATAAGATTGAAAAATTTATTTCACCTTCTAAAGGCAAAAAACATATTTTGAGAATAATTAAAGAAATATTAACCTTTAAATCCTCCAGTAAAAAAACAAATATTAAAAAAGCTTTAGAATACTTTAATAGAGTAACAAAAAAAAGAAGTATTTGCTTTTTACTATCTGATTTTTTTGATTCTGATTTTTTTGAGCCTATAAAAATAACTTCTAAAAGACACGACCTTGTAGCTGTGAACACATTGGATAAACGTGAGTTAGAAATTCCTAATGTTGGTTTATTAAGTCTGCAAGACTCAGAAAATGAAAATGAAATCTTGGTTGATTCCTCTGATAGAAAATTTAGAAGGAATTTTAAAAACAAACAATTTTCTAGAATTGAAACTCTCAAAAAAGAACTTAGACTCTCTGGTGCTGACTACATTCAATTATTAACTCAGGAAGACATAATTAGCCCATTGATTAATTTTTTTAAAAACAGAAATAAGTGATTTTAAGATTATTATTCTTATTTGTTTTTATGAGTAATAGTTATTCTAATGAATTGTTAATTTCTAAAGATTCTATTTTGGTTGGACAACAAGTTCAAATTGAAATTCTCAGTTCAATAGATAGTTACACAGATAGCAATGACTTGTTAGATCAATTTAATTCTTTTGAGATTATTGATTTTTCAATTATGGATACCGTTATTATAGACAGTTTTAAGTATTTAAAGTATAAACTCAATATAACCTCATGGGACAGTGGAACATATAAATTCGAAGATCTTGGTTCATCAAAAAAAATTATAGTTTCAGAAATTGAAACCAATGAAAATGAAATTAAACAGATAAAAGAAAATCTTAAAATATCTTTTAGTTTAGTTGACTATTGGATTTACACATTAATAATTCTAATATTAGCCATGATTTATTTTTTAGTAAAGAATTATCTCAAAAAAACAGAGAGAGTATTAGAAATTGTTGAAAAAGAAGTAAAATTAGATTCAATTGAATTAACGATTAATAAGTTGGATATTTTAAAAAAGGAAAAACTTTGGAAAAAAGATGAAATCAATCTACACTTTACTAAAGCATCAAACATAATTAGAAAATATTTAGAGTTAAAATTTAATTTTAGTGCTTTAGAAATTCCAACTGCTGATATTATTTTGAAATATAAAGAGTTTAATCAAGATGATTTTTCTATTAAAATGCTTTACAAGATACTATCATCGTGTGAGTTAGCAAAATTTGCTAAAAACCAGCCGAATGAAAGTGAAATCTTAATTCATTTAGAAAACTGTAAAGATTTTGTCATTAATTCAAAAAAACTATGACTCAATTGTCAGAAATTATATTTCGTGATTCTCACTTTTTTTTGGTAATTATAGTATCATTAACCTTTATAATTTATTTCTTATTAAAGAGGAAAAAACAACATACTTCCATATCATTTTCTTCAACGAAAATTTTATCACAGAAAAGCAACTACAAAAAAAGAATAATTAGACTTCCTCTATTCTTAAGAATTATTGCCTCAATATTCATCATTATAGCACTTGCAAGGCCACAATCAACAAATAACTGGCAAGAAAATACTACCGAAGGTATTGATGTTATTATGGCAATTGATATTTCGGGCAGTATGCTAGCGGAGGATTTTAAGCCAAATAGACTAGAGGCTGCGAAAAATGTTGCTATGGATTTTATTTCAAATAGAAATAATGATAGAATAGGATTAGTTGTTTTTAGTGGCGAGAGTTTTACTCAATGCCCACTAACAACCGATCACAATGTTCTTGTTAATCTTTTCAAAGACGTAAAGTCTGGAATGGTTGATGATGGAACAGCTTTAGGTATGGGTATTGCTACAAGTGTTAATAGATTAAAAGAATCAGATGCCAAGTCAAAAGTCATTGTACTAGTTACTGATGGTGTAAACAATTCTGGAGAAATAGCACCATTAACTGCAGCAGAACTATGCAAAAGTTTTGGGATTCGCATCTACACTATTGGAATAGGTACTTTAGGACTTGCACCATATCCATTCCAAACACCATTTGGAATACAATATCAAGATGTTGAAGTAAAAATTGATGAAAAGACATTGCAAGATATAGCAATGATTACTGAAGGTAAATTTTTTAGAGCGACGAATAACTCTTCTTTGAAAAAGATTTATGATGAAATTGATCTACTCGAAAAATCGAAAATAAAAGTAACTGAATTTAGTAAGAAAAAGGAAGAATTTAGAATTTTTTTATATGTATCATTTCTACTACTAATCATTTCTTATTTATTAGAAAATATAATTTTAAAAAGATTGATCTGATGCTAAGGTTTGAGGAAATAAATTATTTGTATTTGTTTTTATCAGTACTATTAATACTTGCATCAAATATCTATTTCGTTTATTGGAGAAGTAAATCTTTAAAGCAATTTGGCGATAAAAAATTAATTCAAAGATTACAAATTGGACAATCTTTATTTAGACAAAACTTTAAAAACTTATTAAAAGTTTTTTGTGATATTTTCATAATCATTGCTTTTGCAAATCCTCAAATTGGATCTGAAATAGAGGAAGTAAAGAGAAAGGGTGTAGATTTAATGATAGCAATTGACCTTTCCAACTCTATGCTCGTTGAGGATATTAAGCCCAACAGACTTGAAAAGTCAAAACGTGCAATATCAGAGCTTTTAAATCAGTTGAGTGGAGATCGAATTGGACTAGTTGTGTTTGGCTCAGAAGCATATATACAACTTCCAATAACAACTGATTATTCAGCTGCAAAACTTTTTTTATCATCTGTAAATACCAAAACTATTTCAAGTCAAGGAACTGAAATTGGAAAGGCTATTGACAAGTGTCTTTCTTCTTTTGATTTTGAAAATTCACAAAACAAATCTATCATTATTATCACTGATGGAGAAAACCATGATGATATTGCAATTGAATCAGCAAAAAAAGCAAAAGAAAAAGGTATTTTAGTTCATACTTTGGGAATGGGACTTGAACAAGGTGGCCCAATTCCAATGAAAGATAAAAGAGGCAATAATGTAAGTTACAGAAAAGACAAATCTGGCAATACAATCATTAGTAAGCTGAATGAAATGACGTTAATGGAAATTGCTCAAAGCGGCGGTGGAAAATATATCAGAGCTAATAACTCAAGAGCTGGACTACAAGAACTGATTAATGAAATAAATAGATTAGAAAAAAAAGAGATAGGAACTATGGAATTTACTAATTTTAAAGATAGATTTCAGTCTTTTTTAATTATTGCACTAATACTACTTTTTTTAGACTTAATGATTTTAGAACGCAAAAATGAAAAATTTAATTTTTAAAATTTCAATCCTCATATTCTGTCTTTTCTTTACAAGTTTTTGTGATGCTCAAACTAAAAAGAGATCTCTTTTTAAGAAGGGAAATAAACTTTTTATCGATAGCATTTATGAAGAATCTGAAATTAATTACAGAAAATCTTTGGAACAAGATCAAGAGTTTTTTAAAGCAAAATATAATCTAGCTAATTCAGTATTTAAGCAAGAAAGATTTGATGAATCTGAATCTCTCTATAACGCAATTCAAAACCAAAGCGAAGTAGAGGAAGAAAACAATAAAGTCCAATATAACTTGGCAACTAGTCAACTGAAACAAAATAAATTTAATGAGGCAATTGAAAATTATAAAAAATACATTAAGAAAAATCCACAAGATAAAGATGCAATTTATAATTATTGTTATGCTAAAAAGATGTTAGAACAACAGCAAGACAAACAAGAACAACAGCAAGACAAACAAGAACAACAGCAAGACAAACAAGAACAACAGCAGGATAAACAAGAACAACAGCAAGACAAACAAGAACAACAGCAAGACAAACAAGAACAACAGCAAGACAAACAAGAACAGCAACCAGATATGGAGCAAATGTCAAAAGAAGATATTGAAAATCTTTTGAATGCAATTCAAAATCAAGAAAAAGAAACAAAGGAGAAATTGCAGAAAAATAAAAAACAAAAGACAAAGAGAAAAATAACAAAAGACTGGTGATGAAGAAAGTTTTATTTCTTATTCTGATTAGCTGTAATATCTCTTTTTCTCAGATAATTGAAGTTTCTGTAAATAAGAATCCCATCTTAGTTGGAGAAAGTTTTGCCATAAGCTTTTCATTTGATAAAAAAGCCAATAATATAGATTTTAATTTATCCAATAATGAATATGTTAAATTCTTGAGTGGACCTAACAAGTCATCATCAAGCTCAATAACAATTGTTAATGGAAAAAGAGAATCAATTTTAAATACAACATTCACTTACTATTTCAAAGCAATAAAAAAAGGAGAATTTATTATTCCCTCAGCTTCAATAACTTATAAAAAAGATATAATAAAAAGCAATGAAATCAGAGTTCAAATTCTTAACGCAAGTAACAAACAAGCAAATAATTCAATTTCTAACAACCTTTTTGTCAAAGCAGAAATTAGCAAAAGAAATGTTTTTGTAGGTGAACAATTATTGGTCACATATAAACTCTTCAACAGATATGACTTAGCAAATACAGAGATGACAAAACTTCCTAATTTGGATTCTTTTTGGAAAAAAGATCTTGAAACAAGTAGTAGGTTTAAAAGAGAAGTTGTAAATGGTGTAGCTTACAATGTTGCAACTATAAAAAAGATGGTATTGACTCCTCAAAAGGATGGAACTCTATTAATTGACCCTATTGAAATAAAGTGTAGTATAAGGACAAACAATAGAAATAATGACCCGTTTACTAGTTTTTTTAATTCATATAGTGTTCAAGAAGAGTTTATTAGCTCAAAACCTATTAAGATCAAAGTCAAGAGCTTACCAAGGCCCATTCCAAATAACTTTATAGGATTTGTTGGTAGTTTGAAAGTTGAATCGAGTGTTGATAAAAGTACTGTAAAAGCAAATGATGCCATTAACTATAAAATTAGTTTTATTGGAACGGGTAATCTAGAGCTTCTAGGTGAGCAAAAAATTGATTTTCCCACTGACTTTGAGGTTTATGATGCCAAAATTGATGATAGGATATTTCAAGGAGGGCTTAAAAGAAGTGTAAAAACATATGAGTATCTACTAATCCCCAGATATGAAGGAAAATATGAAATTCCAAAATCTATTTTTTCATACTTTGACAGCAAATCTGGAAAATTTAAGGAAATTAGTTCGAAAGCGTTTAAAATTAATTCAGAAAAATCTGAAAAATTTCTTCAAAGCTCACAAACAAACTCTATTTCGAAGCAATTAGTTTCTAACAACAAGAAGGATATTAGACACATTAAATATGATTTTAATCAAAATAAAAAAATATCAAATAAATCATTTAATGTTATAATCTTTATTCTTGTAATGATATTAATGCTATCAAAGTACTATTTCAAATACATAAAAAATATTTATCAAAAAAATACTAAATCTGATAAACTCTCAAAAATTAGAATTAAAAAAGCTGAAAAGTATTTGAAAAAAAATGATTTAACAAAATTTTATGAGGAAATTGAAAAATCTATGTTATTATTTTTTAGTGAAAAACTGAATATTGAAATTGGAGATTTTTCAAAAGAAAAACTTGAAGACTTAATGAAGAAAAAAAAGTATAACACAGAAATTCAAAATCAAATTTTAAAAATTTTTAAAGACATTGAGATTGCCAGGTATTCCCCAATGAGTGATTATAAGAAATCAAACGAGCTTCTAAATGAGTGTGTTTTAATAATAAAGAATATTGAATCAAACAGAAAATGAAAAAAGAATTTTTATTGTTATTAGCTATATTTTTTAGCTTTTTTATTAAAGCTGAAGACAATTTATTCAAAAAAGGAACAGAGTTTTATGACAGCGGAAACTATCAAATGGCTATCGCCTACTTTGACTCATTAACTAGTTCTGGAACAATCAGTAGTGAAGTTCATTACAATAAAGGTAATTGTTATTTTAAGCTAGATAGTTTAGCTTTAGCTATAGTAGAATACGAAAGAGGTATAAAAATTAACCCCAAAGACTTAGATATAGTTTACAATTTAAAAATTTGTAAAGATTTAATTATTGATGATATTAATCAACTTCCTGAGATATTTTACAAACAATGGTTTTCTAGTTTAATTAATACAATTTCAATTTATAATTGGCAAATCTTGATTTTTATCTCTTTGATATTATTAATCATAAGTTTGATTGTAACTAAAATTAAAACAAACAATAACCTTAAAATTTTTAATACTTTTTTATCCATAATTATTTCTATTTCTTTAACTATTTATTTTATTGGAAACTTTTCTGAAAAAAATAATATACAAGCAATTGTTAAGGAAAATGTTGTAAATATCAGAAGTGCCCCTTCTGATGAAAGTTCAGTTCAATTTACTGTCCACTCAGGAACAAAAGTAGTAATCATTGATGCCGTTGAAAATTGGTTTAATATTTCAATTAGTGACGGCAGAAAGGGATGGGCCCACAAAACAAGTGTCATAGAAATATAAATCTATTATTCACAAATTTTTCAATAGTATAATTTATTGTTATGGAAATTAATTTTTTGTAACTTTGAGATAAATCAAGTAGTTATGAGGGGGCCTATTTTTTACATTAAATTATTTACCATTTCTTTTCTTTTATTAAGTTTCACATCCCTCAGCAATGAGTCTAAATGGAACCTTTTTTATCAAAGTGATGAAGTCACTATAGAAACTAAGAACCATAACTGTGATTTCTCTGATGCTTATGACCAAGAATTTATTTTTTTAAGAATTACCAATCTTACTGACTCAAGTTTAAACTTAAGTTATTATCTTGAACTTTGGTACGATAATGAGTGTATAAACTGTGAAAACAAAAAACCAGAGTACGAAAAATCTTTCAATTTAAATGCTAGAGAAACTACAACCTCTGACTGTATTAATAAATCAAATGAATCAAAAATTTTTGTTAAATTTTCTTTACCCCTCAGTAAAATGCCTGGCGTTAACAAAATAGTAAAGCTAACTAATTTCGAACTAAAAAATATATCACTTAAGTATGAGTAGAGTTTTATTTTTGATAATTTTTCTTTCTGCTGGAAATGCAACATTTTCTCAAAGTTCCTCTAGTGGTTGTGTAACAAACATATCTGCACTTACTGATAGTATTGCTTGTGGAGAATCTTTATTTTTACAACAAGTTGGTGTTGGTGGTGCTTCATCTGATGATTTTTCGGCATCAACTCTTAGTGGCTTATGGCAAAGCGTGTCCTCAGGCTACGTTCTTGGTGGCCCTTGCGGTACAAATCCGTTAGGCGGACCTGTTCTTTGGTTTGCAAACGGAGCTCCTACACCCAGAAGAGCTACAACAGTTCCGGTTGATGCAAGCTGTGGTGGAAACATTTGCTTTGACTTTAGAATGGAAACTCAAGGAGGAACTGCTGGATGTGATGGTCCTGATTTAGCTAATGAAGGTGTTTATTTAGAGTACAGAGTCGCCGGTGGAACCTGGACTCAAATTTTTTATTTTTCTCCAATCGGATTTCCATACACAGGATGGCAAAATCATTGTTTCCCTATTCCTATTGCTGCTCAGACTACTTCTACTCAATTTAGATGGTCCCAAACTGCTACTTCAGGACCTACCTGGGACTTCTGGGGAATTGATAATGTTAATATTTCAACTTGTGCTGGCTACTCTACAATTTGGAATGGTGGTTCAATTACTGGCTACACCGCAGATACTGTTACTGTAAACCCAACTCAATCAACAACGTATAGCCTAATTTATTCAAATTTTGTAAACGATACGTGCTATGCATCAATTGATGTATATGTTGATCAACCCAATATTCAAGCTAGCGTATCATCATCAACTTGTGCAGGCTCTGATACTTTGTTTGCACAGGCTACAATTACGGCTAATTGCTATTATGAGCTTGAGCTTTGGAACTACTTACCTGGTACTGGTGCTACACAAGCAGGCTGGACAGCAGGAACTCAAGGAGGGGTTTCTATTTTTCACAATCTTGATGTTAACGTTAACGGAAGTCTTTACAGTAATTACACTATGATTACTGGAGGAAATGCATCAACTGCATCATACCCCCTTTATGTTTCAGATGGAGATGTAATTGAAGCTTTTTTTAGTTCACTTGGGAGCTCAGCTAACGAAGCGATGTATAGAATAAAGGACAGTCAAGGTAATTATTTAACAATAAATCCACTTGCCCCACCTGTTCCTGCAATCGGACTAACAACGCAAGGATTTCCTGGTAGTATACCTGGTGATTTAACAATTGGACAGGGAAATGCAATATATGTTTCTTGCCCAGCTACAGCAAACTACACCTACAGCTGGAGCAATCTTACTAGCGGTGGTGTCACTGGACTCAGTCCATCATCTAATATCCCTAATCCTGTAGCAACAGTTGCTACCTCTACAGACTTTCAAGTAATAGCCACAGATTCAATGAATACTGGATGCTTTGCCATTGATACTGTAACTGTACTTCCCAATGCTAATAGTATCTCTGCAACATTAACAGGCCCCAATGTGATTTGTTCAGGTGATATTGTGACTCTTGGATGGAATTTAGTTGGAACCCCTCCTTTTGATTTAACAATAAGTGATGGCATTTCAAACACAAACTATCAAATTGATGCGTTTGGATTTCAAACAAACGGGCTGGGACCCATTGCTTTCACTCCTAATTCAAATACAACATATTTTGTAGTTAGCTTGTTTGATGCAACAGGCTGTCCCGCCTCTGTAACTAATCCAGCTCTCAGTGTTACAGTTTCTTCTGTTGCTAACACAGGAATATCAACTAGTACAATTCTTTGTGACAATGACCCAAATTTATATGATCTATCAACATTTTTAGGAATTTCTGATCCTAATGGTAATTGGTCAGGTCCAACGGGAGTTTTGCCATCTCCTCCTGCTGGAACATCAACTTTTAATTTTGATCCATCTAATGATCCTGCAGGTGTTTACACATATACTATCACAAACGCACCATGTCCATCTAGTTTTTCTACAGTTCTTGTAAATCTTAATACAGCACCTAGCGCAGGTAACTCAACTACTGCAACCTATTGTAGTAATGACGGTGTTGTGGATTTATTCACTTTGTTAGGTCTTGCGAGCCCAACAGGCATATGGTCTCAGACTGGCAATGGCCCTAGCCTTAATTTTGATCCATCAACATCATCTCCAGGAAATTATGATTTCACTGTAACTGATCCCACTGGCGCTTGCGCTCCAGTTACGTCAATAATAACTGTTAATGTAAATTCAATTCCTACATCTAGTATCAGCTCTAGTTCTTCTGTAATTTGTGCTGGAGAGTGTATAGACTTAATTTTTAATCTCGCGGGCTCAGCACCATTCAATCTTACATATGCTGATCCCAATATAATTAATGTTGTTCTAAACTCCTCGGGTAATGACAATGCAACAAACCTACCAATTAATATTTGTCCTCCAAACTCAACAAACTTGAGTATTGTGAATGTTACCGATGCCAATGGATGTTCAAACACATCATCTTCAAACATCGGAATTACTGTTAATCCAGGTCCATTTGCAGGAAACGATAATACCATAAACATCTGCACTGATGATGTAGCTGTATATCAATTACAAAATCTTCTTGGAGGCTCGCAAAATTTAACTGGATACTGGACATTACCAAACTCTACTCAACTGCCAAATAATCCAAATTTCAATTTTGATCCTCAAACTATGCCAGCTGGTAATTACTCATATACAGTTAATGCACCACCTTGTAATCCATCAACTGCAAATATAACTGTCAACTTAGTTACAGCTCCAACATCAGGAACATCAAACAACTCAAGTATTTGTATTAACGACTACAACTCTGCTAACACATACGACTTGTCTAATTTGATAATTAATGCCGACCCAGGTGGTTTTTGGTACGCTGGAAATAGTGCATCAGGTTCACCAATATCCACTAGTATTGACCCAAACACATATGGTATTGGAAGCCATGACTTTACCTACCAAGTAAATGGAATTCCTCCTTGCGCTAACTCCTCAATAACTGTAACTTTAATAATTAATGCTGAACCAGTTGTTAATACCTTTACTGCAAATCCGCTAATTGTATCTCAAGGAAATACAACTACATTATCAATTGACATGCTTAGTGGGACGCCTCCATTTAATGTCAATGGTGTTGATAATGCTACTCCAGCAAATACATTTCAAATTAACACTAACGCTAGCATGCAAGGGTCAACTGTTGTTACACCTACAGTAATTATACCATTTACAACATATTCCATAACAAATATTTCTGATGCTAATGGATGCTCATCTTCAACTGCTTTATTTGTAAATATTGATGTTGAACCTTTTCCAATAATAAACCCATTTACAACAACTACTCCAAATATTTGCGAAGGAGAAAATGCTAATATTTTAATAACCCTCAGTCAAGGAGAAGCACCTGTTACTTTCAATTACTCTATTAACGGAAATAACTTTTCTGAAATCATTGGAAGCTCTGGTCAGGCAACTCCAATAAGTGTTAATATTCCAATTCCTAGCTCCTTACTTCAGCTTGGCAACAACACTATTTCTGTAATATCTGTTGTTGATGCCAGTGGTCAAAACTCTCCTGTAAATGAAATTCCTTCCAACATTAACATAGCTGTTAACGAAAATCCATCAGTAAATTTATCCGTTTCTAGCTCTGAAGTTTGTGATGGTGAGCCTGTTAATCTAATATTTAACTTTACCAGTGGAACTGCTCCTTACAGTATTGATTATTCAATAAACTCAACGCCACAAACTCCGATCTCATTTGCAAGTTCTGGAAATCAAAATTACAACCTTGACAACCCCTACCCTTCAATAGGTACAAACTCATATCAAGTGATATCTTTATCCGATATCAATGGATGCATGAATATCACTCCTACTCAAATTGTTGATGTAATTGTAAATGAAATTCCAAATATTGATATTGCAATTACTGGTAATAATCCTTTATGTGTAGGTGAAAGTTCTGAAATATCATTTCCAGTTTTCTCAGGTACCGCTCCATTTAGTCTAATTTTCAGTGATGGAACTAACTCAAATACTGTTGTTGTAGACAACAACGGACTAGTTAACGGATCTCCTATATCAATTACCCCATCTACAAACACGACATATTCATTAGTTTCAATAACTGATGACAAAGGGTGTTTTTCTACTTCTTCAAACAACGCATCTATTTCTGTAAATGAATTACCAAATGTCAGTATTTCTGGTAATAACGAATTGTGCCAAGGTAAAATGACTCAATTATACTTTAATTTTACATCAGGCTCTGCGCCTTGGACAGTTAATTATTCTGTTAATGGTGCACCAACATCAGTTTCTCTACTAAATATTGATGATTCAATTTCAGTAAGCCCTAACAGTTCATCGATATATGATTTTACATCAGTAGCTGACCCTAATTGTTCAAATAATTTAAATGATCAAGTAAGTATTTCCATAAACCCAGTCCCAAATGCCATCATATCTGGCGGGGGATCAGTTTGTGATGATGGAAGTCAAGTAGATGTTTTCATTAACACATCATCTGGAACACCCCCTTTCAACGTTCAATACTCTGTTGGAATTGAAACAAAATATCTTTCTAACATTGGATATAACCATACAATCTCTACAAATGATGCTGGACTTTATTCTTTAATTGAAATTTCCGACAGCAAAGGATGTGAGGCGAACACAAATGGCTTTGCAAGTGTTTACATGAACTCAATTCCTCAAGCAGATTTTACCTTCTTTCCTCAGCCAGTAGATTTAAACAATCCTCTTGTTTTCTTTGTTGATCAATCGAAAAATCATTCAAGTGGTTACTGGAACTTTGGTGATAACTCACCGCATGTAAATACTAATTTTGGTGAAATATCTCACCTTTATTCTTCACAAGATTCAGGCACATACAATGTTACACTTACAATATCATCTGACAGTGGTTGTACCAATTCAATTACTAAACAAATTGTAGTGAATAAATCATTTTCAATATATATTCCTGATGCTTTTACTCCAAACAATGATTTAAAAAATGATCATTATATGCCAATAGTAGATGGTGCAAAATCTTTTGAATTCAACATATACAACAGATTTGGTCAGAAAGTTTTTAATTCTGACAAACCATCCAAAAATTATTGTTACTCTGGTTGTGAGTCTGCATGGGATGGTAAATTTAAAAATAGTGAAGAATACGCGCCGGCTGGTCATTATGCATATTCAATTTTCGTTAAGGATATAAATGGTAAAAAATATACTTACGAAGGTACATTAACTCTTATTAGATAGTTTTTTTGAAAAATATCTGCTTAATTTCAGATACTCATGGTAAACTTGAGAGTTGGGTATTCAAACATTTCGAAGACTCTGACGAAATTTGGCACTGTGGAGATTTGGGATCAATTAGCGTAATTGACTCAATTAACAAAAATTTTAAATTTAGAACAGTCTATGGTAATATTGATAATGATAAAATTAGGATATCTCTAAAAAAGAATTTAGTCTTTAAAGTTGAGGGTATCAAAGTTTTGATGACTCATATTGCAGGACCAGTAAAAAAATATAACGCTGAAACATTGAAAATAATTTCAAATGAAAAGCCACAACTTTTAGCATGTGGACACTCACACATACTAAAAGTTGTTTATGACAAAAAATTTGAAATGCTTTATATGAACCCTGGTTCTTGTGGAAGTTTTGGTATACATAAAGTAAAAACTCTTTTGAAGTTTAAAATTGATAAGAATAATATTAAAGATTTAAAAGTAATTGAAAAAAAAAGATAATTAACGAATCCTTTCGGATGATTTTACAAGTTTTTCATCTTTTTTTATGAAATAGCTAGAAAGAATCAACAATAAGTAAGGAATTGCAAATAATAATAGTTCTATTTTTACATTTAATTCTTTTTTGTATATAAAAAGTAATAAAATAAGTGCAATTGTGATTTGAGTTCTTGAAAAGGAGCTTAGCAAAATCTGTTTCTTTCTGTTTTTGTATAAGTTAATTGATATTAGACTTAAAATAGCAGAATTAAATAAAAACACTTTAGCCCATAAAAAGTCGCTAGCAAACATTTCTTTCGAGTCTATCTCAAAAATTGGCACAAAAAAAATCATTATCAATGTGATCATGGTGCTGAAGAAAAGAAAAACGCTTTGTATTCTTTGTAACATTTGACAAAATTAAATTTTTTAATATAAAAAGCTCTCAAATAACATTTATTTGTAAATTTACATATCTAAATTGACAATCAGTCGGTTACAAATTATAATCCCAAAAAACACATAATGTATACAATCCAAGAATTAAATTCAAAGAAAGTTTCCGAATTAAGAGAAATTGCATCAGAATCTAATATTCTAAAAAATGAAAAGTTAAGAAAACAAGATCTTATATATGCTATTCTTGATGTTCAAGCAGAAACTAAAGAAACTAAAGAAACTAATATAAAAAAACAAGAAAAATCAAGAACCAAAGATTTTAAAAAAAGACCAAGAAAAGAATCTTCCTCAAACCATTTAAGATCTGAAAAGAACTTTAAAAAAGAAAGGAATTTTGAAACTCATAAAACGAGTGAGAAAAAAGATTTTTCTAGCAAAGACAATGAACAAAAAAAGCATCATTATGATTTTGATTTTGATGGAATAATAAATGTAGAAGGTGTAATCGAAATCATGCCTGATGGATACGGATTTATGAGATCAAGTGATTATCATTACCTATCATCTCCGGATGATGTTTATGTATCACATTCTCAAATTAAATTTTACAATCTCAAAACAGGAGATTCTATAAAAGGAACAGTAAGACCTCCTAAATCTGGAGAAAAATATTTTCCACTAATCAACGTTGAGGATATAAATGGTAAAGATCCTTCAATTATAAGAGACAGGATACCATTTGAGCATTTAACGCCACTTTTCCCTTTTGAAAAATTCAATATTTTAGGAAACGGTCATAATAATATTTCAACAAGAATGCTTGACATTTTTACTCCTTTAGGTAAAGGACAAAGGGGACTTATTGTAGCACAACCTAAAACAGGTAAAACTGTGCTACTAAAAGATATAGCAAATGCAATTGCAGATAATCACCCCGAAGTTTACATGATTATTTTGCTTATTGATGAAAGACCTGAAGAGGTAACTGACATGGAAAGAAGTGTAAATGCAGAAGTTATTGCATCTACTTTTGATGAGCCAGCAAGCAGACACGTTAAAGTTGCTGATATAGTTCTTGAAAAGGCCAAGAGAATGGTTGAATGTGGACATGATGTTGTTATATTACTCGACTCAATCACAAGACTGGCAAGAGCTTACAATACTGTTCAACCTGCATCAGGAAAGATCTTAAGTGGTGGTGTTGATGCAAATGCATTACATAAGCCTAAGAGATTCTTTGGTGCAGCTAGAAAAATTGAAAAAGGAGGATCTTTAACAATTCTAGCAACAGCATTAACTGAAACTGGAAGTAAGATGGACGAAGTTATCTTTGAAGAGTTTAAAGGAACAGGAAATATGGAATTACAACTGGATAGGAAAATTTCAAATAGAAGAATTTATCCAGCTGTTGATCTTGTCTCATCCTCTACTCGAAGAGAAGATTTACTTCTTGATCCTGAACATATTCAAAGAATTTGGGTACTTAGAAATTATTTAGCTGATATGAATCCTGTTGAAGCAATTGAATTTATGAAGGACCGCTTGATGAAAACTCAAGATAACAAAGAATTTTTAATCACAATGAATGGTTAATGCATAGCTATTTTTAAGAAAAAGTTATACATTTGAACCAAAATACTTAATAATATGAAAAAAAGTACAATAACTTGTGATATGGAAGGAGTCATTTTGACAATGAATGATGGTGCTGAACAAATCTTTGGATACAAAAAGGAAGAGCTAATCGGAAAGAAAAGAGTATCTATTTTTTCCCCTGGTGAAATTGTTCTACAAAATGTCGCTGGATGGCTCGACGAAGCTGTTAAAAACGGTGAGTATATTGGAAAAACTTACTTTATCAATAAAAACAAGCAAAAAGTTAATGCAAAAATTAGAATTACACCTACATTTTCAAATGGTAAAGACAATCCACAAACTGGATATTGTGGTGTTACTGAGGTAATAAACGAAGATGTAAACGTTCCCATATCTTTTGCTACTAAAATGATTAAAGGATTGGCAATAACCAGAATGCCTTTTACTTCTGCGTCGCTTTTACCTGTTTTCGCGGTTGGAGCCTATTTCGCAGGTATTGGTGATAATTTATTTAACATAACAAGCTTCATACTTTGTATTCTTGGAGTTTTAATCGCACATTTAGCTATTAATGTCTTTAATGACTATTTTGATGTTAAAGACGGTACTGACGAAGCAAATGCTGAATATTTTCAACAAGTTTCTGGCGGAAGTAGAGCCATTGAACTTGGCCTTATTACATTAAATGGGACGCTAAAGCTTGCAATTTGGCTAACACTAGTTGCTACACTTATTGGTGCTTTGCTTGTTCTAAGAGTTGATAGTTCTATCATTACTCCAATAATTTATACAACTTTGGCTGGTTTATTTTTAGGTTACTTTTATACTGCCCCACCTCTAAGACTTGTTGCTAAAAGAGGTTTAGGTGAATTATCTATTTTTCTTGCCTTTGGTCCTCTTTTAACAATTGGTACGGGACTTGCAATTTTTGCAGGAAATTTTACCGATTTTGTAGAAAATGAGCATTTCTTTAATTGTCTTTTACTTGGTATACCAATGGGATTGCTAACCACTAATATACTTCTGATTAATGAATTTCCTGATATGAAAAGTGATAAGACTACGGGGAAGAACCACTTAGTTGTAACTTTTGGAAAGAAAAATAGTAGATGGTTGTATTTAATTTTTCTGCTGTTAGCTTGTCTATCTTCATATTACCTATACACAATATTGAGTGATGTATTAATACTTGTTCCAACATTAATTTGCTTAGGTTACGGTTTATATTTATTTTCAACTATAATGAAAAAGTATGAAAGTAGAGAGTTGATTAATGCTAACTGGGGTACAATTGGTCTACAAGCTATATACTCAATTGTACTATGCATAATATTACTATTTTAATATGTTTAAACAAAATAAATGTGTTCCATGTCAAGGAGGAATACCTCCACTAAAAGGAGAAGAAATAAATTCTTTTTTGAAATTAATTGACGAAAAATGGTCAGTCGCAAATGAAAAGGAATTAAGTAAAAATTTTCCATTTGAAACTTATTCTAAAGCCATAGCTTTCTCAAATTCTGTTGCTGAACTTGCTGAAGATGAGGGTCATCACCCATACATTCATATCAACTTCAAAAATGTCAAAATCATTCTTTTTACTCACAAGATTGATGGATTACACGAGAATGATTTTCTCATGGCATCTAAAATCGACAAGTTAATCGTTTAACTAAAAAATCTTAGCATTTTTGGTAAAAAAATCAAGTCAAAAATAACAGCAACGATAGCTGCAACAATTGAAATTGATGCTAATTGACTAACAGATTTAAACTCTGAAAAAAGAAGAGGTATCAATGTAAAAATAATTACTATGGTAGTTTTTATTACTGCTCTTGATGTTATTTGTGTAACATAACTTACTGACTTATCTATAGAAAGGTTTCTTTTAATACAAGATCTATAAGAGCTGATTATATGAATGGAATCATCAACAATTAAACCAAAAACAATTGCAAAAACAAAAGCGTTTGATAGACAAAAATAAAATGAGAAAACACTAAAAATTCCAATTGTAGAAATTATTGGTATGATATTTGGTATAAGAGCGATTATAAAAAACTTAATTTTATAATTGTTGATAATAACAAACAGTAGTCCAACAAGTATAATTGCTAAAACAAGCCCAATTAAAACTTCTTTAGTCATCTTATTACTCAAATTATCAAATAAAAATCCAACTCCTGAGTATGAAATATTTAAATCTAAATCTTCACAATATTGAGATATTTTTTCAATCAAAAGATTGGTATTTCTTGATCCAATATCCTTTATTCTACTTTTAATAGTAGAGCTTACATTAGAAGGGCTTAGTATGCTAGCGGATGAAAAATCAATAACCACTTCATTTTTTTTGAGGAAATTTTCCAATTCCTCTATTTTTTCTTTTGATAATGAACTATCTCTTGAAACATTGAAAGTTATTGGCTTGATACCTCCAAAATTATCATCAAAAAACTTTATTTCCTCATAAAGCTTTGAGTTTTTATTAATCTCATCTGTAATATAATTATCAATTCTTAGATTGAGTATTCCAAAAATTGAAAAGAAAATAAAAATTGATAATAAAAAAATAGACTCAATTCTTTTGATATTTGTGACTTTCTCAATAAAATTATTAATTGTCTTATTAGCTTTTTCATTAATTCCATATATTTTTTTGTCGACTACTAAAGAATAGAAAATTAATATTGAAAAAAGTGAAATAAAAATCCCAATACAAGTTATTATACCAAACCTTGTCAATGGCATTACATCTGAAAAAATAAAGCTTAAGAAGCCAATAGCTGTAGTAATTGAAGTTAAAAAAACAGGTACACCAATTTTTTTTACTTGATTTTGAAATAATTGAAATTTATCAGTTTTTTTAAGATCATCTTTGTTGAAGTTGGTCAAATGCAAAAAATCTGAAATACATACTATAAATATTATAGCTGGCATCAATATCATAACGAGCTCAATACCTCCATATAATATTTGAGAAATAGAAAAAGTAATTGAAATTGAAAATATAACGCAAACAAGATTTATGATCACAAACATTATATTTCTGACAAAAAACCATAACACAATAGCACAAAAAATAGAGCTAAATAATGTCATGAATTTTATTTCCTTAGTTACACTGTCTTGCATATAATGTTCTGACTTAGACTGTCCAGTAATATAGACTTCAGAATCATTTATTTTTGATAAGTCTGACTTTATACCATCAAAAAAGAAAGTCAAGTTGGTATCAGCGTTTTCATTTTTGTTAATAACGAACAGAAGCGACTTTAAGTCCTTTGAAACAAAATTACTTCCTTGGTTTTTTATTCTATCAAACGATTTTTTAAAACTTTCCTCAGAACTTAATTTGAGTCTTTTTGATAAAATTGGAATGAAATTTGAACCAATAATTTTTTTTTCGTTAAATAAACTACTTACACTTCTTATTGATTGTTTACTCTGTAAAGTTTTATGAACTGAATCTGCTATTAGAGCAGCTTCGTAGTTAATATCTTTTTTGAATCTAATTGAAGCTAATAATAAATTCTTATCATCTATGGATTCATCAATGACATCTTTTTCTTCGCTAGACATTTCAAGAATTCTTTCAGTATCATAGTAAATTTTGGGATTTTTTAAAACAGATAAGCTTAGACAAAAAAGTATAAACAAGAGAAAAATAAGTGAAAACCTAAATTTCCAAATAAAACTTATCATCAGGCTTTTACAGTAGACATACCTCCGTCTATACTTATGTCTTGGCCTGTAACCCAAGAAGATTTTTCAGACAATAAGAATTCAATAAAGTTGGAGATATCTGTTTTTCTTCCAGTTCTTTTAAGTGGGTGTCTGCTATTCATTAATTCGATTTGTTGTTCATTTCTAAAAAACTTGGAACCCATTTTTGTATCAACTAATGATGGTGATATACAATTAACCCTGATATTTGGTGACCATTCAGCAGCAAGAGTTCTGCACAATGATGACACACTTGCCTTGCACATAGCTATTGAAGCATGAAATGGCATTCCAAGCTTTGCGGCTACAGTACTAAAACATACTACAGATGAGCCCTTGTTTAGCGAAGATTTATAAAACTGTAGGATATTGACTAATCCCTTTACGTTAATATTGTAGTCATCAGTAAAATCATCCTCCTTAAATCTCTCAAAAGGCTTAAGATTAATTGTACCTGGAAAATATACAATACCGTCTATTGCAGAAATTTTTGGATAAGTCTGTCTGTTCAATATGTCAAAATTTTCATAGTCACATTCTTCATTATCAGAACTTAGTAATAAAAACTCATAGTTAGCATTGAAATCTTTGTAAAGTTGTTTACAAATGTCACTAGATGCTCCAATTAGCAATATTTTTTTCATTTTATAAATATTTTAAAATTTTGTCACTTGTTGGTGAAACATTTGCATTAAAGATATTAATTAAAACTCCATTTTCATCTATTAGGTATTTCTGAAAATTCCATTTTACTATAGATTCGGTAATACCATTTAAGCTTTTGGATGTTAGCCATGCGTAAACTTCATGCTTGTTTTTGCCAACAACTTTGGACTTTTTGGCTACTGGAAAACTTATATCATAATTTTCTTTACAAAATTTTATAATTTCTTCATCAGAACCTGGCTCTTGAAATCCGAACTGATTGCATGGAACTGCCAGTATGTTTAATTTATCAGCAAAACTATTTTGTAGTTTTTGTAGCTCTTTGTACTGTCTGGTGAAGCCACATCTTGATGCAACATTTACTATTAATAATTTTTTGTTTTTGAAGCTATTAAGCTCAATTTCTTTACCGCTTGCTAACTCAACGACAAAGTTTTCATCGTATATTGAATTTTGTGAAATGACCTTATTGTTAAATAAACCAAACAAAATGATAAGTGTTAAGTATTTAAATTTACGCATTATTTATTCTATAACTTCCACTAGGGTATCTTTCCAACCACTGTTTCAATTGTTCTTTAGATCTCAAAGTTACCATAATATTTTTAGCGTGAAAAACTATTTTGGGGGTACTTGACTTAATATCATTTAATATTTTAGTTGTTTTTTTACTTAGCTTTAGTTCTTTCTTTTTCATTTTGTATAATTATTTTCATTAAACATTATACACAAATGTATAACTTTTAATTTAATTAATTATACAAAATAGTTTTTTTTTATATTTAATTATATAGTTTTGTACAATGAAGAAAAAGAAGCCTGATTACATCGTATTTGATGAAAAAAGTAAAAAATATGATGCTTCAATTAGAAAATTTCCAACAAGCCTGAGTGCGCCAAATTTTTCATCTCTGGAAGTTAATAAAACTATACCTTTTGAGTGCAGAGATTATTTTGAAACTAAATCGTTAGAAATAAATAAAGAAATTGAAAGATTAGTTAATGAATTTGAATGGACTAAATTAATATACAACTCAGAATACAGCTTTCAGCCAAAAGTGGGTGTAAAATATTACTTATACCAAAGAAAAGATATGAGCTCTTTTCTAAGCTTGATTTCACCAAATGAATGGGATAAAAAACTTATTGGAAAATTTAGATTAAAATCTGATGGAAGATGGGTTTTAGAAAACTAATCGTTAATTTTTTTTTCAGCTGACTTGACCATTTTTGTAGTTTCAAATAATGGAATGAAATGACTATTATCTCTGTCAAGAAAAATATATGGTGACATCATGAAAAGCAACCATATGTCTTTACTTCTTTTTGTTTCGATAATTTCATGTGTAATGTCATTAATTTTAGTTTGAAGTAAATTAGAAATTGTATTCTCATGCTTTGCGTCCTTGCTTTTAACTTTCCATATATATCCGATCTTTTGAAGTGAAGGATACATTATGTTTAGATAAAAATCTGATAACCCAAATTTTAAAAAACCATTATATATTGTGTTATCAAATAAATTTCTATCATATTGCAATGCAGATCTTATTATTCTGGAGATATAAATTTGGAAATTTTCTGTTTTCTCGTGAAATTTATCATCAACTGCTTCTAAAATTTCTTGATAGGATAGACTAGCAATGTTTGAAATTTTAATTTTTTCAGTTAATAAGGCTTTGACATTAATAATACAAATCAGATCATCTAGCTCATAATATCTGATGTTGGTCTTAGATCTTTTAGGTAAGATAAAATCATGTCTTTCCTCCCAAGACCTGATAGTAATTTTATTTACATCAGATATGTTTGATAAATGATCTATGGTATAATTCACTTGACAAATATATAAATATTAACAAAAATAACTATGCAAAGATATGTTTTAGTATTATCTTTGAAAATGAAAATTTTATTTATTTTGTTAACTTCTATTATGTCTACCAATTTCCAATTTTATAAGACAATTAAGGTTATTGAAAACATTGAAATAAGAAAATATGATGAACAAATTACCGCGTCACATGTTTCAAAAGGAAACTTTAACAATAATTTTTCAATTTTAGCTAATTATATATTCGGAGGTAATTCAAAGTCTGAGACAATTGGAATGACTTCGCCAGTAATCATAGATAAAAAAACTAATAAAATGAGTTTTATCATGCCAGAGAGATATAAGATTTCAAGCCTTCCTGTTCCAATAAACAAAGAAATTTTAATAGATATCTACCAAGAATCTTACAAAGCAGTAATTAAATATGGAGGATACACCAACTCAACAAAAGAAGATAAAATGATTAATATTTTAAAAAGTAAATTAGAAAAAAATAACATCATCTTTTCAGATGATTTTGAAGTTCTTGTTTATCAATCACCTTACAAAATTTTAAATAGAAAAAATGAAATTATTGTTAGCATTAATTATGACAATTAATATAAGTTCAAATATTGAAAAAATCGTATTAGGAGGAGGCTGCTTTTGGTGCATCGAAGCTGTATTTGAAAAAACAAATGGAGTAATCAAAGTTGAAAGTGGATACGCAGGTGGTAATAAAATTAACCCATCTTATAAGGATGTAACAAAAGGTCTGACCAATCATGCTGAAGTTTGTAAAATTACTTACGATAAAACTGTTATTGATTTAAAAGAAGTTTTAGATATATTTTATGTTGCTCATGATCCAACTCAAATAAATAGACAAGGTAATGATGTTGGCAGACACTACAGATCCATAATTTTATTTGACTCAAAGGAAGAAGAAAATTACATAAATAATTTTATTGATGATAAACAAAAATCATTTGAAAATAAAATTGTAACAGAAGTAAAAAAACTTGATAAATTCTTTGTTGCTGAAAAATATCATCAGAATTATTTTGAATTAAACTCATCTCAGCCTTACTGCAGGTTTGTAATTTTACCTAAATTAAAGAAGGTTAAAAGTAATTTCCCTAATTTCTATTAATGCCCGAAGGTCCTGAAGTCAAAATTTCCACAGATTTTCTCAAAAAAAATGTGAGAAAAATCAATTCAATAAATATTGAATCTTTACCATATAAAAAAAAATTCTCTCGAACAATTAATATTGCAAATAAACATTTAACAGAGAAAGCCAGCTTTTTTTGTATTGGAAAAAATATATTTTTAAAATTAAGTAAGAAAAATAACCTTCACATACATTTGGGTATGACTGGATCATTTACATTCAAAAAACAAAAACATAATCATTTATCTTTTTCTACTCCAAATGGTAAAATATTCTTTAATGATATTAGACGTTTTGGTTTTGTAAAAATAATTTCTAATGAAACCATTCACCTAAGATTTAATAAAATAATTGATATTTTAAATGAAAATTACGATATAACAACTCATGTTAATTTACTAAATAACATTTCAGGTAATTTAGAAATCTGCAAGATTCTTTTAAATCAAAAATATTTTCCAGGAGTTGGAAATTATCTAAAATCAGAAATTCTCTTTGCACTAAAAATACANCCAAATAGAAAATGGAAGACAATAAAAAAACATACATATAAAGATATTTGTTTNGNTACAAAAAAGATNACAACNGAGGCTTATAAAAAAGGAGGNGCTGAACTTCGTGACTTTAAAAATCCAAATTCTNAATCCAANTTTATACTNAAGATTTATGGNANANATAAAACANNNAATGATTTANANGTNANNAANATAAAATCAAAGGATAATCGNACGTCATTTTATTGTAGCNTNCAANNCTAANTTTTTTNAAAAANTGCATATACTGCTGANCCTGTACCAGTCATGCTNGCATAAATCGCACCGTTATNATATGCAGTNTGTNTAATTTTAATTATTTTGCTTTTACTATTATNTAAAGCCTCAAAATCGTTATGTATNTGNTTTTTCCATAAATGAATTGGTTTTGCTATATTTTTAAGAATTTTTCCNTNGTTATTTTGATTTGGTAATATTTTNTCAAAAGCATCTCTNGTTGAAATTTTAATTTTTGGCATGTANANTTGAATGTNATAATTAGATAAATTCAAATCAATATCGCTCAATATATCTCCAGTTCCAGNNACATACTTAGGTTTATTACTAATAAAAAATGGACAATCTGAGCCAATTTTAGCTGATATTGATTCAAGNACATTACTATCCAGTCCAAGTTCAAAAAGATTATTTATAGCCTTNATAGTGAATGTAGCATCAGAGGAACCTCCACCAAGTCCTGATCCAATAGGAATNTTCTTATGTAAATGAATTTTTATATTTGGAATATCATATNTTTCTTTNAAGTAAGTGTAAACTTTNTAGCATAAGTTCTTCTCAGGNATACAATCTATTNCNATTCCACTTGNTGTAAACTCGAATTTTTTTGACTNAACTACTTCTAAAATATCGTAAACATCAAAAATTGGGTAAAAGANAGAGTTTAAATTGTGGTAACCATCNATTCTTTTACTTATTATATTTAAGCCAATATTAATTTTTGCATTNGGATAAAAAATCATTTTTCTTACAAAGAACATTTTTTTTTTTTTTAACAACTCCTATTTTAATTAAATTTGTTTTTTTTACATATGCAATATCTTGAATTTGAAAANCCAATAGAGGAACTTGTTNATAANCTTATTACGATTGANAAATTAAACAGTGAAGGAGTTGATACAAAAAAAACTANAGCTGATTTAAAGTTAAAAATTAAAAATAAAAGNAACGAAATTTATTCTTCGCTTACCCCTTGGCAAAAAGTTCAACTTTCAAGACATCCNCAAAGACCATATACACTCGACTATATTTTACAAATTACAAATGGTAATTTTNTTGAACTTCATGGTGACAGNTCATTTAANGATGATAAAGCAATTGTAGGNGGGTGGGGCTCAATTGATAAAAAAACATATATGTTCATTGGTCAGCAAAAAGGAAGAAATACCAAAGAAAGGCAGTTTAGAAATTTTGGNATGTCAAANCCCGAAGGATACAGAAAGGCACTNAGNCTAATGAAAATGGCGGAAAAATTTAATAAACCNATTGTTTGCTTTATTGATACNCCTGGAGCATATCCNGGTCTTGAAGCAGAAGAAAGAGGTCAAGGACAAGCTATAGCTAACAACATTATTGAAATGTGTAAACTNAAAACCCAAATCATTTGCATTATAATTGGGGAAGGTGCATCAGGTGGTGCNNTAGGNATTGGNGTTGGTGATAAAATACTTATGCTTGAAAATTCNTGGTACTCNGTTATATCACCAGAAAACTGCTCNACTATTTTATGGAGATCATGGGANTTCAANGAAAAAGCTGCAGATTCTTTAAAACTNACAGCTGAAAACATGTACNANTTAAATCTTGTTGATGAAATAATTANAGAGCCACTTGGTGGAGCACATACTTTTCCNNAAAAAACAATGAGCACNGTTAAGAAAAAAATTCAATCACACTATAATGAGTTATCAAAATTAAGTCTTGAGGAATTGATTAATAAGAGAGTTAATAAATTTACTGAAATGGGCAAATTCAAAAATAAAAAATGAATAGAAAATTAGGTGAAATTACAATTGAAGGAAAACTTCAACCTCAGGCAGTAGAGCTTGAACAAGCAATACTTGGTGCTCTTTTAATTGACAATGAATCTTTATCAGATGCTATTGATAGTCTGCGAGAAGAGTATTTCTACAAAATGGAGCATCAAAAAATCTTTTCTGCAATTGTAGAATTATTCAACAAAACTCAGCCTGTTGATATTTTAACAGTTTCAGAAGAACTTAAAAGAATGAAACAGTTGGAAAAGATTGGTGGNATTTCATATATAACCGAGCTAACTAATAATATTTCATCATCATCAAATACTGAATTTCATGCAAGAATAGTTGCAGAAAAATATATCAAAAGATCGCTAATTTCAATTTCAAACAACATTATTGGTGAAGCTTTTGATGACTCTATTGATATTTTTGATCTTTTGAACAAAGCCGAAGAAAAATTATTTAGTGTAACTGAAGGAACTATTAGAAAAAGTTATGATAAAATGAGCCTTTTAATTAAAGGAGCTCTTGATAATATTGAAATTTTAAGAAACAAAGAGGATGGACTAAGTGGCATACCTTCAGGATTTACTAACTTAGACCGAGTTACTTCAGGATGGCAGAATTCTGATCTTATTATTATTGCAGCTAGACCAGGGATGGGAAAAACTGCCCTGGCACTTACTATGGCAAGAAACATAGCTATAGACCATTCTAGAGCTATAGGTTTTTTCTCATTAGAAATGTCATCAGAACAACTTGTAAATAGGCTAATTGCTTCTGAAGCTGAACTTTCTTCAAATAAACTTCGTAAGGGAGATTTAAAAGATCATGAAATGGTTCAACTTCATCAAAAAATAAAATACCTATCCGATGCTGAAATATTTATTGATGATACTCCTGCCCTGACTGTTTTTGAACTAAGAGCNAAAGCAAGAAGATTAGTAAAAAATCATAATGTTAGTATTATTTTGATTGACTATTTACAGCTAATGCAAGCTGGAAATAATTCAGGAAATAGAGAACAAGAAATTTCAACAATCTCGAGGTCATTAAAGAGCATAGCAAAAGAACTNAAGATACCAGTTATAGCACTTTCACAAGTTAATAGAGGAGTTGAAACTCGATCATCTGTTGGAAGTAAAAGACCTATACTTTCAGATTTAAGAGAGTCAGGAGCTATTGAGCAAGACGCAGACATTGTTACTTTCATTTACAGACCNGAATACTATAAAATTACAGAATGGGAAAATGGTGATGACTGTCATGGTCAAGCTGAGATAATTATTGCAAAGCATAGAAACGGTGCTCTAAAAAATATAAGAGTTAAGTTCATAAGCGAATTTGCTAGATTCTCTAATTTAGAATACAATGAAGAAATTGATAGTATTGATTCTTCAATGATTTCATTACCTTCTAGCTTAAATTCTGAAAATGAATCAACTCCTTTTTAATGTATAAACTATTATTTTCAGCATTAGTTCTGATTTCAGCACTNAATAATTTATTTGCAATTAATATTCTTATTGAAATGAATGATAAACAGAATAATCATCTNAAAGCATATGGTGTAGCTTATAGTGCTGTAGAATCAGGNAAAAAAGTAGAATGGTTATTAAATCACGAGGGTGGAAGTTTTATGTTCAATTATACAGAGAAAATAGAAAAAGAGTGTAAGCTTAAAGGAGTTTCCTATACAGTTATTCCCAAATTAGTTGCTGAAAAAATAAGAGAAAACATTGCCCGAACTGAAGTTAATAAAGAAATCGTAATTCTTGAGAAAGCACCAAAAATTGCTATTTACTCTCCAAAGAATAAGCAGCCTTGGGATGATGCCGTGACTTTAGCTCTTTCATACTCTGAAATACCTTATGATGTTATTTATGATAGTGAAGTTCTAAACAATATTTTGCCAATGTACGACTGGCTTCACCTACATCATGAAGATTTTACTGGTCAATATGGAAAATTTTACTCCGCATTTAAAAATGCGAGCTGGTACATTCAACAAAAAAAAGAATTTGAGAGAGATGCAAGAAAATTAGGCTATTCAAAGGTCTCAGAACTTAAACTTGATGTTGCAAAAAAAATAAAAGATTATATTTTCTCTGGAGGATTTCTATTTGCGATGTGTTCAGCAACTGATAGTTATGATATTGCCTTATCNTCAGAAAATTTAGANATNTGTCATAATGTCTTTGATTATGATCCTNTTGACTCTGNTATNAATGAAAAACTAAACTTTAANAAAACTTTTGCATTCAAAGATTTCAAACTAATTTCNAATCCNAATATTTACGAATTNTCNAATATTGATAANACTAGAGACAGAAANNTAAAAGAAAAAGANGATTTCTTNATTTTATTTGANTTTTCAGCAAAATGGGATCAAATACCAACAATGTTATGTCAAAATCATCAAAAGATTATTANAGGNTTTATGGGNCAAACTACTTCTTTNAAAAAAAAATATATTAAAAAAAATGTTACAATTCTTGNAGAGAATAAATCNTTAGAAGAAGCNAAATATATACATGGAAAGTANGGAAATGGNACTTGGACATTTTATGGNGGTCATGATCCTGAAGANTATCAGCACAGAGTTGGNGACCCAAAAACTGATTTAAATTTGCATACTAATTCNCCTGGNTANAGACTTATACTTAATAACNTACTNTTNCCAGCAGCTAAAAAAAAGAANCNAAAAACTTAATNTANAAAAATTACTTTTTCTGAAGAAGATTCCCACTCTGGATATCTTTTACTNTAAGCACTTTCAATTGTATTTCTTTTTATTTTCATTGAAGGTGTCAANAAGTTATTCTCNACAGTCCACTCAGTTTTTAAAACTACAAANTGTGAAATTTTNTCATAATTTGCAAGANTCTTNTTAAATGAGTNCAAGCTNANCTCAAAATATTCTTTNAGTTCTATCTTNTTTAANTTCTCNGCTTGTAANGANAANGTNATNAATGCAATTGGCTGAGTTAAACCTCTACCTACAATNCAAACTTGTTCAATATTATTNTCTTCTGANAGTTTCATTTCAATTNTAGATGGTGAAATATANTCTCCTTTAGTTGTNTTAAATATATCTTTAACTCTTCCTGTAATTTTNAAATANCCTTCANNGTCAATTTCTCCAACATCTCCNGTATGNAGCCAGCCATNNTTNATAGTTTCATTTGTNAGNTNTTCAGATTTGTAATAACCNTCCATNAGNGCTTTGTGTTTGATTAAAATCTCATTTTCACTACTNANTTTTACATCACAANGTGGAAGATTTTTNCCAACACTTCCAACTTTAATTGCGTCATTTAAAGTAACATGTGAATAACAACAATTTTCTGTCATTGCATATGCTTCNTGAATATGTATGTCCAATTTTTTAAACCAGTATATTAAAGATTCAGGTGTTGGAGCTGCACCAGTAAAAATATTCTTAGCATTACTGAGGCCAAGATTGGATTTAATTTTCTTTTTAATGATTGAAGATATAATTGGAACAGACAAAAGAAAATTTAACTTTTTAGCTCCTAGTTTCGCAATTACTCCTTGTTGAAATTTTGTCCATATTCTAGGAACACCTAAAAAAACTGATGGTGATGCGTCAGCTAAATTCTTAGCAAATGTATCTAAACTTTCAGCAAAAGAAATTTTTCCACCGGTGTATAGACTTCCCATTTCGACTAATAGTCTTTCAGCAATATGCGATAAAGGAAGATATGAAAAAAAAGTTTCTTTACTTAATTTAACAGCATTTACTGCATTAACTGTTGCAAATCCAAAATTGAAAAATTTATGCATAACTCCCTTCGGATCTCCAGTTGTGCCAGATGTATAAATTATTGTAGCTAATTCACTTTGATCTCTATTTACATTTTCTGAAATTGGATTAATACCGTCAATTACATTATCCCAAATCTCATAATTCTGAGAATAAAATGGGTAAGTTACACATTTTATGTCATCATCAATTCCGCTTTTCATATCATTAAAGTTGTCTAGTTTTCCAACAAAAAGAAATTTAGTTTGACTATGATCTAATATACTTTTTAAAGCCTCTGCGCTAAGATTTGGATATAATGGTACTGATATATGACCCGCCATCATAATAGCTAAATCGCTCATAATCCAGTGCGCACAATTTTTCGAAAGAATTCCTATTTTCGAGTTTTCAGGCAAATTATCTTTCAAATATGCAGCCATCTTTCTTACTTCTTTTGATGTCTCTTTCCAGGACCATTCATGATTTTTTCCATCAATAGGTTGACTTAAATATATTTCATCAGCTCTTTCTTTTTCCCATCTATAGAGCATTTCTAAAGGTAAAGTATAATCCATTTTTTCTTTAAATATAACTTTATTTATATATTTAAAGACAAAAGTTAAAAAAAATGATACCAGAAGATACAATTGATTATAACATTAGAAAAACTTGGTATAGTATTTCTAAAATGTATAATAAAACAGCTAATGAATATATGGCCAGTATGTCATTAGGAATGTTAATTTTGAACATTGATATTTACGACGGTACACCCTCAACACAAATAGGACCTTTAATGGGAATGGAATCAACATCTCTGTCAAGATCATTATCAAATCTTGAAGATAGAGGTATTATTACAAGAGAAAGAGACTCATCAGATAGGAGAAAATCAATTATTAGGCTTACTAAGTACGGAATTGAGTCAAGAGAGATTGCAAAAAAGGCAGTCATAGATTTTAACAATAAGGTTATGGAGCACTTTGAAGAGGAAGAGATTAATGAGTTTTTTAAGTTCTTAAAAAAAATTAACGAGATTACAAAGAGTTTGTAGAGAGTTACCTATTCTTAATATTTATGTAGTCCCTTTGCTTTTCTCCAGTGTAAATTTGCCTTGGGCGTCCAATAGGTTCATTCTGCTCTCTGCTTTCTTTCCACTGCGCAATCCATCCTGGTATTCTACCCAAAGCAAACATCACAGTAAACATGTCTGTAGGTATTCCTAAGGCTCTGTAAATAATACCTGAATAAAAATCAACATTAGGGTATAATGACCTGTCAATAAAATATTGATCTTTTAGAGCAATTTCTTCCAATTCTTTCGCAACATCTAAAACAGGATCCGTAACACCTAACTGTTCTAAAACCTCATCACATGTCTTTTTTATTATTCTCGCTCTTGGGTCAAAACTTTTATAAACTCTATGTCCAAAGCCCATAAGTCTGAAAGGATCTGATTTATCTTTAGCTTTTTGAACGTATTTCTTAACATTACCTTCATCATTTCTAATTTGCTCTAACATTTCAATTACAGCTTGGTTGGCACCACCATGTAAGGGACCCCACAGAGCATTGATTCCAGCAGAAATCGAAGCATAAAGTGAAGCGTGAGAGGAGCCTACAATTCTTACAGTTGACGCTGAACAGTTTTGCTCATGGTCAGCATGAAGAATTAATAACTTATCTAATGCATTGGCAACAATAGGATTTACGTTGTTGTTTAAAGTTGGTAATGCAAACATCATATGTAGAAAATTAGATGAATAATCTAAATCATTTCTTGGATATATGATTGGCTGTCTTACTCTGTTTTTATAACTCCACGCAGCTAATGTGGGTAACTTTGCTATTGTTCTGATTATTGTACCATTTATTTCTTCTGAAGACCTATTTGGATCAAGTGATTTAGGATAGAAAGCTGTAAGAGAAGAGACGAGTGAACACAATACACCCATAGGATGAGCTCTTGGTGGAAATCCATCTAATATTGATCTAACGTCCTCAGCAACAAGTGTATGATTAGTTATCTCAGATTTAAAATTATTGAGTTCATTAATGTTAGGTAATTGTCCGTTTATCAGCAAGTAAGAAACCTCAAGAAATGATGAATGTTGAGCAAGATCTTCTATAGAATAACCTCTGTATCTTAAAATACCTCTCTCACCATCAAGAAATGTTATTGAGCTTGATGTAGATCCAGTATTTTTAAAACCTCTGTCTAATGTAATTAGACCCGTTTGAGACCTTAATTTGCTTATATCTACAGCTTGTTCATTTTCTGAACCAGTTACGACTGGAAGCTCAATTTTTTCATTTTGAAAGCTTATTTCAACTTTTTTGTTCATCTTTAAATTTATTAAAATTTTATCTTATTTCCTAAATAAATAGTGCCATTACCAATTTCCTCTTCTATTCTTAAAAGCCTATTGTACTTAGCAACTCTGTCAGATCTACTTAATGAACCTGTTTTTATTTGACTCGTGCCGAGTGCAACAGCTAAATCTGCAATTATAGTATCTTCAGTCTCACCAGAGCGATGACTCATTACAGTATTAAAATTATTTGCTTTTGCTAAATTAACGGCGTTAATTGTTTCACTTAAAGTACCAATTTGATTTGGTTTAATTAATACAGCATTGGCTGCTTTTTCTTTAATTCCTTTTATTATTTTTTTTTCGTTAGTGACAAATAGATCATCTCCAACAAGCTGTATTTTATTACCAATTTCTTTGTTTAGTTTAGTCCAGCCATGCCAATCATCCTCGTCTAGTCCATCTTCAATTGAAAAAATTGGATACTGATTAATCCAACTTTTCCAAAATTCAATCATCTCCATCGTTGTTTTTTTTGTACCTGAAGATTTTTTAAAATGGTACTTTTTCTGATTTGGACAATAAAATTCAGAAGCTGCCGCATCAATTGAAAGAAGAATATCATCCTCTATTTTATATCCTGCATTTTCAATAGATTTTAGAATGACCTCAATAGCGTGCTCATTACTAGAAAGATTTGGAGCAAATCCCCCCTCGTCACCAACATTGGTAGATAGATTCTTCGATTTTAATAATGATTTAAGAGAATAAAAAATTTCTACTCCCATTTTTACCGCTTCTTTAAATGAATTGGCACCAACTGGCATAATCATAAATTCTTGGATATCAATTGAATTGTCGGCATGAGATCCACCATTCAAAATATTCATCATTGGAACAGGTAAGGTGTAAGTATTTCTACTTCTAATTGATTCGAATATAAATTTGTTATTGGTTTTAGCAAATGCTGAAGCACATGCTAACGAAACAGCAAGAGTTGCATTCGCACCAAGATTACTTTTATTTTCAGTAGAATCTAAGTGAATAAGTTTTTGATCTATTATAGACTGATTATTAACAGATTCACCTATTAATTTATTTGAAATAATTGTATTTATGTTTGAAACTGCTTTAGAGACACCTTTTCCAAAATAAGAAAGAGGGTCATTATCTCTCAATTCAACTGCTTCATACTTTCCTGTTGATGCTCCAGAGGGAGCTATTCCTCTAGCTCTTATGCCATTCTCTAAAAAAACCTCTGCCTCTACAGTTGGGGTTCCTCTTGAATCGATTATTTGTCTACCAACTACTCTTTTTATAATGCTCATCTTTTAGAAACTTTATGAATAAAATCATCAAAAAGATATCTAGAATCATGAGGACCAGGAGATGCCTCAGGGTGGTATTGTACTGAAAAACAATCTTTATTAATTAATTTAATACCCTCAATTGTTCCATCATTGAGATTAATATGAGTTACCTCTACATTTTTATTTTTTTTGATATCATCTTCATTTACTCCAAAACCATGATTCTGTGATGTTATTTCGCACAAGCCCGTCTTTAGATTTTTTACAGGATGATTTATTCCTCTATGTCCGTTATGCATTTTAAAAGTTGATATACCCTCAGACAAAGCTAAAATTTGGTGACCCAGACAAATACCAAATACTGGTTTTTTTGAACGAGTTATTCTTTTTACCAGATTAATAACATCTGTCATTGCTGATGGGTCTCCAGGACCATTTGAAATCAAAAAACCATCTGGAGAAAAACTTATAATCTCTTCATAGCTAGATTTCATTGGAAATACTTTGCAAAAAGAGTTTCTATCAGTTAAGCAATTTAAAATGCTTTTTTTAAGTCCTAAATCTAAAACAGCAATTTTGTATTTGGCTGATTCATTACCATATGTATAACTTTTACAAGTTGTTACTTTTGAGGAGAGTTCCAAACCATTCATACTAGGAACATCAGATAAAAATCTGGATAAATCATCTAAAGTGTGTTCTGAGTTGCTTATAATTGCATTCATTGCTCCTTTATTCCTTATATGCCTAACAACAGCTCTAGTGTCAACATCAGTTATTACAATCTTATCTTGAGAAATAAAATAGTTATTTAATTCATCGAATCCTGCTTTTCTTGAAAAACCAAAATTGAAGTTTTTACATATTAAGCCTGAAATTTTCATATTTTCAGATTCTGATTCATTTTTATGTACACCATAATTACCAATATGAGCATTTGTAGTAATCATTAGCTGTCCAAAATAAGAAGGATCTGTAAAAACCTCTTGATAGCCAGACATGCCAGTGTTAAAACATAATTCTCCTGAAAAAAAACCTGAAATTCCAGCAGATTTACCTTCAAACACTGTACCATCTTCTAAAAGTAATAAGCTATTTTTTCTATTTATATTAACCATAATATAAAATTAAAAAAAAAGGAAAAAACACACATTTTTTCCTTTTTTAATTTCTTATTTTTTTAAACATTATTTTTCATCTGGCTTTTGGTTTGAATCANTTTTTTTTTCTGTATTCAAANTCTCNGNATCTNTTTCATNACTATTTGAATCAGCAACAGATTTAGCTTGNTGTGANAAATCACTGGTTTCTGAANTTGTNGAAACATCTAAATTAGCTTCAGATGAAACTTCTNTTTCAGAAATTTNTGNTGANGATTCATTNTTNGNAGATTCTATTTNTGATTTTGTTTTTGATCTAGATCTTCTTCTTTTTGANTTTTTATCAACAGAATCTTTAACATATACTTCGTTNTAGTCAACTANCTCTATAAAACANATTTTNGAGTTATCTCCAATTCTATTAGCTAGCCTAATAATTCTGGTATATCCNCCTGGTCTNTCAGTAATTTTAGTTGCAATATCTCCAAAAAGTTCTGTAACAACTTCCTTTTGTTTTAAATANCTAAAAACAACTCTTCTNGAATGAGTAGTNTCATTTTTNGACTTGGTAATTAACGGCTCAAGATAAACTCTTAAAGCTTTTGCTTTTGCTAAGGTTGTTTTTATTCTTTTATGCTTTATTAAAGAACAAGCCATGTTGGAAAGCATTGCNTTCCTGTGTGGAGCTTTTCTTGAGAGGTGGTTATTTTTTTTTGCGTGTCTCATNTATTNATTTTCTAAATTATACTTTGATANATCAAAACCAAATGTCAGACCCTTTTCCTCAATTAAATCTTCAAGTTCTGANAGGGATTTCTTACCAAAGTTTCTGAACTTTAACATATCGGACTTTTTNTATGAAACAAGTTCTCCCAATGTATANACNTCTGCAGTTTTTAANCAATTTAATGCTCTAACAGATAATCCAAAATCNGTTANTTCAGTTTTTAATAATTGTCTCATGTGAAGTGTGTCTTCATCAAAATCATCAGNANTTTCATTTTCTAAATTGATTTTTTCNTCAGAAAATAGTAAAAAGTGTTGTATTAAAATCTTAGATGCNTCAGTGAGAGCTTGTTTAGGNTCAATTGAACCATCNGTTTCTATGGTGATATTAAGCTTTTCATAATCTGTTTTTTGTCCAACTCTNTAATTATCAATATTATATTTGACATTTCTGATTGGAGTAAAAATTGAATCAAGTGAAATAGTTCCAATNCTTGCTTCTTGGTTTTCATTTTCTTCAGCAGAAACATAACCTCTTCCTTTTTCAATAAATATTTCAATTTCAAAATTTACAGATGAATCCATCTCACAAATTAAAACTTCTGGATTNAGAACTTGAAAANTTGATAANGAATTAGCNATATCTTTTGCAGTAAATGATTTTTGATTTTTTAGTACAATTGTAGCGCTTTCNTCTTNGACATCATTAATCTGTTGTTTAAATCTAACTTGCTTTAGATTAAGAATAATTTCTGTNACATCTTGAACNACNCCTTTGATTGAAGAAAATTCATGATCAACACCTTTTATTTTTACTGAAGTTATTGCAAAACCTTCTAATGAAGATAATAAAACTCTTCTTAATGCATTGCCTATTGTTAAACCATATCCAGGTTCTAAAGGTCTAAATTCAAAATCACCAGTATGATTTTGATTGTTTATCATTACAACTTCTTCAGGTTTTTGAAAATTTAAAATCGACATATTTTTTTTTTTTTAATTATTATTTTGAGTAAAGTTCAACAATTAGCTGTTCTTTAATATTTTCTGGNATCTGAACTCTANNAGGTAAAGAATTTACTTTTCCAGANATATTATCAATNTTTACCTCTAACCAATCAACTTTACANCTATTATTTTTTAANGAATCAGTGATNACTTCTAAGGATTTAGATCTCTGCCTTACTGAAACAACATCACNAATTGCCAATGAATAAGATGGAATATTACATACTGCTCCATTCAATAAAATATGCTTATGACTAACTAATTGTCTAGCNGCTCTTCTTGTNGGNGCAANTCCCANTCTATAAACNGTATTATCTAATCTCAACTCACAAAGTTGTAATAGAATTTCTCCAGTTATACCTTTTCTNCTTANAGCCTCCTTNAANAAGTTNGAAAATTGTTTCTCTAAAATNCCATAAAGGTATTTAGCTTTNTGCTTTTCTTGAAGCTGAATTCCATATTCGGATTGCTTTGCTCTTCTTTTNNAATTTCCATGCTGTCCAGGTGGNTACGATTTTTTNGCCAAAGCCTTATCGTTACCAAANATTGGCTCNCCAAANTTTCTGGAAATTCTAGATTTTGCTCCTGTATATCTTGCCATATTATTTTATTTATTAAACTCTTCTTTTATTTGGTGGTCTGCAACCATTGTGTGGAAGCGGTGTAACATCAACTATTTCTGAAACTAATAGTCCAGTATTATGAATTGATCTTATAGCAGATTCTCTACCTGCACCAGGACCTTTTACAAAAACTTTTACTCTCTTTAATCCAAGGTCAATAGCAACTTTAGCGCAATCTTCAGCTGCAACTTGTGCAGCATATGGAGTATTCTTTTTAGAACCTTTGAACCCCATTTTTCCTGCAGATGACCAGGAAATAACTTGCCCTTTATTGTTTGTTATCGAGATTATGATATTATTGAAGGAAGCCTGAATATGTGCTTTACCTTCTGGTTCTATCTTTACTTTATTTTTTTTGGTTGATTTAGCCATACTATTTCTTTTTGTTTGCTATTGTTTTCTTTTTACCTTTTCTCGTTCTTGAGTTATTTTTAGTTCTTTGACCTCTTAGGGGCAATCCTGTCCTGTGTCTAATTCCTCTGTTACAACCAATATCCATTAATCTTTTGATATTTGTTTGAGTTTCAGCTCTCAACTCTCCCTCAACAGTATATTCATCATTAATCAGTCCCCTAATTTTATTGGCCTCTTCATCTGACCAATCTTTAATTTTTTTATGCTCAGAAACGTTAGCTTTTTTTAATATATTTCTGGCAAACGTACTACCTATACCATAAATATACGTTAGACCAATTATTCCTCTTTTTTCTTTTGGTAAGTCTATTCCTTTAATTCTAGCCATTATCCTTGTCTTTGTTTAAACCTTGGGTTTTTTTTATTAATAACATATAATCTACCTTTTCTTTTGACAATTTTGCAATCATCGCTTCTTTTTTTTACTGATGTTCTAACTTTCATTTTTCTTTTATTTAGTATCTGTAAGTTATTCTAGCTTTAGTCAGGTCATATGGTGACATTTCTAACTTTANTTTATCACCTGGTAAAAGCCTAATATAAAATTTTCTCATTTTTCCCGAAATGTGNGCAGTTACAATATGCCCATTTTCAAGTTCAACTCTAAACATAGCATTTGACAATGCTTGTTTAATAACCCCATCTAGTTCTATGTTAGCTTGTTTAGCCATTTAGTTGACTTTCAATATTTTTAAAACTTGTTAATATTTCAGCTTTATTTTTTCCCACAATAACAGTATGTTCAAAGTGAGCTGAAAATTTATTATCAGCAGTAGTGATNGTCCATCCATCAGAATGNTGATAAATACTTTTTGTACCTAAATTAACCATAGGTTCAACAGCTAAAACCATACCTTCCTTTANAACTTCACCTNTACCTTTTTCACCATANTTAGGNACNTCTGGACTTTCNTGCAAATNTTTTCCAATTCCATGTCCNACTAATTCTCTTACAACACTCATTCCATTTGANTCAACATAACTTTGTATGGCGTNACCNATATCACCAATAAAATTTCCGTCANTACAATGTTCAATTCCTTTGTANAGTGACTCCTTCGTCACATCAAGCAAGTTTTGAGCATCTTCGCTAATTTCTCCTATCGGATAAGTNTAAGCAGAATCACCATAAAATCCGTTCATANAAACTCCACAATCTATGGAAATTATATCACCATCTTTTGTTTTAGTATGATTTGGAATTCCNTGTACTACTTGNTCATTTGGTGATATACATAATGTATTTGGAAAACCATTATAGCCTTTGAAAGCAGGAATACCTCCGTTGTCCCTAATAAACTCCTCAGCTATTTTGTCTAAGCTGAGTAAGGTTATGCCTGATTTGATAACACTTGCTATTTGAGCATGTGTTTTAGCTACCAAGTTGGAACTTGCTCTCATTAATTCTATATCTTCCTCTGTTTTTATTTTAATCATATTACATATATCTTCCTGCAGATTTTCCTTTAATTCTTCCTGAATCCATCAATCCGTCGTAGTGTCTCATTAGTAAATGGCTTTCAATTTGTTGTAAAGTGTCCAATACAACTCCTACAAGAATTAACAAAGAGGTTCCACCATAAAATTGTGCGAATTGTATGTTTACTCCAGCTTTCATCGCAAATGCAGGCAAAATTGCTACTATTCCTAAAAAGATTGATCCTGGTAAAGTTATTCTAGACATTATGTTATCCAAATATTCTGCTGTAGATCGTCCAGGCTTAACTCCTGGAATAAATCCACCATTTTTTTTCATATCATCAGCCATTTGGTTAGGNTTTACTGTAATTGCAGTGTAAAAATANGTAAANCCAACAATCATTATAAAGAATATTAAATTATACCAAAAGCCAGAAAANTCAGTAAGAGTTGCTGCTAANCCTTGTAAAGCTTCTGATTCAGAAAAACCGACAATTGTAATTGGNACAAACATTATGGCTTGAGCAAAAATTATAGGCATTACTCCGGCAGCATTAACTCTTAAAGGNATGAANTGTCTAACACCACCATANTGTCTNTTNCCNACAACTCTTTTAGCATATTGCACAGGAATTCTTCTGGTACCTTGAACGAGCAGAATTGTAANTGTTATTACAATTAATAAAATTAACATCTCAACTATAAACACTACGAGGCCTCCACCAGTACTACTNAGAGCAGAAACAAATTCTTGAGTNAAGGATTGTGGGAAACTAGCAATTATACCAATCATAATTAATAATGATATTCCATTTCCAATTCCTCTGTCTGTAATTTTTTCTCCTAACCACATTACGAACATTGTACCAGTTACAAGAATTACGATAGAAGACAACCAAAAGGTACCTGGACTTAATAAAAATGCAGTCTCAGGAAGAGTTGCCTTAAGGTTTGCNATATATCCAGGCGCCTGACCTCCAGTGATAAGTATTGTCAAATATCTAGTTATGTTGTTTATTTTTCTTCTACCACTTTCTCCTTCTCTTTGTAACTTTTGGAAATAAGGGATAGCCATNCCTAAAAGTTGAATAACAATGGAAGCTGAAATATATGGCATTATTCCAAGAGCAAAAATTGAGGCTTGAGCAAATGCTCCACCAGTAAATAAATTAAGAAGTCCTAGTAAACCATCAGATGCTTGGTCTTGCAGTGCAGATAATTGAGCAGAATCAACACCTGGNATTACAACAAAAGATCCAAATCTGTATATAGCAATAAATCCTATTGTTAGCAGAATTCTATTTCTAAGATCCTGAATATTCCAAATATTTTTTACTGTTTGAATAATTTTATTCATTCTATAATAATTATTTTTCCACCATTTTTCTCGATTGATTCTTTTGCACTGTTAGAAAATGCATGAGCTGAAATCTCTAACTTTGAACTTAACTCTCCTCTTCCTAAAATTTTCACTAAATCTTTCTTTTGGACTAAACCATTTTCTATCATCAGCTGTATATCAACTTTTCCTTTTTTAATTTTTTTATTATTTACTAAGTTTTGCAATGTATCAATATTTACAGGCTTAAATTCTTTTCTATTAATATTGTTGAATCCAAATTTTGGAACTCTTCTTTGAAGAGGTTGCTGACCTCCTTCAAAACCACTTTTTTTAGAATATCCAGATCTAGATTTNGCTCCCTTATGCCCTCTGGTAGANGTGCCTCCTTTTTTTGAACCTTCTCCTCTTCCAATTCTTTTGGAGCTCTTTATTGAACCATTTGCAGGTTTTAAATTGTGTAATTCCATGCTAATCTAAAATTTTTATTAAGTGGTTAACTTTGTTTACCATTCCTATAATTTGAGGNGTGGCATTGTGTTCAACTACCTTATTAATTTTGTTTAAACCAAGAGCATCAAGTGTTCTTTTTTGATCTTTCGGTCTGCCTATTCTACTTCTAATTTGCTTAATTTTTATTTTTTCCATTTTATTACCCGTTAAAAACCTTTTCCATTTTTATTCCTCTGTTACTTGAAACTGTCAAAGGATCTCTAAGCTGAAGTAAAGCTAACATAGTTGCCTTTACCAAATTATGTGGATTAGATGATCCTTTAGATTTTGCCAAAACATCTTTTACGCCAGCACTTTCTAGCACTGATCTCATTGCTCCACCAGCTTTAACACCTGTTCCATTNGAAGCTGGTTTTATTANNACTTTTGCTCCTCCAAATTTNGCAAATTGNTCATGAGGTAAAGTNCCTTTGTAGANCGGAATTTTAACTAAATTCTTTTTNGCTGAATCNATGGCTTTTGNTATTGCAGTNGAAACATCTTTAGACTTNCCAAGTCCAATTCCTACGATGCTATTTTCATCACCTACTACAACAATAGCTGAAAATCCAAAAGCTCTTCCACCTTTNGTTACTTTNACTACCCTTTGAACACCTACAAGTTTATCNTTTANCTCANTGTCAGCNGGAATTTTTACTCTTCTTTTTTGTAATAAATCTTTCATATTTAAAATTTTAAACCNTTCTCTCTAGCAGATTCAGCAAATGCTTTTANTCTNCCATGATAAATAAATCCTCCTCTATCAAAAACAACTGTTTTNATGCCNTTTTTNATAGCTTTTTCTGCNATTTCAGNACCAATACTTTTNGCTATCTCAGTTTTTGTTANTTTCTCTTTTTTTAAGTTTAAAGATGTACTTGAAAATAAAGTNTGACCTTTGTCATCNTTAATTATTTGTGCATATATCTCANTNTTNCTTCTNAAAACTGCAAGNCTAGGAACAGATTCTGTNCCNAATATCTTNGACCTNATTCTTTTTCTAATTTTTAGTCTTTTATCTTTTTTAGAATTTNNTTTCATAATATNATATTTTTATGCAGCTGCTGTTTTTCCTGCTTTCTTTCTAACATATTCNCCNACATATCTTATTCCTTTACCTTTNTAGGGTTCAGGCTTTCTAAAAGACCTAATCTTNGCAGCAACATGNCCAAGTAATTGCTTGTTTATTGAGGTAAGAGTNATGATAGGTGCTTTACCTTTTTCAGTNTCNGTTNTTANCTTAACAGANNCTGGTACTTCAAANANAATGTTNTGNGAAAANCCAACNGAAATATCCANTAATTGNCCCTGATTTGATGCTCTNTATCCTACACCNANTANTTCTAGTTTTTTTGTGAATCCTTCNGNAACNCCTGTGACNATATTGAAAATCAATGCTCTTGTTANACCATGNATAGATTTNNTCTNATTNCTATCNNCNTTACGTGTTAATTTAATCTCNTGTTCANTAATATCAATATTNATATTGNTATCNATNTTNAGTGAAAGTTCACCAAGTTTACCTTTTGCAGTAAATANACCATTGGTGAAATCTAANGTNACTCCTTCNGGNANTTTTATAATACTNTTTCCTATTCTAGACATAATTAATATACATGACAGAGGACTTCTCCTCCAATTTTTAATTCTCTTGCTTTCTTATCTGTNATNACTCCTTTNGATGTTGAAAGAATAGCNATTCCAAGTCCATTAATTACNCTCGGTACACTTTCNTTATTAACATATTTTCTTAAACCCGGCTTNCTAATTCTAGTGAGTTTCTTAATNGCTGGNATCTTAAATTTATCATATTTNAGAGCAATTTTAATNANTCCTTGNTAGTTAGTGTTGTCATCAAATCTNTANTTAGCTATATANCCCTGATCAAAAAGNATCTCAGTAATTTTTTTCTTGAGATTTGACGATGGAATATCAACNACTTTGTGACCTGCCATTTGGGCATTTCTNATTCTTGTCAAAAAATCTGCTATTGGATCTGTTATCATATTTTNATCTTTTACCAGCTGGCTTTTTTTACACCAGGNATTAAACCAAAATTTGCCATTTCTCTAAATTTTACTCTNGAAATTCCAAATTGTCTCATNTATCCCTTNGGTCTACCAGTTATTTTACATCTGTTATGTTTTCTAACTGGTGACGCGTTTCTTGGAAGCTTTTGTAATCCNACGTAATCTCCAGCTGCTTTNANAGCTGCNCTTTTTTCAGCATATCTTTCNACACACTTTTCTCTNTTTACNTCTCGAGCTTTCATNGATTCTTTTGCCATAATTCTAATTTTTANTTTTAAATGGTAANCCTANTTCCGTTAATAATTTTNNTGCATCTNCATCTGATGTGGCATTNGTTACAAANGTTATGTCCATNCCAGTAATNTTATTNACCCTATCTATGCTNATTTCAGGAAAAGCAATTTGNTCCTTAATACCTAANGTNTAATTACCNCTACCGTCAAANCCCTTTNNAGNTATTCCTTTAAAATCTCTAACTCTNGGNAGTGNTGCTGTAATTAATCTATCTAAAAATTCATACATTCTGTCTCCTCTNAGAGTTACTTTGACACCAACTGGCATACCTTTTCTNAGCTTAAAATTAGANATATCCTTTCTNGATTTTGTNATCATTGCCTTNTGNCCNGAAATTAATGTAATTTCTTTTTGAGCAAAATCAATTAGCTTTTTNTCAGANCTTCCTTTTCCAACTCCTTGNTTNATNATAATTTTNANCAACTTGGGTACTTGCATTACTGATTTGTAGTTTNCTTTTAAATTAGAAACTATTTCTTCATTATATTTTTTCTTTANTCTNGGTGTNTAGTCCATTAGCTTATNAATTCTCCTGTTTTTTTNTTATACCTNTCNANCTTTTTCGATTTTTCATTCATTTTTTTTCCAACTTTGCANGGATTNCCAGATTTTGGNTCTATTANANCAACATTTGAATAATGAATTGGNAGNTCTTTNTGAATAATACCTCCNTCAGGATTNGCAGCNTTNGGTTTAGTATGCTTAGANACAACATTNACNCCTTCAACTATAATTCTTNANAGTTTTGGTANAACCTTNACTACTTTTCCTCTTTTNCCTTTACTNGATCCAGCTAAAACTAGAACAGTATCATTTTTTTTNATATTAAGTTTNTTCATATTTANAGTACTTCAGGTGCTAGTGAAACCAANTTCATAAAATNATTATCTCTTAACTCACGNGCAACAGGTCCAAAAACTCTNGTNCCCNTCATTTGTTTATTCTCATCAATAATNACGCANGCNTTNTCATCGAANCTAATGTATGANCCATCCTTTCTTCTTCTTTCTTTTTTNGTTCTNACNANAACAGCTTTTACTACTTGACCTTTTTTTACATTTCCNGANGANGTNGCAACTTTTACAGTTCCGACAATNTGATCTCCAAGTGAAGCNTATCTTTTTCTTGTACCACCNAAGACNCTAATACANAGTATTTCTCTTGCTCCGCTGTTNTCAGCTACTTTTAATCTTGANTCTTGCTGTATCATTATTTTGCTCTTTCAATTATNTCAACTAACCTCCAATTTTTTCTTTTACTTAAAGGTCTTGTTTCCATTATTTTTACCTTGTCACCTTCGTTACAATCATTATTCTTGTCGTGAGCTATGAACTTAGAAGTCATTTTTACAAACTTCCCATATAGTGGGTGTTTTACTCTTCTTTGTATAGAAACAACAATAGATTTATCCATTTTATTACTAGTTACAAGCCCAATTCTTTCTTTTCTTAAATTTCTTTCTGACATGATTAATTTTCTTTATTACTTTTTTCTCTAGAGCCCAACTCAGTTAATATTCTCGCAATATTTCTGCGAATAAATTTAATTTGTTGGGGATTCTCCAATGGAGAAACACTATGACTTAGTTTTAAACTAACGAGTTTATCCTTTTCACTAATTAGTAAATCATTTAGTTCGTTTATAGGCATTTCTTTTAAAACTTTCGCTTTCATATTATTTTATAAATTCTCTACTTACTATAAATTTTGTTTTGATTGGAAGCTTTTGAGCAGCTAACCTCAGAGCTTCTCTTGCTGTTTCAAAGTCAACACCTTCACATTCAAACAAAACTCTTCCTGGCTTAACTATCGAAGCCCAATATTCTGGAGATCCTTTCCCTTTTCCCATTCTGACCTCAGCAGGCTTTTTTGTAATTGGTTTGTCAGGAAAGATTCTAATCCAAACTTGTCCTTCTCTTTTCATATACCTTGTAACAGCTATACGAGCAGCTTCGATTTGTCTAGCTGTTATCCAACACTCATCTAAAGCTTTTATTCCAAAAGAGCCAAATGCAAGAGTTGTTCCTCTACCAGCATTACCTTTCATTTTGCCTTTTTGCATTTTTCTATATTTTGTCTTTTTTGGCTGTAACATAATTACTTTCTTCTGTTAAACTTCGATTCTTTTTTCTTGGGTGTTTTAAAATGTAACATCAAATCTCTTTTTCCATAGACTTCACCTCTACAAATCCAAACTTTTACACCAATTTTTCCATAAGTGGTACTAGCTTCTGAAATTGAATAATCAATATCTGCTCTAAACGTATGAAGAGGTGTTCTACCATCTTTATACATTTCTGATCTAGCCATTTCAGCTCCATTTAATCTACCTGAAATTAAAACCTTGATACCTTCAGCACCCATTCTCATAGTTGAAGCGATAGCCATTTTGATTGCTCTTTTGTAAGAAACTCTACCCTCTATTTGTCTAGAAATATTTTCTGCAACTAATGTTGCTTCAAGCTCAGGTCTTTTAATTTCAAAAATATTGATTTGAATATCTTTTTTTGTGATCTTCTTTATTTCTTCTTTTAAAGTTTCAACTTCCTGTCCCCCTTTACCAATAATAATACCAGGTCTTGCAGTATGGATGGTGATTGTTATTAACTTCAAAGTTCTTTCAATTGCAATTTTTGAAACACTGGCTTTTGCCAGTCTAACTTTTAAATAATCTCTGATCTTATTATCCTCAGCTAATTTGTCACCAAAATCTTTGCCACCATACCAGTTAGATTCCCATCCTCTGATAAAGCCTAATCTATTTCCAATTGGATTTGTTTTTTGTCCCATTATTTATTTTTTATTTCTTGAATCTATTACTAATGTCACGTGATTAGATCTTTTTCTAATTCTATGAGCTCTTCCTTGTGGTGCAGGTTGTACTCTTTTGAGCATTCTTCCGCCATCAACTTTTATTTCTGAGATAAATAAGTCACTTTGATCTATACTTTTCCCTTCGTTTTTAGTTTCCCAATTAGATATAGCCGATAATAACAGCTTTTCTAGTCTTCTTGACGCTTCTTTTGGATTAAATTTTAATTCAGTCAAAGCTGATTCAACATTCATACCTCTTACTAAATCTGCAACTAATCTCATTTTTCTTGGGGATGTAGGACAATTATTAAGCTTGGCAAATGCTAAATTTTTATTTAGCTTTTTTAGTTCTTGTGCTCTATTTCTTTTTCTTGCTCCCATATCTATTTTTTATTTCCTGAATGGCCTCTAAATGTTCTTGTTGGTGAAAATTCACCGAGCTTATGTCCTACCATGTTTTCAGTTACATAAACAGGAACAAATTGTCTTCCATTGTGTACTGCTATTGTTTTACCAACAAAGTCTGGAGTTATCATTGAAGCTCTTGACCAAGTCTTTATTACACTACTTTTACCTGATTCATTTAATTCATCAACTTTTTTTTGTAGTTTATAGTGAACAAAGGGGCCCTTTTTTAGTGATCTAGCCATATTTTACTTTTTTCTTCTTTCAATTATATACATATCAGACTTCTTTTTCTTGCTTCTTGTTTTAAAACCTTTAGCTGGTATACCATTTTTGCTTCTAGGGATACCCCCAGAATGTTTACCTTCACCTCCACCCATTGGATGATCAACAGGATTTTTTACAGTAGCTCTTACCCTTGGCCTTCTTCCTTTCCATCTAGATCTTCCTGCTTTACCAGAAACTTGAAGCTGGTGTTCTGAATTTGAAACTGAACCTAAAGTGGCTAGACAGGTGATAAGAATTTTTCTTACTTCGCCAGAGACTAACTTAATAGTTGCATATTTACCTTCTCTAGCCATTAGCTGTGCATAAGAACCGGCACTTCTTGCAATTTTAGCTCCAGAGCCAGGATAGAGCTCTAGATTATGGATTACAGAACCCAATGGTATTTTAGATAATGGTAGAGTGTTTCCTAATTTTATAGGCGCATTTTCAGATGAAATAACTTCATCTCCTACCTTTAGTCCATCAGGTGCAATTATATATCTCTTTTCTCCGTCAATATATTTTAACAATGAGATGAAAGATGTTCTGTTAGGGTCATACTCAATAGAATCTACTTTAGCAGGTATATTTTTTTTATCTCTTTTAAAATCAATTATTCTATACTTTCTCTTATGTCCACCACCAACATATTGAATGGTCATTTTTCCTCTAGAATTTCTACCACCACTTTTTTTGTTTGGTTTAAGTAAGCTCTTTGTTGGCTCGTTCTTTGTGAGGGCATCGAAAGAAATAACAAGTTTATGTCTTTGACCTGGTGTTGTTGGTTTTATTTTTCTAACTGGCATCTTTAATTTTTAAATATTGCTATATATATCAATCGTTTCTCCTTCGTTAAGCTTAATTATAGCTTTTTTATATTTCGATGTTTTTCCTTTTATCATTCCAGATTTTGTACCTCTAACTCTAGTTTTTCCTATACAAATCATAGTTTTGACTGACCGAACTTTTACATCGTATAATTTTTCAATCTCATTTTTTATTTGGACTTTATTTGCTTTTAAATCAACAACAAAAGCATATCTGTTTAACTTTTCGGTTAAATCTGTCATTTTTTCACTTATTACAGGCTTTTTAACAATGCTCATAAAACTATTTTAATAATTCCGTTAAATTTTTAATCGAAGATTCCATCATAATCAACTTGTTTATATTTATTAATTGAAATGTATTAACATTTTCAATTTGTGCAACATCTGACTTTTTGAGATTTCTACTTGAAAGATATATATTTTTACAATTGTCATTAGTTGTTAATAACGTTTTTTGATTACCTACACCAAGGTTTTCTAAAAATTGATTGTAAGCTCTAGTGCTCGGTTTATCCATTTTATAATCTTCAATTACAATAATGTTAGACTTAGTATATAAAGATGAAAATGCCGATTTTTTTGCAAGACTCTTGACTTTTTTATTCAATTTCAATTGATATTTTCTAGGCTTGGGACCAAAAACTCTTCCTCCTCCTCTAAAAATTGGATTTTTTATATCACCNACTCTAGCAGCACCACTACCNTTTTGCTTTCTCAACTTTCTTCTACTTCCTTTAACTTCTCCTCTTTCTTTTGACTTGTGAGTACCTGATCTTTGTGATGCCAAATATTGTTTGACATCCANATAAACAGCATGCTCGNTAGTAGAAATACCAAAAATNTCTTTNGGTAATTTAATCTGCTTTTTAGTTTTNTTTCCTTTTATATTATATACGTCTAATACCATTACTTTTCGATTAAAATAAANGANTTGTTAAATCCNGGCACNGCTCCTTTAANAACAATTATNTTTTTTTCAATATNAATATTCAAAACCTCTAAATTCTCAACTTTGACTCTNNTATTTCCCATTTGTCCNGCCATCCTCATTCCTTTAAAAACTTTAGCTGGATATGAAGCAGCTCCTATNGAACCAGGGGCTCTCATTCTNTTNTGCTGACCATGAGTTGCGTCACCAACNCCNGCAAAACCATGTCTTTTTACAACACCTTGNAATCCTTTGCCTTTTGAGTTTCCTGTAACTGTTACATAATCGCCNACATTGAAAAGATCNACTTTTANNTCAGATCCGAGTTCTGGCTCATTATCAAAATTAAACTCAACTANCTTGTNNAGGTTGTTAANCTTAGATTTNTTTAAATGTCCTTGCTTTGCTTTATTNATATTTTTAGTTTTCTTTTGNCCATAGCCTAACTGTACTGCTTTATATCCATCTTTTTCAAATGTTTTAATTTGNGTNACGNTACAGGGACCAGCTTNNATAATGGTACAAGCAATATTCTTTCCACTTTCNTTAAAAATAGACGTCATACCAATTTTTTTTGCAATTAANCCAGCCATNTTATATTACTTTAATTTCAACATCAACACCGCTAGGTAGTTCNAGCTTCATAAGAGCATCGATTGTTTTCGATGANGAACTNTANATATCCATGAGTCTTTTNTGATTGGATAATTGGAANTGTTCTCTTGACTCCTTATTAACATGAGGGGANCTTAAGACAGTNTAGATTCTTTTGTGAGTTGGAAGTGGAACAGGACCNCTNATTACAGCACCTGAGTTCTTTACTGTTTTGACAATTNTTTCAGCAGATTGATCAACTAGGTTGTGATCAAATGATTTTAATTTTATTCTTACCTTTTGTGCCATATTATTTTTTGTTTGAACCGTTTACATTCGCTATAACCTCTTCTGCTATNTTCTTAGGTGCATCCTCGAATTTAAAAAACTCCATTGTGGANGTAGCCCTTCCAGANGTAATAGTTCTCAAGTCTGTTATATAGCCAAACATTTCAGAAAGAGGAACTTTNGCACTAACCACTTTGGANCCAGCTTTGTCATCCATTCCTTCAACTTGCCCCCTTCTTCTATTTAAGTCTCCAATCACATCTCCCATACTTTCTTCAGGNGTAACAACACTTAATTTCATAATTGGCTCAAGCAGNGATGGAGCTGCTTGCTTNGNAGCAACTTTAAATGCTATCTGAGCACANAGTTCAAATGATANTTGATCTGAATCAACATCATGATATGANCCATCATATAANCTAACCTTCATNCTGTTNAGNGGGTATCCTGCTAAAACACCATTAANCATAGCCATNTTAAANCCTTTTTCAACAGANGGAATAAATTCTTTNGGAATATTTCCTCCCTTNATTTCATTTACNAACTGTAGNCCNTCNCCTTCAAAATCACTGTCANCAGGNGAAATCTCAAATTGTATATCAGCAAATTTTCCTCTACCNCCTGATTGTTTTTTNTATATTTCTCTGTGTNTTACAGCAGAGGTNATTGCCTCNTTGTAAGCAACCTGNGGTGCACCTTGNTTNCATTCTACGCTAAATTCTCTTTTTANTCTGTCAATAATGATATCTAANTGTAATTCTCCCATGCCNGAAATNATNGTTTGTCCAGAATCTTGGTCTGTTTTTACAGTAAATGTGGGATCNTCCTCNGCTAGCTTACCTAAAGCNACTCCAAGTTTNTCAAGATCTTTTTGNGTTTTNGGCTCAATTGCAACTCCAATAACTGGATCTGGAAAATCCATTGATTCAAGTACAATTGGTGNNTTTTCTGNACANAGTGTNTCACCTGTTTTGATGTCCTTAAAACCTACTAGTGCTGCGATATCTCCGGCTTGTAAAGAATTAATCTGATTNTGNTTGTTNGAGTGCATCTGATAAATTCTAGAAATTCTNTCTTTAGAANCNGATCTTGTATTCATTACATAGGTACCAGAATTTAATGTGCCAGAATATGCTCTTGTAAAACATANCCTACCAACNTAGGGATCAGTNGCTATTTTNAATGCTAGAGCTGCGAAGGGCTCGTTTGCATCCGGTTTNCTTNTTTCTTCTTCTCCAGATTTTGGGTTTGTNCCTTCAATTGCTTCAACNTCCAANGGAGAAGGTAANATTTCCATGACCATNTCTAGCATAGTTTGCACACCTTTGTTCTTAAAGGCTGAGCCACACATCATTGGAACAACNTTACCAGANATTGTTGCCTNTCTAAGGGCATNTANTATCTCTCTTTCAGTTANAGAGTTTTCNTCCTCAAAATATTTTTCAAGTAAACTATCATCAAATTCAGCAACNGCNTCTAATAAATTTGAGCGATACTCTCTAGCCTCNTCTAACACNTCACTNGGAATTTCAACTTCTTTGAATGTCATNCCTTGATCTTCTTCNTTCCAAACAATCCCNTTAAAATTAATTAAATCTACNACGCCTTTAAAATCAGCTTCGTTTCCAATTGGAATTTGTAATGGTANAGCGTGAGAACCAAGCATCTCTTTNACTTGCTTGCATACATTTAAAAAATTGGAACCTTGTCTGTCCATCTTNTTAACAAAACCTATTCTTGGCACGTTGTAATTNTTTGCTAATCTCCAGTTNGTTTCAGATTGAGGCTCTACACCATCAACTGCTGAAAATAAAAANACTAATCCGTCTAAAACTCTTAANGATCTATTTACTTCAACAGTAAAATCAACGTGTCCNGGAGTATCAATAATGTTNACATGNTAATCNGTCCCTCTGTAAGGCCAGTTAAGGGTAGTTGCTGCAGAGGTAATTGTAATNCCNCTTTCTTGTTCTTGCTCCATCCANTCCATNGTAGCTGCACCATCNTGAACTTCNCCAATTTTATGATTCACACCTCCATAATATAAAATTCTTTCAGTNGTNGTTGTTTTACCTGCATCAATGTGTGCTGCAATNCCAATATTTCTTGTATNTTTTAAATCTCTTGCCATATCAATTAAAATCTAAAATGTGAGAAGGCTTTATTAGCTTCAGCCATCNTGTGAGTNTCTTGTTTTTTCTTAAATGATGCTCCCTCTTCTTTANAAGCTGCTACTATTTCAGACGCAAGTCTTTGNCTCATTGTTTTTTCATTTCTATTTCTTGCAGCACTAANCATCCACTTGATCGCNAGAGAAACTCTTCTGTCTTCTCTAATTGGATGTGGGATTTGAAATGTTGCTCCACCTATTCTTCTACTTCTAACNTCAACGTGTGGCATAACNTTTTCGAGAGCCTTTTCCCAAACTTTNATACTTTNAGAATCATCAATTTTTTGAGAAACTGCATCTAATGCTTCATAAAAAATTTTAAAGGCNATATTTTTTTTACCATCAAGCATAATGTTGTTAACAAATCTTGTAGCTAATTGACTNTTAAACTTAGAATCAGGNGTTAAATATCTTTTTTTCGCTCTTTTCTTTCTCATCTAATTATTTTTTNTCTCTTTTAGCNCCATACTTNGACCTCCTTTGTGTTCTTTCACTTACACCAGAAGTGTCNAGTGCACCTCTNACGATATGATATCTGACNCCAGGTAAATCTTTAACTCTTCCTCCTCTAACTAAAACAACNGAATATTCTTGTAAATTATGCCCCTCACCTCCNATATANGCATTTACTTCATTACCGTTAGTCAANCTTACTCTGGCNACTTTTCTTAACGCTGAATTAGGTTTTTTTGGTGTTGTAGTATATACTCTAGTACAAACTCCCCTTCTTTGAGGACAAGAATTCAGGGCTAANGATTTGCTCTTNTTCTTNAGAGAAACTCTTCCTTTTCTAACTAGTTGCTGTATAGTCGGCATATTTCTTTTATTTTNAAAGGCCGGCAAATTTAGCAATTTATTCATAAAAGATGAAATACTTTNGTGATTTTTTTGCTTTCNTTTTTTAAACAGCNNATTAATAAACGAAATNAAAATTTACGTAACTAAATTACTTAAGTGAAATTTTCTTGTAGAATATTTGATCTTCATCTATNTCTATCTCCACAAAATAGGTNCCTTTAGCCTTGTTTCTAGACTTTATTAAAACCTTATCTTTATTCTTTGTTTCTATTATTTCTATAACTTTTCCATATATNTCCATTACCCTTACNACTACATCCGANACTGATTTTCCTAAATCAATCGTAGCTTCNTCNCTAAATGGATTCGGNTATATTTTTATCTCACTTATTGCAGCTTCTCCNATNCTTGTCTCATTAAACAANACAGAATTAGATGTCTGTGTACANCCNTTNGCATCNGTTANNATTACATAATAATTNCCTCCTTNNGTTACNAANNANGANGTNCCTCCTTGTATTGAAACATTNGGNNTNGAAGANTCTCTCCANGAATATGANTAAGGAGNTACNCCTCCNGTTAANGAGGANACNCTNANTANATAATTATTCTCAGTGATACTAANATTTANAANATCTGGNTGNGNTACNNTNAANGTATCTTACATCNGAACACTGATTAGCATCTAATACATTNAANGTATATNCNCCNGCACTTAAATTANTAGCTGTACGTTCGANNNTCCNCCGCTAGGTANCCANNNANANGNATANGGNGNTGTTCCNCCNGANACTNCTGNNCTAATACTACCTGTNNTTGNTCCAAAGCAATCNNCTGCNACTANNCCNTTANTTGAAATTTCAACNGCTGNTAGCTCCGAAATAGTAACAGTATCTGATGATGTACATCCTGGGTATATTAGATTTAAANTATTTGAATCAGANTAATGTGCTAATAAAACATANGTGCCNGCAATTAAGTTTGNTGCTGTAGTAGTACNTGAAACTGTAACTCCAGGATTATTTACATTTTCCCAAGAATAAGANTAGTTTGNATTATTTGTAATTGGATTTAAAGCACTTGCNGAACCAGTAGCNGATGAGTTACACAATACATTTACCACAGAAGAAAAATCAANAGATGCTGNTGTTGANAATGCAAATGGAACAATGACCTGATTATTACCTCCGTTGATTATAGCACTAGANCAACCATTAGCNTCAGTTAATGTAATACTATGACTACCAGAACAAACATTAGTAATCAANCTATCATTAGGCATNGAGCTTGATCCAATNTGTCCAGTTACATTATTAGTAAAAATACCTACGTAAGGAGCAGTACCACCTGATAATTGTAATGAAACTGTTCCATCACAAGAACCAAGACATGTCTCAGCAGTGGAGGAATGAACACTATATAATAGATTTAATGGCTCAGTAACATGTATACTCGTATTTACCATACAATTATTTGTATCACTAACATTCACAGAGTATATACCTGCAGCAAGTTGATTAATAGTATCGTTACTACCACTAAAGCCTGAAGGACCAAACCATTGGTAAGAATAAGGTTCATGTGCTCCTGAAGCCGACACATATACTTTCCCATCATTTGCGCCATAACAACTTACGTGATAGCCTCCGTTATACTGATTTAATGCAGTAATNTGTGCATTCATTGTATTTGTAACTGTATCTATATCTCTAGAATCTGTAACTGTACAACCTCTAGAATCTGTAACTGTAATTGTATAAACTCCTGCAAATAAATCTGTTGCTACTGATGTTGTTTGAGGAGCAACACTATTATCATCCCATTGATAAGAATAACCAGGTGTTCCTCCAGATGCAATAGCTGTGAGTGAAGCAGTATTAACTCCTACACAATAAGCTAAAATNGTCTGTGTATCATCTATATCTACAAATAGCTCAAANGGCTCATTTATAAATACTGTATCACTTGCTGTACAGCCTTTTGCATCAGTAACAGTAACTGTGTGTATACCTGGAGTTAATGTGTTTACAGTATCTCCTTGTTGCCCGTTTGGTAGCCATGTAAAGGTNTAAGGAGCTGTACCTCCCCAAGCATATGCATTTGCNAATCCATCATTTGCTCCATAGCAAGAAATCCACTCTATCTCGCTAGCTTCCATTGATAAAGGTTCTGGTTGACTTATGTCTATACTATCTATAACTTCACAACCTAAAGCATCTCTGGTAGTAACATAATAACTTCCAAATAGTAGATTATATGCTGTATCTGGCANACTAAAGCCTGTATGGCCATTACTCCAGAAATATATATATGATGGAATACCTCCTGATGAAGTGACACTTGCAATACCNTCAGAANTACCATAACAACTTACNTTCTGNACAACNCTAACTGTTGACTCAATCAGAGGGTTCTCATTAATTTGAATACTATCCTCTACTGTACAACCCCAGTCATCTGTAACAGACACAGTGTTATAGCCAGCCTTNAGAGATGTAGCTACTAAACCAGTCTCTCCNCTTTCCCAAACATATGAGTAGTTNGGCATACCTCCGCTTACAAACATTCTCGCGCTACCTACACTATCTCCATNNCAAGCAATATCTGAAACAGTTAATAAACTATCTATTGTTANGCTCGTTGCAGGTTCTCCTACTGTTAATATATAATCTTCAAAACAATCTTGTGAATCATANATNTGTAACCTATANCTNCCTGCAGGAAGATCTCTCAANGTGTCTCTTCCTATCATATNTCCTGTATATCTTATAGTATCTCCNCTAGAATCCTTCCAGTAGTATTTATAAGGNGGGAAACTACCTCCTCCATCTGCTATNATCATACCAGTACTATCACCTTGACATGAAACACCATAAATCTGTGGTGAGGCTGTCAATGGAAGCTGTGAGGAAATAACTTGTACTGTCGTAAACGTATCGCANCCGTTTACATCCATAATTTCTACAAAATAACTACCCGTGGATAATGAATCTACAATGTTTTGTGTAGAAAATGCTATTGTATCTCCAAAATTAAACCATTCATAGCTGTATGGTGGGGTTCCTCCTGCTCCATCTACGCTAGCAGTAGCGGTGCCTTGGCCAAAGCAGGTATTCACAGTATCACTGATAATTAATTGTAATGGAAAACCAGGGGCAGTTATGTGAATTGGCTGAGTAATTTGGCAATATCCGTTGTCACTTACTGTAATATTATAAGTGCCGGCTTGTAATGCACTAAACAAAGTATCATAAGGGGGTGGATTAGGGTTAATTACACCATTTATGTAATAACTAAAAGGATTCAACATGTTGGTTAAAACTTCGACAGAAATTGACCCATCTGCATCGTCCCAACAAGACACATTGTTTGATGAAATTTCAAATGCTATTGGTGTAATGGTGTCTGAAGGTAAAGATTCACTTGCACAAGTGGATTCATTTGTCATGAAAAAATATTGCGCTCCTGGTGGCACAAGAGAGGAGTCAATTGTATAATTATCAGTTGGATATGATACATCTGCAACATTTACGTAAGGTCCCCCAATATTATCTGAGGCGTAAAGATGATATAATGTAGAGTTGTTTGCCCCAACGGTGTGATTCCAATCTAAAGTTACATCACCATTACCATTAACAAACACACATTTTAAATCCGGTGCGGGCAAAGATGCTGCTTGAGTAACTTCGATTGTTATTGTTGCAAAAGTAATAGCATTTGCAGGACAAAAGTCATCATATGCTTTTATTGCAAAATTGTAAATATTCGATACGTTACCACATCCTGCATCTGAAGCAATATGTGTACATGCTGTTTGCCACTCAAAAATTCCGTTAACAATTGAAGGGGATGAAAAAGGTGGTGGATTACCTAAGTTGTCAGTAAATGTAGCGCAGGGTGGGCTAACACAATCAGTGGTTGTTATAAAATCGCCTGCCATTTGACCTCCAGTGATTTCTAATGATACATCTTGAGGTACACCAGCTGCATATAAATCAGCATCAGAGGCACTAATGTTGAAAGAAACCAAAGTTCCAGCTGCTACAGTAGTATAATATGGAGTTGGTGCTGGAAATGGTGCTGGAATATTTGGAGGCAAGTTTGCATTTCCACCTGCAAGAGGAGGACAAGCAATTAAAACTGCTTGAATTTCTCTGTAAATTTGAGCAACCAGCTGATCACATTTGTATGCATCAACTCTTACCACGGTAACAAAGTTACCAGATAAATTTGATGTATAAGATATTTGACCGTTTTGAGGATTAAGTGTTGGGTTTCCAGGAAGCGGGTTGTTTGCAGTGTAAGGGGGTGTGTACGTTAGCAAACCAGGGGTTACAGGCGGATTGTATGCCCCAAAAAAGTCATCTAATGGCTCATCCCAACTATAAACCAAACTATCCATTTCTTGATCAGATGCATTGTGTGTATATGAAAAAGGGTATCCAGTACAAATAATTGTCTTAGGACTTTCATTAAAAATTGGAGAGGAATCAAAGCATGGATCTGTCGGCGTAGAGTTACCTAGAGGATCGACATATGCAAACATTGAAGCTCTCATAGTAAAACCGTCAGAACTTGGTGTAGTTAAATTTACAATAGCTCCATTTCTACAGCATGAGTCCCATGTAAAATGCCATCCATGAGTAGTCGGTGTTGGAGGATTGGAAATTGGAGGTGCGCCAATTAAAGCTATTGGCAATGATTGATAGATGTACTCTTCAACAGCGCCGACTGGATTTGTAAAACAGTCTAATGCAGGGTTTCCACTATTTGTAACATCACAGTCTGGCGATATGTCAGTATTTGAAATAAATTGTAAACTGATTGTAGTTACTGTTGGGTGATTCCAAACATTTAGTGTTTGATTAGTTGTGGGCAAAGAAATACCATCACAATCTCTGTATAACTTCATTGTGAAAATATACTTACCAACATCAGGGTCAAGAGGATCTTTGATACACTCCCAGGTGATCTCTCCTCCCATGATGTGACTTGCATGAACACCAAATGATAGAAAAACCAAAAGAATTAGTCCAACTATCTTTTTCATAATCGATTATTTTGAACAAATCTACAAAATTCGCTTCTAATAGAGCGATTTTAAGGTAAGTTTTGTTTTAACTTTCCTATCTTAATAAATTGATATGACCATTAGTTTGATAATATTGTCCAGAAATACCAACTGCATCTAAAACAAAGTAGTAAACTGATTCAGGCAGGTTTTCTCCGCTGTATCCTCTACCATCCCACTTGTAGTTGATTTCATTCCATTCAAAAACTTTTGTTCCCCACTTGTTATAAATTTTAACGTTTATATCTGAAAATAAAGACTCATCAAATTCGAAATAGTCATTGATATTATCTCCATTTGGAGTAAAAGTATTTAAGATATCAAAACCTTCAATATCTATCTCGAATTTTGATGTATCGTTGCATATGTTGGAAAGCTCCTCATTTGAAGCAATTAGTTCAATTATGTATTTCCCCTGATTATTGTAATAGCTGCTAACAGTTTCTAAACTGTTCGTGGAAATCGAAGTTCCATTACCAAATCTCCATTCAAATTTATTTGCATTTTCACTCAAATTAACAAAGTCAATTACTACAGGCTCAACCCAATAGTAAGAATCAGTAGTAAAATTAGAAATCACAGGGTCAGGTTCTAGCAATGCAAATAATGTATCGTACTCGCAGCCATTGTAGTCAGAAATTTGGATTTCATAATTTCCTTTNGATAAGTCATACAAAATTTGAGTATAATTTTGATTTAATGTGAATGAATTTATTAGTAGGCCTTCATAAATAACATTACAATCATAAGGGGATGTTGCTGAATTTAAAATTAGTGACATACTCCCATCTGATGAAGAATAACAATTAGGGTTTTGAGTTGTTAAATTGAGATTTAAATCACCAGGCTCTCCCAGCTTAATATTTTTTAATGTATCAGAAATACAATTTTTGCCATCAGCAATCCACGAAACATAATTATCTGCTAATAAACTATCAAAAAAACTAACTTGAGTTTCCTCAATATAGCTATCACTAGATAAAAAATATTTGTGATATGGTAAATTACCACCATGCCCCTGTAATAAAATATTTCCATTGTTATGAGCATAGCAAACATTATCTGTAATATTTAAAACAGTGACATAAAACGAATCAGGCTGCAATATCCTAATCGTATCAACAAACGGACCACATTCAAGGCTATCAAATATGTGNACAGTGTAAAAGTCTGATGATAAATTNTTTTGATTTTTNNCAAAACCAATTGTATCATANTCNGAGCTNATCCANATGTAAGAATAAGAAGANTCTGNGAATGGNACTCCACCTGANGCCAAAACCTCAGAAAAACCNTCTTTACCTCCAAAGCAAGTAACATCNANATTTATAACTTCATTNGACTTAAGNGGCCCACCAAGCTCAGCTATNTANAAAGTATCAACTGCTGTACATTGATTTTCATCAGTTGCCCTAACAAAATAGTGGTTAGATTTTAAGTTATTGATAAAGCGATTCGTATCGTTATTTAATGTCCATAAAAAATCACAGCTTTTGTCAGAGTTAGTACTAACAGAAATATAACCATCATTACCTTCGTAGCAACTTACATTTTTTATGCTATCAATTTGAATTAATAGCTGATCATATTCCAAAATTTCAATTTCTAAATTTTCAGAACATCCCAAACTGTCATAAACAACAATGTGGTAGTTTTTTGATGGTAAAGATGTAAATATCGAGTCTAATTGAACAGTGAGTCCACTGTCTAATGAATAACTTAGTGGATAAATACCGGATGAATATATTTGTATAAAACCATCATTAACTGAATAGCAAATTGAATCTGAATTAAAATTTACTGAATCAATCGTTAAAAGATTTTCAAAATTT
>PBAP01000004.1 GCA_002716345.1 Flavobacteriales bacterium | reverse complement strand
AAATCATTTGTATCTCTGGGAAGTATTTGATACCCATCAATCGCTGGCACTGAAAAAGTATATTGAGAGGATATCCCAATTAATGAAATGGGACCAACTGGAATTGTTAATCCAATCATCGGATGATTTGATCTAATATATATTTTACCTGACTGTCCACCACACGTGAAATCATAGGTGCCTACGCTGAATAAACTTCCGCCTGAAACAAAGATGGCATTATCTATTTGTACTAACTCTGATTCAGTAGCTTCTCCAATTTGTGCTGGTAGCATAATTTGTGGAATAGGATAATTGTTATTTGATGAGTGTATCGTTGGAAATCCTGTAACATATACCTCTAGCAATCCATTATAATCAGCTAACTCGCCTGTTATTGTTAAACTATCTCCTCTATTTACATTTGCCAAATAATTATTGGTTGTAAGGTCATAAAGAGCTATGCCCGCTGTTGAATCCTCCATATATCTTATTACCCCAAGCTCATCTCCGTTTGTTACTACACCTGTTACGGTAACGGTAGAACCAAGTGGTTGTAATCTAGCACTTGAAATACTGGATTGAGCATAAGAAAGATTGGAAAAAAATATAATTAAGATTATTGATAAAAAGTTTTTCATAATTTAAAAATTTAGTCGAGCAGACATCGTAAATCTACGACCCAGCCCAAAAAATACACTAGCTGATTTAGCATCAAAATCTTGATATGAAACATCGTTGTATGGATCATTGTTTTGAGCATCTGATATATATATTTTATCAAACAAATTTAATATACTTAATCTCAGTGACAGTTTATTTTTTTTATTTAGTTTAAAGTTGTATCCGCAATGCAAATCAATTAAATCATATGAAGGTATCTGCCAACTATCTCTTCCTCCATTTTCACCACCAAGAGAAATTGGATCAAAATCTGCAAAATAATCATCAAAAAAAGTATATCTCAACTTGACATAGGATACTGTAGTCGGTTCATATCTTAAACTAAATCCTAGCTGAGTTTGAGCAGCATCACCAACACGTACACCATCAGCATCAAAACTTACCTCTATGGTGTCACCACTGTTAGGATCTAGAGCAATACTATTATCGTCATCATAAAATCTCACAGTCTCAGAAGAAGTCCATCGCCAATCTCCAACTGACAATAACCCTTCTAATGATAAATTAGATAATAATTTATATGATAAATCAAGTTCGATTCCCTTGTGAAGCGCATCCATACCATTAATATTAGCTCGAAATGGTATATCATCAATTGATATAGTAACTCCTCCGTTAGATGGTTTATTATTCCAAATGGTATAATACATATTTAAATTTGAAGAAAAAATACTTGACCTGAATGAATACCCAAGCTCTAAGGCACTGACACTTTCATTTTTTATATCTCTGTAAAGTCTGTTAGAGTAGTCATAAACATTATTAAACCTTGGTGCTTTTGATAAATAACCAAGATTAAGAAAAACATTGTTTTTATCATCTATATTGTAGTTTGCACCAGTCTTTATAGTAAATCCTGGTATGTTCTTCCAATTAGTTTCAGCAAGCTTGGCCTCGTCAGAATTCATTGTGTAAGCCACGCCATTGTGTAAAATAGTATCTAAAACTTGTGTTTTGTTAGCGCCAACTAAATTACCTTGATCATCAAAAATTAGCTCTGTTGTTACAGAAGTTCCTAGAGCCTCTCTATATGTTGTGTCACTTAAAATAAGGTCTCTTTTTTTAAAGTAATCTATTCTTTTGTATCCAGAGTTAGAAGCTGACAAATTAAAAAATGCACTCAGTATTCCATTTGAGAATTCAATTTGAGAGAATGCTCCACCCCACCGAACGATACCATCATTGTGATATGAAACTTTATCCCCAACTCTCTTTACAGATGTCAATCTTTGCTCATTACTTTCATCAATTACATAATCTGCACCAAGAAGATCATATACCTCTCTATAATGTTGACCAGTGTAGTATCTAAAATCTAATCCACCACTTAAATTATAATTGCTATTAATTTCATAGTTCATAGTTGAAAGTAGTCCATACCAAAAATGATTATTGATTGAACTACTTAAATAAGTACCTGCCTTATTTTGATTATCTGAATACAGCAGGTCGATATTATTTACATTCGCGTCATATGCCTCTTGCAGGTTATACTGACCAAAAGCATCATAGTTGTTTGTGTTACCACTAATTCTTGTTCCCCCACCATTTCCTATGGACAAATAACTAACATTTGATAAGTAAAATTTTTCATTAACTCTCCAAAAATGTCTGAGAGAGTACTGAGGTTTATGATAATAATTTTGCCTTGTATTTAGTCTTTCTCTATTGTTTATTGTGTCTCCAGAACCATTAATGTCCCATCTGTTTAGCTTCCCCCAGTGCTTGTTGTATGTGATACCTTTGTTAGTAATTTGATTATTCCAATTACTTGTATCACCTAGTTCTCTAGCAATAGCAGTATCATAAGTAGCTATGTTGCTCTTGTAAGATCTTTGTCCATGCTTTTGAGGGGCACCCATAAGTGAAAGACTAATTAAATGATTACCTATTTCTTTTTGCAGCTTAGCATAATAAAAATATCCCTGTGTCCAAGTTTGATCAACAAAACCATTACCTTGTTTGTAAGAACCTGCAAGAGTAAACCCCCAACCATTTTTTAGTTTACCTGAATTATAGCCAAGTGAACTTCTAATCTTCCCAAAAGAACCAATTTCTTGTTTGAATGAACCTCCAGCTTTATTGCCTGTTCCTCGAGTTATAATATTCATAGTACCTCCAACTGAAGGGATTGCAATCTTAGAAGCACCCAAGCCTCTTTGAACTTGAATATTAGATGTTACAGCATCTAAACCAAACCAATTGCTCCAATAAACCCAACCATTCTCCATATCATTGACTGGAATACCGTCAATCATAACGGCAACATTTCTTTGATTAAAACCTCTAATAGTTATTCTAGCATCACCATCTCCACCTCCAGTTTGGGTTGCATATACTCCTGGAGTTGAATTTAGTACCATTGGAATGTCTTGTGAAGCAAGTTCTTCATTAATTTTTTTCATTGGAATTGTCGAAAAAGCAACTGGTGTTTTTCTCTCCGTTGCTAAATCAGCAACTACCCTAACTTCGTTCAACTTAATTGAACTTAATCGAAAATCAACGTTAGTCAGCTTTGAACTCAAATCAATTTTCTTTTCTAATGATTCATAGCCAACATAAGAAATTTTTAGAGTCAAGCTTTTTTTATCAGTAGAGAATCTAAAATTCCCATCAAAATCTGTGGTGGTTCCCTTACTACTTTCATAAATAACGCTTGCACCTATTAGGTATTCCCCGGTTGTTAAATCGCTGACATTACCAGTGACAACATTTTGTGAATAAGCGCTTAAAGGAAATACAAAAATTAATAAAAATAATCTCAAATTATTGTACTATTAATTTCTTCTGATTAAATGATCCATCTCTGTGCTTCAGTTCAACAAGATAAAACCCCGAACTTAGTAGAGAGAAATTAATTTTAGCACGCGAGCTTATTAAATTTCCTGTCATGTCAAATAATCTTATTTCATAATTATTTTTTGATGAGATTATTTGAATTGATTCACCTTGTATCATTGGATTTGGATAAATTGAAAAATCTAAGCCTGTCTTATAATTCACCGAGGAAACAGCACAATCACATGAATGTGATCCCATACCAGAGTAGGTTGCATCAGGCAGTGAATCATACTCAGCAGTAGGATTAAATAAAATAGGGTTTTGAGTGACTCCCTTTTTAACACTTGACTTTCTAACTAAAGTTTGTCTCTTTGTCCACCACCTTTCACTTATATAGTTCCAGGAAATGCTGTTTGCTGTAGTAAAACCACCTGATGTATCACAAGACCAGGAATCTCCTGGATCTTCTCCAACCTTTCCAAAAATATCTATAATATCACCATTTATTTTTTCTAAAGTAATTGCATCATTACCATTAAAGTAAAAGGGTGTAGGATAAATACCACTACATGAATAGTCGCATGCAGCTAAAAATACAGGATCAACAGGTACAGACCAATAGGAATTATTTACCCACACTGAATCTAGTTGACCATTACCAATAGCAATTGCTTGTCCAGATGCTATAGATCCACTAAGAGGCCAACTTTCAGATGAAGTAGATGCTCCATTTGAGTATCTTTTAATTAAGTATTCTGACAAATCAATAGCTGAAGCTGTTGGGTTGTAAATTTCAATTGCATTGTTATTATTTGGCCCTTCAACGTATTCAGAGATAAAAAGTTCACTGCAGTCTTGAGCACCAGCTAATGAGGCTAGTATTATAGAACAAATTATAGTGTAAATTTTTTTCATAAATTTTTTCTTGCTAATTTAAAAAATAGTGATTATTAATCTAAACATTAATAAATAAATAAATGCTAATTTTATTTAAAATTGTTTCTGATGATCTCAAACTTTAATGATTATTTAAAAAAATACAAAGAAAGCGTTGAATCTCCTGAAAAGTTCTGGTCAAGTTATGCTGAGAACTTCAAATGGGAAAAAAAATGGGGTGACATATTAAAATGGGATTTTAGATTACCAAAAGTTGAGTGGTTTCGAAACGCCAAGCTCAACATCACAACCAATTGCTTAGACAGACATTTAAAAAAACATAGCAAAAAAATTGCTTATAAGTGGATTCCTAATGACCCAAAAGAAGATTCCATTTCTATAACTTATGAGCAACTACATATGGAAGTATGTAAATTTTCAAATGTATTGACTAAAAATGGAGTTAAAAAAGGTGATAGAGTTTGTATTTATATGCCCATGCTCATTGAGTTGACCATAGCTGTTTTGGCTTGTGCAAGAGTTGGTGCAATACACTCTGTTGTTTTTGCTGGATTTTCTGCCCAAGCTCTTTCTGAGAGGATAAATGATGCTACATGTAAATTACTTATTACTTCAGATGGAAGTTATAGAGGAGAGAAAGAAATAAAGCTTAAAAAAATATGTAATGAGGCACTAGAAAATACACCAACCATTGAAAGCTGTATAGTTTATAAAAGAACTGGCTCTGAAGTAAAAATGAGAAACGGCAGAGATAAATGGTGGCATGAGGAAATGAAAGGTACAACTAATATTTTCGAGCCAATTGTTGTAGATGCTGAAGACCCACTATTCATATTATATACATCTGGGTCTACTGGTAAACCAAAAGGCATTCAACATTCAACAGCAGGCTACATGATCTATACCTCTTTTTCATTTAAAAATGTATTTCAATATGAAGAGGACGATATTTATTGGTGTACTGCAGATATCGGATGGATAACTGGTCATTCTTATATAATTTATGGTCCTTTATTAAATGGAGCATCCTCAATTTTATTTGAAGGAATACCATCATACCCAGATTTTGGAAGATTTTGGAAGATAGTTGAAGAAAACAAAGTAAATATTTTTTACACTGCCCCCACTGCAATTAGAGCACTTGAAGCTAAAGGATTAAGATATGTTAAGCCATATGATTTAAGTTCTCTTAAAGTTCTTGGCACTGTTGGTGAACCAATTAACGAAGATGCGTGGAACTGGTATAATGAAAATATTGGGGAAAAAGATATACCAATTGTTGACACATGGTGGCAAACTGAAACTGGAGGAATAATGATATCAAACCTCGCAGGTGTAACACCATCAAAAGCTACATTTGCTACACTACCCTTACCTGGAATACAACCATGTATAATGGATAATGATGGAAACGAATTAAATAATCTAAATGTTGAAGGAAAATTATGCATTAAATTTCCATGGCCCTCCATGGCAAGAACAGTTTATGGAGATCATAAAAGATTTAAAGACACATACTTTAGCACTTTCGAAAACATGTACTTTACTGGTGATGGGTGTATTCGAGATAATGAAGGTATGTATAGAATTACAGGCAGAGTTGACGACGTAATTATTGTTTCTGGTCACAATCTTGGAACAGCAGAGATTGAAAGTGCAATTGATGAACATCCGAATGTATGTGAAACAGCTATTGTTGGATATCCACACAAAATCAAAGGCAACGCTATATACGCCTTTGTCATAACACAAGGAGTATTAGAGGATGAAATAAACACAAGATCTGAAATAAATAATTTAATTGTAAAAAATGTTGGACCAATTGCAAAAGTTGAAAAAATCCAATTTGTAAAAGGTTTACCTAAAACAAGATCTGGAAAAATTATGAGAAGAATACTTAGAAAGATTGCTTCAAATGATTTTAGTAATTTTGGAGATACAAGTACTTTGCTAGACCCTAACGTAGTTGAAGAAATTATAAAAGAAAAAATTTAATATGTCTGATAGTTTAGTTATTATACCAACTTACAATGAGAAAGAAAATATAGAAAAACTCATCAGAACAATATTTTCGTTAAACAAGTTATTTCATATTTTAATTGTAGATGATGGTTCACCAGATGGCACTGCAGACATAGTAAAAGATTTGCAAAGTAAATTTCAAGACTCTCTTTTCATTCAAGAGAGAACAGGAAAATTAGGACTTGGTACAGCTTATATTCATGGATTTAAATGGGCCTTAGAAAGAGATTATTCATATGTTTTTGAAATGGATGCAGATTTTTCACATAATCCTGCCGATCTTGTAAGACTTTACAATGCAAATGAAGAAAAAGGTGGTGATTTATCTATTGGATCAAGATATGTAAAAGGTGTTAATATTATTAACTGGCCAATGTCAAGACTTCTCCTTTCTTTTTTCGCATCAAAATACGTAAGTATAATCACGGGAATGCCAATCAATGATTCCACAGCAGGGTTTAAATGTTATAAAAGAGAAGTCTTAGAAACAATTAATTTAGATGAGATACAATTTGTTGGTTATGCTTTTCAAATTGAAATGAAATTTAAGGCATGGAAGTATGGTTTTAATGTAATTGAAGTGCCAGTAATTTTTACTGACAGAAGTGAAGGAGAATCCAAAATGAGTGGTGGAATTTTTTATGAAGCTGTCCTTGGTGTAATAAACATGAAAATTAGAAGTATTTTCAAAAATTGGAAAAGATAAAAGCTTGAAAACTCTTATAAAAAACAGTTTTATTGTTGATAGTGGAACTTTACAAAAAAAGGATATTTTAATTTCTAATGATATTATCCAAAAAATCTCCAGTGAAATTAATATTAAGGCTGACAGGATACTTGATTGTAGCGGGCTACATATTATTCCTGGAGTTATTGATGATCAAGTTCATTTTCGCGAGCCGGGCTTGACTCATAAAGGAGATATTTATTCGGAAAGTAAAGCTGCTGTAGCTGGTGGGATAACTTCTTTTATGGAAATGCCTAATACTTCACCACAAACATTGACGCAAGATTTATTGAAAAAGAAATTTATACTGGGCGAACAAAAATCTTTGGCAAATTTTTCATTTTTTATGGGGGCTTCAAATGACAATATAGATGAAGTTCTTCTCTCTGACCCAAAAAAAGTTGGAGCAATAAAAATTTTCATGGGTTCGTCAACGGGAAATATGCTCGTAAATAAGTTAGATACGCTAAATGAATTATTTAAAAAATCCAGAATCTTATTAGTTGTTCACTGTGAGGATGAAGATATAATTAATAAAAATCTCAATATTTATAAAGAAAAGTATGGTGATAATATTCCAATAAATTGTCATCCAAAGATAAGATCGGAAGAAGCTTGTTTCAAATCATCTTCTCTAGCTATTGAGTTAGCTAAAAAACACAAAACCAGACTTCACATATTTCATATTTCAACAGCCAAGGAATTATCCCATTTTACCAATGATTTACCTATTGAGAAAAAACAAATAACTTCTGAGGCATGTATTCATCATTTATGGTTTAGCGAAAAGGATTATGATAAAAAGGGGGCTTTTATTAAGTGGAACCCATCAGTAAAAACAGAAAATGACAAAAAAAAGTTGATTGATGCAGTTAATAGTAATTTAATTGATGTTGTTGCTAGCGACCATGCTCCTCACACAATAATTGAAAAAAGTAATAATTATATGAAATGTCCCTCAGGAGGACCTTTAGTCCAACATAGCTTAGTTGCAATGCTTGATTTATATCATGATGGATTAATTTCTCTTGAAAAGATTGTTGAAAAAATGTGTCATAACCCAGCGAAACTATTTAGAATTAAAAAAAGAGGTTTTATTAAAGAGGGGTATTATGCTGATCTCACAATTTTAGATTTGAATAAGAGCTGGACTGTTTCCAAAGAAAACATTTTATATAAGTGTGGGTGGTCACCTTTTGATGGCCATACATTCAAAAGCAGTGTACAGAGTTGTTTTGTAAACGGTAATTTAGTGTATAATTCGGGAAAGTTTGATGAAAGTTTCAGAGGACTGCCCTTAGAGTTTGATGTATAAAAAAGGTGCTTTTTTAAAAGCACCTTTTTTTATTTTTACTCTCCTCCTTCTTCGGTAGTTTCTTCTGTTTCTTCAGTTNCNGNTNNNTCAGTTGCAGCTGAATCAGTTGCAGCTTCTTCAACAGTTTCTACAGCTGGCTCAACNACTGTTTCNTCAGCAGTNTTGCNTTCTGATGANCCACCAGAACAAGCTGTAAATGCAAAGAANGAGATNATNGCAAAAAAGTATAATAAATTTTTCATTNGATTAATNNTTTGTTCGTTNNTGTAAAGATAATTATTTTNANCTTTTAGAGTTAATTAAANTATAANNTTAATNCTNNATTTANCAAATAATTTNAANCATATTTTAATAGTTTTGAAATATGNTCAGAGCCTTATTCATTTTACTAATTTTATTNNCTAGCTGCAAATCAAATAAAAGTACAGATCAATTTTTTTCGAAAGATTTAATGAAAGAAATTCTTAAATCTGTTCAAATTATAGAGTCTAAATATCAACATCAAAAAGTAATTGATAGNGAAATAGCATCATATAATTTAAAATCTAATTACGACTCAATATTTTCACTACATAAAATCAATGACTCATTATTTATCGAAAACTTAGAGTTTTACTCGAACAATCCAAAAATGCTTGAAGAAATTTATAAAGATATTATTAATGAGTTACAAATTGAAAAGCAGAAACTACCTTAAACTATTTAAATAGGCATTACAATAATTCTTGATTGTAATATCTATATCAATAAATTTAAATTTTATTAAATCCACAATTTTTGAATTATCATAGCTTTTTACTGACATAGCACTATTAGCTGTTTCCTTAGTTATAGTAGGAGTTCTTCTNAANAAGAAAAATAAAATAGCTTCAAGTCTCCATACCAGCTCAAGTAGGAATTTTGTGGCTTTGAATTTTGGTTCTTTAACATTAAAATTGTTTGCAACTAATTTAAAAATTTGTTTGTATGAGACGTTATGGCCATTTATAATAAATCTACTTTTTTGACCTATTTTACAATTGAATATTAGTGTATTTATTATTTTACATAAATCAATTACATCAACAAATCCTGTTTTACCAACTGTGTAAAATTTCAACCCTTTATAAATTTGACTAAAAATTTTAGGACTACCTGAATTCCAATTTCCAACTCCAAGAATAACAGATGGATTAAGTATTGTTACATTCAATCCCTCAGCACTTGCTCTCCAAACGTTTTGTTCAGCAAAATATTTAGTTTCAGCATAATAACTTTTATTGATTCCAAAATCATAAAAATCATCCTCAGTAATTAGATTACTATTTGAGTTACCAAGCGTGGCTATAGAACTAATATAGATAAGCTTCTCTATTTTAAGAGCAAGAGAAGCATTAACCATATTTTCTGTTCCAAATATATTTATTTCTTCAAGTTTATTTTTATCGAATTTATTGAATGATACAAATCCTGCAGCATGAACAACCTTATCGCAATTTTCCATTGCTTGAAGTAGAGATGGATAGTCTGTAACGTCTCCCTCAACCCATTTAATATTTTGTATTTTATTTTCAATACCATGAACTTTAAAAACATTTTTTACAATATTTAAGGTGCTTGATTTTCTTTTTAGTGCCTTATATTCAACATTATTTCTCTCAAATAATGCTATTAAATTAGCACCAACCATGCCAGTTGCTCCAGTTACAAAAATCATATTACAAAAATACAAATAACATGATTATTTAAGTTATGATGTTATATTTGTAACAAGTTAATATGGATTTTATAAAAGAACTTAAATGGAGAGGTATGATACAAGATATTGTACCTGGAACACAAGAGCAGTTTCAAAAAGAAATTACAAGTGCTTACATTGGGTTTGATCCAACCTCTGACTCATTGCATATTGGTAGTTTGGTGCAAATAATGATTTTAAAACACTTACAAGATTGTGGTCATAAGCCTATCATATTAGTTGGCGGAGCAACAGGTATGGTTGGAGATCCATCGGGAAAAAGTAAAGAGAGAAACTTATTAGATGAAGCTACTCTTGAAAGAAACTTAAGCTCTATAAGAAAGCAGCTAGAAAAATTTTTAAATTTTGATTGTGGATCAAACTCTGCAGAAATTGTAAATAACTTCGATTGGTTTAAAAACTATTCTTTTTTGGAGTTTATTAGAGACGTCGGTAAGCATATTTCAATTAATTATATGATGTCTAAAGACTCTGTTAAAAGTCGATTAGAAACAGGCATGAGTTTTACAGAGTTTTCTTATCAACTTGTTCAAGGATATGATTTTTACAGACTATGGAAAGANAAAAATTGTTTAGTTCAACTTGGTGGATCTGATCAATGGGGGAACATAGTAACTGGTATTGAACTGATCAGNAGAAAAGAAAGCTCAGATGCATTTGCGGTAACTTCACCTCTTTTAAAGAAATCAGATGGCGGTAAGTTTGGGAAAACAGAAGAGGGAAATGTTTGGTTAGATAAAAATAAAACCACTGTTTACAAATTCTATCAATTTTGGATAAANTGCTCTGATGATGATGCAAANAACTATATTAAAATTTTCTCAACCAAAACTCAAGAGGAAATTAACAAAATTATTGATGAGCACGATAAAAACCCTCATCTTAGAGAACTTCAGAAAAAACTTGCTAAAGAAGTTACAATTTTTGTACATAGCAAAGAAGAGCTTGATGAGGCAATAAAAGCATCCAATATTTTATTTGGAAAATCTACAGCAAAAGACTTACAACAATTGAACGAAACAACATTCTTAAATATTTTTGAAGGTGTACAAACCAGCTATATAATAAATGATGACTTAAATAAAAATCTATTAGATTTTCTAGTAAGTCAAAACATTTTTAAAAGCAACGGAGAAGCTAAAAGAATGATCCAGTCAAATGCTGTTAGTATTAACAAAGAAAAAATTAGTCTTAGTCATACTATATCCTCCAAAGACTTNATAAAGGAAAAATACTTACTTGTTCAAAAGGGTAAAAAAAACTACTATATCATAGTTCTCAAGTAGCTCTTAAATAAAATTTTAAAATCTTTTCAAGCTCTTTATTTTTTTGTGAACCAAAAAGTAAGTTCTTACCACCCTTTAACTTAAGCATGACACCTTGATTACCGCTTGTAGTATATGATTTTGCTTTGAACCCAAACTTAATTCCCCAGCCTCCATAGTCTTTGATTGGTTTATAATCTATAGCTTCGACAGATTCTATTTCTTCAAAACTTATTTTGTGATATGAAAAGTGTATTGGAAAGAATTGATAAAAAAANCCTTGTTCATTTACTTCAGTTCTAAGTTGCAAAAAATAAAATAAGGATGGGATTAAAATTCCAATAAGTACATAGTAAAAATTTATTCCAGCACCATCATAATTCCCAAAAGACAAAATTGGAAAAATNAATAAAATGACCCACAGCCACCATTGATTAAATTTTTGTAGTTCTTTAAAATTTCTCTGCATAATTTTTAAAAAATAAAGGNATAGTTTCTATGCCTTTTAAATAATTAAAAATACCGTAATGCTCATTGGGAGAGTGAATTGCATCAGAATCTAAACCAAATCCTAACAAAATTGACTTTACACCAAGCTCTTTTTCAAATAATGCAACAATAGGAATACTTCCACCTCCTCTNACTGGAACAGGTTTTTTACCAAAAGTTTCTGCTATTGCTTCGGATGCAGATAAGTACTCAATAGTATCAGTTGGAGAAACATATGGTGTTCCACCATGATGCGGTTTTACATTCACAGAAACTGAATCAGGAGCAATANTGCTAAAGTAATCAGTGAACTTTTTAGTAATCTCATCATCCGTTTGATTGGGCACTAATCTCATGGATATTTTTGCAAATGCTTTTGATGGTATAACAGTCTTAGCACCTTCACCAGTATANCCCCCCCAAATTCCATTTACATCAAGAGTTGGTCTAATACCTGCTCGCTCCATTGTGGTATATCCCTCTTCACCATGAATATCTTTTAAATCTAATGCTTTTTTGTAGTCAATTTCCGAAAAAGGAGCACTATTTATTTCTGATCTTTCATTTTCAGAAAGAATATCTACATTATCATAAAAGCCAGGGATTGTAATTTGATTCTTATCATTCTTCAATTTGGCAATCATTTCACATAAAATGTTTATCGGATTTGCAACTGCNCCACCGTAAAGTCCTGAGTGTAAATCTCTATTAGGACCAGTTACTTCAACTTCTAAGTATGTTAATCCTCTCAGNCCTGTAGTAATTGATGGTATTTCGTTTGAGATTATACCAGTGTCTGAAATTAGTATTACATCACAGGACAGTTTTTGCTTATTTTTGATTAAAAAATCAGAAAGATTTTCAGATCCTACCTCTTCCTCTCCCTCAATCATAAATTTTATATTACATGGTAAATTATCTGTTTTAAGCATGTACTCAAATGCTTTAAGATGCATGTAAAACTGACCTTTATCATCACATGCACCTCTTGCAAAGATCGCTCCTTGAGGATGACTATCTGTTTTCTTTATATAGGGTTCAAAAGGAGGTTTATCCCATAATTCAATCGGGTCAGGGGGCTGAACATCATAATGTCCATATACTAAAACAGTTGGTAAATTTTTATCTATAATTTTATCTGCATATACTATTGGATAACCATCTGTCTGGCACAATTTAACATTCTCTGCTCCAGAAATTATAAGTTTATTTTTCACCAATTCAGCGCATTTTAAAACATCTTCTTTATATTTTGGATCAGCAGAAATTGACGGTATTTTTAAAATTTCAAATAACTCATCAATAAATCTATCTCTATTTTCTTGTATGTATTGTTTTAAATTCTTCATTTTATATTAAGCTTTTTCCAGTCATTTCTGACGGTTGTTTTATATTCATAATTTTTAAGATTGTTGGCGCAATATCAGCTAAAATACCATCTTTCAAATTATTTGTTTCGTAATTAATTAAAAAACAAGGTACTTTATTCTTTGTGTGAGCTGTATTNGGAGAATGGTCATCATTTATAGCCATTTCAGCATTGCCATGATCAGCAATTACTAAGACAGTATAATTATTTTTTTGTGCACAATTAACAATTTTTCCTGTGCAGATGTCTACAGTTTCAACTGCCTTGATTATTGATTTAAAAACACCTGTATGCCCAACCATATCTGGATTTGCAAGATTAACACAAATAAAATTTGATGTATTCTTTTCAAGTTCAGTGATTGTTTTTTCACAAACCTCGAATGCACTCATCTCAGGTTTTAAATCATAAGTTTTAACCTTTGGTGATTGTACTAAAATTCTTTTCTCACCATCAAACTTCTTCTCTCTACCACCTGAAAAGAAAAAGGTTACATGTGGATATTTTTCCGTTTCAGCAATTCTTGTCTGAGTTAGATTATTTTTACTAATTATTTCTCCTAAAGTATTGTTTAAAACTTCTTTATCATATAAAACACTAACATTATTGAAACTTTCATCATATGTTGTCATAGTGTTATATTCAAGCTTTAGTTTCTTCATACCTAAATCAACTTTATTTACTTGAGTGAGAACCTGCGTGATTTGCCTACAACGATCTGTTCGAAAATTAAAACATATAACAGCATCATCAGCTTTTATGTTGCATATCGGATTGTTATTTGAATCTACTTTTACTATTGGTTTGATAAATTCATCAGTTATGTTTTCTTCGTATGAATTTTTAATAGCTTCTATCAAGTTTTTAGATTTTGTTCCAACACCTTTAGTTAGTAAATCATATGCTAACTTAGTTCTTTCCCATCTTTGGTCTCTGTCCATAGCATAGTATCTACCACAAACGCTAGCAATATTTGAACCGTAACAATTTTTTTCTAAATCACTAATGTGTTTAATAGCACTTTTTGGATCAGTATCTCTTCCATCAGTAAAGGCGTGAATAAAAACATTTTTAACTTTTTTTTGAGCAGCAATTCTACATATCTCATAAAGATGTTTTTGGTGAGAATGAATCCCACCGTCAGAGACTAAACCAATCAGATGCAAACTCTTATCATTATTATTACAATAATTAATGCATTCAAGTAATTTCTTATTGCGCACTAGATTACCCTNTTCGCAATCATTATTAATTCTTTGCAAATCCTGAAACAGTACTCTTCCTGAACCAATATTTAAATGGCCGACCTCAGAATTACCCATTTGATTATCTGGCAATCCTACATATGCACCATGAGTAAGAAGTTTAGAGCTAAGTTTTGTTTTACTCAGCTTATCAATGAAAGGAGTATTAGCAACATGAATAGCATTTTTTGAATCTTGAACACCGTAGCCCCATCCGTCTAAAATTAATAGTAATAACTTTTGACTCAATTATTTTCTATTTATTGCTTTAAAAAAATTATCTCTCATTGTAATACTAATACCATTGCTTCCTCCTAATCTTTCTGGATGAAACTGAACAGCAATCATAAATGGATGCAAGTTACTATCTAATACAATCGCTTCTGGCAACATGTCATTTGAACGAGCTAAAACAATGACTCCCTTTGCTAAATCATTCAATCCTTGATGATGCCAAGAGTTNACAATAAAAGATGATGNAGTGTCATTTTTTGGAAAGATTAAAGAATTATANGTGTTCTGAGGATCTACCAAGNAAATGGAATGATTTACCTCTCCATTATTTCGATGAGAGACAGCATTTCCTATTTGAGTGGGAATATCTGCGTATAATGATCCTCCAGCAGCTACATTAATCATTTGCATTCCTCTACAAATACCTATAGTTGGAATTGAATTATTAAAGGCGTAATCAAATATTAATTTTTCTAATGTATCTCTGTAATGATTAATCGTTTCACATAAATAAAGATTAGATGCATTGTCATACATAAGTGGGTTAATGTCTTCCCCTCCTGTTAAAACAATACCATCCGCGATGCTCAACAAAGAGTCTAAATTATTTGCTTGATAAGCATTTAAAATATTATAGTTTTCATCTTCTAACCACTTTACATAATTAAATGAAGATTTAGATAATAGTATGTTTTTCTTCTTATTTGGAGTACAAGAAAGAATTATAGTGATAAAAAATAAGTAGGATATTTTATTCATGCTNGTTAAACGAGTAAAAATATAAAATGAAAATCAAAAAATTATTTATTTGTGCAACACAATTTTNTTATTAATGATTTGTTAAATAAAACTGAAGTATTTCTTATCATTTATTATTTAGAATATTTTATATACATTTTATGCCATTTTTGTAGCATTTTCTGCATTTATCTTTAATTTTTTTGTCTTTTATTGTGTTTTATTGTGTTTTTAACAATAAATAAAGGATTTTATTTCACTTTTTCATATTTCTTTTTTAAAACAATAAATTGAAAATCTAAATAAAATGTGATATAAATGATTTTTTTAGGGTGTTTTATTCAATATAAATAGCTTTTTTTACTTTTTTAAACAATTTATCTAAATTATATTATTATAAAAAACACATATTTATTAAAATTGTAGTTTTTTAATTTTTTTTTATTTTTTTGCATTTTTTTACTATTTTTTGTTAATTTTTACGTTTTTTAGTCTTTTTTTAATCTATTTTTAACATATAACGTTTTTTTTAAAATTTTAGAATTTTAAACATATTATGCTACACATAATATTTACTAATTGGGTTGATAAATTTGTAAAATGAAAAAATTAATTATTTCCGTATTAGTATTGATAGCTAATTTATCATATGCATCATTTCCAATTAATAGTCTATCAATGGATACAACTATTAATAAAAGGGGTGAAACATTAGAACAGTATCAGAAAAGATTATATAAACAGGGGTTTTATAGCTCTGAAAATGATATATTAAAAACATCGACAAAAAAGAATAAGAAATCTAAAAAGTCAAGGTTTTTACCTAATTGGAAATTATGGCAAAAAGCATTATTAATTATTCTATGTGTACCAATAATTATTATAACTTATATTATTATTTATTTTATTATTTTTCCTGCATCCGTTAACTTCGGTCTTTAAACGATTTCAAAAACGCAGCAGATAAAAACGCAGCATATAGACACTAATGTTTTTTTAAACTTTTAGAAAATTACTCAGATTTCCTTTAAGATCATATCTATAACAAAATCATCATCCCATTTTTTTTCTATTTGAGGTAGTTTCATGATTTTTTCCATTATTTGATCTTGTTTTTTACCAACTTCCCAAGCTGTTGAATACTTGACATTTGAAAAGCTAACCATACTATACAGAGGTAACCATTTTTCTGGGTGCAATTTTGAGAATTTTTGTTCAATTTTCTTTTGTAATAAAAAACTAGGGTCCGCTGTTTTATCTCTCATGACTATAAAATTATGCAGTGATAAATCTTGCAACCCATCACCCTCTGGCTTTCTATCAATTGAAAATTGATTAAAGCATTTTTCATAATTTTCTTTATAGATGTCTAGCACATCTGATAGTATTCTGCAATCTTCAAAGCCAGCATTCATACCCTGACCATAGAATGGCACCGTGGCATGAGCTGAATCACCAATAAGCAAAACATTTTTTTTGTTCCAGGGGAAGGTTTTTACTATCCCAAGCTCAGAAGTAGGGTTGGCTTGCCATTGCTCATAAAGATTTGGAACTAGTCCAGTAAAATCCGGGAAATGCTTCTTGAAATAGTGAATTGTTTCTTTCTCAGTATTTAAATTTTCAAATGAATCTTTTCCGTGTTTAGCAGCAAATAATGTGCAGGTGAAGCTTCCATCTAAATTAGCAAGAGCTATAACCATAAAATTTCCTCTTGGCCATATATGTAGAGCTTCTTTTTCAATTAAGTAAGAATTGTTTGGTCCTGATGGTATCAGAAGTTCCTTATAGTCGTACTCTATTTTATTGTAATTATACATATGCCCTAGTTTTTCAACCATTTTAGCTCTTACATTTGAAAAAGTACCATCTGCACCAACAATAAAATCAGCTCCATATGTTTTTTCTTGATCTATCTGCAAAAATGTAGCTTTTGTATTATTAAAATCTACATCAACACATTTTGAATTGAAATGTATTTCAGCCCCATACTTTTCTGCAAGATTTAGCATTAACAAATTAAGCTCTACTCTTGAAACAGAAAAAATTGCCTGATCAGATTCTCCATATTGTTGGAATGTTAAATTTCCTTTACTATCATGCATAACTCTTCTATACATTGGTATGGCAATTTTTTTAACATACTCATGAATATTAGCTTGTTCCAGGGATGTCCAACCTCTTTTAGATAAAGCAAGATTGATAGATTTTCCAGCAGTAATCTTTTGAGTTCTTAAGTCTTTTCTTCTCTCAAAAAGTTGAACTGAATATCCTTTTTTAATTAGATGAATAGCACACAATGAACCAACTAGACCAGCACCAATTACTATTACTTTTTTTTCTTTCATAATAAATTTTTTAATGTTTGATAAAAATTAAATGCATCAGCAAAAGTATTGTATAAAGGAACAGGAGCTATTCTAATTACATCTGGCTCTCTCCAATCTGCTACGATACCATTTTCAGTCAAATTATTAAATAATTTTTTATCATAATTTTTTACTCTTATGGACAATTGACACCCTCTCATTGGGACATCTATAATCTCAATGTTTTTATTATCAATGCTTTTTATTAAAAACTCTAAATAATTAGTTAGTGCTTTTGATTTTTTTATTAAATCATCCATTCCTACTTTGTCAAAGATAGACAGTGAGGCAAAGACAGGAGCTAGTGAAAAAATTGGTGGATTACTCAACTGCCATCCTTCAGCACTTTTGATTGGTTTAAATTTATCATCCATTAAGAACCTTTCCTTTTTATTATGTCCCCACCAGCCAGTAAATCTTGGAAGTTCCACATTGTGAAACCTTTCATTTACGAAGGCTCCTGCAATAGCACCAGGTCCAGAGTTTAGATACTTGTAAGAGCACCAAACAGCAAAATCAACATTCCACTTGTTCAGTTCTAATTTTACATTTCCAATTGCATGAGCTAAGTCAAAACCAACTACAATGCCATTATCATGACCAATCTTTGTGATTTTTTGCATATCAAATAACTGGCCAGTATAATAATTTACACCCCCGATTAAGATTAAAGCAATTTCATTAGAGTTTTCTTTAATAATTTTCTCAATATCTTCTTGTCTAATAAAATACTCACCTTTTCTTGGCGCAAGTTTGATTAATGCCTCATCAGCTTTAAATCCATGAAATTTAATCTGAGATTCAACTGCATAAATATCGGAGGGGAAAGCGTCCTTTTCTATTAAAATTTTAAACTTATTTTTTTTAGGTTTATAAAAAGACACCATCATTAAATGAAGATTAACTGTTAAAGTATTCATAGCAATCACTTCACTACTTTTTGCACCAATTAACATACTGTAGCTTGTACTCAACATCTCATGATATGGAAGCCATGGGTTTTTTGCATGAAAATGTCCTTCAACACCATGAGCTTTCCAGTCATCAATTTCCTGAATTATATATTCTTTTGTTTTTTTTGGCTGTAATCCAAGAGAATTACCGCAAAAATATATTAACTCTTTCCCTTGTTTATTCTTGGGTATGAAAAATAAATCTTTATAACTTTTTAGNCTATCTTTTTGATCAAGNTCTTCACANAATGATTTATCAGTACTATACTTCATTAACTTCAAAAATTATTGGTTTACTAGGCGCTGCATCAGAAACNAANGAAGGGNTTTGTATATTTAANAGATATTTTCCATCAATAATATCGTTAGAGACAAATATCATTTCAGTGATAGTTTTTCCTCTTGCGCCCAAATTAAGTTTTTTATTATTTGTTTCCCAAAAAATATTATGACAANTTAATTTACCATCATCTANTAACCTATCAACAGAAGGNAAATCAACAAGTAAATGTTTTACACCTAACTCAACAATATAATTCATNGCTTCTATTGTAAAAAANGGAGACTCATTNCCAGAATATTTTTTNTTCAACTTATTTTCATTATTNGGAACTGTTCTTATGATTANCCCATCTAAAAATGAAGNGTCAACACTTGAAAGTTTACTTTCNATTTCTTTTTTTGTTACTACTAAATCATCATTATTTAAGCATGGTGAATAAGTTTCATTTGTTGNACATGGTGTCAAAGTAATTAAAGTTGCTGGCATAAACATGTCTNTTAANGAATCATTTATACTNACACGTTCGTNTGTAATATGACCTATACACTCAGTATGTGTNCCATTGCAGTGTGGAGTTAAAGTATAGGTTTCGAAATTACATGNACCNCCAAGCCTGGTATCTCCNANNAAACTGTTGTCTTTATATGCAAAAGAACTAGCTTGATTAACGTTATAGGTGTTTGGTTGCTNACCGTTAAATTTTAAAGGAATAGATAAATCAGTAAATTTTTTAAAATTTATAAAATAAGATTTGGCACCAACTTTTATTTCAGCATTCATTTATTATGATTTANTCTTAATTGTAATTTAACCAGTTTAAAACATTCTTATNCCAGATGTCTTTACCTTCTTGTTCTGTNAAGATACCTGTTTCNACAGCATAATCNAGTACCCTNCCNGGATATGAGGTTCCTACACCNTCCATCTCTCCTAANGGAAATGGATCATCTAAACCCATCATTATTTGACTTACTCCTACTCGCTTTTTAAGTAAGTCTAATGTNTAAGANTCATGAACTAATGTATCAAAGAATAAATTTTTATGCCCTAGCGACTTCCTTGGATCATGTAATTTTTCAAAGATATCAGGACGACCATCATATCCTTGAATTCTTCTCCCNTAATTCGCAATGCCTANCATCCCTCCATGAGCAAANCAAACTCTTATTTTCGGAAATCGATTAGGTAGATCTCTTAAAGTGTATATNTGTAAAGTATCAGCNCATTGAGCCATCATCCATATNANGTGNAACCTCCAATACTNATTTTTTAAAGCTATCATTTTTTCTCCATCATAAGGNTGAATTTGAATTGCTAGCTTATGTTTATTGGCAAGTTCNTATATNGGATCCANATGCTTATCTGCAGTAGATAACCANTCACCTTTTTTNTTTAAAAAATGTGTTGGGAGACATAAAACTTTTAATTCTAGTTCATTAACACATCTATCAATTTCTNTCAATGCATGTTCCATGTATAANGGNTGTACAACAAATCCACANGTAAAAATTTCTGNAAAATNACTTTGNACTGAAGCATTAAAATCGTTTTGAAAAGTAATACCGTCTATACAATCTTGTTTTTCCCAACCATTACAATAAAGCTGAGAAAGGCATAACATTACTCCATGATCAATATTGTTTTGTCTCATCCACTCTATCTTTTCATTTAAAAAAAAACTTGATCCAGTTATTGGTCTAGACCAATTNCCTTGCCTCATAAATTNTTTATCATTGTCAATCCAAAACAANTTCTTGTCTTTCATGAACTTTGGAATCTGATTNGGNTCCGGAAGTATATGTCCATGTCCATTAATNCTCATNCAAAAGAATTTTATTCACTAACATACCTCTTNTCAGCTTCCATTACTTCACCAGTTTTTGGGCACGTTCTCAATTTTTCACTTGAGTAAAATCTTTTAAAAACTGGCAAAAAGTCTTTTTCGATATTTGTTAAATGAAAGTACTCCTCGTAAAGTAATTCATTAGCAGTATCGGANAACCACATCAANCCGTCCCTATCATCTTTCTTTCTTTTTCTTTCAATTACTAANCCTATNGANCCTTCAGATCTAACTGGTGAGTGAGGTACTTTTGGTGGTAGTAAAAACATTTCTCCCTCNTTAATTGGAACTTCAACAANTTTACCATNTTGTTGAGTTTTAACAACAATACTNCCTTCAATCTGATAAAAAAGCTCTTCTGTTTCATTATAATGATAATCTTTTCTTGCGTTTGGTCCCGCCACAATCATTACTATATAATCTTCGGATTCAACATATAGATTTTTGTTTCCCACNGGTGGTTTTAAAAGNTGTCTNTTTTCATCAATCCATTTTTGTAAGTTAAAAGGTTTTTTAATATTCATAATAAATGTTTTAAATTGTTGCTATTACTTTTANTTCTATTGCTATTGGTGTCGGTAACGACTTTATTTCTATTGTTGTTCTAGTAGGCTGATTNTCTGAAAAATAATCAGCATAAATTTTATTNTACTTTTTAAAGTCATCTTTCATGTTAGTNAGAAAAANCTGTACATCNATTATCTTTTCCCAGCATGAGCCNCAGTCNTCTAAAATAACTTTAATATTGTTAAAGACAGAGTGACACTGCTTTTCAATATCGTAATCTACTATTTTGCCTTCNTTATTTAGAGTTACTCCAGGAATATCTTTACTATCTAATGTTCGTGGTCCTACTCCAGATAAAAAGAGCAAGTCTCCAAACTTNCTTGCATGTGGATATAGNCCAACAGCNTGAGGTGCTCTACTAGAATTTAATTTTTCTCCGTTCATAAATTAAATTTTTACACAAATATTTTTTGGTTCAGTAAAAAACTTAAGCGAGTTAAAACCTCCCTCTCTTCCCACNCCAGAGTTTTTCATTCCTCCAAACGGGATTCTTAAATCTCTTAACANCCATGTATTAATCCAAATAACACCTGAATCAATTTTAGCAGCTACTCTATGTCCTCTACTAATATCTTTTGTAAAAATAGATGCTGATAATCCAAACTCACTAGAGTTAGCCATCATTATTACATCATCTTCACTTTCNAAAGGGATTAGTGTTACAACAGGACCAAAAATTTCTTCATTATTAATTGAACAATCATATGGTAAATTTTCAAAAACTGTCGGTTGAATATAATAACCATTTTTAAGCTCTCCCTCCAATATCAATCTTTCTCCTCCACAAAGTAAAATACCTCCTAATTTTTTAGCTTCATTAATTTTTAATAAAATTTTGTTCATATGCTCCTCTGAAACGACAGCGCCTAAATGGCTTTTAGAATTTTTTGGGTCACCAACAATGAGTTTTTTTGCTTTATCAACTAACGCAGATTTAAATTTTTCATAAATTTTATTTTGCACAAATACTCTTGAGCCACACAAACAAATCTGACCTTGATTAGTAAATGCAGCTCTTGAAGCAGTACTTACTGCGTTGTCAAAGTCACAGTCATCGAAAATTATATTTGGATTTTTACCACCAAGCTCTAGNGATAGTTTTTTAAAGTACGGTGCTGTTACTTTTGAGATGTGTTTTCCTGTGTCACTTCCTCCAGTAAAAGAAACAATTGGCACATCCTGATGAGTTGTTAGAGCATCACCAAGCTTTTCTCCTCTACCATGTATTATATTAAGNACTCCTTTTGGGAAATTAATTTCTTTACAGATCTTACTCAGCAAATATGCAGTCATAGGTGTTATCTCAGAGGGCTTAGCAACAACTGTATTTCCTGTAGCTAAAGCAGGTGCAATTTTCCAAGTTAGTAGATATAATGGTAAATTCCAAGGAGAAATACATGCAGCAACTCCAATTGGAACTCTGAGTGTATAATTAATTGCTTCTCCGTCCATCTCATGAACATCAGAGCTATCATGTAAAATAGCACCAGCAAAAAATCTCAAGTTAGCTGAGGCTCTTGGTATATCAACTTTAGCCGCTAAGCTTAAAGGTTTACCATTATCTCTACTTTCTGCTGCTACCAACATATCAAAATTTTCTTCAATAGCATCAGCTAATTTGTTCAAAATATCTGATCTTTCTTGTTTCGTGGTTTTACTCCAAAAAGAGTACGCAACCTTAGCAGATTTAACAGCTTCATTAACGTCATCAGCACAAGAGTCGGGAACTAAACTATATGCTTTACCGCATGATGGATCTATATTTTCAATATAGATTTTTGAGCTTGGTTCAATTAGTTCTCCGTTTATATAATTTAAAATTTTTTCCATTACAAGCTAGTAGTTCTTCCACCGTCAACCGGCAGATTAATACCATTAATGTAGCTAGCTGATGGACTACATAAAAAAGCAATAGCATCCGCGACCTCAGCCGCTTCTCCAAATCTATTAGCTGGCACGCTGGAAATCATTTTTTTAGTAATCTCTTCGACACTCTTATTTAAGGTTTTAGATTTTTTATCAATTAAAGTTTTTAATCTATTTGTATCAGTAAATCCTGGTAAAACGTTATTAACTGTGATTCCATATTCAGCCAACTCAAAAGAAAGAGTCTTCGCCCAATTTGCAACTGCTGCTCTAATTGTATTTGAAACACCCAATCCAGGAATGGGAGATTTAACAGATGTTGAAATAATATTTACAATTCTTCCAAACCCTTCTTTTTTCATACCTTCAACAACATGCTGAACAAGAATATGATTGTTAATTAAATGCATTTCGAAAGCCTTATTAAATTCATTTAGATTTGCATCACTAAGCTTGCCTGAAGCAGGGCCGCCGGTATTATTGATTAATATATGAATAGGTGATTTAATCTTTTTAATTTCTTGTTCGAGCCTGCCGGAATTTTGAAAATCAATACATAAATAATTATGAACTTGACCCTTGGTATTATCTAAACGCTGTGATATTTGTTTAAGTTTTGTTTCGTTTCTGGCAAGCAAATAAATATTTGCACCAAGTTTAGCTAGCACTTCAGCAGTTGCCAAACCTATTCCTTGAGTAGATCCACAAACAACTGCATTCAAATTGGTTAATTCTAAATTCATAATTAATTACTAAATCCTAGTTTGCTTTTAATTTTATCTGGTAATTCTGGCATAAAAGATCTTGAAAGCAGCAAAGTTGATATCTTTGAAATATCGTTAAATATTCTGTTCTGATAAACAGTATTTTTGAGATAATCTGCTCCGTCACTACCTCCAGTTCCAATTTTTTTACCTAACATTTTATCAACCATTTGAGCATGTCTAAATCTCCAATTTGAAATGATATGATCAATATCTAATAGATTTTTAAGGAATCTATAAGGCATGTGAAGTATAGGTTGGTCCTTGTATTGGAAAATAAGCAGTGCTGATATTAAAGCATTCTTTGAAAAAGCGTTTGAGTTTTTTTCTTCAAAGCTAGCTTTTGATACTATCTCTTTATAATATTCTTTTGATCCCTCCAACATTTTCATCCTAATGTTCTTTTCGTTGTCCGTGAGAATATCACTGGACTTAATACTATTCATTTCTTTACTCATCATATTTTCAATTGCTGTAGAGTAATGTTCCACAAAATCAAAATCCTCATAATTGACAAATGGATTTCTATTTAGCCATTTTTCAACTAAATCAAAAATTGATTGTTGATCTTCTAATGTCAAGATTTCTTTTTTCTCTTCTNCTGAAAACTGATCATGATATGGACAGTTTCCAAAAGAATGTCTTTGATTAATTTTCAATCCAAGCATAACTTCGATTTTTCTAAACTGATGACTTTGAAAGCCTGATGCTGGCGAAAGATAGTCTCTAAAATCGAGAAAGTCGATTGAAGTCATTGTTTCTAATACATCAATCTGTTTAACTAGCAAGTTCAATATCTCTTTTATCCGATCTGTTCTTTTTACAACTTTGATAATCTCTTTCTCGTCAATTTTTTCGTCTTTGATAGTGTCTTTGACTGATTTGAGCTCGTGAATAATTTGTTTAAACCAGAGCTCATAAGCTTGATGAATAATTATAAACAACATTTCATCATGTGACTCATCACCTAATTCTTTGCTCATTGGAAACTGAGCTTGAAGAATTTTATCTAGCTTTAAATAATTTTGATAATGTAAGGCTGTTTTTTTTAAATCTACCAATTAATATTTTTCATTAAAAATACTAAAGATGATTAGATTTCAAAACCATTTAGGATAAAAAGTATTGTAGGCATGAGTATAAATATTCCCTCAAACAAAAATGAACATTTTTGTGATGTAAATTGATTGCTTTTTAAGAACAAAAATACAGATAGCAAAATCGTAGTAATCAAGAAAGTAAGAAAGAATTCTAAATCAACATAATTAAAATGCCAAATTATGAATATTATGAGAGTTGAAATTGATGATAATATAATAGATAATATTTTTGATTTTTGAATTCCTAGCTTTAATGGAATAGTTACAAGTTTAGACTTATCAAATTCTATATCCCTTATATCAAAAGGAATCGTTATCGCAAAGACTTTCAAATAGATTGCTGAGAAAATTAATATTATTTTTTCGTCTATTGGAACTAACAATTCGACTGCAGGTAAAAAAACTGAAAAGTATGACCAAGCAAATGCAATCATAAATATTTTAAAATATTTAATCTTTCTAAAATGTGAATAAAAAATGATGAATGGAGCTAACACAATAAAGCTTATTGCGGAACTTAAACTTAAATTAAGCAATAAATAAATTAGAATAAAAAGAAGTAATATAANGAGTAATTTGTTAAGACTAAATTTATTCATCANAATTAAGTCCTGATTAACATTTTCTTTTAAATTATTTATAAAATTATAGGCTAAAAAACAAGAGAAAAAGGATAGTGATAAAATTTTAAATGAAAAAAAATTTAGTCCTATCATAACCAGTAAACATAGAAAAGAAAAGGAAATAGAAACCCAAAAATGATAGCGAACTAAATATTTAAAAAAAGATTTAAAAAACAATGTTTACAATCTTTCCTGGAACAATAATTATTTTTTTTGGAGATTTCCCTGATAAATAATGAGCTGTTTTTTCATTTTCTAAAACACATTTTTGAATGTAATCCTTATCTGAATCACTACTAAAATCCAGTTTGAATCTAGTTTTACCATTAAATGAAATTGGATATTGAATATTTTTCTTTAATATTTTATTTGGATCATAATCAGGCATTTTAGCAAATGCAACAGAAGTTTTATTTCCTAATTTTTGCCAAATCTCCTCAGCAATATGGGGCGCAAAAGGTGAAAGTAAAATCGTAAAGTCTTTTACTATGGATCTTTTATTACATTTTAAATCTCTGAGTTTGTTTAAACAAATCATCATAGAACTAACAATTGTATTAAATGAAAATCTTTTCAAATCCTCATTAATTTTATTAATTGTTAAATGTATAATGTTTAACTCTTCATCACTTGGCTGATCATTTGAAACTAAGAAGCAATTTTTATCATCGTGAACTAAATCCCAAAGTTTTTTTAAAAAATTATGTACACCGGTAATTCCGTTNGTATCCCAAGGNTTATATTGTTCTAGTGGACCTAAAAACATTTCATATAATCTAAGAGTATCTGCTCCATATTTTAAAATTAGTTCGTCNGGAGTTTGAGTATTGTACTTAGACTTACTCATCTTTTCAACTTCAAAACCACAAACATATTGTTGTTTTTCATTTAATATAAANCTAGAATCTTTATATTCATNCTTTGATGANCTNAAAGANTCAANATTAAGAATATCATTTTTTACAAGATTAATATCNACATAAAGCTTTATNCAGTCATAGTTATTNTTTAAATCANAGCTTACAAAAGTATTTTTGTTTTTTAATTTGTAAACAAAATTTGACCTTCCTAAAATCATNCCTTGATTAATTAATTTTTTGAAGGGTTCATCAAAAGNTATTTTTTGAATATCAAATAAGAACTTAGTCCAAAATCTNGAATACATNAAATGACCAACAGCATGCTCGGCACCACCAATATATAAATCNACTTGATTCCAATAGTTTAGTTTTTTAGCATCACAAAAAATCTTATCATTTTTTGGATCAATAAATCTTATAAAATACCATGATGANCCAGCCCANCCNGGCATTACATTATANTCTAATCTATCGCCACGAAAAACNTTCCAGTCTTCTTTNTTTGCNCGCGCTAGAGGAGGCAANCCTTCTTTAGTTGGNTTGTATTCATCAATTTCAGGCAAAGTAGGNGTTTCATTATCTGGAAANATCTTTGGAATGTNNTCTTCATAATAAACAGGAAATGGTTCTCCCCAATATCTTTGCCTACTAAANATAGCATCTCTTTGNTTGAAGTTGGTTCTNCTAAAACCTAATTTTTTACTCTCTAAAAAACTAACTATNTTCTGTGAAGCTTCAANTGATGACAATCCATTTACAAAATCTGANTCTTNTAAAATTATNTCTTTTTCNTCATGTGCAGATTTGGAAATATCAACTCCNTNAAAAATATTTTTAATTTCTAAATCAAATTTATTTGCAAATGACCAATCTCTTTGATCACCACAAGGTACAGCCATAATTGCNCCAGTNCCATAGTCTATCAACACGTAATCAGAAATCCAAATTNGTATCTTTTTNTTAGTTATTGGATGTAAAGCATACATNNCAGAAAAAANACCANTAATTAATTTAGATTTTTTTCTTTCAATTTCTGTTTTTTGCTTACACTCTTTAACATAATCNGAAACATNTTTACTTTCAATAAANTCTTTAATTATTGGATGNTCNGGNGANAAAACCAAAAAGGTTACTCCAAAAATNGTNTCNGGTCTTGTGGTATATANTTCNATTGATNNATTTTNCTTTTTATCAATCTTAAAGAANATAGAAGCTCCANTAGATTTTCCAATCCAATTTTTTTGAATTTCTTTAATTGAACTTGGCCAGTCAATTTTATTTAAATCCTCAAGCANTCTATNAGAGTATGCAGTAATCCTAAGAGCCCATTGTTTCATTTTTNTTTTAANAACAGGNTANCCTCCTCTNTCTGAAAAACCATCCTTNACCTCGTCATTTGCCAAAACNGTTNCTAATTCTTCACACCAATTCACTGTNGTTTCAGTTANAAATGCTANCCTAAANTTTTGNAAAATGNTTTCTTTTTGAGAATCAGAAAAATTTATCCATTCAATGTTTGTAAAGGGGTGGATTTTCGAACTGCTGAAAGCAAAATCTTTAGAGTATCCATTTAATTTAAACTCTTCAATCAAATTAGTAATTGACATAGCTTTATCTTCCTTTAATGAGTAAAAACTATCATATAGCCTTCTAAAAATCCATTGAGTCCATTTATAATATGAACTGTCTGAAGTTAATATTTTTCTATCCCAGTCATATGCAAAGCCCATTTTTTTTAGCTGTTTTTGATAGCGCTTTGTATTTACAGAAGTTGCTTTAGCAGGATGTATTCCAGTTTCAATAGCATATTGTTCAGTTGGCAATCCAAATGAATCGTAGCCCATTGGGTGCAGCACATTATATCCATTTAAGATCTTATACCTAGCATATATATCTGAAGCAATGTATCCAAGAGGATGACCAACATGTAGCCCAGAACCTGAAGGATAGGGGAACATGTCAAGAACATAAAACTTAGGCTTACTTGAATCTTGCTTTGCAGAAAAAGTTTTATTTTTTTTCCAAAAATGTTGCCATTTATTTTCTATTTCAATAAAATTATACTTCAATATTTTTGAAAGTTCTTGGTTTGGGTAAAGATAAATACTTTATTTATTTTAGCAATAATGAACAAAAAAAGTAATTCATTGTTGAAGCTTAAGCTAATCTCGTCTTCAGCTTCAATAGTTATTAGCCTTAGTCTGGTACTTTATGTAATTGGATTACTTGCTTATATTCTAATAAATACTAATAGTTTCTCAAAAAAAATTAAAGAAAATATTACGTTTTCTATTCTTCTTAAAGATAGCGCGAAAGAAATTGATATTGTTAAGTTTCAGAAATACATTGACGCTGAAGATTTTGCAAAAAATAGTATATACATAAATAAAGATGAAGCAACTAAAAATTTAATTTCCGAACTTGGAGAAGATTTTACTGATTTTTTAGGTTATAGCCCTCTACTTGCTTCTATTGATCTAAAATTAAAAGCTGAACATACCAGCTTAGAAAAAATAAAACAATTAGAGTCAGAACTAATGCAATTCGATATTGTACAAGAAATTTATTATCACAAAAATTTAATTCAAAATATAAATGCCAATATCAATAAAATATTGATGTTTCTTTCTTCATTCTGTTTGCTTTTATCTATAATTTCTATAGCACTAATTAACAATTCTATTAGATTATCAATATACTCGAAAAGATTTGTGATTCAAACCATGTCGCTAGTTGGAGCAGAAAACTGGCAAATTCAAAAACCATTCTTGATTAAAAGTTTAACCCAGGGAATGTATAGTTCGATTTTTGCAATTTTTTTAATGATTGGAAGTATTCAACTAATTCAAAAGGAAACAGCATCTATATTGAATGTTAATGATTTTAAACTCATAAGCTTTATTTTTATTTTTATTTTTGTCTCAGGACTATTTTTGAGCTGGCTTTCAACATTTTTTGCTGTTAGAAAATATGTTAGAATTGATGAACATAAATTATACGAACAATAATGGATTTTGCATTTAAAAAAAAGAATTTTATTTTACTAATTACTGGTGTTTTATTTATTGCAACAGGTCTTATTCTAATGTCAGGAGGAGCGTCTGAGGACCCTGAAGTTTTTAATTATGAAATATTTAATTTCAGAAGACTTACCTTGGCTCCTATATTAATAACAATTGGCTTTATTATTGAGATTTTTGCAATTATGCTTAAGTTCAAAGACTAGTTTTTGTGGAATTTCTAGAAGCAATAATACTTGGGGTTATCCAAGGCTTAACAGAATTCTTACCTGTTAGCAGCAGTGGTCATTTAGAGATTATTAAACATGTTTTTGGTACGGATAGGGTTGGTGAAGAAAGTCTAACTATGACTGTTGTGCTCCATTTTGCCACTGCATTATCAACATTATTTGTTTTTAGAAAAGACATCAATACAATTTTTAAAAAAGCGTTAAAGAAAGAAAAAGAAGAAACAAACTTTATAATATTCATTTTCTCTTCAATGATTCCTGCAATTATTGTAGGCTTTCTTTTTGAATCAAAAATTGAAAAGCTTTTTGAACTTGAAAGTTTGGTTTTTATAGGTTTTATGTTGGTTATAACTGGAATTCTTCTGCTTTTAGCTGATAAAGCAAAAAAATCAGAAAAATCTTTAAATATTAAAAACAGTTTAATTATAGGTATTGCACAAGCTATTGCTATATTGCCTGGGATCTCAAGATCTGGGGCAACAATATCTACATCAGTGCTTTTAGGAATTGACAAAGAAAAGGCTGCAAAATTTTCATTTCTAATGGTGGTACCTTTAATTATAGGCAAAATATCTTATGATTTGATATTTAATACTGAACTCTTAATATCAGAGAATCTGCTCATACTTCTTATAGGTTTTTTGAGCTCATTTTTGACAGGTCTCTTAGCTTGTAAATTGATGATTTATCTTGTTAAAAAAAGTAAGCTAAAATATTTTTCTTTATACTGTATTATCGTTGCACTTTTTTGCATTTTCATCTAAAAATGAAACTATTTAATATAGATCAACTTAAAAATGGAGCAGTTTTTTTAATTAACAAGAAAGTTAATTGGACATCATTTGACGTTGTCAAAAAAATGAGATCATGTATTAGCCAAAAATATTCCGAAAAGATTAAAGTTGGGCATGCAGGTACTTTAGACCCACTAGCTGAAGGTCTTCTAATTGTTTGCACTGGAAAAAAAACAAAGGAAATCTCTGAATTTCAAAATTTAAAAAAAAAATATCAAGGAGAGATAACAATTGGAGCAACAACACCTTCTTTTGATCTTGAAACTTCAGTTAATAGAAGATTTGACTTTTCACACGTTAATGAACATGATATTTTAACCGCAACCGGAAAATTTCTTGGTAAAACTTGGCAAACTCCACCAATTTATTCGGCTTTAAAAAAAAATGGAGAACGATTATACAATTTAGCGAGAAAAAATAAATCAGTTAAAATTGCTAAAAGAGAGATTTGTATTTATCAATTTAATATTGAGGAAATGCAATTACCTAAAATTAAATTTGAAATAGTTTGCAGCAAAGGAACCTATATACGTTCAATTGCGAATGATTTTGGGAAAGAACTCAATTCAGGAGGATATCTTTCAAAACTTAAGCGCATTGGGATAGGGAATTTCTGTCTAAAAGATGCTATTGATATTTATTCCTTCTCTAGTGTTCTCAACTAAAATTTGACAAGGCCTTTACATTGTATTATATTTGCAATCCCTTAATCCAAAAAAATACATAATGAAATATAAATTATCAAACTTTAACTATGATTTACCTGAAAAAAGAATAGTAGATAAACCTTGTAAACAAAGAGATGAAGCTAAAATGATGGTGCTTGACAGAAATAGTGGTGAAATCGAACATAAACAGGTTAAGGATTTGATTAATTATTTTGAAGAGGACGATGTGATTGTTCTAAATAACACCAAAGTTTTTCCTGCTAGGTTATATGCAAATAAAGAAAAAACAGGCGCTAGAATTGAAGTTTTTCTATTAAGAGAACTAAATAAAAAGAATAGGCTCTGGGATGTTTTAGTTGACCCTGCTAGAAAAATAAGAATTGGTAATAAACTCTTTTTTGGTGAAAATGATGAACTTATTGCTGAGGTTATTGACAATACAACATCTAGAGGAAGAACATTAAGGTTTTTATATGACGGGACACACGAAGAATTTAAAGAAACTCTTGATAAACTTGGACAAACTCCTCTACCCAAATACCTAAAAAGAGAACCAACTGATGAAGATGTTGAAAGATATCAAACTATTTACGCGAAGCACGAGGGTGCAGTTGCTGCTCCGACAGCTGGTCTCCATTTCAGTAGAGAGTTGCTCAAAAGATTAGAAATTAAAGGAATTAATTTATCTGAAATAACATTACATGTTGGTTTAGGAACTTTTAACCCAATTTTGGTTGAGGATTTATCTAAACACAAAATGGAATCAGAAGAAATCATTATCAGCGAAAGTGATTCAGCTATCATTAATGAAGCTAAGAAGAATCGCAATAGAATTTGCTCAGTTGGGACCACAGTTATGAGAACATTAGAAAGTTCAGTCTCAACAAGGAATACTATCATTCCCTTTAAAGGATGGACTAATAAATTTATTTTCCCTCCATATGACTTTAGAATTGCTAATTGTATGCTAACTAACTTTCATCTTCCAAAATCATCATTGATGATGCAAGTTTCAGCCTTTACAGGCTTTGACTTGCTTAAAGTAGCATATAAAGAGGCCATTCAAAAAAAGTATAATTTTTATACTTATGGGGATGCAATGCTTATTCTGTAAAAGTGAAGAAATCAGTTCTGATATTGGGAGCCGGTTCTGGCACAAGAATGAACAATAAACTTCCTAAACAGTACATTCTTATTAAAGACAAGCCAATTATCTTTCATACAATTGAAAAGTTTGGTCATTTTGATGAAATTGTAGTTGTTATAAATAAAAATCATCTTAGTTTATTTGAAAAACATTTAAATGACAATAGGCATAAAAATAAAATTAAACTTGTCTTTGGAGGAAAAACAAGAATAGAGTCTGTTCGTAACGGATTAAAATATGTAGACGAAAATAGTAATGTAGCAATACATGACGCGGTTAGACCACTGATCTCGAAAGCTATGATTGACAAGTTAATTTCATCTGTAAAAAACAATTGCATAGTCCCTGGAACTAAGTTAAAAGATTCGGCTAGAGTTTTTGAAAATGGTAAAGCAGTTTACATAAACAGAGAAAAAATTATAAAAATTCAAACACCTCAATGCTTTTATGCAAAAGATATCAAAGAGGCATATTCAAATTTGGAGGATTTTTCATTAACAGATGACGCATCTGTTTTTGAAATGAATGGTGGAAAAATTGAAGTTATTGAAGGGGAAGATTTTAATATTAAAGTTACCACACCATTTGATTTAGAAATTGTCAAAATAAATTATGAAAAACTATAAACTAGACATAAAAAAAATTGATGATGGAGCTTTAACTGATATTCTTGAAAACTCCAATTTTAAGAAATTTAGAAAAAGTCAAATTAAGACATGGTTATTTAAAAAAAATGTTAACTCTTTTGAGAAAATGACTAACCTCTCAAAAGAATTAAAGAAATTCCTGTCAAAAAAATTTGATATAAATTCATTAGATATCATTTCAAAATCAAAAAGCTGTGATGGCACTAATAAATATCTTTTCAGATTACACCAAGGCAATGAGATTGAAGGAGTTTTAATACCTTCAAATAATAGAGTAACTGCGTGTGTTTCATCACAAGCGGGTTGTAGCTTAGACTGTTCATTTTGTGCTACAGGAAAGTTAGANCTGAAGAAAAACCTNGACTTNTATGAAATTTATGANCAAATTTTTGTTNTNAACAAAGAGTCANACAAAATTNATAATAAAAANTTAAACAACATTGTATACATGGGNATGGGTGAACCTCTTCTAAACTATAAAAATGTNGTNCAGAGTATTAGGCTNGCTTGNTGTCCAAATGAAGGCNTAGGAATATCTCCTAAAAGAATTACTATNTCNACTTCTGGAATTTCNAAGATGATAAATAAATTAGCTCATGANAACCTAAGATGTAATCTTGCCNTATCATTACATTCTGCTGATGATGANATTAGATCTAGTTTAATGANNATNAATGATTCAAATAATGTAGAAAGNTTATCCAAAAGNTTNAAGTATTTTTACGAACAAACNAANATAAGNCCCACAATTGAATANACATTACTAAAAGGTGTNAATGATAAAATTTCTGANGCAAACAAGCTTGCTAGTTTTTGTAAAAACTTCCCAACTAAAATCAATATNATTGAGTACAATAAAATTGATAANGGTCTNTTTGAAAAANCTACTCCATCTAGTACTGAANCTTTTATTAATNATATAAAAAGAAAAAANATACCAATAACNTACAGAATTAGNAAAGGGAAAGATATTAAAGCAGCATGTGGTCAATTANTTANNGATAGATNAATGAGTACAATAAANNAAATTAAAGCTCCAATTTCTGATGAGNTTGCANAGTTTAANAAAGAATTTATCTCTAATATTAAAACNGAGAAAGGTCTCTTAGATAAAATCTTAAGGTACATAATTAAAAGAAAGGGGAANCAAATTAGACCTNTTCTTGTTTTATTATCAGCAAAATTAGTTGGCAANATTAGTGANAGNACATTTACNGCTGCAACTCTCATCGAACTTCTTCACACTGCCACTTTAGTTCATGATGATGTTGTAGATAATTCAAATATTCGCAGAGGATTTTTTTCTGTAAATGCTCTATGGAAAAACAAAATAGCAGTTTTAATTGGAGATTTTCTTCTTGCTAAAGGACTAGATATNTCTGTNAAGAAAAAAGAATTTAGAATTCTTGAAATTGTTTCTGAAACNGTACAGCAAATGAGTAAAGGTGAGCTCTTGCAAATTCAAAAGTCTAGNAGTTTAGAAATAAGTGAAAAAATCTATTTTGAAATCATCAAGAAAAAAACCGCAAGNTTNATTTCAGCNTGTTGTGAGTGNGGAGCATTATCATCAACCAAAAANGAGAAAGATATTTTTATGCTNAGAAACTATGGTGAACTAATTGGTTTAATATTTCAAATTAAAGATGACTTATTTGACTNCGAAAAAACTTCAATTNTTGGTAANCCNGTTNCTTTTGACATTAAAGATNGAAAAATGACACTTCCTTTAATTTATACTTTAAATCANTGNAGTGAAAAAGAAAAAAAATTCATAATTAGAACAATAAAAAAAAGTANTAATATNCACAAAGAAGTTTTAGAANTAATAGAAATTGTTAAAAGTCATGGTGGAATTAAATATGCAAAAAACAAAATGGAAGAACTTCGTTTAAANGCAATAGNAATTATAAATAAGTTCGATGANAGTGAAACAAAAAATTCACTNATNGAATTNACAAATTATATGATTACAAGAAAAAAATGATAACCAAAGAAACTATTGATAAAATTTTTGATGCTGTAAGAATTGAGGAGGTNATCGGNGATTTTGTTTCTGATTTAAAAAAGAAAGGNGTCAATTACATGGCCTGTTGCCCTTTTCATGATGAAAAAACTCCTTCTTTNTCNGTATCTCCAAGNAANGGNATTTACAAATGTTTTGGATGTGGAAAAGGAGGTAATGCTATAAATTTTGTTATGGANCATGAACACTTTACATATCCTGAGGCANTNANGTACTTNGCNAAAAAATATAATATTGANATTGAAGAGAAGCAAATGACCAAAAAGCAAGTGGATGCTAATAACGAGAAAAGTAGTCTTTTTTTAGTNAATGAATTTGCCAGAGATTTCTTTATNAAGAANTTAAATGATAANAGNGANGGTAATAAAATCGGNCTTTCTTATTTATTNGAAAGAGGTATTTCTAATGAAATGATTAATCTTTTTGAGATTGGCTATGCATTAGAAAATAATAACAATCTATCAACTGAAATTATTTCTAATTCATTTGANAAAGATCTTGTCGTAAAAAGTGGGTTNTCAAAAGAAAAAGGTGACCNNCTANATGATTTTTTTAATACTAGAGTTATCTTTCCTATACANTCTTTTTCAGGAAGAGTTTTAGGTTTTGGAGCTAGNACCATAGGAAATAAAAGTAAAATNAAGTACCTNAACTCACCTGAAAACNCCATTTATCAAAAAAGTAAAATTTTATACGGNATNTATTTTTCTAAAAACGAGATNATTAAAAAAAACAATTGTTNCATAGTTGAAGGNTACACTGATGTAATTTCTTTTCATCAAAACAACATAAAAAATGTAGTGTCATCATCAGGAACTGCTNTAAGTAAAGACCANATTAAACTCATTAGCAGNTTTTCNAANAATATAACTTTAATTTTTGANAGTGATGATGCTGGAGTAAAAGCTGCTTTTCGAAATATTGACCTGATACTTAGTGAAGGAANGAATGTTAAAATTGTAAAACTACCAGATGGNGAAGACCCNGATAGCTTNACNAANAAATACAACTCATCAGAACTAATAAAATTTATAGANGATANNACAAAAGATTTTATTACTTANAAAACAGAAATGCTGAGAGCAGAATCAGAAAAAGANCCAGTAAAAAGAGCTGAAAATTTAAGAGAAATNATCAAATCTATCGCCTCNGTNCCTGATTACCTAACNAGAATTGAGTATTGTAAAATTTGNAGTGCAATTTTTAAGATAAATGAAAAGGAATTACTTGGTATTGTTTCTAGAAACAANAGCATTAGATTNGCATCATCCANTAGGCAAAAAACANAAGAAAGATTANTAGAAAAAGAAACTAAATTANCTTTATTCGAAAAAGAAATTTTAAGGTTNATTCTAAATTATGGNAATGAAACCATTCATATTTCAAANGAAGAANTAAATCTAACTAANTTTTTTATTGAAGAACTAGAATATGACGATTTAAACTTTACANTANCAAANTATAAAATTTTNTATTCNGANATAGTTNATAATTTTAAAGAAAANGAANATGTTGANGNNAAATATTTCTTGAACAATAACCAATCTATNATACAAGAAATTGCTATAGANTTNNTGTCTAATAAACATAATATAAGTGTNAATTGGCAAAAAAGACATAATATNTTTACATCAACTGAATCAGATTCTCTTTCAAAAACTGCAGAAAAAGCTCTACTTAANCTCAAACACGAGCATCTTGAAAATCAAATAAATGAACTNAAAAAGANATTAAANATTGAAAATAAANCNTTNGTTAATAANTTTAAAAGTTTGGTTGAAATTAGAAAAGAGATAGCTCAAAAACTTGGAAGAAAGTAATACTTTTTTTTCTAATTAATATCAATTAACTTGAGCTTTAACGTTTTTTCACCTCTCCAACTATCTTCATAAATTGTATAGCAGATATTAATAACCTCGGATTTGCATAAATAATCATATTTGTGACCAAGATTAAATCCTATAAATTCAAATGATTTAGATGTTCCTGTAATAATACCTTTCAAGTGACTATCATTGTTTCCAACAAGAGATAATTTGAAATTATTAATTTCATTAGTGCAAAAAACTGGAGCTTTATTACCAAGACCAAATGGTGCGAATCTCATAATAGTTCTATATAGAATATAATTTATTTCATCTATTGAAAGTACAAGATCAATGGTTATCTGCTTGTCATTAGTTAATTCATTAGATACTTTTACAACTTCCTCTTCAAATAAATATTGAAATCTATTTAGGTTTTCTCTAGCAAGGGACAATCCTGCAGCTGATTTATGACCTCCATATTTTGTTAAAAAGCTCGAACATTTATTAAGGATTTCGAGAACATTTATACCTTTTGCTGTTCTAACTGAACCAACTAAATTATTTTTTTCTTGAGTTAAAACAATTGAAGGCTTATTATATTTATCAACCAAATTTGAAGCAATAATACCAACTATTCCTTTATGCCAATTTTCAGAAAATACAATTATAGCTTTTTTTGAACTATTCAAAGCTAAATCAGCCTCACTAAGTATTTCTTTTTGAATCTCTTTTCTTTGGTTATTTAAATTAATTAATGATTTAATAATTGCATAACTATTTATTTTTCGATCATATAAAAGAGCCTTAACACCAAGCTCTGCACTGCTTAGTCTTCCAGAAGAGTTGAGTAGTGGAGCTATTTTATATGAAATATCTTCAGATAAAACTTTATTTTCAATATTAAGTGATTTAATGATAAGGGAAATTGGTTTGTTTCTGTTATTATTAATTTCAAGTAGCCCATGAAATGCAAAAATTCTATTTTCATCAATAAGTGGAACCATGTCTGCTATAACACTTATTGCAACCAAGTCAAAATACTCCTTTACCAAATCAAATGACAAGTTGTTAGAAATGCAGTATGCATGTATTAGCTTAAACCCTACACCACAGCCTGACAAATACTTAAATGGATAATTGCAATCTTTTCTCTTAGGGTCAAGCACTGCTACTGCATCTGGTATTTCTTCTCCTTGTTCATGATGATCACAGATTATATAATCTATATTCTTACCCTTTGCATAACTTACCTCATCGCAAGATTTTATACCACAGTCTAAAGCAACTATTAAATTAACATTATTTGATTTCGCATAATTAATTGATTCTATTGAAATACCATATCCTTCATTATTTCTGTTAGGAATATAAAATTCAATATTATCAGTGAATTTATTTAAAAACATATACATCATTGCTACTGAGGTAATCCCATCAACATCATAATCACCATAAATCATAATTTTTTCATTATGATTTATTGCAATTGATAATCTCTCTACAGCTTCATGCATAGATTTCATTAGAAATGGATCGATTAAGTTTGAAATTGAAGGATTGAAAAAAAGCATTGCTGAATCCTTAGTTTTAATTTGCTTAATATTTAACAATTTAGCCACATAATCTTTTACTCCAAGATTATTAGAAATATTTTGTATTTCATTACTTGAGTAGTCTCTAAAAACCCATTTATAATTATTCATTAATGAAAAAACTGTTAAATTCAGTAGGTTTGATTTGCTGTTTTGAATCACTAAGTGCCTTTTCTGGATTATCATGTGTTTCAATCATGACACCATCATATTTTAATTCTTGACTTTTTAATACGAGTTCTTTAATAAAACTTGAATCTCCAGCTATATGGCTACAATCACATATTAAATTAATTCCTTTGAGTTTTTTACTAAATTCTTTAACAGAGCTCCATTTAGGCTTATTTCTGTAATTAATTTTTCTTTCTGCATAAAAACCTCTATGTATTGCTCCAATATTTTTAATGTTATAACTCTGCATTCTTTTAATTGCATTATACCATAGGTCCATATCAGCAACAATTGGATTTTTTATGTAAACTTGGATCTTGGAATTCTGTAGACTTTCAGCGATTTCTTGAACATAAAATGGATTAACAGTTGTTCGTGCACCTAACCAAACCATATCAATCTTAAATTTTTTACAAAGTTCAACATGCTTGCTATTTGCTACCTCACACGCAACCTTTACATTATATTTAACTTTAATTTCTTTTAACCAAGACAATCCAACTTCACCAACCCCTTGAAAAGAATTTATATTAGTTCTAGGTTTCCAAACTCCGGCTCTAAAAAAATCGATGTTTTTGTGAATTTTAGAGGCTATTGAATCAACCTGAGAAAAGCTTTCAGCACTGCATGGCCCAGCTACAATAATATTATGTTTTTTATTAATTATCACTTAACTTATTTACAACTATAACAAATTCACCCTTTATTTTTTTGTTTTCATAATATGAAATCAAATCTTTAATTTTTCCATTTTTTGTTTCCTCATAAATTTTAGATATTTCCTTGCTAACTGAATAATCTCTCTTATTATTAAAAATCTCTTTAAAATCATTTAAAGTTCTCAAAAGTCTATGTGGTGATTCATAAAAAATCATTGTCTTTTTTTCTTGAGAAACATTCATGAGAAAAGATTTTCTACCTTTTTTTATAGGTATGAAGCCATAAAAAATAAAATTTTCACAAGAAAAACCAGATTTAACCAAAGCAGGAATCAAAGCTGTCGGACCTGGTAAACACTCAACAATTATTTTATTTTTAATGCATTCTCTTATCAAAAGAAATCCTGGATCAGAAATTGAGGGGGTCCCCGCATCACTAACTAAGCCGACTAGTTCATTATTATTAATCAAATCAATACATTTTTGCAAATTTTTATGCTCATTGTATTGATGGTATGAAACTGTTTTTACTTTTATTGCAAGATGATTTAATAATTTCTTGGTTGTTCGTGTATCTTCTGCCAAAAGAATATCAATTCTAGTTAAAACATTGACTGCTCTAATTGTTATGTCATCCAAGTTACCTATTGGAGTTGGAATTATAATTAATCTACCCATAATTAAAAGTAAAAAACATGAAGTTTGTAACTTGGTGCAAATCTAATTGTTGGACTTGGTAATTTAAAATAATCCATATAATAAATTATGTTTTTGACAAATTTATTATTTGATTTTCTAAAAATATGCTTAAGGTTATAATCCAAAGTGATATAATATTCTCTCAAACCACCATCTATGGAAGAATTATTTAGAAACTGGCTATCGTCCAATCCTGTTCCAATAGCTAAATTAAAGTTTTTTAAAAATTCGAAATCTAATATCTTATTTAGTCTAAATGTTAGCCAATAAGTTTGATTTACATAATCATTAAAAAACTCATAGCTAGATGATAATTTTCCTCTCTCTTTTTCTAGCTCCCAATGTTTATTACTTCTTTTGAAATAACTAAACTTAATATCTATATACTTCAATTTGTTTGATTTCTTTTTAGTATAATGAAAATAACTTCCTGCAACTCCTGAGATTAAATCATAAATACTGAACCCATAATTTGGAGAATAGGCGTCTTTGAGTTCAATGATTGATTGTATTATTATTGAATTTCTTAATGCTAATTTTAAGGGCTTTTCTGAATCAGCCCATAAAAAAGCATTATTAAATAATTCGCTAGTAAAATAGCCACCATAAAAATGACCTACTTTATCGAGATTTTTTGCATAAACAAAATCATTATTAGAACTAAATGAGAATTGATTATTATCTTCACTCCACCAGACTCTATCCAAATAATGATAGGTAGCTCCACCTACCAAAAAAAAAGATGAATTCACAATACTTTCTCTTTTATTTTTTTCTAAATCATTATTAAAAAAAAATACTGATGCTGAAAGTGAATATGAAATCAAATTAAGAACAGAAATTAAATATATATAATTCAATTATTCATACTTTTAGACTTTAGTAAAAATAAAAAAACAAGCTAAATGAAAAATCACAAAGGGAAAATAGATATAATTTGTGGTTCTATGTTTTCTGGCAAAACAGAAGAGTTAATTCGTAGACTGAAAAGGCTTGACTTTGCAAAAAAAAAATATAAACTATTTAAACCAATTGTTGATAATAGATACGACAACAAAAAAGTTGTTTCACATAATATGAACTCTGTTCAAGCAACTATCATCTCGAAATCAGAAGATATATATAAACATATTAAAAACGAAAATATTATTGCTATTGACGAGGCTCAATTTTTAGATGAAAAACTTTACGAAGTCTGCAAAAAACTTATTGAAGATGGTATAGATATAATTTTAGCTGGATTAGATATGGATTACAAAGGAGAACCATTTGGATCAATGCCAAAATTATTAGCTATTTCTAATGACGTAAAAAAAATGCATGCAGTTTGTTTCGATTGTGGCGAAACTGCCAACTATACCTTCAGAATAAATAATGACACACAACAAGTATTAATTGGTAGTAAAGAAAATTATAAAGCTCTTTGTAAAAACTGCTTTTTTAAATAAGATAAAATGAAAGCTAATTATGAGTCAGTTCTTCGAGTTAATTTAAATTTATTAGAATCAAATTTCAAGTTTTATAAAAAAAAGCTTGATAATGGCACAAAAATAATTGCAGTGGTTAAAGCCTTTGCATATGGTCATGGTGATATAAAAATTTGCGAAGAACTTGAAAAACTTAATGTTAGTTATTTTTGGGTTGCAGATTTTGAAGAAGCTATTCGGATTAGAAGAAATAATATCTCAACTCCAATAATTGTTGCTAACCCTGGATACAAAAATTATAATCTTTTTGTTAAATATGACTTGGAGCCGCTGATATTTAATTTTAAATCTCTAGATTATTTTAATCAAAATAAAATGATTAATTGTCATATAAAATTCAATACTGGAATGAATCGTTTTGGATTTGAAACTAATCAAAAAGAAAAAATAATTAATTTTTTGAATCAAAATAAAAATATTAATGTAAAAACAATTTGTTCTCATTTAGCGGATTCATCTAATAAATCATTCACAAAAAATCAAATGAATAGTTTTGATTTTATCTGTGATTATTTTATGAAAAATTACCATAGTAAGATTGAAAGACACTTATTTAACTCAAAAGCAACTATTAATTATAAAAATAAATATGAACTGGTTAGGCTGGGGATTGGCTTATTTGGTGTTACTAATAACAAGGGGTTACATCAAATTTCTACTATGACTTCTGTTGTTTCACAAATTAAAATTATTAATCAAGGTGAATTTGTTGGTTATGGAATGAACTATTGCTCAAAGGAAAGGCTAAAAATCGGTATTATCCCATTTGGATATGCTGACGGCATTTATGAAAAAAAAAATAGTAACAACTACTACGTTTTTATAAAAAATAATAAATACAAAGTTATCGGTGACATTAGTATGGACTCGATAATTGTAAACTTGGAAAATTCCAAAATTGAAGAAGGAGATAAAGTGATTTTATTTGACTCTAGCTATACAATTAAAGAAATAGCTAAGAGCAGTAACACTTCGGAATATGAGATGCTATCAAAACTCAATAGAAGAATTAAGCGTGAATACTATTCGTAATTAACGGAAATTATGAAAAGATAAATATATGCTATTGAAATAATAAAAATTAGCATATAACTATCAAAAAGCATCAAAGCTGTGTATGAAACCACCAAGTTTCTGCTAAAAAACTCATGAGCTTTAGTTTTTAATTTATAATACATTGCATAAAAAAAATAACTTAATACAATAAAACCTAAAATTCCTATTTCAAACAAGATATATAAATAATTGTTGTGAGGAGTTATATGATTTTCATCTATTGAATTAAAATAATCAAAACTTTCATTCATTTCTGATCTCCAAGAACCTGTTCCATGACCTATTAAATTCTTTGCAGGTTTCTCACAAATTTTATTTAATGTGCTCTTCCAAAAATTATATCTGTGATCATTGTTTTTTTCGACTGATTGCAATTTTAAAACCAATTCGTTAACTCTATAATTAAAGTTAGGTGAATGGTTATACGATATCAGTAAAGTAACGATTAGAAAAAAAATCATGTAGATTGATTCTCTTTTCTTCTTGATTGCTAAGTCTATGCTATAAAATGTTATGAATAAAATAAAAACAATTTGACCTGCCCTTCCGGCCTCTGAAAATAAACTGAATACTAATAAAATTATAAATAAGATTAACAAATAAATCTTAGGCCCAGCTAACTTTTTAGCGAGATAAAAACAAATAATTAGAGAAAAGGAAATTAAAATATTGTGATAATTATAAAGATGAGTTGATGGATATAGTTCTAGTAGTTGAGAGCTTTTAAATAAAAAAGGTAAATACTCAAAAATATGTGCAGTCAAACCAAATTGGTTAAATACAGACATAATAACCATGAAAAAAACTGAGGTTAAAAATGCGAAGATTCCTTTTGAATAGCTTTCTTTCTTCAAATCCATTAGAAAAAAAATTGGTAGAAATAACCATACGCTTAATCTCTTAAAAACTTCTTTTGTATTTAAGCTAAATTGTCCATCAATTGAACCCATAATATATAGAACAAAAATTAAAAGCAAAGCTAGTAACCATTTTTCTTTCTTTAAAAATTTTATTTTTTGATAGTCCCTGTCCAATACAAATAGAGCTAGTAACAGAAATAGTATAATATATGTAAAAGAAATCGAAATTGGTATTGAAAAACCTAGCAGTACAAATGAATAATTTTTTATTCTATTAATCAATATTTGATAAAATTTGTTTGTATTTAGTTCTATCACTGAGAACTGACATGGCTTGCAATATATCTTTATCATAATTTAATGAAGACTGTATCCTGCCTTTTTGATAATAATATCTGCTTACTATTTCATTGCCTAAAATTTCACTAATGAAATCTTTATTTTTTTCCAAATCATCACTTTTTGCATCATCTATTTTATTAACTAATAGATCAAAGTCATTTCTCATAGATTCGAAGTAATTTTCATCTTTAGCAACTTTTTTTAACTTTTTATACGCTTTTTCTGTGTCTGTTTCATATTCGTAATCTTTGTCAGAGAGGAAATTTTTAAAATCTAAAAACTTTTCATCTGTAATTTTAAAATCTTTAGCTGATAAAATATTTTCATTTTTAAGCCTAAATTCTGTAGCATAATCAAAAAATAACCTTTCTCTAAAAAGAGATAATAATATTTTACTTGATGTTTCACTTTCAGTTACTAAATCAGGTGTAATACCACCACCATCATAAACCTTTCTATTGTTTTTTGTTCTAAATTCAGTTGATAGTGAATCGGCAATTTTACCTACACTTCCATCCTCATTTCTATTTGAGTAATCTAATGCTTGTATACATCTTCCACTAGGAATATAATATTTCGCTACAGTTAACTTGAGTTGAGAGTTATAGCTTAATTTTCTAGTCTGTTGTACCAATCCTTTTCCAAAGCTTCTTTTACCAACGATTACAGCCCTATCTAGATCTTGAAGTGACCCAGAGACAATTTCGGAAGCAGATGCTGATGATTGATCAATTAAAACTACTAAAGGGATTTTTGTATCAATTGGTTTACTAGTTGCAGTATAGACTTTTTCCCAAGACTTAATTTTTCCTTTTGTGCTAACAATATCCTCGCCTTGATTTACAAAGAAGTTTGCGATTTTCACAGACTCATTTAATAAGCCCCCGGGGTTACCCCTTAAATCAAGGATCAAGCTTGTAGCACTTTGTTCTTTTAATTTAAGTATTGCATTTTTAAGATCATTGCTGCAATTTCTAGTAAAACTTCTAAGCTTAACATATCCCACATTATTTTCCAATAATCCAAAATAAGGAACACTGCCAACAGTAACTTTCTCTCTTTTAAAACTAACTTCAAAGGGCTCATTTATATATTTTCGTTCTACTAAGATTGAAACGTTTGTATTAGGTTGTCCTTTTAAAAGTTTACTTACTTCCTCTGTACTTTTTCCTTTAACTGAAATTTTATTTACTTCTAATATTTTATCACCGGCCATAAGTCCTGATTTTTGAGCAGGAAATCCCTCATATGGTTCTGAAATATAAACATATTCATCTCTTTTTGTAATCATTGCGCCAATACCTCCGTATTGACCAGTTGTCATAAATTGAAAATCCTCTATTTCAGACTCAGGAATATAATTTGTATATGGATCAAGGGTTTGAAGCATTTCATCCATTGCAGATTTGATTAACTTTCCTGGATCAGTTTCATCTACATAATAAGTGTTTAGCTCTTTATAAAGATCAGTGAAAATTTCTAAGTTTTTTGCTATTTCAAAATAATCAGATTTGAAACTAAGCAATGTTAGTGATGAGACAAATAGCGAAATAAATATTAATTTTTTCTTCATTTTCTTAGTTGTTTATGGAACCGGATCATGCCCATGTCCGCCCCAAGGATGGCAAGATATAATTCGTTTAATAGTTAAAAATAATGCTTTTAAAACATTATGTTTTTTAAAGCATAGTAGTGAGTATTTAGAACAAGTTGGGCTGTATCTACAGCTCATTGGAGAGTAAGGAGAAATTACTTTTTGATAAAACAAAATCATTACAATGAATGGTAAAGAAAACAGTTTATTCATCTACAATTAAACGATTTAAAATTAAGTTTATTTTATCTTTCAAATAATCAAAATCATAAATAATACTGCTATTGTAAATAATTGCAATATGATATTTTTTTTTTTTTTTCAGATATTTTATTTTTATGTCCTGCAACAAACTCTCTCACTGAATCTCTCATTAACCTTTTTGTTTTGTTTCTATCTACAGCTTTTGGTAAACATTTTTTTTTAATACTGATTAAAAAATTAAAATCCTTAGCTTCATTTACTTGCAAAAATCTTACTAATAATGGGTATTCTTTGAAATATTTACCATTTTTAAAAATAGAATCAATTAATTTTTTATTGTTTAAAAAAAGATGATTTTTTTTCAAGAGTTTACTTTCTTCTCTTGTTTGCCTCTTTAATATATTGGTCAAGAGCCATAGACATTGATGTTGCAGTTTTACTTGGAACAACAATGTCAGCTATTAACTTATTTTCTTTGAGAGAGTTTAATGTTGTTTTACCAAACACAGCTATTCTAGTTTCATTTTGTTCAAAATCTTTAAAGTTTTGTTTTAACGAAGTTATTCCAGTAGGACTAAAAAAAACTAAAATATCATATTTCACATCACTTAAGTCACTTAAATCAGAGCAGACAACCTTATACATTTGTGCCTTAGTATAATCTAATCCACTTTTTTCTAGCGAGGGGTTTGGCCTTTCTTTTAGAACATTTGAACATGGGTATAGAAATTTACTTTCTGGAAATTTTTTCATTAATGGAATCAAACTTGCAAAACTTTGTTCTCCTATAAAAATCTTTCTTTTTCTGTAGGTGATAAAATTTTGCAGATAATGAGCTATAGCTTCAGAAACACAAAAATATTTTGTTATATCTGGTACTCTAAGTCTCAATTTTTCACACAGGCCAAAATAATGATCCATAGAGTTTTTACTTGTAAAAATTACTGAATCATGATTAAGAATGCTAATTCTTTGTTGTTTAAATTCAATAGCAGATATCTCTTCAACATTGATAAATGGTCTGAAGTCGATTTTTAATTTATATTTTCTCTCAATTAATGCGTATGGTGATCTTCCCTCAGGCTTAGGCTGAGAAATCAATATCGTTTTTACTTTTTTATGTCTGGGATCAAGCATATACTAATAAAAAATACCTTTAGCTATTAGAGAAAAAGGTATAATTTCAGTTATGCAAAGATACAAAATTATATACACAGTTGAAATACCAATTATGTTTGAAAGTATTTTATAAATCCAGTAAAGTTTATAAATCAAAATAAAACATAAGATGATTAAACATAAGTATATAATGTAATCATTAAATGAAATAATTGAGAAAAAATAAAATATTAATAATGGTGTGATAATTACAGAAAAAAATTTATCATGTAAAAAAGTATGAAAGATTGAAAATTTAGTTAATTCTCTTATATTGAATACATTACAAAGAAGTTTTAAAGTAAAATATTTTATGAAATAAAATAAAATTACAAAAGTTAGAATCTTTAGAAAATTAATGTAACTATAGTCTCCTTTAAAAATAAGAAGCACTATTGAAATATTAAATATTAAAATAGTATTTATGATATAGTTTACCCGCTCTGAAAAAACATTATCTTTTTTTAAAAATTTAGCCGAACTCTTTTTATCAAAAGTTGATAAAAAAAACATTTTTGACAAATCTTTATATCTAAATTTTAAAATTGACAGAAGGAAAACAATAAAAACAAAAATTATAAAATATAGTTCATTATTTAGCTCTATATTTTTTACTGCTTCCATAATGTAAATATAGTTTAGTTTAATTAGTAATTTGCAGTGCTTGGTTTGAATATAATTCAATATTTTTGAAAAAAAAATATATGAAACCAGATTTATTTACATCTCCAGATTATTTTCATCTTGATGAACTTCTGACCGAGGAACATAGATTAATAAGAGACACATCTAGAGAATGGGTTAAAAAAGAAGTTTCTCCCATTATCGAAGAAGCTTGTCAAAAAGCTAAATTTCCTGATCAAGTTCTAACAGGCTTGGCAGAAATTGGAGCGTTTGGTCCATATATCCCAGCTGAATATGGAGGTGCTGGCTTAGATCAAATCTCATATGGCTTAATTATGCAAGAGTTAGAAAGAGGAGATAGTGGAATACGATCAACCGCTTCCGTCCAATCATCACTTGTCATGTATCCTATCTACAAGTATGGTAATGAAGAGCAAAGGAAAAGATTTTTACCAAAGCTTGCCAGCGGCGAGCTAATAGGATGTTTTGGTCTAACTGAACCTGATCATGGATCTAATCCTGGTGGCATGACGACAAATTTTAAAGACTGCGGAGATTATTTTTTACTTAATGGTGCTAAACTTTGGATATCTAATTCCCCTTTTTCAGATATAGCTATTGTTTGGGCTAAGAATGAAGAAGGTAGAATAAAAGGGCTGATTGTAGAAAGGGGTATGGATGGTTTTACGACTCCGGAAACTCATGGAAAATGGAGCCTGAGAGCATCAGCAACTGGTGAGCTTGTTTTTGATAATGTAAAAGTGCCAAAGCAAAATTTACTACCAAACAAAGATGGGCTAGGAGCACCTCTTGGATGTCTAGACTCTGCTAGATACGGAATTGCGTGGGGTGCGATTGGAGCTGCAATGGATTGCTACGACACAGCGCTAAGATACTCTAAGGAAAGACACCAGTTTGGTAAACCAATTGGTTCATTTCAATTGCAACAGAAAAAACTTGCTGAAATGATAACTGAAATAACTAAAGCTCAGTTTTTGACTTGGAGGCTTGGAGTACTTAAAAATGAAGATCGAGCTAGTACTGCTCAAATCTCAATGTGCAAAAGAAACAATGTTGATATGGCTTTGAAAATTGCAAGAGAATCTAGACAAATTTTAGGTGGTATGGGTATTACTGGAGATTATCCAATAATGAGACATATGATGAATTTAGAGTCTGTTGTTACTTATGAAGGAACCCATGATATTCACCTATTAATCACTGGACTAGATATTACAGGACTTAATGCGTTCAAATAATTTTTGCTATCTCATCTAATTTTTCGTACCAGTCCTTACCGTATTTTCTGATAAGTGCGTTTTTAAGAAATTTATATAATGGGGTTTTTTTGGATTTTCCACATGTAAAACCAGAGCTACATATTTTAAGCTTTTCGATATTTAAAGCATCGAATGATTCGTAATTAGTAATTCTTACTGGAAACAAATGACAAGAGATTGGTTTATTGAAATCAATATCACCATTTTTATAAGCTTTTTCAATAGAGCATTTGTTTATTCCTTTCTCAGAATAAACAAATGCACATTGCTTATTATTAACTAAAGTTGTAGTTAAGTCTCCTTCGCTGTCTATTACCGAAACTCCTCTTTGATTCACCTCATCTACCGCTTCTTTTGACATATATTTTTTAATTATTTTGAGGCTTTTGTTAATCATTTTTACTTCATCAACAGTAACAGGAGCACCAGAATCTCCAATCACACAACACATACCTTTGCATGAAGATAGCTCACAAGCAAATTTTTGCTCTAATAATTCTTTACTAAAAATTTTTCCATCAAGCTCAATCATGCAACTAAATTAAAAAAACAATCATAATTTTATACTTTTGTTGAATGAGTAATCAAAACGAATTATTTAAGAAGCTGATTTCTCACTGCAAGGAGTATGGTTTCATATTTCAGTCAAGTGAAATCTATGATAGTTTAGCGGCCACATACGATTATGGTCCTTTTGGAGTTGAGTTAAAGAACAACATAAAGAACTATTGGTGGAAATCAATGGTGGATATGAACGAAAATATAGTTGGTCTTGACTCATCAGTTTTAATGCATCCAAAAGTTTGGGAGGCATCAGGACATGTTGATGCTTTTAATGACCCTTTAATTGACAATAAAGATTCAAATAAAAGATATCGTGCAGACCAATTAATTGAAGACCATATAAATAAGATACAGCTCAAAATTGATAAAGATATTTTAAAGGCTGAAAAGAAATTTGGATGTAATTTTAATAAAAAAATATACTGTGAAACGAATAAAAGAGTTTTGGAAAGGATCTCTCAAATTCAAGAAATAAAAGATAAGTTAGACAACTCATTGAAGAAAAATAAGTTATCTGACATTAAAAATTTAATTGAAAATTTAGAAATTAAATGTCAAATATCAGGTACTAAAAATTGGACTGATGTTCGTCAATTTAATTTGATGTTTAAAACCAACTTTGGGTCCACTGATGAATCAGCTAGCGAGGGGTACTTAAGGCCAGAAACTGCGCAGGGCATTTTTGTAAATTTTTTAAATGTTCAAAAGACTGCTAGAGCGAAAATCCCTTTTGGAATTGCCCAAATTGGTAAAGCTTTTAGAAACGAAATAGTTGCGAGACAATTTATTTTTAGAATGAGAGAATTTGAACAAATGGAAATGCAATTTTTTGTTAGACCTGGTGAAGAAATTAATTATTATAATTTTTGGAAAGATCAACGACTAAAATGGCATCTAAACCTTGGCTTTGACAATGATATGTTTAGATTTCATAATCACCAAAATCTAGCTCATTATGCTAACGCTGCCGTTGATATCGAATATAAATTTCCTTTTGGATTTAAAGAGCTCGAAGGGATACACTCAAGAACTGATTTCGACTTAAAATCTCATCAACAATATTCAAAAAGAAAAATACAGTACTTTGATTCGGAACTTAACAAAAGCTATATACCTTATGTTATTGAAACATCAATTGGATTAGATAGAATGTTTTTAGCTATCATGTGTAATTCATATAAAGAAGAGGAAATAAATGACAATGAAAAAAGAACCGTTTTATCCATTCCACAATTTTTAGCTCCCATCAAGCTAGCAATACTTCCTCTCACAAGAAAAGATGGTCTTAGCGAAAGAGCTAAAAAAATATTTAATGATTTAAAGCTTGAATTTAATTGTTATTACGAAGAAAAGGATTCAATTGGTAAGCGATACAGAAGACAGGATGCAATTGGAACTCCTTTTTGTTTAACAATTGACCATCAAACTCTTGAGGATAATACATGCACTCTCAGATATAGAGATAAAATGAATCAAAAAAGAGTAAAAATTAAAGAAGTTTTTGAAATAATAGATAAAGAAGTTAATTTGAAAAATTTCATTGTTTAGTTCTAAATAACTCAATTGATATTTTATCAAAATTAGCATTAACTGGGGGATTAATTTTTTCAAGTTCAATACTTACTGATTGTATCAAATCTATTTTAAATAACTCATCTAATATTTCATCTGCAGCTGATTCAATCATGTTTTTTGTTTTTTTCATTTGTTCTTTTACAATATCAATTACCTGCACATAATCAATAGTATCTTCTAATTTATCAGTAGATACAACTTTATTAGAGTTAAAGCCTATCTCAAGATTTACAATAAAATGTCCTCCCAACTTTTTTTCCTCTTCAAAGTGCCCATGAAATGCATAAATTTTTATTCCTTTTATATTAAGTTTTGTCATGATATTTCTTTTAAAAAATTTTTAATTCTATTAATTGTTTTTTCCTTTCCTAAAATCTCAGATATTGAATATAATGAAGGACCATAAAGTAAATTCGTTAAGGCAAATCTAAACAAAGGAAGTAGCATTGACATCTTTAAGTTGAACTCTTCTAAAACCTCGGCAAATACAGACTCAACATTTTTTGAAGAAAAATTCTCAATTTTTTTTAACTTTTCATAAAGAATTTGCATATGATCAAAACTATTTTTCTTTATCCTTTTTTGCACAAGCGGAAATGTATACCCATTGATATCCTCAAAAAAATACTTTCCCTCAATCCAAAAATCTTTGACAAAAACTACTCTCTCTAAAAAAAGATCGCATACTTTTTCAATATAGTCATTTGTAAATTCAAGATTATTTTTGGCTAAATAATCTGATATTTCTTTAACAACTAAATCTTTGGGTAACTCTCTTACATATTTTTGATTGAACCATTTTGCTTTTTCGAAATCAAATTTTGCACCAGATTTTCCTATTCTTTCTAAAGAAAAAGCTTGAACCAGTTCGTCTAAATCAAATATTTCTTTTTCATTTCCAGGATTCCACCCCAAAAAGACCAGCATATTGATGAAACTTTGAGGTAAAAATCCAAATTCTTTATAACCATCATATTTCTCACCAGTTGTTAGATTTTCCCAAAGAATTGGAAAAACAGGAAATCCAAGTCTTTCACCATCTCTTTTGCTTAATTTTCCATTTCCTTCTGGCTTTAAAATTAGTGGTAGATGAGAAAACACTGGAATCTCTTTTTCCCAACCTAGATAATTATATAATAGTATGTGCAAAGGGGCCGATGGCAACCATTCCTCTCCGCGAACAACATGAGAAATTTTCATCAAATAATCATCTACCACATTTGCTAGATGATAAGTTGGCATACCGTCAGATTTAAAAATTACTTTATCATCAAGGTTATTTGAATTTATTGACACCCATCCTCTAATCGTATCNTTTAATTTAATTTCTNNATTTCTAGGAACTTTAATTCTAATAACATATTTNTNTGAACTCGTAATTCTTTTTTTTACTTCNTCTTTTGAAAGTGTCAATGANTTTTTCATACTATTTCTTGNNATAGAATTNTACTGNGGTGACTGTACTCCAGANAGCCTCATGTTNTNTCTCATCTNTTNTAACTCNTCTGGGGTNTCAAAAGCATAGTAAGCNTTACCTTCATCAACTANTTGTTGTGCATATTTTTCNTATATTTTTTTTCTTTCTGATTGTCGATATGGCCCAAATTTACCTCCTATTTCNGGNCCTTCATCAAATTCAATTCCGCACCAAGAAAGTGAGTCAATAATATATTTTTCAGCTCCNGGAACATACCTATTTTGATCTGTATCTTCAATTCTTAATATAAATTTACCTTTTGATTTTTTTGCAAATAAATAATTGTANAGAGCTGTTCTAACCCCACCNATGTGTAAAGGTCCTGTTGGACTTGGGGCAAATCTTAATCTTACTGATCTCATANCNCAATTTTAGGCAAATATAGTTTTTGATAAATAATTTTTTNATAAAATAGACTCATAAAATTGTATTTTTGCTCTATGAAAAGTTCTGTAATTATTGAAAAAATAAATTTATTTAGAAATANGTTTTATTTAAATCTAATAATAAANGGGATTTTACTTTCAATTTTTTTTTCAATTAATGGTTTTTTATTAATTGTATTCTTAGAGCATTTGGTATGGTTTGAATCATCNGTTAGACAATTTATTTTTTGGGGNTTCTGCATCTCCAGTTTAATATTTATCATATATAATGTCATTAAACCNTTTCTTAAGATTTATCGCTTTGGTAATNTAATTTCAAATAAACAAGCTGCTAATATTATTGGAGAATACTTTAGAGANATTGATGATAAGCTTCTNAATTTATTAGAACTTGAAGAGATTAATGATGAAAATTCTGACTTACTAATTGCCAGTATTAGCCAAAAAACAGAACATTTAAATAAATTTAAATTTGAGGATGTAATAAATTTTAGTTCTAATAAAAAGTATCTAAAGCTACTACTTATACCCACTACAATAATAATATTGATTTTTANNACTGGAAATAATCAAATTATAAATGANAGTTCAGCTCGAGTCATAAATTACAATGATATATTTANTAAGCCTGCTCCTTTTGAATTTATTTTAAAAAATAAAACTCTTGATNTAATAGAAAACCAAAAACTTAAAGTTNANCTAGANCTNAAAGGNTCTAATTTGCCTAATGAGGTGTTCATTAGAATTGATGATAGAGACCTTTTNATGTCAAAAGCTGAAAGTTCTGATTTATATTCTTACGAGTTTTACAATATCAAAGAGTCATTCATTTTTAACTTTTATTCCAATGGGTTTTNATCTNAAAAATATAAAATTNAAGTAAAGAAAAGACCTCTAATGCTAGATTACNTGATTNATTTTTCATATCCAAAGCATACTTTCAAAAAANATGATTCTCAAAAAAATATTGGAGAAATTTTTGTGCCAGAGGGGACNAAGACAAAATGGTCATTTAAAACAAAAAATGTAGATGAATTGATTTTTNCTCTTGATAATATAATAGAAAGTAAAAGTTTTANTAATAATGATTTTGAAATTCAAAAAACTTTAATGAATTCTGGTAATTACAAATTAATGCTTGTTAATAAGAATGGTGTCACTGATTCTAATTATTATCCAATAAGACTTTTAAAAGATGANTATCCAAAAATTAATGTTGAAGCTAATTTTGATTCAACAAATAATTTATTTGTATATAATGGNTCAGCTTTTGACGATTATCAAATTTCAGATATCAAAATCAAGTATTTGAAAAATGAAAAANTANTAAATGAAACCTCACTANNNANAAATAAACAACGTGAAGAGTTTTTTGANTATAAGATTAATANAAATGAAATTAGCGAATTTGAATATGANAAACTGTATTTTGAAGTGTGGGATAATGATGGNGTAAATGGATTTAAATCAGCTAAAACTGAAGTTTTTAATCTTAATAGCACTAGCAAAACAGATGCAATTGCAAACAGGAACCAAAAAAATAATGAGCTTAAATCAGCNATGCAATCCAGCTTTGAAACCATTNAAGAAATGAACGAAGAAATTGAAAAAATCAAGCGCTCNTTAATCAATAACAAAAAACTTGATTGGAACCAAAAAGAAAATGTCAAAGATTTATTAAAAAAACAAATGAAGCTTGAGAACGAAATTCAAAAATCTAAAGATCTTCTTAACGATTTNATTGAAAAAAATGAAATTCTTAGCCCAGAANTTATTGAAAAGCAGAAATTGCTAAATGAGATGATGGAAAAAGTTTTTGANGAAGAGCTTTTGAAGATGATNGATGAAATGCAAAAAGATTTTGAAAATTTAGATAAAGATGAAATTAAAAAACTCTTAGAAAATCTAGAGGACCAGAATTTAAACATTGAAGAAGAGCTAGATAGAGAAATTGAGTTNTTCAAACAAATGGAAATTGAGCAAAGATTAACTGAATTAAATAAAAAAATAAANGATATCAAAAGTAAACAAGATAGTTTGACTAACAATAAAAATATAGATCAAANCAGCATAGACAAACAAAATGATATAAAAAAAGAGTTTGATGAGTTAAAAAAAGATATTGATGAAATGCAAAATCTAAATGACTCTTTAGANAATCCTAATAATTTTGAAAATACTGAAGAATTAGAAAAAAAGATTGATGAAAGTCTTGATGAGAGCATAAAGAAAATGAAACTAGGTAATAAAAAAAGCTCAAAAAAGAGTCAGAAAAATACTAGNGATAAAATGCAAGACTTAGAAGATCAACTATCAATGATGCTNTCTAGTTGTAAAGGNAATCAAAATTTTGAAAATCTTGAGACACTTAGACAAATTCTTGAGAATCTTATATCTATTTCTTTCTCTCAAGAGGAACTAATTATAAAAACTAAAGAAACAAACAAAAACAGTTCAGAATTCATACAAATAATAAGAGCTCAGAAAAAAATTAAAGATGACTCAGAAATTGTCAAAGANTCTCTGCTTGAACTTTCTAAAAGAGTTATTGAGATAGAGTCAATTGTAAACAAAGAAATAAATAAAATAAATAACTACTTATCGAAATCTATTANTTCNTTAGAGGATAGGGATATAAGAAAAGCAAATATTTCNCAACAATTTGTGATGACTTCNGCTAATAATCTTGCCCTTTTACTAGATGAATCACTCAAACAAATGCAAAAACAATTAGCTTCGCAGACCCCTGGAAATAAGCAATGTAACAANCCAGGAAGCGGANCNCCTTCACTGTCACAACTCAAACAAATGCAGAAAAAGTTGTTAGAGGAAATGANAAATGGAGAANGTGGNAAAAATGGATCTAAATCACTNGGAGAATCTCTTTCAAAAAAACTGATGCAACTTGCACAATTNCAACAAGAGNCTAAAGAAAATTTACTAAAAATGAGAGATGANCTNGGNAANGGAAAAAATAAANGTGATATNGATAAGCTANTAGANGANATGGAAAAAAATAAGGATGATATAATTTTTAANAAAATANCTCAAAAAACAATAAATAGACAAAATAAAATATTATCAAGGTTATTGGATTTTGATGAAGCTGAGAGAGAGCAGGGTGAAGATGACAAAAGAGAATCCTTAGAATGGATAATGAAAAATGACATTGAAACTGTAGATGAAGAAATTTCCAGGCAAAAGAAAAAAAATATTTCNGAGGAAATTTTAAAAAGAAANANTATTAAACTAAACCCTTTTTANAAAAGNATAAATANAGATTATTTTAATAANATNTCTNAGGATGATTAGGTTTCATTNTACAAATAGNTTCACNTTNAAAAACAAAAGAAAAATAAANAATTGGCTTAAGGANANCNTTNNANATGAGAAAAAAAAGGTTGGTGATATTAACTATATTTTTTGTTCCAANCAGNACNTGAAAAAAATAAATAATNATTACTTNNCAAAAAACTATGAGACTGATGTAATTTCTTTTGATTTTTCAGATGATAATAAAATTTCNGGTGATATTTATNTNAGTNGTGAAACTGTAAAAAAGAATTCAATTATATTTAATGTTNNNTTTANTAATGAATTAAAAAGAGTTATGGTTCACGGACTNCTTCATTTATTAAANTACAATGATAAGAGTAANCAAGAACAGAAAATAATGAGAGAAAAAGAAAACTTTTATATTAATTTAAATAATTGATTTTCAATATATTAAAAGTATGAAATACGATGTCATAGTAATCGGTGGAGGACATGCTGGATGTGAAGCAGCTCATGCTGCTGCTAAACTTGGCTCTAAAGTTTTGATGATTACTCAGAACCTTGAAACAATTGCAAGAATGTCCTGCAATCCAGCAATGGGTGGTGTTGCAAAAGGTCAAATTTTAAGAGAAATTGATGCTCTGGGGGGGATGTCAGCAATTGTAACTGATGAGTCAATGATTCAATTTAGAATGTTAAATAGATCTAAGGGGCCTGCTATGTGGAGTCCTCGAGCTCAATGTGATAAAAAAAAATTTGAAAAAAAATGGAGATATATTTTAGAACAAAATAAAAATATTGATTTCAAGCAAGATACAGTTGAAAATTTAATTATTAAAAGTAATAAAGTATGTGGTGTAACTACAATGCTTGGCAATCAAATATTTTCAAATACAGTGATTCTATGTAGTGGAACATTTATGAATGGAATTATTCATCTAGGCTTAAAAAATTACAAAGGTGGTAGATCTGGTGAACCATCAGCTAAAGGAATTACTAAGCAGCTAATAGATTTAGGTTTTGAACACGGAAGAATGAAAACAGGTACTCCTCCAAGATTAGATGGCAGGACAATAGACTACAGTGAACTAATTGAACAAGCAGGTGATAAAAATCCAGGCTCCTTTTCATTCACAAACACATCAGAACTAACAAATCAATTAAGCTGCTACATTACTTACACTAATAATAAGGTTCATGAAATTTTGCAAGAAGGATTTGAAAAATCACCAATGTTCACAGGTAGAATTCAAGGTATTGGCCCAAGATATTGCCCTTCAATTGAGGATAAAATTGATAGATTTAAGGAAAGAGAAAGGCATCAGCTTTTTATAGAGCCAGAGGGCAGAGAAACTGTAGAGATATATTTAAATGGATTCTCCACCTCATTACCGGAGGAAGTTCAAGTCAAAGCATTAAAACATGTAAAGGGACTTAAAAACGCAAAACTATTTAGAGCAGGTTATGCAATTGAATATGATTATTTTCCTCCAACTCAATTAAATTATTCTTTGGAAACAAAGTTGATTAAGAACTTATTTTTTTGCGGGCAGATTAACGGAACCACAGGATACGAAGAAGCAGGTTGTCAGGGTCTCATAGCAGGAATAAATGCACATAGAAAATGTAAAAACTTAAGTCAGTTTGTATTAAAAAGATCTGATGCGTATATTGGGGTGTTGATAGATGATTTAATAACAAAGGGCACTGATGAACCATATAGAATGTTTACATCACGAGCAGAGTATAGACTTTTATTAAGACAAGATAATGCAGATATTAGATTAACAAAAATAGGCTTTGAAATTGGGCTAATTAACAGAAAACGTTATGATAAACTAGAAAAGAAAATTGATACCGTTAAAAAGTTAGAAAAAACTGTAATGAAAATAAGTGCTGAGCCGCTTAAATTTAATTCTATTCTAAGCACTAAAAAATCATCAGAAATTAAGCAGAAATTAAAGTTAGACTCTTTGCTTTCCAGACCTAATATTAATTTTGATGATCTCAAAAATGGTTCAACTAAACTATGTGAATTTGTTAACCAAAATAATATAAATAAGTTAGAGGAGGAGCAAGTAGAAATTAATATTAAATACGGAGGGTATCTGAAAAGAGAAAAGGATAATGTTGAAAAATCAAAAAGACTCGGAGATGTCAAAATTCCAGATGATTTTGAATTTGACAAGCTACATTCAATCTCGAATGAAGCTAAAGAAAAACTCTCTTCTATTAATCCCAAGACTATAGGACAAGCAAAGAGAATTAGCGGAGTAAGTCCAGCTGATATAAATGTTTTACTAGTTTACATGGGAAGGTGATGGAAAAGATTAACTGTCCATTATCTGAGAAAAAAACAGTTCTAAAGAATTACATCAACGTAAAAGATCACTCTAACACGCAAGAAGAATTTACAATTGTTTCATGTGAAACAACTAGATTTTTGTTTACAAACCCAAGACCGTTTCAAAAGAATATATCAAAATATTATGAATTTCAGAACTATATATCACACACTAATAAGAAAAACGATTTTACAAGTAAATTATATCAATTAATAAGAACATACTCGATAAATAGAAAGCATACACTTATTTCTAAATTAATAAAAAATAAAAAAATTCTAGATATTGGAAGTGGAACAGGAGAATTTTTAAGTTATATGAAAAAAAATAATTATGAAACATATGGAGTTGAAATAGCAAAAAATGCTAGAAATTTATCAATAAAAAATCATAAGCTAAATGTTAAAGACTCAATATTTAATTTAAGTGAGAAAAACTTTGATATTATTACAATGTGGCATGTCCTTGAGCATATTTATGATTTAGATGACTATATGAGAAAAATAAAAAATCTTTTAAATGATAAAGGGTTTTTGTTAGTCGCTGTTCCTAATCACAAATGCTATGATCAAAAGTTTTTTGGCAAATATTGGGCAGGTTGGGATGTTCCTCTTCACCTTTGGCACTTTGATAAAAATAGTATGCAAAAACTATCGAAACTTTATGGTTTTGAAATATTTAGAATTCATCCTCTTTATTTTGATTCATTTTATGTTTCACTGCTGAGTTCCAAATATAAGCACGGCACGTACAGTTATATACAAGCCTTTTTGATAGGGCTATACTCAAATTTAGTTGCCGAATTAAAAACAGGAGAATATTCTAGTTTGATATATATTCTGAGAAAATCAAATTAAAAAGTAATCACCTTATTTAATTATGTGTTATGTTAGTAAGAGTAAAAATTGTTATGTTTGAATATAACTTAGAAAAATCAATAAGTTCTTTAAATAAATTATGATAAAAAATTTTTTTCATATTGGATACCATAAGACTGGTACTACCTGGTTTCAAAAGAGTTTTTATCCTCTTGTTGAAAATATTAAATTTATAGAAAGACAAAATATAAGAGATCATTTTTATGAAAATAAAGAGAAAGTATTCACAAACAATTTTAATGTTTTTTGTGACGAAGAACTTTCTGGAAATTTACATAATGATGGTCTATCAGGTTTTCTTACAGCTTCTGTTCGGTACAAAATCAGTAAATTTCAGAATCCAGTTGTTATAATTTTTATAAGAAATCAATTTGATATAATTGAATCATCATATCTTCAGTATGTAAAGGAGGGGGGGAATTTTTCAATAAAAAAATATCTTTTTCACGAAAAATATCCAGATCGAAAAAATAGATTTCCACTTTTTTCATTTAATCATTTCAACTATTACAATTTAATTAAGAGTTATTGTGATTTAATCGGAAAAGAGAATGTGTTTATTTACACTTATGAGGACTTTTCATCAAACACAAAAGCATTTGTTCAAAAGTTTATTAAAGAACATGGGCTTAAAATTGATATAAAAAATATAGATTTTTCTAAAAAGAATAAATCATATTCAATTATTAGTTATTATTTAGCTAAGCTCATAAGTAGATTCACTTTCAAAAATGTTTTATTCAAACACTATTTTTTTCACATTCCATGGTTATATGAAAAATCAACGAAACTTTTATCAAAAATTGAAATTTTACCTGCCAAGAACTATAATATCGTTAATAAAGACCTGAAAAAATACATTCACAAAACCTACAAAGAATCTAATCAAAAACTTCATAAAAATTTTGGAATTGATTTATCAAATAAAGGGTATCCAATATAAGCCCAAGATGAACTTAGTAAAAGAAACTACTGACGTTATTATGTAAAAATTAAAATGTGGCTCATGAGGTGTAAAATGCACAACTAACTGATTTTCAGAAGATTAAAGGTTATTTCTCATTTTTTAATTATATTTGTTACATGATAAAATATCTAGTTTTATTTTTTTTTGTATTGAGCTTGGAAAACAAGGCTCAATGCTTAAGAACAGATTCAACATTTAACACCAACATAAATTATCATAACGCTTTAGTAAACTGGAACAAAGTTGATTCAACTTTTTTTTACAGAATTAGGTATAAAGATGTCAACGCAAGCACTTGGAGCTTCCAAAATAATATTGATTCGTCGGAGATAAGTAAACTATTAATTGGATTATCACCTCAAACACAGTATTTGTGGCAAATTAAATCGTATTGTGACAGCTTAGGAAATACATCATCTCAGTGGTCTATAATTGATAGTTTTTTTACTGAAAACCAAGCATTACTATATCCAACAAATATTTACGCAAATAATATAACTTTTTACAATGCTCAAGTTAACTGGCTAGGGTTAAGCAATACTGATCGTTATAAAATCAGATACAGAATATCTGGCACCAACACATGGAACTATCTTTCAAATATAAGTGGAGTTGCTACAAACACTCAATTACCTCAACTAAATCAGCTAACATTATATGAGTGGTCTATTATGTCATATTATGACACAACAAATTTATTAGGATCACTTTGGTCGCCAATTGATACATTTACCACAGCTACGTTTATTCCGGCACCCTTTTTACCTTTAATAAGCACTTCAATTAGCTCAACTTTATGCGGAGAAAAGGTAGATCTATTTGTATCCATTAGTCAATCAGCTAATCAGCCTGACATAGAGCAATCAGTTGTAACAACGAATGAAGGAGAATTTGATATTGGAGGCTTATCAATTGGTGATACTGTTGGTTATGCGGATGTTTATTTATCAAATTTATCAGCTACGGCTACATTAAAAGTGGGAATTGTTTTTGGTCAAAACTATGCTTTTATTAACGCTATAGACAGCTTAGGCGATTTGATTGGCTTCTTTTCGATTGAAAATCAAACAAACGGTATTAAAATCACTTCCACATCTCCTCCAGATGGCAATAACTATACAAGCGGCTTAACAACTGATATTTCTTTTAATGAAATTTTTATAAATCCAAGCTTTAATACAAACCTTATAATAACTGCAGAAATAGAGTCTGAACTTCAAGACCAAGTAATGATTACACATAACATACAAATAAATTGCCCATCATATAACTTAGAGATAATCGATAATAAAAAAACAATAGAATATATTAATTTACTTGGCAAAAATGTAAAAAAGAAAAAATACTCTCTTCAAATTCTAAGCAATCAAAAGAAAATAATAATATATGAATAAAGTTATAGTAACAGGGGGAGCTGGTTACATTGGCTCACATACTTGTCTAAAACTCATCGAAAAGGGATACAACCCAATAATTATAGATAACTTATCTAATACAAGTATTGAAAACGTAAAAGGAGTTGAAAGCATTACAAATAAAAAATTAAATTTCTATGAAATAGATTGTTGTGATGCTAAAAAAATTAATGGGGTTTTAAAAAAAGAAAATGGTATAATTGGAGCTATGCATTTTGCAGCATATAAATCAGTCGAGGAATCAGTAAGATTACCTAAAAAATATATTAACAATAATTTAAAATCACTCAAATCTTTAATTAAGGTTATGCAAAACAATAATTTAAATAATTTGATTTTTTCTTCATCCTGCAATGTATATGGTAGACCAGATAGATTACCCGTTGATGAAAATGTCGCTTTCAAAAAAGCAGAATCTCCATATGCAGAAACAAAACAACTATGCGAAAAAATCATTGAAGAATCAACGATATTTAGTGTTTGTCTTAGATATTTTAATGCTATCGGTTCACACAATAGCGGATTAATAGGTGAAAGATCCGCAGATAAACCAGCAAATTTAGTGCCAATAATCTGCGAAGTTGCATCGGGAAAAAGAGAAAAATTAGTAATCAATGGTAATGATTACAATACATATGATGGTAGCTGTGTAAGAGACTATATTCATGTTGAGGATTTAGCAACAGCACATATAAATGCGTTAGATTATTGTATAAAAAATCGTAGCAAAAGTGTGTTTAATGTGGGAACAGGTCAAGGCTTATCAGTAATTGAAACTGTTAGAATTTTTGAAGAAGTCAACAATATTAAATTGAATTGTGAGATTGGGCCTAGGCGTAACGGCGATGTTGCTGAAATATATTCTGACACAAAAAAATCAGACAAATATTTGAACTGGAAAGCTAAACTAACTGTAAAAGAAGCTTTAAAAAGCGCTTGGAACTGGCAGATAAAGAAAAAAAACAGCAAAATTTCAATATTGTAATAATTGAATATTATTAATTTGAGTACTTTTGATTTGGACAGAGCTACTAAATATTGTAGATGCTAAAGCTTAGTAAAAGACATATTGCAAAAACTATAACTTGGAGACTTATAGGAACTTTAGATACTCTTATAATCTCATGGATTATTACTGGTAAATTAGAAACCGGATTAAAAATTGGAGTCACAGAGCTATTAACAAAAATGATATTGTACTACGCTCATGAGAGGATTTGGTTTTTATCAAAAAAGTTTAAAAGTAATAAGAGACATTTAATAAAATCATTTACTTGGAGATTTATAGGAACTGCTGATACATTTTTATTAGGTTGGTTATTTTCAGGCAATCCACTTATAGGCCTAAAAATTGGAGTAGTTGAGATAATAAGTAAGCTTATGCTATATTATCTACACGAAAAATTTTGGTACAAATTTGATTTTGGTTTAGAAAAGAGAAAATGTTAAATTATAATTTATGAAAAATACATTCAAGCATAATTATAAAATTTCAAGAAAGGATAGAGAAGACCTACACAAGCATAACTCTTCATTGGTTTGGTTTACAGGGCTTTCAGGCTCTGGTAAATCAACTCTTGCGAATTTACTTGAACAAGAGCTGTATTCATTAAAATTATCTACTTTTGTTTTAGATGGTGATAATATTAGGCAAGGTTTGAATAGAGATTTAAACTTTTCAAACTCCGACAGAAGCGAGAACATAAGAAGGATTTCTGAAGTTGCTAAGCTATTAATAGAAGCTGGTGTATTAACTATAGCAGCTTTTGTATCGCCTTTCAAAAAAGACAGAGATATGGTAAAAAATATAGTTGGGTCAGATAATTTTATTGAAGTCTACATAAATGCAAGTTTAGAGGAATGTGAAAAAAGAGATACTAAAGGATTATACAAAAAAGCTAGACTCGGTGAAATAAAAAATATGACAGGTATATCTTCACCATATGAGGCGCCAGAAAATCCAACTTTAGAGATTAATACAAACAAAGAAACAATTGATGAATCAATGCAAAAAATCAAAAAATGCATACTAGAAAAGCTTAAATATGGTAAATTACACAATTGATCATCTTAGAGAACTAGAGTCCGAGGCTATATTTGTAATAAGAGAAATAGCTTCTCAATTTGAGAATCCTGCATTGTTGTTTTCAGGAGGAAAAGATTCAATAATTCTAACTCACTTAGCAAAAAAAGCATTCTACCCTGCAAAAATACCATTTCCGCTAATTCATATTGACACAGGTCATAACTTTCCTGAAACCATAAAGTTTAGAGATGATTTGGTTAATGAACTTGGACTTAATTTAATTGTCGGTTTAGTGCAAGAAAGCATAGATAAGGGACTTGTCAAAGAAGAGACTGGACTAGAAGCATCAAGAAATTTTCTTCAAATAACAACACTTCTTGAAACATTGGAGGTTAACAAAATTGACGGTGCAATGGGAGGTGCTAGAAGGGATGAGGAAAAAGCTAGAGCTAAAGAAAGATTTTTTTCACATAGAGATGAATTTGGTCAATGGGATCCAAAAAATCAAAGACCTGAGCTATGGAATTTATTTAATGGAAGAAAAAACTATGGAGAGCACTTTAGAGTTTTTCCAATTTCAAACTGGACAGAAATGGATGTTTGGGAATACATAAAATTAGAAAATATAGAACTGCCAAGTCTTTACTTTTCACATAAAAGAGATTGTATAGTGAGAGACAATGTAATTCTTGCACATTCAAACTTTATTACGGTTAAAGAAAATGAAGTAGTTCAAGAATTGATAGTAAGATTTAGAACATGTGGAGATATGCCTATAACTGGTGCAATAAAATCTAAAGCTAGTACTATTGATGATATAATACAAGAAGTTGCTACAACTAGAACCACGGAGAGAGGTGGAAGAGCCGATGATAAAAGAGCTGAAACAGCTATGGAAGATAGAAAAAAACAAGGATATTTTTAAATGGATAAAAATAAAACAGAATTATTAAGATTTACAACAGCGGGAAGTGTAGATGATGGGAAAAGTACATTAATAGGAAGGCTTTTATATGATAGTAAATCAATTTTTCAAGATCAATTGGATGCTGTTGAACGTTCTAGTAAAAGTAAGGGGTTTGACTACATAGATTTGTCGTTACTAACAGATGGGTTAAAATCTGAAAGAGAACAAGGTATTACAATTGATGTTGCATACCGATACTTCGCGACACCTAAAAGAAAATTCATCATAGCTGACACGCCTGGTCACATACAGTATACAAGAAATATGGTAACTGGAGCGTCAACAGCTAACTTAGCTATTATACTCATAGATGCAAGAAAAGGAATGCTTGAGCAAACTCATAGACACTCGTTCATAGCTTCCCTTTTAGGTATTCCTCATGCACTTGTTTGTATAAATAAAATGGATCTTGTTAACTATGATAGAGGTGTATACAATAAAATTATAAGTGATTTTAAAGCATTCTCATCCAAACTAGATATAAAAGACATTCAATATGTTCCAATTTCAGCACTTAATGGAGATAATGTAGTAAATAGATCGAAAAATATGCCTTGGTACGAAGGTAGTACTTTACTGTATCATCTTGAAAATGTACATATTTCTAGCGACTACAATCAGATTGACTGCAGATTTCCTGTTCAAACTGTTATTAGACCACACACGAAAGAACATCAAGATTATAGAGGTTTTGCTGGAAGAATCGATGGTGGAATATTTAAAGTTGGTGATAAAATAAAAACATTGCCATCTGGATTCACATCAAAAATCAAAAGTATCTACTCGCACAATACAGAACTAAATGAAGCTTATATACCCATGTCGGTAAACATAATACTTGAAGACGAAATTGATATTAGTAGAGGTGACATGATAGTAAGAGAAAATAATATACCGAATGTTAGTCAGGACATTGAACTGCTAGTTACTTGGATGAACCAAAACCCATTAATAGAGCGAAAAAAAGTTATAATTAAACATACAACAAACGAATGTGTAGCTGTTGTTAGAGAATTAAAATATAAGATAAATATTAATACTCTTCACAGAATTGAAAATATAGATTCTATACAATTGAACGACATAGCCAGAATATCATTAAGAACTTCAAAGCCTTTATTTTTTGACAGCTACAAAAAAAATAGAATGACAGGAAGTTTAATTTTAATTGATGAACAAACTAATGAAACTATTGGAGCTGGCATGATAATAAATAAATAGATTTAAATGAAATCAATTTTAATAACTGGGGGTGCAGGTTTTATTGGTTCACACGTAGTAAGGCTTTTCGCAAAAAAATATCCGCATTATAAAATTTTTAATTTAGATAAATTAACCTACGCAGGTAATCTTGAAAATATTTCTGATTTAGAAAGTTTAAAAAATTATAAATTTATTAAAGGAGACATTTGTGATGTTCAACTCTTAGAAAAAATCTTTATTAAATATAAATTTGACAGCATTATTCACTTAGCAGCAGAATCACATGTTGATAGATCTATTACTAATCCATTAGAGTTTGTAAATACTAACGTAATTGGCACAGTTAATTTATTAAATCAGTTCAAAGAGTTACATCAGAGAAATTTTAATGGAAAATTATTTTATCATGTAAGTACAGATGAAGTTTATGGCTCACTAGAAGATACAGGTTTTTTTACCGAGAAAACTTCATATGACCCTAATTCTCCATATTCAGCATCCAAAGCTAGCTCTGATCATTTTGTTAGAGCATACGGAGAAACTTATGGGCTTGCATACATAATATCAAATTGTTCAAATAATTATGGCCCAAATCAGTTTCCAGAGAAACTTTTACCTTTATTTATAAATAATGTTCTAAATAACAAACCTCTTCCGGTATATGGTGATGGTAATTATACAAGAGACTGGCTTTATGTAAAAGATCACGCAGAAGCAATAAACATTTTATTTCACTCTAATAAAATTGGTCATACTTACAATATCGGTGGATTTAATGAATGGAAAAATATAGATTTAGTTAAAGAACTTTGTTTTCAAATGGATAAAAAATTAGGTAAAAAAGATGGTGAGTCTGAAGCACTTATAGAGTTCGTAAAAGATCGTCCGGGTCATGATTTAAGATATGCAATAGATGCTTCAAAAATAAATAATGATTTTGGATGGGAACCATCTGTAGATTTTAAGAATGGTCTTGGTTTAACAATTGACTGGTATCTAGCAAACATAAGATGGTTAGAAAACATTAAATCAGGTAAGTATACTGAGTATTACAATAAGCACTATAATTTATGAATATTGTTGACTTGATTTCAGCTATTTTTGAGAAGCATTTATTGCTGATTTCAGCAATGTCAATTATTGGTTCATTTCTTGTAACAAATTCTTCACTACCGTTCGTTATATACTTTAGTAAAGTAAAAAAGTTAACAGCCAAAATTAATGAAAGAAGTTCACACACTGAAGCTATACCAAATATAGGTGGATTAGGCATAATAGCTGGTATTTACATTACCACGCTTACAATTTCTTTTTTTTGTCTAAACTATGAAGAAATAAAATTTATCGTCGCACTATTCATACCGCTAATGTTCCTTTTTTTTATAGGCTTCAAAGACGATATGATAGGACTTAGTGCAAAAGCTAAGCTTTTAACTGAGGTAATAACATCACTAGTGTTTATAATTTTGACAGATTATAAGATTGACAATTTTTATGGTTTGTTTGGTGTTCACGAAATAAATTATGTACTAGCAATTTTACTTTCAGTTTTTGTATTTGTAATAACAATAAACTCTTATAATTTAATTGATGGAATTGATGGTCTTGCCTCAGGAATTGGAATACTAGCAATTTCTCTTTTCTTAATTTTAAATATAGAAATTGAAAATTCTGTTGCAATAATTTTATGCTCATCTATTATTGGAAGCTTAATTTCGTTTCTAAGATTCAACCTTAATTCTGGAAATAAGAAAATATTTATGGGAGATACTGGCTCTCTAGTAGTAGGTTTTTTAATATCAGTTATATTAATTTTATCGCTAGATTTTGAACAAAGTTCAAAATCTAGTTTTAGAAATATTCCTGTTTTAGTTTTAGCAGCTATGTCTTACCCATATGTAGATACTCTTAGAGTAATGATTATTCGTAAACTTAATAAAAGAAAATTTTATCAACCAGACAAAAATCACATACATCACAAACTTCTGGAATTTGGATTTACACACAAAAAATCAACACTTATTATATTAATATCTATGTTAGTATCTATTTTGGCTGTGTATTTAACAAAAAGTCTAGACATTTCTATTCACTTTTTCATTAGCCTTGCACTGACTTTTATAATTTACTTGTCACTATTATACTTTTTTAAAAAATGACAGCTTCTATCGGAGTTGTTGGCCTAGGTTACGTAGGTCTAAAAATTTATCACGAATTTTCAAAGTATTATGAAGTAAATGGTTTTGATATTTCTAAAGAAAGAATTATTTTTTTAAAAAAAAAATACAATAATATAAAAGTTGATGACGATGTTGAAATTATCAAAAATTGTAATGTTTACATAGTAGCTGTTCCCACAAATGTTTGCGAAAAAAAAATACCAATTTTGAGTAATCTAAAAGATGCTACACTAAGCATATCAAAGTTGCTTGAAAAAGGTAACAACATAATTTATTTAAGCACAGTCTTTCCAGGCACAACCGAAAAATTATGCATGGAAATCATACACAAGGAAACTAAATTAAAATTAAATAAAGATTTTGGTTTAGCTTACTGTCCAGAAAGAGTTAATCCTGGTGAAAATCATGAGAATTTTATCAATTCTTATAAAGTCATTTCTGCAAGTAATAAAAAAACATTAAAAGTTGTGAAAAAAATTTACAACAAGGTTTTTCCAAACATTTATTTGAGTGACTCTTTAAAATCTGCTGAGGCTATTAAAATTTTTGAAAATATACAAAGAGACATTAATATCGCATACCTAAATTTAATTACTAAAATTTGCAAAGAAATGAAAATAAATACAAATTGTGTGATTGATGGAATGCAAACAAAATGGAATAGCTTAGATTTTAAGCCCGGTTTGGTTGGTGGTAATTGTATTTCAGTAAATCCATATTATATCATAGAGCAAGAAAGTGTATTATGTAACATTGACTTGATTAAAAACGCAAGGCAAATAAACTCAACAATGTATAAATTTGTTGGTCAGGAAATTGAAAAAATTTTTAAAAAAAAGAAAGTTAAATTAAAAAATGTAGAGATTCTACTTGTGGGATTGACGTATAAAAAAAATATTAAATCAATTAGTAATAGCCAATCTATTAAACTGTTGTTTTACTTAAAAGAGAAATGCAAACAAATCACAGCTTTTGATCCACTAGTTTCAAAAAAGTATTTACCGAAAAATTTGAAAAAACACCACAGTAAATTTATACCGAATAAAAAATTTGGACTAATAATATATTGTGTAGATCATGATATATTTTGCAAAGATCAAATCAAAAAAATGAATGATTCAAAAACATTATTTTACAACGTTTCAGAATCATTCTCAATCTCTTGTTAAAAAAAAATTTATTTTTGTTAATATGAAAATCGAAAATATTACATGCATTGGTGCTGGTTATGTTGGAGGCCCTACAATGGCTGTTATAGCACTAAAATGCCCAGAAATTAAAGTTACTGTTGTTGATTTAAATAAAGAAAGAATAGATCTATGGAACGATGAAGATTTATCAAAGTTGCCAATTTATGAGCCTGGACTTGCTGATATAGTAAAACAAACTAGAGGTAAAAACTTGTTTTTTTCAACTGAAATTGATAAATCTATTAAGCAAAGTGAAATGATTTTTATTTCAGTTAACACACCTACAAAAACATATGGTGAAGGAAAAGGACAGGCCTCTGATTTAAAATTCATAGAATTGTGTGCGAGACAAATAGCTAAATCAGCCGAATCTGACAAAATAGTAGTTGAAAAATCAACTCTTCCCGTTCGAACAGCTGAAGTCATAACAAAAATTTTAAAATCATCTAAAAAAGGTTTAAATTTTGAAATATTATCAAATCCTGAATTTTTAGCTGAGGGAACTGCTATTACTGATTTATTATATGCTGACAGGGTGTTGATTGGAGGAGATAGCACACAAAATGGTCAAAAATCTATTAAAGCATTAGTAGATATTTACAAAAATTGGATTAGTGATGAGAAAATTTTAACAACCAATGTTTGGTCTTCCGAGCTATCAAAGCTGGTTGCAAATGCATTTTTAGCACAAAGAGTAAGTTCTATCAATAGTATTTCAGCTCTTTGTGAAAAAAGTGGTGCTGATATAGACGAAGTAGCAAAAGCAATTGGTATGGATTCAAGAATTGGCAGCAAGTTCTTAAAGTCTTCAGTAGGCTTTGGGGGCAGTTGTTTTCAAAAAGATATATTGAATTTAGTATACATTTCTAAATCATTAGGTCTGACAGAAGTCTCAGAGTATTGGCATCAAGTTATTAAAATGAACGACTACCAAAAAAATAGATTTTCTAGCATAATTATCAAATCTCTATTTAATACTGTTTCTGACAAGAAAATAACTCTGCTTGGCTGGTCCTTTAAAAAAGATACCAACGATACAAGAGAGTCGGCTGCAATTTACATAGCAGATAAATTAATTGAAAATAAAGCTTTAGTTAGCATATATGATCCAAAAGTTTCTGAAAAACAAATATATAATGATATCAATTACTTAAAAACAAGATCGAGTTCTGATAATAAAAAACATTTGAATGTACACAAAAATGTTTATGATGCTTGTGAAAACTCACATGCAATAGCAATATTGACGGAATGGGACGAATTTACAAAATTAGATTGGGGAAAAATATTCAGTACAGTAGTTTCACCTGCTAAAGTTTTTGATGGAAGAAATTTATTAGACAATCAAAAGCTTGAAAAAATTGGATTTGAGGTTTTTAGTATAGGTAAATAGTTGGCATTTAATAAAAAATCTAAAATTTTTATAGCTGGCATTAATGGACTTGTTGGTAGATCATTAAAAAAATGTCTTCTCAAGCATGGCTACACAAACATTTGTGGAGAATCTTCTGCTTTAATCGACTTAAGAAAATCAAACGATGTAATCAAATTTTTTAACACAGAAAAGCCCGAAATAGTAATAAATGCAGCAGCAACAGTAGGTGGTATTTTAGCTAACAATAAATACCCTTATAATTTTTGCATAGACAATAGTTTAATTGAATGTAATATTATTGAAAATTGCCTCATCAATGATATTAAAAAGTATATATTTCTGTCAAGTTCATGTGTTTATCCTAAAAAAAGTAATCAGCCCATAAAAGAAGAGTACTTACTAAGAGGAAAGTTAGAGCCTACAAATGAATTTTATGCTATTGCTAAAATTTTAGGTGTAAAGCTTTGTGAAGCGGCAAGAAAACAATTTGAAAAGAATTACTTTAGTGTATTTCCGTGTAATCTCTACGGCCCTCATGATAATTTTGATTTAGAAACATCACATGTAATTCCTGCACTTATTAGAAAAATTCATGAAGCAAAAAAATATTGTGTCAAAGAGGTTGAATTATGGGGTAGTGGAGAGCCATTACGTGAATTTCTGTATGTAGACGATTTATCTGAGGGAATAGTTACGCTCATGCAGCAAAATAAAAATGAAACCAGCTATAATATTGGATCCAAACGAGAAATTAAAATTTATGAACTTGCTCAAATAATAAAAAATATCATAGATTATCAAGGAAAGTTAAAATGGAATAAAAAAATGCCGGATGGAACACCAAGAAAAAAATTAGAAACTTCTAAAATAAATAAAATTGGATGGAAAGAAAAACACTCTCTTGAAGATGGCCTTATTAAAACATACAAGTGGTATCTAAAAAACTTGAAATCACTTAAAGAAAAAAAAATAAATTAGAACTTAAATATATTTAGATATATAATATCTTTATAAAAAGCAAATAAGAATGAAAACCGCATTAATTACTGGCATAACTGGACAAGACGGAGCATATTTAGCAGAATTTCTACTTAAAAAAAAATATATAGTTCACGGCTTAAAAAGAAGAGCTTCCTCTTTTAATACACAAAGAATTGACAATATTTATAGCGACCCATTTAACAAAAAAAATAGATTAACTCTACATTACGGTGATATGACTGACAGTTTATCATTAATAGAACTAATAAAAAAGATATGCCCTGATGAAATATATAATTTAGCCGCGATGAGTCATGTTAATGTCTCTTTTTCTATACCAGAATATGTTGCAAATGTAGATGCGTTAGGCACATTAAGAATTTTAGAAGCAGTCCGAATTCTTAGACTTGAAAAAAAGATAAAAATATATCAAGCCTCTACTTCTGAGCTATACGGAAATGCAGACCAAATTCCACAAAATGAGGATACGCCATTTAAACCTAGATCACCGTACGCTGTAGCAAAACTTTATTCATATTGGACTATAGTTAACTATAGAGAGTCATACAATATTTTTGCATGTAATGGAATACTTTTTAATCATGAAAGTCCTATGAGAGGTGAAACTTTTGTAACTAGAAAAATAACAATGGCTATAGTTAATATTGTACTTGGGAAACAGGAAAAAATTTATTTAGGAAATCTAAATGCAAGAAGAGATTGGGGGCACGCAAAAGACTATGTACAAGCTATGTGGAAAATTTTACAATATAAAAAACCAGAAGACTGGGTAATTGCAACTGGGAAAAGTTATTCAATTAAAGATTTATTAACGCTATCATTTTCATATTTTAAAATTGATATTAAGTTTTTAGGAACAGGTTTAAATGAGAAGGCAATTGTTGTTAACTGTAAAAATCCAAAATATCAAATTAATAAAAATCAAGTGGTAGTCGAAGTCAAAAAAAGGTATTATCGTCCTTCTGAAGTTAACGAATTACTTGGGGATTCGAGCAAAGCAAGAAAAAAGTTAAATTGGACACCAAAATACCAATTTAAAGATTTAGTAGAAGAAATGATAAAATCTGATTATAATAAATTAAAAAATGATTAAAGAAACTATTTTAGTTACTGGTGCTGCCGGATTTATTGGTTTTTATATTTGTAGAGAATTAGCAAAATATGATGTAAATATAATTTGTCTTGATAATTTGAACGATTATTACGATGTTAATTTGAAAACACACAGATTGAGCGAGCTTGGTTTTGAAGCTGACAATTTTTTTATTGAAAATGAAGTTTATCAAAGTAAGATATACCTTGAAAAATTAAAATTTATCAAAACTGATATCGAAAATAAAAAAAACTTAGAAAAAATATTTGAAGAAAATAAAATTACGAAAGTTTGTAATTTAGCAGCTCAAGCTGGAGTAAGGTATTCATTAAAAAATCCACATAAATACATAAACACTAACATATGCGGATTTATGAATATTTTAGAATGTTGTAGAAATTACAATATTAAAAAATTAGTTTACGCAAGTAGTTCAAGTGTATATGGCAATAACACGAAAGTCCCTTTTAAAGAGTCAGATTTTGTAGATTTTCCTGTTAGCATATATGCCGCATCAAAAAAATCTAATGAATTAATGGCATATTCATATTCACACCTATACTCATTAAATACTATTGGGTTGCGCTTCTTTACAGTATATGGACCAATGGGTAGGCCAGATATGGCATATTATTTATTTACCAAAGCAATAATAAATGGAGACCCCATAAATGTCTTTAATTATGGAAAATTAGATAGAGACTTTACATATATAGATGATATTTGTGAAGGAGTGGTTAAGTGCATTAATGAAAATAAAGAGAGTAAGGTAATGCATAAGCTATATAATATTGGTAATAATAAACCTGTAAAACTTTTAGACTTTATCAAAATAATAGAAAAAAACATAGGTTTAAAAGCGAAGCTAAAAATGTTGCCTATGCAAAAAGGAGATGTTTTGACTACGTATGCAGATACTTCAAGAATGTATAAGGATTATTGCTTTAAAGCAAAAACCGATGCAGAAATAGGAATCAAGAAGTTTATTGACTGGTACAAACTATACTACAACATAAATATTTAACTTTTGAGATCTTTTTCATATTTATTTAAATTTTACTACTACTACGTTGGTAAACGAATTTTTCTTTTACTTCTACTAACCATTATTGTCGCATTTACTGACGGAATAGGTTTGGCAATGATTATTCCACTTTTATCTTCAGTTGAAAAAAATGAAACTGATGATTCAAATATTCTAACAAAGATGTTTGAGTATTTTAACATTGATAGCTCATTACATGCGGTACTTTTAATTATGTTTTTGATTTTTTTTTTAAAAGCTGTTTTTAAATTTGGACAAGGAATGTTCCAAGCTTTTTTATTTAAGAATCTATTCTACAAAATAAAAAACATATTATTTAAACAAATTTTTTCTGTTCGTTATGAATATTTCTTGAAAAAAAACTCAGGCTATTATATTGAACTTATGAATATGCACTCTCAGCAAACACTAACATCATTCAAAAGATTTGTAGAGTATTTATGTGCATTTATAATGGCACTTACATATATTATTTTTTCATCATTTATATCATTTCAAACATCCATGATAGCATTGTTAATAGGATTTCTATCTCTAACTTTTTTTATATTAATAAATCGTTATGTTAGAAAAGTATCTTTACAAAATGCCAATGAAACTACAGTTCTATCACAAATTACTATCCAGTCATTAAACGCTTTAAAATATTTAATTTCAAGCGGGAGCAAAGATAAGCTATCAAAGATGTATGATAGGACACTTAGAACAATACAAAATTTACACTATAAATCTCAATCAGCCTTAGCACTTACAGCCTCACTTAAAGAGTTGATTTCAATAAATTTAGTAATATTACTTATACTAATTGAGGTAGTTTATTTTGAAAAATCAATCAGTAGCATTATTGTTGTTTTGCTTTTATACTACAGAGGCTTAACAAACTTAATAAGAACACAAAGAATGTGGGTGACAATTATGGAAACAATTGGGTTCATTAAATCTGTAGATAATGAGTTAAATACGCTCAATAAAAATATTTCAAATAACGGAATCAAAAAATATGAGGATTTAAATTCAAATAAACATTTTATTGAAATCAGCAACCTTAAATTTAAATTTGACAAAAGCAAAAATTATTTATTTAAAGACTTTAACTTGATTTTAAATAAAAACGAAATAACAGCATTTGTTGGTCCATCTGGAAGTGGGAAAACTACAATAATAGATTTAATAACCGGGGTTTTAGAAAGTAATAAAAATAGTATAAAAATAAATGGCGTTTGTTTATCAGAAATTGATAAACAAAGCTGGAGGAAGAAAATTGGCTTTGTTTCTCAGGACATTAAAGTTTTTGACGATACAGTAAAAAATAATATCACACTATGGAACGATAACTATAGCTTAGAAGAAATTACCAAAGTTGCAAAAGATGCTAATGCTTATGAATTTATCTCTAAACTTGAAGACGGTTTTGACACTAGAATTGGCGAAAATGGAGCAATGATCTCTGGCGGGCAAAAGCAGAGACTTTTTCTAGCACGAGAATTACTGAAAAAACCTGATTTATTGATTCTTGACGAAGCTACATCAGCTCTTGATACAAAATCTGAAAGTTATATTCAGAAAAGAATTGAAAAGCTTAAAAATAAGATGTCAATAATAATTATTGCACACAGAGTCTCTACATTAAAAAACTCTGATATAATATATTATATTGATAATGGTAAACTATTAGAATCAGGATCTTATGTTGAACTTGAATGCAATAAGAATGGTTATTTCAGCAAATTACTTGAATAAACTTTAATTATGAAATTTAACTTCAAGCAAATTTTAGAAAATAAATTATATTCAACTCATGATTATTTTTTTTACTTAATAAAAAAGTTAAGAGTACGATTCTTTAAGATTGGGCCTCCTAAGAAAATAATTTGGATTTTTGGCTGTCAAAGGTCAGGAACTACATTTCTGCAAAAAATTTTTGAAAAAGATTTAAATTCAAAAGTCCATGGTGAGTTTAGCATTTTAACAATAGGAGAAAATAAAACCATGCTAAAAGACAAATTAGAAATTAAAAAAATCATTGAAAATCAAAATGGAAAATATATTGTTATAAGGTCTTTATTCGAGTCTGATAATGCGATAGAACTATTAGATATTTTTTCAAATTCAATAGGTGTATGGGTATTCAGGAAAAGTGAAGAAGTTGTTAATTCAATGATTGAAAAGTGGAACAGTAAATTTTTTGATATTTCAAAAAAAGTTGAAAGTGATTTGAATGGTGATTGGAGAATTAAAAAAGATTTAAAATTTATCTTAGATAAGTTTGATGAAAATAATTTAGCAGAAAGTTACGGAAAATATTGGGCTTTAAGAAACTCTATAGCCATCGACAAAAAATATTTTGATGATGATAGATTTGTGTTTATTGATTATGAAAGTTTGTCAAAAAAACCGAAAAATGAAGTTTCTAGAATATTTAAAAAGGACTTTAACTTGCAATTTAAAGCTAATTTCAAAATTAGAATTAAAGATAATAGAAGCAAAAAAAATGATATTGTTTTTAGCGAGGAACTAAGTAATAATAATAAAAAAATTTATAATTTTTTGAAAATAAAATCAAATTGCTAGCTATAATAACTCCTAACCCTGATACACCTGCTGAAACTTTTGTAAGACAACACATAAGATTAATTAGCCCAAAAAAAACAGTTGTTGTTTACTTTGAAGGTGATGGATTATCAGTCAAAAATATACCCTCATTAAAAATTAACAGAAATTTCAAGAAATTTAGTTTTGAAAAGTTATATAATCTAATATTTTGGGGATATAGTGGAGTTATAGACAAAAAAAATGAGTTAAATATTATTAATTTTTTTTGTGAGCACAAAGTTAGTTCGGTCTTTGCAGAGTTTGGGCCGACTGGATGTTTAATATCTAAAATTTGTAAAAAATTAAATCTTAAACTAGTTGTAAATTTTCATGGCCATGATGCTACAGTTATGGGGAAAAGATATTTAATTAGAAGAGCATATAGATTCTTAAATTCTAATGTCAATACTGTTGTCTGTGGTTCTATGCACTTTAAAAAAATTGTGGCTAGTGTAGGTATTTCTTTCGAAAAAATAAAAGTAGTTCCTTGCGGGATCGAATTAGAAAGTTTTAAAAATGACCAAAAAAAGAATTCTAATTTAATTATTGGTGTTGGTAGATTTGTAGAAAAAAAGGCACCTCATCTAAGCATAAAGGCATTTGACATAGTTCAAAAGAAAATACCAGAAGCCAAATTAGAATTAATAGGAGGAGGTAAGCTATATGACAACTGCAAAGAGTTAATAAAAAATCTTTATCTTGAAGAAAAAATTACTTTACACGGGGTTAAAACTCATAAGTTTGTAAAAGAAAGATTAAGTGTTGCAAGTATTTTTGTTCAACATTCAATTACAGCAAAGAATGGAGATACTGAAAGCCAAGGTGTTTCTCTTTTAGAAGCTATGGCTTCAAAATTGCCGGTTGTGACAACTGATCATAATGGTTTTAAAGAAACTGTAGCTAATGAAACAACAGGCTATCTTGTTGAGGAAAATGATTATAAAGAAATGGCAAAAAAGATCATTTATCTTCTTTTAAATAAAAATAAATTGAAAACTATGGGTGAAAATGGTTATCGATATGCAAAAAGCAATTATGAATCAAGAAAAATTGCTAAAAGATTAAATAAAATTATCTTTGAGGAGGGATGATAAATGATAAACCTAATTTTTTAGGGATTGGTTCTGTTAGAGGAGGAAGTACATGGCTATGGACAGTGATCAAGTCACATCCTGATTTCTACATGCCAAGCAAAAGAAAAGAAATTCAATTTTTTACAAGATTTTACAACAAAGGTGAAAATTGGTATCAAAAATTTTTCCTAAATTCAAAAAAAGCTCCTAAATATCAAGGAGAATTTACACCAGGATATTTAACAGCTAAAAATGCTCCGAAGAGAATTAAAAACCTTAAGTCTGTTGAAAAGTTTGTGTTGATTCTAAGAAGCCCTATAAAAAGAGCATACTCTCATTTTAAGTGGCATTTAAGAGTAACTGGTGAAAATATTGATTTTGAAACTTTTTGCACGAAACTACCTAAATTAGCAATTGAAAATGGCATGTATTATAAATATTTAAATAAGTATTTAGAATACTTTGAAAGGGATCAATTTCTAATTTTAATTTATGAGGAAGTTACAGCTGATCCCGAAAAATTATTAAGCGAATTAAGTTCATTCTTTGGTGTCGATAAATCTCTTTTCAAATTACCTAGTAGAAAAAACGAAAGTGTAATCCCAAAGTATAGAAAGGCTTTCCGTTTTGCTCATAAAATTGGCCAGTACTTAAGAAAACAAGATTTGGATTTTTTACCTAATTTTTTTATCAGGTTAGGTCTAAAAAATATATTTGGCAATGAAAAAAATAAAATAAAAAAATTAACTGATAGTGAACAAATAAAACTTTTTTCAATCTATAAAAAAGATATTGAGAGTTTGGAAGTTCTTGTAAATAAATCACTTGAGTTATGGACTCCACGTACAAAGAAAAAAAGTGTAATTATACGTGAGAGATAATTCATTTAATAAGAAAATAAATAATGTCAAAAGAAACTTATTTTGAATAAAAAGCCAAAAGTCATTTTTTTATCAGCGAATGCTTTTTCTGGATCAACAATCTTTAGTTTATTTTTAGGTAAACATTCAAATATAACAAACCTTGGTGAAGTGATTAATTTAGAACATGATTACAATGAAAATCTTATTTGCACATGTGGCGATAGAGTTTTCAATTGTACTTATTGGCATGAAATTAAAGAAAAATTAAATCAAAGTATTTCAAAAGGTTTATTGAATTTTAGTTTAAGCTCAAATAAAAAAAGATCGTTAATCGACAAAAAAGGTTTGTCATTTAAAAAGTTACTAATTCTTTTAGGATTTAGTCCTCAAGTTGTTTATGGTGAAGAGTCCATAAACAATTATATAGAGAAGAATATTAACTTCTTCAAAGAAATAGATAAATATCATAACAGGTCAAAATATATTGTAGACTCATCAAAACCGCCAGAGCGCTTAGATATTTTACTAGAAAGCTCTGAAATAGATATATATTGCATATACCTAAAACGGAATTTAAAATCCCTATTTGATTCGAATATTAAAAGAGAAAAGAAAACAAGAAAAATAATTGGTTTTAAATTTTACAGAGAACTGATTTTATTGTATTTCAGAGAAAAACATAGACGTAAAGTGTTTAACAAAGTAAAAGAAGGAAATAAATTGACAGTTGATTTTGAAAATTTCAAAAATAATCCGCAAATTGAATATTCAAGAGTTTTAAATTTTCTAAAATGTAGCCCTAATAGTTCTAATGAATTTGATAGAAATCTTGAAATCAAAAAGCAGCATATTTATGTCGGCAACAGATGGATTTTTAATAAAAAAAACGAGAAAATTATATTAGAAACCGAAAATACTAAACATATAAAAAAAGAGTATTTTCAAACGAAATTAGTTGACTTAGTATTCAAAAACTATAAATGATATGAGGTAATAAACAATTATTGTGAAAAAAAATAGTTTAATTAAAATAGCATTTGGATCGGTACCAAAAGACGGGGGAACATACTCATTTTATTATACGTTAAGAAAAGAAATTCTAAAATACAATATTGTTATGTATTGTGTCTCAGTTGGAAAAGAACAGTCAGAGCTGTGGATGAAAAGCTATGCTGATGAGAACTGTGTTTTATTAGCAAAAAACACTTACAACGTAAAAAAACAAAGTGAAGAATTTGTAAACTGGTGTATTTTTAAAAAAATTAATGTTGTGATTGGAGTAAATTCAGAGGCTATTCTTAGCTCAATACCTCACTTGCCTAAAAATATTAGAGTAATTTCAAGATGTGCCAATGCCTTTGACCACGGATACAGAATAACCTTGTCGGGAGGTAGAAGAGTTCAATCAGTCATTGCTCTCACTCCAAAGCTATATAATGACTTAAATGAAATTTATGGCGTTAAAAAATCAGATCTTAGTTTGATTCCAAACGGTGTTCCAAAAAATTTATACAAGCAAGCATCTAAAAAAGTGCGTGGTGCCAAAAAACATTTGAAATTAGCCTTTTTAGGAAGATTAGAACACAATCAAAAAGGAATAATGCACATACCAGAAATAGTTAAAGAACTTGATAAGCTAGCAATTGATTATAAGTTAACTATTGCAGGAAAAGGAAAAGAAGAGAAAAAATTAAAAAAAGTTCTAGAAAAGAACATACTGAATAGAAAAATTAGTCTAATAGGGCAAGTTGCAAAAAAAGATATTCCGAAATTCTTTAGTGACGTTGATATATATTTATTCCCCTCTCATTTTGAAGGCTGTCCTAATTCCCTTCTAGAGGCTAAAATGGCTGGCTGTCTGTGCATAGCATGGAAAATAGAAGGAATCACTGATTATATAATTGATGATAAAAAAAACGGATACCTTTTTAAAAGGGGAGACTACAAAGGCATATCTATTTTAATAAAAAAATTGAGTTCAGATAGAAAACTAATTAATAGAATTTGTGAAGAATCTATTAAAGATGCAATAAAAAGATTTGATATTTCAATTACAGCAAAATCATATTACAAAAACATAGTTTCTGTACTAGCTAAAGAAAGTTCTGATACAGAGGTTAGGGACTGGAAAGAATTTAAACCAGATGAAAACTTTAGACAAACAGGTGATGGTATTATTTCAAGAAATTTTAAAGTGAAACTAAAAAGACTTTTAAATATTAAATGAAAACAATTCATAACATAATTAACGACTTTAATTTAGAGAACGGTGGAGCTCAAAAAATTGTAAGATTACTACACTTAGAAGTTAATAAAAATAGAAATGCTAAGTTATTATCCATTACAAAATCTAATTTTAAAGATGTTGAAAATTCTCATTCATTTAGCTTTAAGTCTCCGTATGACTTAAGATGTTTTTTTAAGCTTTTTTACTATTTCAAAAACGAAGTCAAAAATAAAGATGTAATTCATGCTCATTTATTTCCATGTTCTCTTTATGTTTCATTATTAAAAAAAATTTTTTCTCACAAAGAATGTAAATATATATTTACAGAACATAGCACAAACAACAGAAGAAAAGGGAAATTGTGGGGCAAGATTTTAAATTATTTTATTTATAAATCTTTTCACAAAATAATTGCAATTAGTGAAGGTGTATTAAATTCATTGGTTAATGAACATCATAACTTAAAAAATAAAGTTGAAATAATTTACAATGGAATTCCATTACTTTTTAAAAAACCTATTAAAAGAAATAATAACAGAATAATAGTATCAGTGGGAAGATTACATCAACTTAAAAACTATGAAAAAACAATAAAAACAATATCTGAGATTGATGAAGACTTTCAACTGTATGTAGCTGGAGAGGGTCAAGAAAAAGATCGTCTAATTGATTTAGCTAAAGATCTCAAAGTTATTAATAAAGTTAAGTTTTTAGGATTTGTTGATGATATTCCTAAATTACTTAAAGAGGCTAATATTTTTATTATTATGTCTGAGTGGGAAGGTTTTGGGCTGTCTGCTTTGGAAGCTATGAACGCATCACTTCCTTGCATTATAAGTGATGTTGAGGGGCTTAATGAATTAATTGCTATAAATAATAAGCAAGGTTTTTTAGTCAACTCAAATGAAAAAGAGAAAATTATTTTTTTAATAAAGTCATTATTAAATGACATAAACTTATGTAATCAAATTGGTAAAAGTGCATTTACAAGGGCAAAGAAATTTGATATAAAAATGACACTAGAAAAATATATCGAGATATATGATGAATAAGGAAATTGGTTTCAAAAAAAACAGTAAATTGAGTTGGCTGATAAGCTTATATTTAGTTTTAACATTTGCTCTACCAAAAATAAATATATATATAGGTGCTGTCCCATTATATTTTGTTGATATAATATCAATATTTTTAATTTATCGAAACATTAATTTTAAAAGCGATATTAAGTTAAAAAAAATAGCTCTTTTTCTTTTATTTATGTTTATTATCAGCCAACTTGTATATTTAGTTTTAACTAATGATATTAGAATATTTTCTTATAATTTAATTAGGCATTCTATTCCTATTATAGGAATATTTACATTTTTCCCTAAAATTTATCAAGAGATAACTAAAAAAAGAACTTACGTAAGTATTATTAAATACTCCTGTTTGTTCACTTCTATTGTACTAATAGGTAGTAGTGTTCCTGTAACAAGAGATTTAATAGAAAGCCTTGTTTCCTATAATTTTTTATATCCCTCCGCAGAAAAGATATTTGACAAAAAATCGGGTGTTGATGAAGCTATAAGAGGTTTGAGTTTAATTGGTGTATCTAATATTTCTGGTACTATAATTTTATTTGGGTTAGGTATTGTTATTTATTTTGAAAAAATAAAAACATCAAATATTTTAATCATTCTATTTACATTAGCGGCAGCAACTGCTACGTACAGTAGAACTGTGTTTATATCATTAATCTTAATATTTTTATTTAAAGTATTAATTTCAAATATTAATTCTAATTACAAATACTTATTCTCTTTGATTATCATATCTATATTTTTAAATTGGGGAAAGTTGGTTGAGAACACTAAATACTTGAATTTTGACAGGATCAATAAGGCTTCATTTGAAATTGAAGCAAGTAATGAAAATCAAATTCGTGGGATTAATGAAAGGGTCTTTTCTTATACTCAGCCCTTTAACGATTTACAAAAAAAACCATTTTATTTGTTTTCAGGTGCAACTATAAACTCGTTAAGATCTAAAAAAAGTATAAAATATTTTGATTTAAATGTTAATAACCCTGATCACTCTTTGTTTGGTAGATCATTTTATATTTATGGATTTTTAGTCTCTATTATTTATATGTTCATTCTGTACTTAATTTGGAAAAATCTGATGTTTTGCGTTAAAAAAAGGAGTAATCTTTTCATATGTATTGTTCCTGTGTTTATTTGGTGTTTTACATCTCATGGGGCAATAACTACTCCAAACGGATCAGCTATATTTTTTTTATGCTTAGTTTTATCTACCCTAATCATTAAAGAAGAAATTAGACAATGAAAAAAAAGACTGTTTTAATTTTATTATCAGATAAAAGGTCAGGCTCAACTATGTTGCAAAATAGCTTGTGCCAACATGGTAATATTCAAACTGTTGCTTACTCCCCACACACATATTTAGAGACACACCATTGGCTAAAAGGAGCTGTAATTTTGAAATCTAATAATGTGCTATTTTCTAATAACATCTCATATCGTGGTTATGGTTCTAGAAAAAATGCAAAAATTTATATGATAGACTTACTTAAAAAAAATATTTCTAAATTTAATACAAAGGTTTGTGATGAAGATTTGATATTTAACGGTTGGGAGGAGCTGTGCAACAAGTTTTGCAAAAATATTTTTTTTGAAAAATCCCCTCAGTATTTAGCCAATTGGGCAAGTCTATCATTAATATTAAAGTGGATGAAAAAAACAGAATATGATGTTAAAATAATTGGGTTAGTAAGAAATCCTCAATCTGTGCAGCATTCTGCTCAAAAACTTTTTGGAACAGATCCTGAGAAAAGACAGTTTGCATGGTTAAAATCTTACAAGAATCTTATCGCTTTCAAAAATTTAATTAATCACAATAATTATCTAGAACTTAAATATGAAGATTTAGTTGATCATCCAAAAAAAAATATTTCATTGATTTGTAAATTTATAGAAGTTAAATATGATGAAAACATGATAAAACATATTCATGGAGATTCAAAGTTAAAATGGAAAAATGATAAAAGCTACTATCTAAAAATGGATGAGTCTGTAGTTCAACTTGCAAATTTTTTTGGTTATAGCAATAATGATTTAATAAAGTCAAAATCTAAAAATTTTAAACTTGATTTTTACAATCAACAAAAAATAAAAAGACTCATTAAACAAATAAAAGATAGAATAATTAGACCAATGAAAATAAAATAATATTATTATGAAGAAAATACTTGTAACAGGAGGCGCAGGATTTGTAGGCTCACACCTCTGTAAAAATCTCTTAAAAGAGGGTAATGAAGTAATTTGCCTTGATAATTTTTTTACGGGATCAAAAAAAAATATTGTTGAAATAATAAATAATTCATTTTTTGAGCTAGTGAGGCATGATATTACTCAACCTTATTTTGCAGAAGTTGATGAAATTTATAACTTAGCATGTCCCGCCTCTCCAATTCACTATCAATATAATCCAATTAAAACAATTAAAACTTCAGTAATGGGAGCAATAAATGTATTAGGATTATCAAAAAGGACAAATGCAAAAGTTTTGCAGGCAAGCACAAGTGAAATTTATGGTGATCCTCAACAGCACCCGCAAAAAGAAAATTATTGGGGAAATGTTAATCCAATCGGGTTAAGATCATGTTACGACGAAGGAAAAAGATGTGCAGAAACACTTTTCATGGACTATCACAATCAAAACAATGTTAAAATAAAGATTGTACGTATTTTTAACACGTACGGCCCAAATATGCACCCAAATGATGGAAGAGTTGTTTCTAACTTTATTGTCCAAGCTTTAAAAGGAGATAATATTACTATTTACGGAGATGGTAAACAAACTAGGTCATTTCAATATATTGATGATTTAATTTCAGGAATTAAAAAAACAATGAGTACAAATGATGAGTTCATTGGGCCTGTCAATTTAGGTAACCCTTGTGAATTTACTATAATAGATTTAGCTAATAAGGTACTTGATTTAACTGGCTCAAAATCAAAAATAATTTTTTCAAAAATGCCTGATGATGACCCAAAACAAAGAAAACCTGATATTTCTCTTGCGAATAAAGTTTTAAACGGCTGGGAACCGAAAATTGAATTAGATGTTGGACTGTTAAAAACAATTGAATATTTTGAAAAGAATTTAGTATGAGGCACCAAATGCTCGGAGTTGTTGCCATTTCATTTAATGAAGAAGTTGATATTGAAGGGTTTTTGAATAATTTACATGATAAAGTTGATGAGATTGTTATCGTAGATGATGGATCAACTGACAAGACAAGAGAAATATGTGAATCATTCGGTGAAAAAGTAACTTTTCTAAATTCAAAAAGAAAGAAAGGCGAATATTACGCAGACCAGAGAAATAAAGGAATAAATAAATCTAAGTCCGATTGGATATTACATATGGACATTGACGAAAGAGTTTCAAAAGAACTATTTGATGAAATTAAAATTGCTATAAATCTAAACAAATATGATGCGTTTAAATTTAGACGCTTAAATTATTTTCTTCACAGACCCATGAGAGGGGGTGGTTGGGCAGACTGGAACTTGGTACATTTAGCAAAAAGAGAAGTTTTAAAATTTGAAGGAATGTATCATGAAAGAATAATTTTAAATTCTAAGAATGTCGGACAACTAAAAGAAAAAATGCATCACTTTAATGACGATTCATATTCAGAAAGATTAAAAAAGAGTTTAATTTACCAAAACGAAGAGGTAAAAAAGTTAGAAACGTCGGATGAAAAAATTACCTTCATCAAAATTTTTATTAGAACAATTAAAGAATTTTTAATAAAATTTTTATACAAAAAAGGCTATTTAGATGGAACACCTGGACTTATTTCTGCAATTCACTCTTCTTTTGCTGTTTTTCGTGCCAACTCATTAGTTTGGGACAAACAAAACTCAATTTCAAGATCGAGTCTAGAAAATATTTTTAAAAAAAATGGTTAATCCCTCAGATTTGATTTCTATAGTAATACCGACGTTTAACAGGCAAAAAATGATTATTGATGCTTTAAATACATGCATAAATCAAACATACAGGCCAATAGAAATAATAGTAGTTGATGACGGGTCAACAGACAAAACATCAGAGAAAATAAACTCATGGAAAGAAAAAAACTTAGAAACCAAATTAATATATTTAAAACAAATAAATTCGGGAGGAAATGTAGCAAGAAACTATGGAATTGAAAAAAGTAACGGTCAATACATAGCATTTTTAGATAGTGATGATCTGTGGGAAAAAACTAAATTGCATAAACAATATAATTTAATTAAAAATCGCAAAAATGTAGGAGCTGTTTATTGTGGTCTAAAAGAAATTAATTATGAAAATGGATTAGTTGTTTCTGACAAAAAAAGAACTTACTTTGTTGGTTTAATTCATTCAAAATTATTGATTAATGATATAACCTCACCAACTTCAAGTTATTTAATTAAAAAGGAAGTTTTCAAACATGTTGGAAAATTTGACACAAATTTAAAAGCAAGACAAGATTGGGATATGTGGATTAGAATTAGCAAAAAATATGAAATTCATGCTGTAAAAGAAAATTTATTATTACTTAGGATACATCGTGGAGTGAGAACTTCATCAAATTCTGTAAATGAAATAAACGCTTACAAATACATAAGAAAAAAATACAAAAGAGAAATTGGTAAGTTGAGCTTTATGGATCAAAAAAAAGCTAAGGGGTGTTTTTACAAGAGAATTGGAAGAGTTAATCATCATTACTTAAGTTCAAAAAAAAAATCATTTTATTTTCTAATTAAAAGTATTTTTATTTATCCATTTGACTTTGATTCGTATGCAGCATTTTTTGGACTGTTTTTAAATAGTAAATTGAGAAATAAAATAAATGTTTCATGGAATAAAGTTTTTGCAAAAACAAACTTTGAAATAAAGAGCCATTAATGAAAAATAAAAACATAGGGTTTTTTTCGAACCAGTTTACGACAAATCAAGGCCATGGAATTGCTAGGTATTCAAAATATTTGTACAGTCATCTAAAAGAACTTAAAAGTAATTATAACTTCATTCCTATAGCAACAGGTAGTGAAAAAAAATCTAGAGAACTAAGATTGTTAAAAGATAACTCTGGATTAAGAATATTGCCATTTGGTAGAAAAATAACGCCCTTGCTCTGGAAATACCTTAACTTTCCGAAAATTGAAAACATGATAGATTGCAATATTAATCTATTGCACGCGCATTCACTAACCTATCCTATTGCTACAAATAAACCTTATATAGTAACTATACATGACATTGGTCCTTTAACTCATCCTCAATTTTTTACTAAAAAAGATAATTGGCTAATGAAAGAAAGTTTTAGGCAAATAGTTAAAAAAGCTGATCATCTAATTTGTGTTTCAAAATACACTGCAACGGAAGTTGAACTATTTTGCAAGAAAAATTATCATCAATCTATTGAAAAAAGAATTAGTGTTGTTTATGAAGGAGTTGGTAAGTTTTTTTTCAACAAAATCAAATTAAATCAAATTGCAGATAATGATAAAATAAAATTTCTTAAAGAAAAAAAATTTATACTGTGTGTTGGTAAATTGAGCCCTAGAAAAAACTTTTCATCTGTAATTAAAGCTTTCAACTTAATTAAAAACAGTTTTGATCATCACTTAATAGCAGTCGGTGGAGATGGCTGGGATTTTAAAAAAAGCAAGCAATATATCAATAGCCTTAAACTGCAAAATCGAGTTCATATGATTGGTTTCGTGAGTGATGAATTGTTGAGATATCTGTACACTAAGGCAAGTGTATTTGTTTACCCATCTTTATTTGAAGGCTTTGGTTTAACAATTCTTGAGGCCATGGCCTGTCAATGTCCAGTCATAACATCTAATAAATCATCTTTACCTGAGATTGCAGGCCGATGCGCGACAATTATTGATCCTATGGACATCTACCAATTGTCTGAATCAATTATTTCAGTGTGCCGAGATAATTCAGAAATTAAATCACAAAAAAGTAGTGGGTTAAAGAGAGCCAAAAGTTTAAATTGGAATAAAACAGCAAAAGAAACACACATCTTGTATGAAAAGTACGTTTGATTCTAATATTTCTTTACAGCTGAGGGTTATTATTAAGTATATTTTTAATTTTTTAAAAATCATATAAACTTCTATTAAAAAATTACCAGTGAAAGTAGCAATTGTTGAAAATACAGGAAAAGATTTTTTTTTATCGAGAATAAGATTGTCAAAGTTTTTAATTAAAAAAGGTAGCAGTGTAACAGTAATAGTGCCTGACGATGGATTCGACAAAAAAATTAGAGAGTTAGGATTAAAAGTTTTAGTTGTTGGGAAAAATATAAGAGGTAAAAATATTTTAGATCACATGGAATTTGCGGTTGATTTTTATAAAATTCTACGTGACAATGATTTTGACATAGTACACTGCTTTAGAATGCAGCCAAATATCATTGGGGGAACAATCGGAGGGTTACTTGGTCTTAATGTTTTTAACCATGTTACAGGTCTTGGAACTTTATTTTCTAAAAAAACTTTAAAATATAAACTGCAGCAAAACTTAATTAAGTTTTGTTATAAATTTAATAATACAGTTTTTAAAACCAAATGTATATTTCAAAACTCTGATGACGTTTTAGATCTTGGAATTAAAAAAAACTATAAAATCATTAAAGGAAGTGCTGTAAACGAAGATATATTTTATCCAAACAAGCTAGTAAAGGATAAATTTTTAAATAAATTAAAAAGTGAAAATTCTAAAATTGTTCTTTTTGTTAGTAGGCTTGTTAAATCTAAAGGGCTTGATTTACTTTTTCATGCTGTAAAAGAATTAAATGATAAATTACAGTACAAAATTAAATTAGTGGTAGTAGGTTGGGTTGATCATAAAAACACAGATAGCCATACCTTTCAAGAAATTGATTTTTATAGTAAACATGACTTTGTTGAATTTTTAGGAGAGAGAAATGACATCTCTAATCTTATTTCTATTTCAGATATATGCGCACTCCCGACTTCATACAGAGAGGGGACACCACGTTTCCTATTGGAGGCTATGGCATCAGGAAAACCTATTGTGACTTCTGAAATGCCTGGATGTAAACATTTAATTTCTAAGAAAAATCTCAACGGAGTGCTAGCAAGCCCTCTAAATAAAAGAGGATTAACCGAATCTCTTGAAAAGATTTTACATTTAGATTTGTTAAAGGCGGGGTCAAATAGTAGGCTTTTATACTTGAATGAATTTTCTGAAAAAATAGTTTACAACAAAATCTATAATTATTACAAGAAAATTTGAAAATAAATTAATAAACATTAAAAATAAAAAAGAATTTAATAAAATTATTTATTAACTTATATATTAAAATTGACTAGTATTCTTGTAAATTTGAAAAATTAGGAATTAGATGCTTTTAAAAAATTATAAAATTTTATTCTTTAGTCTAGCAATAGCTATTTTGTATTCATCATGTACTTTCAAAAAAAATATAGTGTACTTTGAAAAGAACAAAACTTTAAGCGAATTTAGTATAAATAGAAATTTAAGTAACGATTACCTTAAAATTGGAGATATTTTAGATATCAGAGTCACAAGTTCAATATATGAAGCCTCTTTACCATACAATAATTTAGCTAGTGAAAACAAAGATATCATACAAAGACAATTAGATGGTTACAAAATTGATTCAAACTACGAAATTAACATGCCTTTTTTAGGTAAAATCTCAGCTAGAAACCTAACTATCAGAGAGTTCGAAAATGTTATAAGGAATGTTTTTATTAACAACAATCATCTAAAAAACCCTAGCGTTAAAATAACAGTAATTAATCATAAGTTTACAGTTTTGGGTGAGGTGAAAAACCCTGGAACCTTTCATTTTGTAGACGATGGATTAAATGTTTTACAAGCAATTGGATACGCAGGTGATATTACAATTGATGGAAAAAGGAAAGATATTAAACTTATTAGAGAAGAAAATGGAAAAAGAAAAATATACTCAATTGATCTTAACGATCAAAAAAGTATTTCTTTAAGTACATACGAAATTATAGACGGCGACATCATTATAGTTGACCCTACTTTTAATAAAGTAAAAAGCGCAGGATTTATTGGAAACCCTCAATCAATTGCGTCAATCTCGTCTCTGATTTTAAGTATTACTTTATTATTGATAAATAATTAAAATGTCAGGTAAAGATTTAGTTGAAAAAAATGAAGTTTCTATATCAAGTACAATCTTAGGGTACCTGCAATTTTGGAAACTGATTACATTATTTATAATTGCTTCGTTAATTATTAGCTTTTTTTATTTAAGGTATACACCTAGTGTCTATAAAGCATACACTAAAATTCAAATTTTGGACGAAAATAGCTCTGAAATGGGAATAGATTATATGGGAACAATATTTAAGGACAAGATTAATCTTGCCAATGAAATTAACGTGTTGCAATCTAATAGAATAATTGAACAAGTTGTCGATAATTTACAATTACAAATCTCTGTTTCTTCTGTAGGTAATGTTATCAACAAAAAAGTTAGTTACTATCCATTCAAACTGAAACTTAAAGAGAAAATTAATTCGTACTCAAAATTTTCAATTGAAATTGACAATAATAATTTAGTGATAACTAACCTGAACACAAAAGAATCTTTCAGATTTAAATCAAATGAAACTCTTAAAACTAAACACAATTTACCTTTTGAAATATATGACTTTAATTCAAAAAAATTTAATGATAATTATATTATTGAGCTAATAACGCGGCAAAATAGAACCTCTCAAATTAAGCAGTTGCTAAAGACGGATGTGCTTGATGATAGTGAAATAATTAGACTCTCCTATTCAAGTGAAGACAAAGATTTAAATATTAAAATATTAAATGAGATAGTTAAATGTTTTAACGAAGATGGTGTAAATGATAGAAGAAACATACACAAAAGAACGATTGACTTTGTAGATAGCAGATTTGGTTTTTTAACAAATGAACTGGATTCTATTGAAAGCTTTAAACAAAAGTATAAATCAACTAATAACTTGCTCGATATTGGATTAAACTCCAGTTTTTCGCTACAAAAGAAAGTCGAATATGATAAAACAATAGTTCAAACTGAAAATCAAATATTAATTAACGAAATATTAAAAGAAAGTATTGTTAATTCAGAAAAGAATGAAATCATTCCTTCCAATATAGGTATTGATAATATTGAAATAAATAGTTTAATTCAAAAGCATAATGAAATCGTTTTAAATTATAAAAAAATCAATTCAATTGCAGGGGAAAATAATCCAAGTGTTTATGATAATCAAGAAATAATAAGAGACTTAAAAGCTGAAATTTCAAAATCTATTGATGAAAACCTAATTAAATTGAAAAAGCTAAAGAGTCGAGCTTATGAATTTAAAGATTCATCAACAAAAGATGTAAAAGTTCTGTCTTTGAACGAAAAAGTACTAAGATCTGTGGAGAGAAATCAAAACATTAAAGAATCTCTTTATTTATTTCTATTACAAAAAAGAGAAGAGGCGCAAATCAATTTTGCAATTACAGAGCCTTCAGTCAAAATTGTTGAAACAGCCACTTCTGAAAGATTTATTGTTTCACCTATAAAGAAAGAAATCTACATATTATCAGTTTTAGCAGCATTTATTTTAGCGATATTAGTAATAAACATATTAAAATTTCTTGATAATAAAATTCACTCTAAAGAAGATATTACTAATTATTTAAATCAACCAGTTATAGGTGAAATACCATTTGTTGATAATAACCCATTAATAAGTAATTCAAATGATAGATCTATTTTAGCCGAATCATTTAGAATACTCCAATCAAACTTGAACTTTTTGATTGAGAAAAACGCAAAAGTAATACTATGTACATCATCAATAAAAGGAGAAGGTAAAACCTTCACAGCAACTAATCTTGCAATTACAAAAGCTAACCTAAATTCAAGAACGCTTCTGATAGGTGCTGATTTAAGAAACCCTCAACTTCACAAGTATTTAAATGTTGATAAATCTATTGCCGGCTTATCAAATTATTTGATTAATGAAGCAAAAAATTGGAAAGATGCTCTATTAAAGATAAGTGATAACTGTGATTGTTTAATTGCAGGTGCAATTCCTCCTAATCCAACTGAACTTCTTAATAGTAAGAACTTTAAAATTATATTGGAAGATGCAAGAAAATCTTATGATTACATAATCATTGACTCATCACCTTGCTTGCTTGTTTCAGATACTTTCAATATTTCAAAATTAGCAGATCTAATAATATTTGTTATGAGGTCTGACCATACTCCAAAAGAAATTATGAAGTTCGTAGAAGAAAATGTCGAAGGGAATAAATTAGGTAAAACAGCAATTATTTTGAATGGCTTAGGGAAAAATGATAGATATGGTTACGGGTATAAATATTCATACAAGTATGGCTACCGTTACAGATATAATTATGGGTATGGTTATGGGTACACAAGTGACGATGAAGATTGAGACAAAAATTAAAATAATTGTGGCCCAGAGAGGATTCGAACCCCTAACCATCAGAGCCGAAATCTGACATTCTATCCAGTTGAACTACTAGGCCTATTGCAAATTTAAATGAATAAATCATATTTATAAATAATGTTCGTTTATATCTTAAATTTGTATTGTGAGATATTTATTAATATTTTTTTTAGTTGGTTTTCAAGTTTTTTCAAACGAAATCGGAATTTGGAAAGATTACTATTGTTATAACGGTGCAAAAAAGGTTTTTTATCAAAACAATCAAACTTACTGTGTTACTAATAATGGATTGTTTAGTTATAGTAATAACAATGAACTCTTTCTTTACAATAAATTAAACTTTACAAGCGATTATGGAATTAACAATTTAGCTTTTGGCTCTAATACGCTTATTATTTCATATGAAAATTCAAATATTGATATAATCGAGGGTGATTTAACAACAAGTATCAGTGACATTAAAAATTTAGAGATTGCGGGTAAAAAAGTAAATAACTTAATAGTTATAGATAACAACCTGTTCATATCAGCCTCTTATGGAATATCAAAGATAAACTTAATTAACAAAGAAATTAGTGATACTTATTATCTGTATAAAAACGGGGAATCTCTTGAAATAAATGATTTAAAAAAAATTGATGACTATTATTTGGCAGCAACAAACAAAGGTGTATTTAAATCTGAGCAAAATTCACTTTTGAACGACCCAAATAATTGGATTCAAATTGATACAAACTCGAACGTCTCTAAAATAGTAAATGGATCAAGAACAGTTTTCTTATATCAAAATGGATTTACAACTAATTATAAAGTTTCAGAGGATTTATCTAATATAAGTTCCATATTAATTAATGCTAATAGTCTTAATGATATTACATACAGCAATAATAAATTTTTATTTGTTTACGACAATTCAGTTGTAACTAGCATTAATGGTATTGACACACTTGAAATATATTATGACGATTCAAAACAAACAAAATTTGAAAGTGCCTGCTATGATGATAATGATAATATTTGGATAGCCGATAGTATAAATGGATTAATCAAATTGAATAATGGTATTATAGAACTAAACATTCTTCCAAATGGACCGTCTTCAAATAATGTATTTGATTTAAACTTTTCTAATTCAAAACTGTTTATGTCTCACGGTGGACACTCTAACTATAATGTTAACAATTTAAACTATCAGGGGGTGTCAGTTCTTGAGAATAACTCATGGACAAAATATTCCTCACAATTTCTTGGAAACAGTAGAGATATTGTTTCAAGTGTAGCTAATAGTGATTATGAATATTTTGCATCATGGTATGATGGGGTTTCAGAAATATCAAATAATTCTCTTTCAAATAAATTTGGATACAACAATACTAACGGAATACTTGACACAACATACTATTCTAATAATAGAGTCCAAATTTCAGATTTAAAATTTGATAGTTACGGAAATTTATGGGGGTTAAATTCACAAGTTCAAAAACCATTATTTGTTAAAACACCTAAAAATGAATGGTATTCTTACACATTAAATTTATCTATTGAGGGATTATATTTTGATGAAATTTTAATAGATAATACAAGCCAAAAGTGGGGAATAATTGCAAAAGGAAATGGTAAAGGGTTATTTGTTTATGATGATAACAATACATTAGATAATCAGTACGATGACCAATATAAGTTAATCACCACAAATATAGGTCAGGGAGCGCTCCCTAATAATAATGTCAATTGCATAACAAAAGACAGGAATGGAGAAATTTGGGTTGGCACATATGAAGGAATTTGTGTTTTTAATAATCCCTCGCTAGTTTTTAGTGGTTATAATTTTGATGCACAACAAATATTAATTACCGAGGGTGATTATGGTCAATATCTCCTTAGCTCTGAGTCTGTAAAATGTATAGCTATTGATGGAGGCAATAGAAAATGGGTTGGAACATTAGGCGCTGGATTATATTTATTATCAACAGATGGAACAGAAGAAATTCATCATTTCACAAGTGAAAACTCTCCTCTTCCGTCAAATAACATAATTGATATTGCTATTAATTCAAAAAATGGGGAAGTATTTATTGGCACAGACAAAGGATTAATGTCATATACTAGTGACGCAACTGTCGGAGAGAGCTCTCAAAGCAATTTAAAAATCTTTCCAAATCCAGTTAGACAAAGCTACAGTGGCCTGATCACAATAGACAAGCTTTACACTGGTGCCAATATTAAAATCACTGACATGAACTTTAATTTGATTTATGAAGGCTTTGCAAATGGTGGTAGAGCCACTTGGAATGGTCGAGATATTGACGGAAATAAAGTGCCAACGGGGGTATATTTGATTTTTACTTCAGGCGATATGGGGGATGAAAAGATTTCTGGAAAAATATTAATTATTAAGTAGATGCCTTACATCTGTAAAGCCATCTCACTGGGGTATAAAAAAATTAATTCAAGCACAGTAATTTGCACTCTGATTACTGAAAAGTTCGGTCTAGTATCTTATTTAATTAAAGGATTTCAATCAAAAAAAAGTAAAACCAAAATAAATACTCTAGAACCCATGGGGTTAATTCAAATTAAATCAGCTCAATCTAAAAATAGAAATTTACAAAGGTTAGATGAAATACGGCTTTTAGTTCCTCCAACAAATTTTATTTCGGCCAAACTTTTGAAGCTGTTTTATGCAGAGTTTCTTAAAAAAGTTATTAGTGAATCAACTGAAGATATTAGCTTGTTTAACTTCTTATGGAAAATCACTTTTGATTTAAATAGTAATAAGAGAATCAATAATTCAGATCATTTATTGTTCATAATTAAATTAACTAATTATTTAGGCTTTTACCCAAATGTTATGAATATAAAAAACAGTTATTTTAACTTAGAAAATGGTGATTTTGAAAATATTAAATCTGAAAACACTATTACAAAAAAAGAGTCAGATATTTTTAAATCAATACTAAATGACAAGTGTGATGATTTTAATAAAAATGACAGAGAAGTAGGTCTTGATATTTTAGTTAAATACTATAACTATCATAATCATGAAATTAAAAATTTAAAATCAAAAAAAATAATTGAATCATTAAATGAATAAGATAAAATTAATATTTGGTTTTTTTCTTTTAGCTCACTCACATGATGTTTTAAGTCAAATTATCTTAAACAATTATGAGCTAGATTCAGTTACGATAATTTCTCCAAAATTTGAATTTAATAACAAAGAGTTTCAAAAAATAAAAAAAAAGGAATTAGAACTTGCTCCAGTAAAAAATATTGATGATGTTCTACTCTCAAAGTTAAATGTGAGTATACAAAAAAGTCAATCAGGCTCGGGAAGCCCAAATGTTAGAGGTATGGAGGCTAGCAGGCTACAATTAATATTCAACGGAATTTCTTTAAACAATTGTATTACAAGAAGTGGGCACTCTCAGAACTTAAAATATGTAGATTATTTTAATATTAATGATATCTATACATCATCATCTAATAGTGTAAGTTTTGGTTCGGGAATTATGAACAGTGCTATATATATTAATAGTGCTCCAATCAGAAAAAGTGATTCACTTAATTCAAGTTTTTTTCAAGAATTCTCTTCAGCACTTAATAGTTCAAAAATGAATCTTAGTTCTGTTTATAGAATTGGTAAAGTCAATGCCTTTACATCTATATCAATCAACGATTATGGTCTTATAAAAGCAGGTAAAAATAGGGCACACGGATATGATGATTGGGGTGACTTACCTCACATGTTTGAAAGCGAAAGGCAAAAATATACTCAAAATCATTCTGTTTATTTAACACAAAGGATTAGTAAAAATATCTCTGATTTTTCTATTGCGAATATAGACTTGTACAGCTCTCATTTTAGTAAGCTAAATAGAATCGATAAATTAAATGACCTAAAGGACGGAGTGCCAAAATTCGAAAAGTGGTATTATGGCCCTCAAAATTATTTTTTATCTAAACTGTCTTTATTAAATTACAAGAGTTATATGTTAAGTGACAAGTTTCAAATAACAGCCGCTTATCAAAATCTCAACGAATCTCGTCACAAAAAAAAATATACAGATAACTTTCAAAGTAACAGGTATGAAGATTTAGATGTTATTGATTCGAAAATCGATTTTAAAAAAAATTTTACAAAAAGCACTTTAAATTACGGTTTCAGTAATAGAGTAGAGATTTTAAATTCAAAAGCGAACCTTTCAGATAGTATTTGCAATACTTTTTATAATTCTACAAGGTACCCAGATGGTGGTAGTTATATGGTTGATAACAATATATATGCCCAAATCCAATATGAGATAAATGATTTATTTTCTTTAACTCTAGGTGGAGGACTAAACGATTATTTTATTAGCTCTAAGTTTAATGATACTAGCATAATTAATCTTGGTTATAAAAAATTAGAACTCAACAACTTATCAATAATAAAAAACTTTTCACTAAACTATGCCAAATCCAATTTGGTAATAAACTTTAAGTTATTTGATGGATTTAGAAATCCAAATGTTGATGATATGACTAAAATTTTCTCAAAAGATAACAAAAATGTTGTTATCCCAAATAACAATTTAAGTTCTGAGAAAGTAAGTAATTATGAAATTGCAACAACTTATAAAACAAATAAATTTGAGCTTTCATTTAATAGTTATTTAAGCTTGATAAATAATGCTATTTCCAGAGAATTTTCACAAATCAATAATCAAGACTCAATATTATATGATGGTGAAATTATGAGAGTTCAAATGAATAAAAATATTGATAACGTTACAATATATGGATTTGAAATTTTCCTAAAAAGTCTGTTTGCTAATAATTACACAATGGATAACAAGGTAATATATACAACTGGACAAAAATCTAAT
>PBAP01000003.1 GCA_002716345.1 Flavobacteriales bacterium | reverse complement strand
TCAAGCTTGAAATTTTCATTTATGTTCCAATTTGTAAAATTTCCAATCAAATAAACAGATCCGTAACTAATTTTTTCACTATAATTTAATTTGAATTTAACATTTACATATTCTGACTCTATGTTGCTATTCCAACATGTTTCACAATCAATATAGAAATTCCCATTTATATCAGGATAAATTAAATAATTTTCAAGTTGCCTAGGCCAATCTTCCCTTACGACAAAAGTTGTGATGCTATCAACTATTATATTACCTATCCTTTCTGAGAGATATCTAGTTGAGGATGAGTTAAAATATCTAAATTGGTTACCTCCCCAGAAATTGCTTTCATCTTCATAATCATAAATCAAAGTTCTATCTTTGATAAATAATGGTTTTAGATTTTCTATCTTTTCAATGTTGCTATTATTTTTTTTTATTACTAGCTTAATTTCTGAAAAAGGATCAGAAACTTTTAGATTCATTAAATCAATCTCAACATTTATTTTTTGCTTGGTATTTCTGTGTTCTATCAACTTAACTTTGCTGACATTTCCTCTTAAATTGACTTTATTTTCAGCGACATAGAATTTTTTTTCTAGAATAATTTTGTTGTCATCTTCTATTTGAATTATATAATTTCCAGATTTTGTAATTTCTATTTCTTTGTTAGGAATTTTTAAAAAATAGTTTCTGTATTTTATTTTAGTATTGAAGGAATTTTCATAATCGTAAATTTCGTTAATACTAAATCCTTTTAAATACTCAGTTTCATTTAGGTCAGTTCTTTTCCATTCACTATCACAATGAATTATTCTGTAATACATTTTTCTGTATTTGTCATTAAAATCATCAAAACTTAATTTTAAACTATCTTTTAATCTTAGAAAAATTATAGGATCACTTAATTGATCATTGAATTTATGAATGCGAACAGTATTAATATTTTTATCATATGTTTTGTCTTCAAAAATTTTAGTTTCATTAACATCATTATTCATTGTTCTTAATAAAATATCATCTTTTTTTATCAAAGAGCAAGAAATAAGTGTTGTTAATATTATAATTTTTATGCCTAGTTTCATATTGTTATTTAGAATTAATCTAAATAAAGATTGATTAAAAAATATTTAAAAAAAATTAAAAATTATTCATTGCAATATTACTAAATTTGAACATTGAATTTGAAGAAGTAATGTCCAAAAACATTATATTAAAAAAAGGCTTAAATATTAAGTTGGAAGGAAAGGCTGATAAAGTTTATGCTTCAACCAAACCCCCAAAATTATATGCTGTTAAGCCAACTGACTTTCATAATATCACTCCAAAGTTAACTGTTAAAGAATCTGAAAGTGTTTTAGCCGGAGATTGTATTTTTTTTGATAAATATAATGAAAGTGTTAAAATTTGTTCGCCTGTTAGTGGTTCAGTCAAAGCTATTGTTAGAGGAGAAAAAAGAAAAATTTTACAAATAGTTATCGACACTGACTCAGAAATTAAGTACAAGAATTTTAATGTCAACAAATCCGAAAGTAGGGACGACATTATAGCATTATTATTGGATTCTGGACTTTGGCCTTTTTTAAGACAAAAACCATATGATACGATAGCTAACCCCAAAGATAATCCTAAAGCTATTTTTATTTCTTCATTTTCATCATCTCCATTGGCAACAGATAATGACTTTGCACTATATGGTCTAGACGAACTCTTTCAACTTGGTCTTGATAAAATAACCAAACTGACAACTGGAACAACTCATCTTAATGTTGACGGAAATACTATTCCTTCAAAAGTCTTTACAAATTCAAAAGGAGTACAGATAAATAAAATTTCTGGCCCACACCCCAGTGGAAATGTTGGTATTCAAATACACCACATAGATCCAATAAACAAAGGTGATGTAGTGTGGTACCTAAGTCCACAAGATGTGATTTCTATAGGTAGATTATTTCACGAAGGTAAATCTGATTTTTCAAGAATTGTATCTCTTTCAGGTTCTATGGTTTCAAAGCCTAGGTATTACAGAATGGTTGCTGGTGCATGTATATTTTCGCTTTTAGAAAATAATGTACACGAAGGAGAAAAAAGAATAATTTCAGGTGATGTGCTTACTGGAAAAAAGATTAGTGAAGAGGGATATCTTGGATTTTATGACACTCAATTATGTGTAATACCAGAAGGGAACAAATCAGAGTTTTTAGGTTGGCTACTTCCTGGATTTCATAAATTTTCTATGTCAAAAACATTCTTTTCTTGGCTGTTACCAAACAAAAGATTTAACTTGAATACCAACAACAATGGTGAAGAGAGAGCATTTGTAGTAACTGGTCAATATGAAAAGGTTCTTCCGATGAATATTTTTCCAATGCAACTTATTAAATCCATTATGATGGAAGATATTGAAATGATGGAGGGATTAGGTATATATGAGGTTTCATCAGAAGATTTTGCTTTGTGTGAATTTGTTTGTACTTCTAAAATGGATGTTCAAAATATAATTAGAAAGGGTTTAGATTTAATGTTAAAAGAAAATAGTTAAATGAAAGTTTTTAGAAATTTATTAAATGTAATAAAACCGAATTTTGAAAAGGGAGGTAAACTTGAAAAATTATATCCAGCATATGATGCATTCGAAACTTTTCTATTTGTCCCTGATCATACCACAAATGAAGGAACTCATATTAAAGATGCAATTGATTTAAAGCGCACAATGTTCATGGTCATTGTGGCACTCATTCCTTGTGTTTTATTTGGAATGTGGAATGTTGGTTATCAGTACTCAATCGCAAGCGGAGAAAGTATGACTTTTATACAGCAATTCAACTTTGGATTTTGGAAATTTTTACCATTAATAATAGTTTCCTATGCAGTTGGTTTAGCAGTAGAATTTGCTTTTGCAGTATTAAGAGGGCATCAAGTGAATGAGGGTTATCTAGTCACCGGAATGTTAATCCCCTTAACTATGCCAATCGATGTGCCTTTGTGGATGCTAGCGATTTCTGTGATTTTTGCTGTAGTTATTGGTAAGGAAGTCTTCGGTGGTACTGGAATGAATATTTTAAATCCTGCTTTAACAGCGAGAGCTTTTTTGTTTTTTGCATATCCATCTTGGATGTCAGGAGATAAAGTATGGGTTCAGAATGCTTCAGTCGATGGATACTCCGGAGCAACAATATTGGGAGATTTAGCTTCTTCCATGAATTGGCAAAGTCTTTCAGGACAGTGGAGTATGAGTGATATGTTTTTTGGAACTATTCCTGGATCCGTTGGAGAAACATCAATGTTAGCTATTATTCTTGGCGCACTAATTTTACTTTTTACTGGAGTAGGAAGTTGGAGAATAATTCTTTCAACTTTTATAGGAGGTTATTTTATGGCATATCTTTTTAATTTGTGGGGCTACAATGAATTGATGTCAACACCTGCACATATTCATCTAATGATTGGAAGTTTTGCTTTTGGTGCAGTTTTTATGGCCACTGATCCTGTAACTGCGAGTCAAACTAACACAGGAAAATATATATATGGATTTTTAATTGGTGTTTTTGCAATTTTAATAAGAACTTTTAATCCTGCTTACCCAGAAGGAATGATGCTTGCAATATTATTAATGAATATTTTTGCTCCGCTTATTGATCATTATATAGTACAAGCTAATGTAAATAAAAGACTAAAGAGAGCAACTTTATAATGGATTTAAATAAAAACACTTATGTCTTCTTTTTTTCTACTGCAATGGTTTTGGTTGTTGCTGCTTTATTATCTTTTACATCTATAAAATTAAAGCCTCTTCAGCAGAAAAATATCGCTCTTGAAAACAAACAAAACATACTGAGTTCAGTTGGAATTTATGTTTCAAGAGAAGAGGCTGATTTAAATTATGATAAATATATTACCGACTCATTTGTTTTAGATTCTGATGGGCAAAAAACAGATATTGATATTTCATCAATTCAACTTAACAAGGAAACAAAAAAACCAAAAAAAGACCAAAATATGCCCCTATATATTTCAAATATTAACGGCAGAGAAAAATATATTATTCCGTTAAGAGGAACTGGACTTTGGGGACCAATTTGGGGATATATCTCATTAGATAACGATATGAATACTGTATATGGAGCAGTTTTTGATCATAAAGCAGAAACTCCTGGACTGGGGGCTGAAATAAATAGAGATTTTTTTGAAAAGCCATTTAATGGAAAGAGAATATTTGACATTGAAGGAGATTTCGTTTCAATTGCTGTTGTTAAAGGTGGTGCAAAAGAAAATGATTATCATGGAGTTGATGGTATTTCAGGAGGAACCATAACATCTGATGGGGTAACTGCAATGTTAAAAGAAAGATTGGATAAATATCTTCCATATTTTGAAAACAAGATGAAAGAAAATGAAGTTAATGACATTATGAATTTTATTGAGGAAGACATCAACTTAAATGATACGATTAACAAACTAAATTAAATGAATCAAAAAAAAGAAGCTTTATTTTCAAAAAAAAATAAGAAATTAATTACCGATCCTCTCGATGATAATAATCCTATAACAGTTCAGGTTTTAGGTATTTGTTCTGCATTGGCAATAACAGTTCAGCTAAAGCCAGCAGTTGTAATGTCATTTTCAGTTCTTTTTGTTTTATCAGTTGCCAACGTTGTTGTATCATTATTGAGAAAGTTTATTCCTTCCAGAATTAGAATTATTGTTTTTTTAGTTGTTATTGCTACTTTAGTAATTTTAGTTGATGAGGTTTTAAAGGCCTATATTTTTGACGTAAGCAAAGAGCTTTCAGTTTTTGTTGGCTTAATAATCACTAACTGTATAATAATGGGAAGACTTGAAGCATTTGCTTTGGGAAATCCTCCCTGGAAATCATTTTTAGATGGAATTGGTAACTCTTTCGGCTATGCTTGGATTTTAATAGCAGTTGCTTTTTTCAGAGAGTTGTTAGGATCAGGTACTCTTTACGGATATCCAGTCTTAGAAAAGTTAGGAATTTACAATATTGGATATGAAAATAATGGGATGATGATACTTCCTCCCATGGCATTAGTTACTGTTGGATTAATAATTTGGGTCCAAAGAATAAGAAATAAAAAATTAATAGAACCTAAATAATATAAAAGTGCAAGAGCTGGTAAATATATTTATAAAGTCTATTTTCATAGACAACATGGTTTTTGCATATTTTCTTGGAATGTGCTCTTACTTAGGTGTGTCAAAAACTGTTAGCACATCTGTTGGGATGGGATTTGCTGTTATTTTTGTATTGGGTATTACAGTTCCAATTAATTATCTTTTAGAAAACTATGTTTTAAGAGAAGGTGCACTCTCTCTATTACTTGGTGATTCATTCAAAGATATTGATTTAAGTTTTTTATCGTTCATTATGTTTATTGCTGTCATTGCTTCTATGGTTCAACTTGTTGAAATGATAATTGAAAAGTTTTCTCCAGCTCTCTATGGATCGCTCGGAATCTTCTTGCCGCTTATTGCTGTAAATTGTGCAATTCTTGGAGCTTCATTGTTTATGCAAGAGAAAGATTTCTCAAATATTACAGAAGCTACAGTATATGGTTTGGGTTCAGGAGTTGGATGGTTCTTGGCGATAGTTGCGATTGCAGCTATTAGGGAGAAGATTAGGTATTCAAACATCCCGCCAGCACTTAGAGGATTAGGAATAACGTATATCATAACTGGCTTGATGGGAATAGCTTTTATGAGTTTTATGGGTATTAAATTATAATTATGGGTGGATTAACAGTTCTAAGTAGTATTCTTGTTTTTTTAGTAGTTATTTTAAGTTTAGTTGGGATTTTAATTTTTACTAAGTCCAAGCTAGCACCTGCTGGAAAGATAAAAATAAAAATAAATGGAGAAAAAGAAATTGAGGTAGATGGTGGTGGCACACTTTTAACCACGCTTAGCGATGTTGGACTTTTCTTACCCTCAGCTTGTGGAGGTGGTGGTACATGTATTCAATGTACTTGTCAAGTCAATAGTGGGGGAGGGAGTATCTTACCTACTGAAAAGCCTCACTTTTCTCGAAAAGAAATAGCTGACAACTGGAGGTTAGGGTGTCAAGTTAAGGTCAAGGAAAATATGGATATTTCTGTACCTGAGGAAGTTTTTGGAGTTAAAAAATGGGAAGCAACAGTAGTGTCTAACTATAATGTAGCTTCATTTATAAAAGAGTTTATTGTTGAAATTCCTGAGGATATGCCGTACAAAGCTGGAGGATATATTCAAATTGATATCCCTGATTGTGAAGTTAATTATGAAGATATTGATATAACAGCTCATCCAGATGAACATCCAGATGATGCTAATAAATTTCAGTTAGAGTGGGATAAATTTAAATTATGGCCTTTAAAAATGGTCAATGATGATGAAGTAACAAGAGCTTATTCAATGGCTTCATTTCCTGCAGAGGGAAGAAGGATTATGCTAAACGTTCGTGTAGCAACACCTCCCTGGGATCCCTCCAAGAATGATTATTCTGATGTAAATCCTGGTGTTGCATCAACCTATATCTTTAGTAAAAAGCCAGGTGATAAAGTTACTATTTCAGGTCCTTATGGTGAGTTTTTTATAAATGAGTCTGATGCTGAAATGTTATACATAGGAGGTGGAGCAGGAATGGCCCCTATGAGGTCTCATTTGTATGAACTTTTTAAGACTATAAAAACAGGAAGAAAAGTAACTTTTTGGTACGGAGGGCGTTCAAAAAGAGAATTATTTTATTTAGAGCATTTTCTGTCTCTGGAAAGAGCATACCATAATTTTAAATTTCATGTTGTTTTATCAGAGCCATTGGAAGAAGACAATTGGAAAGTTAAAAAAACAATTAATGATGATGGAGATGGCTTTTTAGGTTTTGTACATCAGGCGGTAATAGATCAATATCTAGTAAATCATGAAGCTCCTGAAGATATCGAACTATACTTCTGTGGTCCTCCACTAATGAACCAAGCTGTCTTGAAGATGGCTGAAGATTGGGGTATTCCTGATGAAAATGTTCGTTTCGATGACTTCGGAGGCTAGAATTTATGAAACTACATATTTTCTTACTAACATTACTGATTATAATCTCTTGCACTCAAAGAAAGTCTTTGTTCCAAAAAAGTTACTCTGGTCAAACTCAAGGTACATTTTTTAATATTAAATATTTCTGTCCTGAAAACAGAGATTTTTCTAATGCAATAGATAGCATATTTAAAGTAATTGATTTTTCTGTATCATTATACAATCAAAAATCAAATCTGATAAAGCTTAATCAAAAAAAAAGAATTTCATATGATCCAATTATTGATACTCTTACAAAGCAATCAATAAGAGTAAACAAGATGACAAGTGAAAATTTTTCTTGTGCACTTTTTCCAGTAATTAATTATTTTGGATTTTATAGCAAAAAAAGACCAGCATCTATCGATACTTTCAGCATTGTCAGCTTAATATCAAATTCTAACATGAGTAATATTAAAATTGATAAGGATTATATCATTTTAGATTCATCCACATCTCTTGATTTTAATGCTATCGCGCAAGGTTACACATGTGACTTAGTAGCAGAATATTTTAATCAAGAGGAGATAAAGAATTATATGATAGAAGTTGGAGGTGAGGTTAGAACCTCAGGAACAAATTATTCAAAAAAAAAGAAATGGAGAATCGGAGTTGAAAATCCAGATGAAACACTTACATCAAACTTTAATACAGTACTTGAACTGAGTGACATGTCATTGGCAACATCAGGAAGTTATAGAAATTATTACTTAGATAATAATAATTTGATATCACATATCATTGACCCTAGTACGGGTTTCCCTTCAAAAACAAAAGTTATTAGCTCTACTGTATTGCATAAAAAGTGTTCACTAGCTGATGCTATTGCAACATCTTTTATGTGTATGGATATCGAGGAGATAAAAGATTTTTTGAAAACTTATCCTCAAATTCAGGCTATTGTTATTTATGAGGATGAATTGGATAATATTTCTACATTTAGAACATCGCGCATAAATAAAATAACAACTAATTAAGAATTGTTACATTGCTCATCGGGTAAAGCACCACACAAACCACATGCTTCACCATCTTTGTTCAACATCGGATTATTACTGGCACAAGTACCGCTAAATTTCCCATTTTTTTTGATAAGAATCTTTACTGAAATACCAGTTACTGCAATTAGAAGAAAAAAAATAGTAATAATAAATAACTCCATTTACTTAATAATTGAAAATCTTTTTAGTATATATCCATTTGATTTGACGAAATAAATTCCACTTTCAAGGAAATTAATATCAGTTTTTCTGGATTCAATTATAGCCACTTTTTTTCCCATACTATCAAAAATTTCATAATTTATAATATTGTTAAAATCATCAATCACAATAAAGTTATTTGCTGGATTAGGGTATAAATTGATAGACTTTTTGATGAGGTTGGTACTTGTAGAGCTTGAAATCGCTTCAATAATTATGTTATCTAAATATAAATTGTTTCCACCACCACAAATAACATTTATAGCTAGCATAACGTCAGGGTTACCATTATACGCACTCAAATCAACTGAATCAGTTCTCCAGTGCTGTAACGATGACGTGTTGTTTGATGGGTAATAGTTTGTAGTTCCTCCAATTGTCAGAGGATTGAAGTTTCCTGAACCACTAACTGTACCATATGTTGCAGTTGAACTACCTGACATCTGACTGACAGTATTCCAAGTGAGACCACAATCTGTTGAAGCAATAATTTGAATAACATCTCCATCCCATGAATTTTTAAGTGCATGAGCTAAATCATACTTTATTTGATAATTTCCTGCGTCAGAAAAATCAAGTTTTTCCCAAATTAATTTTGCACTTTGACCAGCTGAAAAAGAATTTAGTCTAAATCTGTAGGAATTAACTGAATTACCATATCCTCCAACAGGTTGACCTTGGGTATATGTATCATCAATAATTCCTACCCAGTTGTCTTGAGGATTTTCTAAAATTGCATTGTTCGGAGCAGGTGTTGCTAATGAAAAACCTTCAAAACTTTCTGAATGATTTGTAGCAAATGCCAAGGGTGATAAGGTGTTAAATGAACCACTTGAGGCTACATTATTGCTAGGAACATTATCAATAAAAGATGTGTTAGCGACAGTAGTAACTAAGTATGAGATATTATTTGTTCCAGAAGGAACAGTTATAGAATTAAAGCTTATTGTTGTAGTGCTTCCAGGTTGTAAAGAACTATAAACATTTTGTGTTACTGGTGCATTATTATTTAGTGTATAACTCACCGCAAAAGTGTCAACTGGAACAGTAGTATTATTTGTAACTGTTATTTCAGGAGTTAAATTATTGTCACAATAAGAGGAAGGTATGCTCATATTAGAGCTTGCTACTAGATCAACAAGATTTATCCCCGGTGGAACAACTAAATTCATATAAGCCATATTTCCTGTTACTACATTTTGTTGAGTTTCAGTTAAAAATACTGCAACTTCAAGGTTAAACAAGTCAAACGCTACTCCATTCAAATCGTTTGGTATGGTGTATGTGTATGTATTTGTGAAGAATGAACCAGTGCTAGTATTTGTTATATCATCACCCCACTGTCCAGTAAGCATGTGTCTGAGCATATGTTGATGGTTATAATTACCATTTGGAAGTATCGCAGTCGGGTTGTATGATGCTCCAGTTTGAGGTCCTTCAACATTATTTTGAATCAGAGCTACATTTAATTTGTTTATATTTACTGGGCTTGAACCAGTGTAGAATGCTTCAACAGTTACAGATAATTGCCTTGTACTTATATCAAGATTGGCCTGAGCAGCAACATTAACATATGAGGGTTCGTTAAGTATTTGAGATGAAGCAGACTGCCAATTACCCCTACTCATTGCAGTACCACCGTTTTGACCAAGTCCAGCAAAAACACGTCTATTTACAGTACCAGCTGGATAACCGCTTAAGTTTGATTGAGCAGCAATTGCACTTCCAAACATTGTATTAAAATCAGTTCCTGGACCTTGCGGAGACGCATAACCTCCAGTATGTATATTTATTAACACTACGTCAGTTGGATTATTATTGTAAATATCATTTGCTATTCTATGTCCGTCAGGACAATAAGTACAGGAAATTCCAGTAAACTCCTCTAAAACAACATTTTTATTTTCTGGCGTTGTACTAACAAATGTTTGGGAATAGGAAGCAATGGTTGTAAAAATTAGTGTAAGAGTAAATATTTTTTTCATAGCATATGTGTTATCTATCAAATGTACAAATAATATAATAGATTTGTTCAAAAAAATATGTCTGTTCACAAAATTGAAAAACTCATCAAAATTATGGATGAATTGAGAGAAAAATGTCCATGGGACAAAAAACAAACAATTCAATCTTTAAGACACTTGACCATTGAAGAAGTTTATGAGTTATCTGAATCCATACAAAATCAAAATTATGATGAAATTAAAAAAGAATTAGGTGATTTACTTTTACATATAGTTTTTTACTGTAAAATCGCATCAGAAAATAATAAGTTTAGTTTTGATGATGTTATTGTAGATATTTGTAAAAAACTAGTTGATAGGCACCCTCATATCTACGGTGATTTAAGTGTAATTTCTGAAGATGATGTGAAGTCAAACTGGGAAAAAATTAAGCTAAAAGAGGGTGGAAAGTCAATTCTCTCGGGTGTACCCAAATCACTTCCAACATTAATCAAGAGTTATAGAATTCAAGAAAAAGTTAGTGGAATAGGATTTGAATGGAAACTTAAAAAGGATTTAATATCAAAAATTAAAGAGGAAATAAATGAGCTTGAAGTTGAAATTAATAACGATACTAATAATATTGAAGACGAATTTGGAGATTTATTGTTTTCTTTGGTAAGTTACTCAAGATTTTTAAAAATAAATCCAGATGATGCTTTAAACAAAACAAATCAAAAATTCATTAATAGATTTAAAAAAATGGAAAATATTATCCATAATGATGCAAAAAAAATAGATGATTTAGATCTTAAGGAGTTGAATTACTATTGGTTAGTTGCAAAAAAATCTTCTTAAATTAACTAGACGTATAGGTTTTGTATAAACTTTTTATGCAAAAAGTATAATTAATTATACAATATGTTATACAAAAGTATTATATGTTATACAAAAGTATTATATTAGCCAAGTTTAATCAAAAATATTATAATATGTTATTACTAGACGCAGTAAGACTAAGTCCAACAGATTATGTTGCATTTACGTTCTTTATTGGCTTTATGGCCATGTTTGCAGCTACTGTATTTTTCTTTGCAGAAATGAGATCAGTTGATAAAAAGTGGAGAATGTCTCTTCTTGTATCAGCTCTTATTACAGGTATTGCTGCTGTTCATTATTACTACATGAGAGATTACTATCTAGCATTTGGTGAAAACCCAACATTCTATAGATATGTTGACTGGATTTTAACAGTACCTCTAATGTGTGTTGAATTTTATTTATTAACTAGAATGGCTGGAGCCACAAAAAGCTTAATGTGGAAGCTAATTATTGCATCAACATGGATGCTAATTGCGGGTTACATTGGTGAGTCATTCAATCCAGAAGGTGGAAGTACTTCTCACTCTGTTACATGGGGTGTTATTTCAACTTTAGGTTACTTATACGTTCTTTATACTGCATGGTATGGAGAAGTTGCTCAGCTTGCTGAGAAGAGTAACGACGAAGTTGTTAAGAGAGGTGTTAGAACATTAGCTTGGTTTGTATTAGTTGGATGGGCGATCTATCCGATAGGATACATGTGTATGCCAGGTGGATGGTTAAGTGGAGTTATGAATCCTTCGGATGTTGACTTATGGTACAACATTGCTGATGTAATTAATAAAGTAGGATTTGGACTTGTAGTATACAATATTGCAGTAACTTCAAAATCTGAATAATTGTCCATAATATCAGTATATAAAAGCAGGTTAGAAATAACCTGCTTTTTTTTTAAAAAATGAACAAGTTTACTTTTGTTTTAATAGTAGTGGTATATTTTTTATCACTAATTTACCAATCCTTTGGTCATCTTTCAATTGATAATCAATTAGTTTTTTGTATTGCTCTAGTATCTTTATTTGGTATTCCACATGGATCCATAGATCATGTATTATATGTAAACAAGATGAAATCAAGTAAATTGTTTTTCTATTCTTTCTATTTTGGATTGATTTTTTTGTATGTTTTACTTTGGCTTTATTTTCCTGTTATTTCGTTTATTTTCTTTCTGCTTCTTTCAGCTTATCATTTTGGGGAATCTCAATTTCATTTTGTATCCTTTGATATATCTTTATTAAAAAATATTTTCTATTTCTTCTATGGAATATTCGTAATATCCACTTTAATTTATTTTAATATTCCAGAGCTTAAGACACTAAGTCAATTTAACCAGGATACAATAATTTTAGATAAAATATTTGATGAAAATATAATTTCATATGCATACTATATATCACTTTTTGTAATTATTATATTCAAATTATCTTTGGTGTACTTTAATAAATTTTCTGTGAGTGGATTGTTTAATGAAATATTTACTTTGTTTCTAATTAATATTATTTCATTTATTTTTCCATTTGTTATTTCCTTTACTCTTTATTTTGTTTTGCTTCATTCAATACCTGTGATGTTCCAGGAATTTAAGTTTTTAAAAGAAGATAATTCGAATTTTAACTATAGGAACTTCATTTTTTTATTATTACCATACACTCTTGTAAGTTTGTTTTTTACGTTTATAATTTTTTATTGTTCCTACATCCAATTAATTGATATTTCTATACCTTATTTATCAATGATTATTATATCTGTTATTACATTACCACATGCTGTAGTAATGAACCTTTTTTATAACAAATAATCTATATATATTTGTATAGTTTTCTTCAAAAAAAACTATGCAAAAAGAAGTATTTTTTTCAATCAATAAGATAAATTCTATGCCAGATAACATCCTTGGTGTTTATTTTTTATATAACAAGAGCGATGAACTTTTATACATTGGAAAAAGTGTTAATGTTAAGAAGAGACTTAAACAACATATATCTTCTGGGAGAATATACATGAGATTACAAATTCAAAAAATTGGATATATTAAAATGCATACTGAATTTGAGAGTTTGATGTTTGAATCTCAACTAGTAAAGAAGTTTAGACCNATATATAACAGACGTTTGAGGAAATTAAAGAATTCAATTTATTTANCTTACAGTTGCTCNAAAAATTCATANANNCAATTCAATNTNTTACAAAANAATGATAACTCAAATTCAATTTCATTTACATCTAAACANAAAGCAAAAAAATTTTTGCAAAGAATTGGAGCNGANTTTNACCTATGTGATGTTGTTAATGGTATTGAAAAATCAAATAGCTATTGTTTTAATTACCATCTTAAAAAATGNAAAGGTNCATGCGTTAATTTAGAGAATATCATGACTTATAANGATAGATTTAATAGTTGCNTAAAAAAGTATTTCTACACGTGTAAGANAAACTANNTNATTTCTTTCAATGATTCATTNAAAAACAAATCATATGCNGTAATAAATGATTCTCAAGTNAAAGAGTTTGGAGTTAGTAATATCAAAAGCTACTCTGTTGACTNTCCCTCAANAGATGAAATTAGGATAATTAATTTGTTTAAAGNAAAATANAAATTTAGAATTGCTGATGTTTGAAACTAATTATAATTCGGTCNTANAAAAAATTGAAAAATTTNAAATCCATGATTATGCAAAAACAAGAAATTTTNATAATGGACATGTTTCAATGTTATCACCTTATNTNTCNAGAGGNNTAATAACAGTTTCTTTTTTAATTGANTTTTTTTCNNATAAGGGATTAAGATATAACCAAATTTATAAATTTCTTCANGAGCTNGCCTGGAGAGAATACTTTCAAACCAATTGGTTTTTAAAAAAAGAGGATATAAACCTNGANAAAAATCAAGTTTCCAAAAATTATAATGAAATNCCTNTAGCAATTGTCAATCANTCNACTGGCATANATGCTGTTGACCNAGCAATTAAGAATCTTTACGAATTTGGATATATGCATAATCANATGAGAATGTANGTTTCATCAATAGTNTGTAATATTTCTGGATGTCACTGGTTAGANGCATCAAAATGGATGTATTACCATTTGTTTGATGCTGANTGGGGNAGTAATTCNCAGAACTGGCAGTGGATTAGTGGNACCTCNAGATCTAAAAAATACTTTGCAAATCAAGANAATATAAATAAATATTTTGGTACATCTCAAAGAAACACNTTTTTAGACATTNGCTATGATTATATNACTNAAGTTGANGAGCCAAATCAATTAAAAGAAAAATCTAAAATTGANTTAAANACAAACTTAGACCACATAANNTCTGATTCATTTTCTTTAAANNAAAATNTAGATACAGTNATTTATAATTTTTATAATNTAGATGTAAATTGGAGACAAGAAAAAGATTATAATCGNATATTGTTAATTGANACTNATTTTTTTTCAAAATATCCTATNTCTAATGAATCTTTAAAATTTTTTATAAATCTNTCAAAAAATATTAATGGANTAAAAATCTTTGTTGGTACATTTGAAGAGATGATATTTAAGCANAAACCAAATAAANTATTTTACAAAGAGCATCCAACTAATCTGNANTATACTGGNANTGAGGACAAAAGAGAATCATANTTTTCTCANGACAGTNTNTATCCATCATTTTTTAAGTTTTGGAACNCCAACCAAAAAAATATTAAAAAATTATTTAGTGAAAGTTGAGTTCGATAATATAAGAAGTATAGAAAAAATTAAAAGGTTAAANCTAATTAACTCAGTAGTTGGTGTNAAGCCTGTTGTNTTAGTTGGAACCNCTGGACNNAATCAAATTAATAATCTTGCAATATTTAGTTCATTAGTTCACATGGGNAGTAATCCACCACTTTTAGCANTAAACTTTAGACCAGTAAATAACACTAAAAGACATACTTATGAAAANATTATTCAAAANAAATTCTTTTCTATAAATCANATANANGANGANATGATTGANAACGCTCACTTAACATCTNTAAAGTTTCCAAAAGNAATATCAGANTTTGAGAATTGCAACATTGAAATGGAAAATTTGAGTGGAGTCCCTTTTGTAAAGCAGAGNCCTTTAAAAATGTTAATGAANTTTAAAGAAGAAATAATTGTNAAAAGTAATAATTGTAGAATCATTATTTCTGAAATAAAAAAAATAATAATCNATGANNCTTATTTAGACGATANTTTTGAAATCNATTATAATAAGTGCAAATCTGTGTCTGTTGGAAGCNTAAATACNTATTACTCTACNCNAAANATAAAAAGTNTTCCANANATNAATTANGAACANTTNATAAAAAATGAAAAATAAAGAATCTAAGATTTGCATTATATGTNAAAGNCCTTTTACTTGGCGAAANAAGTGGGAAAGAGANTGGTTAAATGTAAAATATTGNAGTAAAAAATGTAGAATGAATAAAAAANNTNTNATATGATAAAATTATCAAACTATGTTGGTAAAACACCTTTAATACCNNTATCAATTGGTAAATATACNGTNTGGGGNAAAGCAGAACTTATGAANCCTGGAGGTAGTGTTAAAGANAGAATGGCAAGCTTCATATTAAANGACGCAGAAGAAAAAAATATTATCAAGAAAGGAGATACTCTTTGTGAGGCAACNTCAGGAAATACNGGAATTTCNTTTTCAATGNTAGCGGCTGAGAGAGGTTACANAATGGTCATTATNATGCCTTCTAACATGTCNGAGGAAAGAAAAAAAATATTTAAATATTANGGTGCAGAATTAATTGAAACAGATGCTGGAGATTTTGATGGAGCTATTGAACTTAGAGATAATTTATGTTCTGAAAAAGGTTGGTTTAATTGTGATCAGTTCCANAATAAGTTAAATATTAGAGCNCATTACGAAACNACTGGTCCTGAAATTTTTGAATCCATTTCTGATAAATTTGTTCCAGATGCTTTTATTTTGGGAACAGGAACAGGAGGAACATTAATGGGTACAGGCAAATNCTTAAAGGAAAAATGGCCTGATATTAAAATCATTGCCATAGAGCCCGCAGAATCACCAGTTATGAGTGGTGGTGAGCCTGGACTACATGGNATTCAAGGTATTGGAGACGGNAGTAAATTTCTNGTNGATCTCGATTTTGTAGANGAAGTTCATANCATNAAAACATCAACCTCAGAGTCTGCTTCTAAACANCTNGCAAAAAAATNNGGTTTGTTTGTTGGNGTTAGTGCCGGAGCTAATTTATATTCCTCATTTGATTGGCTTAGAAAAAATAATTGTAAAAATGCGATTACAATTATTTGTGANAGAGGNGAGAGGTACTTTAGCTGTTTGTAATATGTCTAAAGTTGGCTTAGTTTTNCCNCATCAACTTTTTGAAGAAATTGTTTTTTCAAATGATGTAAAAGAAATNTTTGTAATAGAGCATCCACTTTTTTTTACTCAGTANAAGTTTCATAAGGCCAAATTAATNTTTCATAGAGCATCTATGAAAAACTACTCNGATTTTCTCAAAAAACNNGGNTTTAAAATANANTATATTGATTTNAANGAATATGANAATTTATTTAATTNAANNAATAACAATNTTGAAGTTGANTACATTGANACAGTTGATAATTATTTAGANAAAGATNTAGAAAAAAAATTCTCAAAANTAAATATAANATACAATTGTATTCAAAGCCCAATGTTTTTAAATGAAGAACAAGAATTAGANGNTTTTTTTAAAAATAAAAAGAAANTATTGCAGACATCTTTTTATATCTCAGAGAGAAAAAAAAGAAATATATTAATAGATAATTTTGAAAAACCTCTTTTTGGAAAATGGACATTTGATACTGAGAATAGAAAAAAGTATCCNGAAAAAAAGANACCTCCNTCTGTAAANTTTNCAANAAAGAATAAATATNTTNCCGATGCNGAAGATTATATTAAGGCTAATTTTTCAGATAATTTTGGAGAAATAAGTGATGTTTTTATTTATCCNNTAAATTTTAATGATTCTAAAATTTGGTTGAAAAATTTTATTTCAGAAAGATTTAAAGAATATGGAATATATCAAGATGCNATAGTTTCAAATAANAGTATACTNAATCANAGTATTTTGTCTCCANTAATGAACTCTGGANTATTAACACCGAAAATTATAATAGANNAGGTAAAGGAAATGCATGAAATNATTCCAATTAATTCCTTAGANGGTTTCATAAGGCAAATTATGGGTTGGAGAGAATTTATAAGAGGAGTCTATGTTTTTTATGGAACAAAACAGAGAAATTCAAATTATTTCAATTTCAAAAGAAAAATTCCGAAAAGTTTCTATTCAGCAGAAACTGGAATTGAACCCATTGACGAAACAATAAAAAAAATAAATAAAAGTGCTTATGCATCGCACATCGAAAGGTTGATGATATTGGGTAATTTTATGTCACTTTGTGAATTTAGACCAAATGATGTTTATAAATGGTTCATGGAACTTTTTATTGATTCATATGATTGGGTAATGGTTCCAAATGTTTATGGAATGAGTCAATTTTCTGACGGTGGTTTAATGTCAACTAAACCATATATAAGCAGCAGTAATTATATTTTAAAGATGAGTAACTTTAAAAAAGGGGCCTGGACAGAAATATGGGATGCTCTTTATTGGAATTTTATCAGTAATTATGCTGACCATCTCAGAAAAAATATGAGAATGAGATTTATGGTTAATATGTACGAAAAGTTCAAGCCTGAAAAAAAAGAAAAAATCAAAACCCTTTCAAAAGATTTTTTAAATAAATTAGAGCAGTTATAATCTATTTTGGATAAATCAAAAAAAATAATTGTTAATTACAAAGAGTTAGTAATTAATGACTTTGACGAATCTGATGTCAATCTTATAATAAGTTCACAAAAAATCTTAGAAAATTCTTATTCTCCTTACTCAGGATTCAAAGTTGGTTGTTCAGTTTTACTTAGTTCTGGAAAAGTTTTGTGTGCTAATAACCAAGAAAATGTAGCCTATCCGTCAGGTATGTGCGCTGAAAGAGTTGCGTTATTTTACGCATCTTCAAAATATCCTAATAGTAAAATTTTAAAAATTGCAGTATCAGCTAGATCTGATTTTTTTAAAATCAATGATATGATTAGTCCTTGTGGTTCTTGTCGACAAGTCATCGCTGAATATGAGAGAAAACAACGGTCTGATATAGAAATAATCTTGCATGTTAATGACGATAAAATTTTAGTTTTTGAAAAAGCATCAGCTTTACTTCCATTAGTTTTTGATAGTCCACCACTAAGAAAGTATTAATTTGGATCATTTACTTGAAACACCGATTGTATATTTAAAAGGAGTGGGGCCAAAAAGAGCTGATTTATTAAAATCAGAACTAAATATTTTCACTTTTAAAGATTTAATTGAGCATTATCCTTTCAGGTACGTTGATAAATCAAAATTTTTTAAAATAAGTGAAATTAAGGGAGATATGCCAAGCATTCAAATAGAGGGTAGTATTCTAAGTTTAAATAAACTTGGAGTAGGTAAATCAAAGAGATTAGTCGCAAAATTTAGTGATGGCAGTTCTCAAATTGATTTAGTATGGTTTAAACAAATAAAGTGGATTCAAAGCTCAATTAATTTAGAGAAAAATTATGTTGTCTTTGGTAAACCCAACTTTTTCAATGGATCTTATAGTATTATACATCCAGAAATCACTGAATCAAAGGAGTACTCAAAAATAAAGTCAAATTTTTTCCCAGTTTATTCAACTACTGATAAACTATCAAGAGTTGGTCTAAACAGTAGAGGAATAAGTAAGATTATAATTAATTTAATATCAAACTTGTCAAAAAAAATTGATGAGACTTTGTCAAATGAAATACTAAGAAAACTCAATTTGCCATCTCTTCATGAATCTTTCATAAATATTCATCAGCCCAGTAGTATTTATCAAATGCAAATTTCTTCGAAGAGGTTAAAATTTGATGAATTTTTTTACTTGCAGCTATACTTACTTAAAAACAAATTATTAAATAAAAAGAAACTTAAAGGACATGATTTTAAAATTGTAGGAATTAATTTCAATAACTATTACAATAATGTTCTTAAGTTTGATTTAACAAATGCACAGAAAAGAGTACTTAAAGAAATAAGAAAAGATTTAGCTGGATCAGCACATATGAATAGATTGTTACAAGGAGATGTCGGAAGTGGAAAAACCTTGGTCGCAATATTGAGTATGTTAATTTCTTTAGACAACGGTTTCCAATCTTGTCTAATGGCACCTACAGAAATTTTAGCGCAACAACATTATGAAACAATCTCTAAAGAGTTAAAAAGTATTGGTGTTAATGTTCAAATATTAACTGGTAGTACAAAAAAAAGCCAAAGAAAAGTAATACACGAAAAACTACTCTCAGGAGATATTGATATTTTAGTTGGTACTCATGCATTAATTGAAGACTCTGTTCAATTTAAATCTTTAGGTATAGTAATAATAGATGAACAACATAGGTTTGGAGTAGCACAAAGAGGAAAATTATGGAAGAAAAATAATCTTTATCCTCCACATATTTTAGTTATGACTGCAACACCTATTCCAAGAACCTTATCTATGACGATATACGGAGATCTCGATATCTCAATCATTGATGAATTACCACCAGGAAGAAAGGTTATTAATACAATTTGGAAATCTGATAGATCTAGGCTTCAAATAATTTCATTGATGAAAAGAGAGATATCTTTAGGTCGTCAAATATATGTTGTATTTCCTCTTATTGAAGAAAGTAAAAAGTTAGATCATAAAAATTTAATGGATGGATATGAAAATTTAATAAGAGAGTTTCCTCTACCTGACTTTCAGATTAGTATTGTACATGGTAAAATGACAAATGAGGAGAAAGAGTATGAAATGAAAAGATTTGTTGATGGTATTGCAAATATTTTAGTTGCAACTACAGTAATTGAAGTTGGAGTGAACGTACCTAATGCCTCTGTGATGATAATTGAAAGTTCTGAACGGTTTGGACTCTCTCAATTACACCAACTTAGAGGAAGAGTCGGAAGGGGCTCTGATCAATCATATTGTGTTCTGGTGAGTGGTGATAAATTAAGTAGTGAGGCAAAAAAACGATTATCAACCATGGTTAAACATACTGATGGATTTAAAATATCAGAAGTTGATTTAGAAATCAGAGGTCCTGGAGATTTGATGGGCACTCAGCAAAGTGGTATAATTAATTTTAAAATTGCTGATTTGATTAAAGACAATAAAATTTTAGTTCGGGCAAGAGAGGAAGTTAAAAGTTTATTAAAAGAAGATTCTGATTTGTCAAAACCCAAAAACATTTTAATTAAGAATAGACTTCAGCGCTATAAATCACAAGAAATGAACTGGGGCAGGATAAGTTAAAAAAGGGGTAAGCTACTTACATCGCACCGCTACAACNACCGACCCTTGCTACTTTCCAGTCCTGGGGGATTAAGTAGGAGCTGGTCGTATAAGACTTACCCTATGCAAATTTAANCCTTTTATCTAATGGTGCAAATCATTATCCATTTCANTTTTTTTATATTTGCTAGATAAAAATGAAAAAATTTTCAATTAANAACGGNAGNTTNATAGGTCTTGTTCTNGTNGCATGTGCCATCATCACTAGATCTTTAGGNATTGATGAGAATCAGTCAAGTATCCCTTCAATTCTTAACAACTTAGTAATTGTTTTTGGTATATACTATTTTANTGTTCAATACAGANATACTCAAAACTCTGGNCTNATTTCATATTCAGAGTCCTTAAAACTTGGNACTTCNNTNTCTTTNTTTGCNTCANTTGTACTTGCTTTTTATACAGTTTTTTANATCAATTTTATTGATACNGAATTTATNAATAATNTAATTTCACAAACTGAACAGCAAATTCTTATGTCTAGTCCAGATATCTCAGATGAGGACTTAGATAAAGCANTAGAAATAACTTCAAAAATGACCAAGCCTCACTGGTTTTTTATAATGGGAATGNTGGGAATAACATTTATGGGTTTCATATATTCNTTAGTAATTTCTTTCTTNATAAAGAGAGAGTCAAAAAATNATTTAAGTGACTNAANTAAGTNTTGTAATACCTCTNTTNAACGAGNAAGAATCAATAAGTGAGTTAGCTNAATGGATNGATAAAGTTNTAANNAAAAANAACTTGTCATATGAGATTATATTCATTGATGACGGTAGTAAAGATTCATCATGGTCTGTCATAAAAAATATTAAAAACGATAATCCCAATGTNTATGGAATTANATTTAGAAGAAATTATGGAAAATCTGCTGCATTAAATGTAGGTTTCTNAAAAGCNTCTGGAGATGTAGTTATAACCATGGATGCAGATTTNCAAGATAGCCCTGATGAAATACCTGAGNTATATAATTTAATTNCNAATGANAATTNNGATTTGGTTTCTGGATGGAAGAAAAAAAGATATGATCCGATTACCAAAACTNTTCCCACAAAATTNTTCAACTGGGCAGCNAGAAAAGCATCAGGAATNAACTTAAATGATTTCAATTGCGGTNTAAAAGCATATAANAAAAATGTAGTTAAGTCCATAGAGGTTTACGGAGAGATGCACAGNTATATTCCAATNTTAGCTAAATGGGCTGGATTTAAAAATATAGGTGAAAAAGTAGTNGAGCATCAATCTAGAAAATATGGTGTTACNAAATTTGGTTTTGAAAGATTTATAAACGGTTTTTTAGATTTANTAACAGTAACNTTTATTTCNAGATTTGGAAAGAAACCAATGCATNTTTTTGGNACTCTTGGNACATTAATGTTNATACTTGGATTAACTTTATTNNTATATATNGGTGGAACGAAGCTNTACTATATATATAATTCATTACCTGCAAAAAATATTGCAGATCAATCANCATTTTTTATTGCANTNACAACAATGGTNNTAGGAGTNCAATTATTTCTCTCTGGTTTNATAGCTGAGCTTGTTTCCAGAAATTCNCCTGACAGAAATNATTACCAAGTAGATTCTGAAATTTAGANAATGGATATTCAAATTTTAAGTACNGCTTATCCNTACAGNGGAGGTATAGCTGTTTTCAANGAGAGATTAGCAAAGGAATTTANNTNNCAAGGTGATCANATAANAATAAAGACNTTTACTTTACAATATCCAAATTTTTTATTTCCTGGTAAATCTCAATTCACAAATTTAGAATATGGNGGANATGTTAANATTACTAGAGAACTNAATTCAATAAATCCCTTTAATTGGGTGAAAGTCGGTAATAAGATTAGAGATGAAAGGCCTGANATTTTAATTNTAAANTATTGGATTCCATTTATGGCTCCTTGTNTNGGNACAGTCTCTAGAATTGTTAGAAAAAATAATCACACTAAAGTAATTGTTGTTGTCGATAATATTATTCCNCATGAGAAAAGAGTTGGAGATAAGTTATTGTCTAAGTTTTTTNTNAAAAGTGTTGACGGTTTTGTATGNATGTCNANNCAAGTTTTTAATGATCTTGAAANACTTGATTNAAAGGTTAATAAAATTAATAGTTATCATCCCATTTATGATAATTTTGGTAAATCAATTACNAAACAACAATCGATAACNAATCTCAAANTAAATGGTGANTATAAGCATATTTTNTTTTTTGGAATAATTAGAAAGTACAAGGGNTTAGATTTGCTGATAAAAGCCTTCTCAAAACTAAAANATGAGANAATTAGACTAATNATAGCTGGNGAGTTTTATGANAATCAANNCNATTATTTAGATTTAATTCAATCACTNGANNTGGNTGATAGTATTATACTTAAAAATGAGTTTATNCCNGATGATATGGTNGTCAATTACTTTTGTTCATGTGATATTGTTGCGCAACCATATAAAANTGCAACTCAAAGTGGGGTTACACAAATCGCTTACCATTTTGAGAAGCCNATGTTAGTTACAGATGTTGGCGGATTAGCTGANATAGTTAAGCATGGTGTATCAGGATATGTNTGCAATCCTGATGTTGATTCAGTGTATCAATCTCTAAATAATTTTTTTAANAACAATAGGTANGATGAATTTGTNTCTGGNGTTAAGGAAGAAAAGAAAAGGTTTTCNTGGAATAANCTTGTCNGTGATATCAAAAAACTANACAAGNACTTGTAATGAAGAAGNTTTNATCTTNATATATTTGCAANATGAATTTTTTAATTGCTTTATTGGNATTTTTAATTACTAATCCTATTCTTTCTCAGGAAANAAATATTTNTGATAAAAATGGTAATAANCAAGGTNAATGGAAAAAGTATTTTAAAAATGGAAATATTAAGTATGANGGNCAGTTTCAAGATAATTATCCTNTAGGAATCTTCAAGTTTTACTATNAAACATCTGAATTNAAAAGNGAAAAAGAATTTTTTCANCAAGGTAAAGCAGCTGCNACACGTTTTTATAACAAAGANGGTAANATTANAAGCATAGGTTTATATGTTNATGAAGTAAAAGATAGCACATGGGTATACTTTAATTCNGATTCAATTGTTATTTTANCTGAGGANTATAAAAATGGAAAATTAAATGGTTCAACAAAGACTTACTATGACANTGGTAAATTGTATGAANATAAAANTTGGAATGAGGGNANTCAAGATGGACTAATGAAACAATATTATTTNGATGGTTNAGTCAAGTTTGAAGCGAATTTCANCTTAGGNATAAAAAATGGANNCCAAAAATCNTACTTTCAAAATGGAAAANTATATTCTGAAGGAAGCTATAAAAATGGAGAAAAAGAGGGGCTTTGGAAATNTTNTAATATNAANGGTNANNTTGATACAACATACTANATAGAATGAAAAAAGACAGAGTTTTAGTTGCGATGAGTGGAGGAATTGANAGTACTGTGGCTGCAATTCTTTTACATAATCAAGGNTATGAAGTCATTGGTATTACAATGAAAACTTGGGACTATCAAATTTCTGGTGGNAGAAAGAAAGAAACGGGATGCTGNAGCTTAGATTCAATAAATGATGCAAGAAAAGTTGCGGTTGATTTTGGTTTTCCTCATAATATCTTAGACTTAAGAGAGGAATTTGGAGAATCAATCATTGATAATTTTGTTGATGAATACATTTCAGGAAGAACACCAAATCCATGTGTTTTATGCAATACACATATAAAGTGGGAGGCACTACTCAAAAGAGCAGATATGCTCAATTGTAAATATATTGCAACCGGGCACTATGCTAGAATTAGAGAGGTAAATGGAAGGTATGTTATTTATAAAGGAGTTGATGAAATAAAGGATCAGTCATATGTTTTGTGGGGAGTCTCACAAGATTGTTTATCTCGAACTATTTTCCCAATGGGAAAATATCACAAAGATGAAATTAAAAGATTAGCTATAGATTTGGGCTATGAATCGCTTGCAAAAAAGAGTGAGAGTTATGAAATATGTTTTATACCAGACAATGATTACAGAAGCTTTTTAAAAAGAAGAGTAAAAGGCCTTGAGGAGAAAGTTCAAAATGGAAATTTTCTGAATATCAGTGGAGAAGTTATTGGTAAACACGATGGATATCCATTTTTTACAATCGGTCAAAGAAAGTTAGGAAAATCTTTTGGAAAAAAGCCATCTTACGTGATTGGTATAGACCCTTCAAACAATACTGTTACCATTGGTTCAAAACAAGATTTAAACAAGCAAATAATGCATATCAGAGATGTTAATTTTGGAAAACTTAGTGCTATCAAAGACGGAACAAAGTATTTAGTTAAAATAAGATACAAGCATGTTGGTGAGATAGCTACTATTTTTAATGTAGATAAAAATTTAAAAATAGTCTTTCATAAATACGTTAAAGGCATTGCTCCAGGCCAATCGGCAGTTCTGTACTCTGGAGATGATGTAATTGCTGGAGGGTTCATACTATAATTCATGAATAGTAAAATACCCTATACAGAAACAGAATTTTTCAATAATTTGATTGTTGACTTTATTAACAGTGAGGAAAATATTTTAAATTTTATTAATGAGTTTCCTAATCTTAAAAATTTTGAGACAATAATCAATCAAAAATCATTAGAAAAAATTAATAGAGATACTCTTGTAAGTAGATTAAAAAAACAGAATAAAAAATTTAAAATTTCCAAAGAGACATTAAATAATATAAATTCTTTATCTTCTAAAAACACATTCACAATAACAACTGGTCATCAACTTTGTTTATTCACTGGACCATTGTACTTTACTTACAAAGTAATTGGTTGTATTAACTTATGTCAAAATTTAAAAGAAAAATATCCAAAATACAATTTTGTTCCAATATTTTGGTTGGCAAGTGAGGATCATGATATTGATGAAATTAGTTCAATAAATGTTAATGGAAAAAATCTAAAATGGGAAACAGAATATGTTGGTCCCTCAGGTAAAGCCTACACAAAAAATTTTTCAGAATATATTCAGTCAGTAAAAAATTCCTTTGGTAAACAAGTATTAAGTGAGGGTTTTGAAGAAATTTTTTTCAATTCCTATTTAGAAAATAAAGATTTGAGTAGTGCTACATTATCAATGCTTAACAAATTATTTGGTAAATATGGTCTTGTTTGTATTGATGCAAATGCATCAGAACTAAAGCGAAGATTAGTTAAAATAGCTGAGAATGATATTAAAACAAAGAAATATACTGAGATTCTCAAAAAAACCTCAAAAAAATTAGCAAGTAAATATCACAATCAAGTAAATGTGTCAGATGATAATTTCTTTTCTATAAGGGATAGAGAAAGAGTTAAGGTCACAAAAGAAAACTTTTCTGATATTAAAGATATTTCTCAAGAGATCAGTCCCAATGTATTATTTAGACCTATTTATCAAGAGTTGATTCTTCCAAATATTGGATATATTGGAGGCCCTGCTGAAATTGCTTATTGGATGCAGTTAAAAGGTGTTTTTTCTGAAATTAACTTAACATTTCCCATGTTAATTTTGAGAAATTCTCTTTTTGTTATAGATAAGAAAATAAAAGTCAACTTATCTAAACTTAATTTAAGTGCAGATAAATTTTTAAAAAATCTTAATGATATTGAAAAGAAAATTATTATTGCTGAAAATAATTTTGATGAGTTAAATAATGAAAATCAAGAAATTGAAGAAATTTTTGATGCAATAAAGTTAAGATTTAAAGATTTGCATCTTGAAGAAAGTATTAATTCAGAGTATCAAAAAGTAAATAAATCAATTAAAAAGATAAGTAAGAAAATAGTCAGAGGTTTGAAGAAAAGAAACGAAATATTAATAAGTAGGGTAGAGTTTTTAAGAAATAGATTTACCCCAAAAAATAGTTTGCAAGAAAGAAATGATAGTCTTATTCAGTATTATGCAATTTATGGTGAAAACTTTATGAAAATGCTAAAGGATAATTTAAATCCACTAGATAATAATTTTCTATTTTTAGAGACAGATGATTGAAAAGGTAATAATATTAGATTTTGGATCTCAATACACTCAACTAATTGCAAGAAGAATTAGAGAATTAAATGTTTACTGTGAAATTTTCCCTTACAATAAGGATTTAAATCTTTCCTCAGCCAAAGCCTTAATACTTTCAGGTAGTCCATTTTCAGTAAATGAAATAGATTCTCCAAGAATTGATTTAAAAGAAATTATTGGCAAAATTCCAGTGCTAGGATTGTGCTATGGAGCACAGTTTATAGCTAAAGAATACGGAGGAAAAGTCACAAAGTCAAAGCTTAGAGAATATGGAAGGGCAAATTTATGCTATGTGTCCAAAATTTCACAACTTATGAAAGGAATTGATTTAAACTCTCAAGTATGGATGAGTCATGCTGATACAATCGTAAATCTGCCTAAAAATTCAGATGTCATAGCCTCAACTAAAGATGTCAGAGTAGCTGGATATGAGTTAAGAAAAAAAACTGCTTTTGGATTGCAATTTCATCCTGAGGTTTATCATAGTACTCAAGGGTCAACTTTAATAAAAAACTTTTTAGTTGATATTTGTGGCTTTAAACAAAATTGGACTTCAGAATCTTTTGTTCAGTCAAAGATTAAAGACATAAGAGATAAGATCCAAAAAGATAAAGTTGTGTTGGGTATTTCAGGAGGAGTTGATTCTACAGTTACTGCATTTCTAATAAACAAGGCAATTGGAAGCCAGTTAAATTGTGTTTTTGTTGATAATGGATTATTAAGAAAATATGAGTTTCAACAAGTATTAGATAGTTACAAAGAAATGGGTCTCAATGTTAAAGGAGTTGATGCAAAAGATGAATTCTACAGCGCATTAAAGGGAATTACAGATCCTGAAAAGAAAAGAAAAATAATTGGAAATAAATTTATTGAAGTTTTTGATTATGAGGCATCAAAAATAAAAGGTGTAAAATGGTTGGCGCAAGGAACAATTTATCCTGATGTGATTGAGTCTATTTCTGCCACAGGAGGACCATCCTCAACTATCAAATCTCATCACAACGTAGGTGGACTTCCTGAATACATGAAGCTGAAGCTTTTGGAACCGATGAATACTTTATTTAAAGACGAAGTTAGAAAGATAGGTAAGGCTTTGAAAATTAGTAATAAAATGTTAATGAGACATCCATTTCCAGGTCCTGGCCTTGCAATTAGAATTTTAGGTGATATTACTGAAGAAAAGGTTAAAATGCTTCAAGAAGTAGATTATATATTTATTGAAAGTCTAAAAAAACATAATTTGTATAACAAGGTATGGCAAGCTGGTGCAATGCTACTACCAGTTAATTCTGTTGGTGTAATGGGTGATGAGAGAACCTATGAGAAAACAGTTGCCTTGAGAGCTGTTAGTTCAACAGATGGAATGACAGCAGATTGGGTTCATCTTCCATATGATTTTTTATCATTAGTATCTAATGAAATCATAAATAATGTTAAGGGTATTAATAGAGTAGTTTATGATATTAGTTCTAAACCACCAGCAACGATAGAATGGGAGTAGCAAGAAGATTTATTATAATTTTATTTTTAATATTATCAGCTAACGTATTTGCAAATGATACTGTTCAGGTTAATAATCAATTTTATATCAAGCACATAGTTGGAAATAATGATAGTTTTAGCAAAATCTCTAACAAATACAGAGTTAGTATTAAAGATATTATTGAGCATAATGATATAAATAGTGATTTGTACTATAAGCAGCTTTTATACATTCCGCTAGATAGTGGAGATGTAATTAGAGATTTTCAATTCAAAAGACTAAAACTTGACTCCTCAAAAATAAACATAGCTATTATTTTACCATTTTACGTTTCAAGAAATGATACTCTATCTAAATCTTTTGACAATGTAGAGGATGCAAATAACTTTATTTATGAAAGATCAAAAGTTTCACTTTCTTTTTTTCAAGGAGCTCAATTAGCCTTAGATTCAATCTCATCATTAGGAAAAAAAATTAATGTTTTTCTTTACGATAGTGAAAATGATAGTGCAGCTATTGAGCAATTAATTAATTCCAACGACTTAGCACTTATGGATATAATTATTGGGCCCTTGTATTCATCAAACATTAATTTGGTCGCTAAAAAACTAAAAAATAACAATAATCTTAAAATTGTTTCTCCTTTTTCAAGAAATACAGAGCAAATTTCGGGACATAATAATGTTTATCAAATTAATACTCCTTTCAAAAACCAATCAGAATTGCTTGTAAAGCAACTAAAGAAGTATAAAGATGAAAAAATAATAATCGTTTTTGAGGAAAAAGACAAAAGTTACTCGAGCTATATTTCTAATCAGCTCAGAAAAAACAATATTATTCATTATAAAAATAAATTGATTTTTACTCACGTTGATAGCATCAGACAAACCTTTGATTCCAATCAGGTGGTCGTTATTCCCTCTTTCGATAAAGTCTTCGTTTCCAAAGTACTTGGATCATTAGGCAGTATTGATTCATCTTTTACTATATACGGACTAAGTAATTGGAAAGACTTTGATAATTTGGATATCAATAACTTAATGAAATTAAATGTACATTTTTTTGATCCATTTTATTTTAATAATAATTCTGGTTTTTTTCTTGATTTTCAAAAAAAATATGAAAAGGAATATAATATGACAGTAGATAAATATTCTGCATTGTCATATCAAATTATATTTCATTTTCTGACAGATTTTAATCAATTTAATTTTGAAAGATATCGGTTTAATCACGGATTTGTAAATACTAATTGTCAACTTGTCAAGTATGAGGACTACGAACTTATTCCAGTAGTAATGACTACAGAGTAACTTTCAGGTGTTAATCCCGTATATTTGTATAATATTAATAGCCCAAAATTGTACAAAAAGTTATACATATTACTTACATTTATTTGCATTTGTGTAATATTTTGTGATAAAGCGATATCTCAAAATCATACACAAACTTCTCAAATAGCTGATGGAGGTAGCTCGATTTATTTTCCATTTCGAGTAGACTATGAGGACGCTCACTCAGAGATTAGCTATCAAAATGTAAGTTTTCTTGCTGACACAATCTTTTCTATAGGTTTTGATATTGAAGATAGAGGCTCCTTTTATGACTATCGATATCAAGTAATGTACGATTTAGAAATTAAATTTAGAGAAGCTTCCTCTGCATGGCAAACGGTGTACTCTGGTAATTTTGCTCCAATACAAGGTGTATGGAATGATATCTTTTTAGATATTCCCTATTTAAAGCAGGCCTCAAATAGTCTAGAGGTAAGTATATGTTTTAACAATTGTGAGTTTAATACGTTTTCTTTTTCGACTTTGCTTGATGATCTAAGTCAATTAGGTCAGCTAGGTAGTACTTTTTATGAAAGAAGTGATGGTGGCTCATATGCTTCACAAAATAATGAGTGTATATCATCTCCAACAAGTTTTTTTCAATCCGAAGTGCCTTTTACAAGATTTGGTTACGAAAATGTAAGCAGAAAAACTATTGAAGTTTGCAGTAATGCTGATTCAATAACATTAATTGGTACTTCATCAACTCTACCTTTTTCACAGTTACGAGATATAGATAATGATGGTATTAATGACTTCAGTAGTCCAGTTGCCTACACAGATATAAACTATACTACTTATCATTATAGATCCAGAGGAAGTGTTTTTGGATCTCTTAATTGGATCAACGCTGACTATGTTTGTCAATCTATTGGTGCTCATTTATCTCACATAGAAACAACAGCAGAAAATGATTTTATACTAAATAATGTTCAATCTGCTAATCGCAATAGATGGATTGGAGCATATCAAAATTGTAACAGTATTTCTTTTTCAGAACCTTCTGGTGGTTGGGAGTGGACCAATGGAAAACCTGTCTCTGTTAACAGATGGAATTTGGGAGAGCCCAACAACTCTGGAGATGAAAACTATGCATCAATGTACGCTGCAAACAGTAGTAATGCTGGCTTATGGAACGATCTTGGTAAAAGCAGTGCTCAAAGATTTTTAATGGAAGTTGAAGATATATATGTTTGGAGCACAGGTGATACTACTACAACCGCTGAACTAACAATTGCTAGTGCTAACTTAAATACATCCTCTATTATTTGGATGGAGAGATTGGTTGACGAGGGGGGGAAAACTTTTAAAAAAAGAGAATATTTCAAAATAGTTCTAAATCAATCACCAAGTTTAGCTTTATCATCATCAACTAATGCTGCTTGTCCAGGAGATACCATACTAGTCAGTGCAAGCTCAGCTACAGCTAATTTGTTTGACTGGAATTATGGACAGATAAATCCAATTTCTGGTATGATTACAAGTCAAAATATAAATATAGATGATACCTTGACAATTTCTGTCACTGCATCAGATATAAATAATTGTCAAACTACAGATAGTATAATCATAAATATTTACCAGATTAATGATTTGAATATTCAAGTTGTTGACTCAATTTGTGATTCTAGTTTTGCCTATATATCTCAAGTTCAAAACCAAAACCAATACTGCATTAGTAGACCATTTGACAGTTCATTTTATAATGTTTCTAACGTGAGTCTAAACGGTGATAATTTTAGCATTAACAACAATACAGCTTTCACTAATGCTTCGTATTCAAATTTTACAAATTTAATGGCTGATGTTACTTCTGGCTCTAGCTATACTATTAATATTAATCTTCAATCATCTCAAGGTTATATTAGTTTTGGAGGAAAAGTTTATGTTGATTGGAACAGAGACGGAGATTTTTATGATAATGGTGAATATATCGCAGACTTAAGCTTTAATAACTCATCTCTTTATACAATTACACTAAATGTACCGTTATTTGCAATTAGCGGGAATACTAGGTTAAGAATTGTTTCTCAATATGAGAATAACTCAGATCTATCTGCAATAGGCCCTTGTGATATAGGCAGTAATTTCTCTCCACCGTATTTCGGAGAGACAGAGGACTACACAATATTTATTAACTCATCAAATAGTCCCACAAATAATTATACATGGAGTAATGGAATTATTGACACTATAATATATAATTTGAGCTCTGGAGTCTATTCAGCTAGTTATACTGACCAAAATGGTTGTTTTTCTGTTGATTCAGTTCAAGTTGGAGAATCTGCTTTAATAAGTGTTTTGGCCGATTCAAATCAAACTATTTGCTATGGAGGTCAACCAAATAATTTAATATCACAATCATTTAGTTCATTCGCATCCTCATCAATTCATTGGCAACCATCTAATTTCTTTGTTAACTCTAATATTTCTAATCCACAGTTTGTAAATGGGTTTTCATTAATTTCTGATACTATATTTACAGTAACCTATGGAAACGGAATATGTTCGTCCACAGATACTGTAAGAGTAGAGGTTAATCAACGGCCAAGCGTTAGCAATATAATCGTAAACCCCACACCAGCTTGCGAAAATGATACAATAACTATTTTCGCGGTAACATCATCATCAAATATCACACAATTTAAATTCCAAAAAAAGACACTAAGCAATAATAATTGGATAAATATTACTTCAAATAGTAATGGATGGGGGAACTTAAACCCTATAACTTATGGTCCAATTTCTGAAACAACAGAATTTAAAGTTAAAATAAGAGAAGAGAGTGGGTGTAGAACAAGTGAATGGGGTGCACCAACAAATCAAGGGATTATTGTGCCAATAAATAACATGAACAATCTATTAATATATCACAACTAAAATTAAAATTATGAACACAAAACAAATACTTATATCATTCTTGGCATTATTATTTTGTCAAAATTTATACTCACAAACAAGTACCTCACCAACACAAACTGTTTGTTGGGGTAGCGTAGAACCTTACAAAGTTTTAGCTAATACAAATTCAACGTACCAGTGGAAAGTGCTTTCTACACCTACAAGCTTTGGAACAATGGATTCATTAGTTTCTCCACAAAATGATAGTGTTAGTATTTTGTGGAACGGAGCAATTGGAACTTATGACCTTCAGGTTGTTGAAATTGACTCTAATGGTTGTGAAGGAACACCAAGCATTGTAAACGTAAATCTTGTGTCTCAACCATCAGCAATAAGTCCAATAGGCAATGTCATAAGTTGTGTTAATCAGCCTATTTCCTCTTTATTTGTTCCTGGCTCAAATATTAATTGGTATGCTGATACCTTAGGAAGTTCAGCTATCTTTAATGGGAACACTTTTAACACTGGTCAAACAGCAATTAACCAGTATGTATATTATGTAACAGAAACAAATAGTTCCGGGTGCGAATCAAAGTATGCCTCAATAAGCTTAAATATTGTTGGTCAACCTACTATGGCTCTAACTGCTTCAAGTACGAATGTTTGTCTTAACGATTCACTTTTTTTGACTGCTAGCGGAGCATCTTCATATAATTGGTTCAATGGTGTTGTTAGTTCAAGTCAAGGGATAATAGCTGACGTATCTGGACTAAATAATTTTGTTGTAATAGGTTCAGATGTAAACGGTTGTTTGGATACAGCTTCAATCAGTGTTCAGGTTGATCAACTTCCAAATGTCGTTGCTAGTTCAGCTTTTAATTCAATTTGTTTAGGAGATTCTGTCTTAATTTCGGCTTCAGGTGCTTTAAATTATCAATGGGGAAATGGAGTTCAGTCAAGTAATCAGTATGTTAACCCAACAATAATTGGTAATAACTCTTACATTGTTACAGGCAGTGATGTAAATTTATGTTCTAGTTCAGATACAATTAGTATATCAGTAAATAGTTTACCTATAGCTCAAGTTTCTGCATCTGACACTAACATTTGTATCAATGATACCATAACACTTTTATCTAGTGCTGCATCTAGTTATCAATGGAACAATGGGTCAACTAGTCAGTCACAAATATTAACACTTAGTAACGCTGGAACAAGTATATTTACTGTAACTATATTTAATAATAATTCATGTTCAGCAACCGATTCAGTAATTATTAATGTAAATAATGATCCAATAATTTCTGTAAGTGCGAACAATAATAATATTTGTATAGGAGAAAGTGTTACATTAAGTGCTACTGGTGCGACAAACTATTTATGGGACAATGGAGTTACTTCTAGCACTCAAGTAATTACACCTTCAACATCAGCTACAATAACTTACTCAGTAGTTGGAACTGATGCTAATTCATGCTCAGCTAATGCTCAAGTTAACATAAATGTAAATCCATTACCAAACACTGGACCTATATTTCACAACTAAATGAACATTAGGCTTTTAATTTTAGTATTTATGTTTTCTTTTGGAAAGTTATTTTCAGAAGATAGCGTTATAGTATGTATTGATGATTCAATTCATAACTTTTATCTAAATGGAAGTTTTGGATCTAATTACAATTGGGAAATAGAATCATCCAGCAATATAGCTTCTTTAATTTCTGGTAACGGAACTGATGAGATAATTGTCAAATTTAATAGCATAGGTTTTTTTAAACTAATTGTAGATGAAATTGACATAAATGGATGTTCTGGATCAGATAGTATAATAATTGATGTAAGAGAAAATCCATTTGTGACAATTAGTTCAAATAGCTATGAAATATGTGAAGGAGATAGTTTAAAAATTACTTTAGATTCAATGTTTTCTGAAGTATTATGGAGCACTGGTAGTATGGAAGAATCAATATATGCAACCATCGAGGGAGACTACTATGCTCAAGTTACAGATAAATTTGGATGCAGGTCAAATTCGAATACAATTTTCATAAAAGATTATGAAAATCCTGTTGCTGATTTTACTTATTATGGTAATTGTATAAATAACCCTACTATTTTTCAGAACAATAGTTCCTCAACAGATAGCACTCAATCAATTGAGTGGATAGTTCAGTCTAATACGTTTTATGGTCAATCATTTGAGTATATTTTTGAAAGTAGTCAGCAATTTGACGTCAAGCTATTGATAACAACAAATAAAGGTTGTACTGATAGCTTGGTTAAATTTATAAATATTGATTTAAATCCAATTGCTGAGTATTCATTTTATACTTCCAATTCGATTGATTATGATTCTATTGTTTTTTTTACAAATCTTAGTGAAAATATTATTTCATACAAATGGTCTTTCGGTGATTCATCATTTAGTAATCTTGAAAACCCAGTACATATTTATCAAAAATCAGGTGTTTTTAATGTTCAATTAACTGTTTCTGATTCAAATTTATGTATAGATTCTGTAATAGAACAAATCGCAATCAAGCTAAATTTTAATTTTTATATTCCAAATTCCTTTACCCCAAATGGAAATTTAGTAAATGATAGTTTTGGTCCAGTTGGTGACATATTTAGGAACTGTAGACGTTACAAATTTTCTGTATATAATCGATGGGGTGAGAGAATATTTTATTCAAATAACATTGCAAAAAAGTGGGAAGGAGAAAACGCACAAGCTGGATTGTACCTTTGGTCTCTTGAGATAGAAGATAGTGTTGGTGAGATAATAAAAAGAAATGGAGAGGTTAATCTTTATAGATAAAACTACCTTACCTTAAATCGATAATGTAAATATTTTCATATTTTGATGTATCGAAATTAAATTTTAAATTTTTACGATTATATTTAGATTTGATGACAGTATATATGTAGACTGCTCCGTTTGACTCAAAAGCTTCAATCTTTTTTACCATATTTTCATCTTTGCTTATAGTTAGACTAATTTTAATAATTTCATTATTTTCCTCGTTTGGAAATAAATCAATCAAGTGATAGTATTTGGAATCTATTTTAATTTCTTTATCATATCTGTAGTTGTATCCCTTTTCATAAATATTTAGTAAATTTTTAGGATTCATGAACTCATTATTTCTGTCATATTCTAAAATCTGGACTTCATTAGCTTCTTTAGAGTAAATCCATTGATCTGTTCCGTTACAAACTATTATTTGATCATCGATTTCTAATTTGAATTTTTCATTTTCAATTATAATTTTACCACTTTTTATTTCGCGAATATCTTCAATTTCGTTCTCGTATTTGAAATCAAAATCAATTGATATATTTTTATAAGATTTTGTTTTATCAGACAGATTGTTTAATATTTGACTGGCATCTTGACTAAAAACAATAACAGAAAAAGATAAAAATAGAGTAATAAGAGATTTCATTTAATTAAGTTGATTTAAAATTTCTTGCAAAGATAGCTCATCTTTTACTAATACTTGTCTTGCTTTGCTACCTTCAAATGGTCCAACTATTCCAGCAGCTTCTAACTGATCAATTATTCTGCCTGCTCTATTATATCCCAATTTTAATTTTCTTTGTATCAAAGAAGTAGAGCCTGACTGATGTTGAAGAACCATCTTTGCAGCTTCTTCAAATAATGAATCTCTGTCATTTAAATCGACAGATGATGAAGACCCCTCACTATCTCCAATATACTCAGGTAAAATATGAGCGTCTGGATAAGCTTTTTGATTTCCGATAAATTCACATAGTTTATCTACCTCAGGTGTATCTACAAAAGCACATTGAAGTCTTGTCATTTCACTTCCTGTTGAAATCAGCATATCACCCATACCAATTAGCTGATCGGCACCCCCTGCATCAAGAATTGTTCTAGAATCTATTTTTGAAGTTACTCTAAATGCAACTCTAGCAGGAAAGTTAGCTTTGATGAGTCCAGTAATGACGTTAACTGACGGTCTTTGAGTTGCAACGATTAAATGAATTCCTATTGCTCGAGCAAGCTGAGCAAGACGAGATATAGGTGTTTCAATTTCTTTTCCAGCAGTCATTATTAGATCTGCAAATTCGTCAATGACCAACACAATATAAGGTAGATATTTGTGTCCGTCGTTTGGATTTAATTTTCTTGAAATGAATTTGCTGTTATATTCTTTAATATTTCTGCATTGAGCCTTTTTACAAAGCTCATATCTTTCATCCATTTCAATACATAAAGAATTAATTGTATTAACTACTTTTTTTGTATCTGTAATAATAGCGTCTTCACTATCTGGAAGTTTAGCTAGAAAATGTCTTTCAATTTTGTTGAACAGAGTCAACTCAACCTTTTTAGGATCAACAAGTACAAATTTAATCTCAGCTGGATGTTTTTTGTAAAGCAANGATGTTAATATAACATTTAAACCNACTGATTTTCCCTGTCCAGTTGCTCCAGCCATTANCAAATGAGGCATTTTAGCAAGGTCAATAACAAATGTTTCATTTGAAATTGTTTTTCCAAAAGCNATTGGTAATGCCATNTCATTTTCTTGAAATTTTTCTGAAGAAATAACTTCTTTCATTGAAACTACATTNTTATTTTTATTAGGAACCTCTATACCNATTGTNCCTTTNCCNGGNATTGGAGCTATAATNCTAATACCCTCNGCNGCAAGACTAAGTGCAATATCATCTTCTAAATTTTTNATTTTATTAATTCTNGTACCTGCNTCAGGAACAATTTCATAAAGTGTAATNGTTGGTCCGATAGTTGCTGAAATAGAATCAATTTTTATNTTGTANTGNCCCAAAGTTTCAACAATCCTTGTCTTATTATTNTCGAGCTCCTCTTTGTCTATTTTGATTTCTGAATCACCATAATCTTTCAAAATATTAATTTTGGGTATTTGATATGAGGAAAGCTCAAGTGTAGGGTCATAATCACCTAATTCTTCTAATTTTTTTTCTATTTCTGAGCTTGATAAAATATTTTCCTTCTGATTAACATTTACTTTAACATCAAGCTCGTCTGTCTCAATATTATTATCATCTGTATCTAAGTCTTCTATTATATTTTTTTGTGATATTTCATTTTTGTCCTCATTTTCTTCTTCAATATTTACTTCATCAATTGAGTTTGTTTCTACCTCATTTAAAACACCAGCATTGTCATCAACACTTTTCATCTTGTTCTTTCTAATTGACATAATCATATTTTTGAAATGAATCAATTTATCATATAACCTTTTTAATTTATGATTATCAACTTCAAAAGTTATTGATAAGTAAAGTATAAGTAATGATATAAGAATTGTGGATGAGCCAAATGTGCCAAATAAATCAATTAAAAATATACTAATATAATGTCCCATACTTCCAGAAAAAATTGTAGCTCCAAAAAAATGAGATATAAAAACTGGTACATAAATTAATGTGAGGGTAATGTTTGTGAAAGATTTTAAAAGATCAAAAGTTTTTATTTTAAATAGTCTTAGTGAAAGCAAAGAGATAAAAAAAGGTATTGTAAATGCACATATGCCAAACCACATAAAAATAAATTTATGAGAAATTAGTGCNCCTATTTTACCTAGACTATTAGCTATAATTATTTCTTTGTTAGATATTACTTCAGCCCAACTGTTATAATATATATTGTTNCTATCTATTTTCCAATTAAAGAAGAATGAAATGAANGAAACAAAAAGTAAAAGTGAAATAACAAATAAAAAATATGCTAGAATCTTTAATTTNTTTTTTGAAAATACTTTATTTCTGAGATTATTAAATGATTTCTTTATTTTTTTCACTAATCAAAAATATCAATATATAGTTTTTTTTTTTGCTCTATTGAGAGATTGTATCATCATTACTATGTTAATAATTTAATAATTATGATAAGTATTACTTAAATTTTAATTTATTTGATAATTAAATTTGTAAAATGATAGAGATTAAGGTTGAAAATGAATATTCTAAACTTGAAAAAGTAGTTCTAGGANTTGCTGATGATTTTGGTCCGCTTCCAAAAATAAATGATTGTTATGATCCAAAAACAAGATTAAATGTGATTAACAATTCACATCCTGNTGAAAAAGAATTGACAAATAATCTTGATAGCTTTATTAATNTTCTAAAAAAATATGATGTTGAGGTACTAAGACCANANAATATTAATAGCACTAATCAAATTTTTGCTAGAGACATTGCNTTTGCAATTAATGATAAATTTATTCTTCCCAATATAATTAATGAAAGGAAATCTGAGCAACATGGAATCTCNAAAATCATCTCACAAATTGACAGTGAAAACATCATAAGANTAGACAAGGAAATATTTATTGAAGGAGGAGATATTGTCTTAAATAACAATGATNTTTTTATTGGCTATTCTAACAATTCTGATTTTAATAAATACAAAGTAGCAAGGACTAATATCAAAGCTGTGAAATTTATTGAAGAAAAATTTCCATCAAAAAATATACATAGTTTTGAATTAAAAAAAGATGATTTTAATGCATACAAAAACACGCTTCATTTGGATTGTTGCTTTCAACCACTTGGCAGAAATCATCTTTTGATACATGAAAATAGTTTTAAAAACATAAGTGATTTAAGTTTATTATTTGAACTTTTTTCAAATGAAAAAATAATTAAAATAACAGATNAGGAAATGTACGATTTGAATTGTAATTTATTTTCAATTTCTGATGACGTAATTGTAAGTGATATTGGATTTACAAGAGTTAATAATATACTAAAGAATAGAGGTTTTATAGTTGAAGAAATAAATTTTTCAAAAATNTCTAAGCTTGGAGGACTATTTAGATGTTCAACTCTACCACTTAAAAGAAAATAATGCAGCTNACTAATAATATTTTTATGATAAAACCTATGCATTTTGCATTTAATCATGAAACGTCTGAAAATAATTTTTATCAAAAAAATATTACGATTTCAGANAAAAAATTAAATAGAGATGTTNTGATTGAGTTTGATGGCATGGTAAATCAATTGTTAGAAAAAGGTGTAAATGTTAAAGTTTTTGAGGATAAAGAAAGTATTGTTACTCCTGACTCAATNTTNCCTAATAATTGGATTTCAACGCATAAGAGCGGAGAAATAGTTTTGTATCCTATGTATGCTAGCAATCGGCGTCTTGAGGTTAGAANNGATATTATNGAAAAATTAATTAAAGATTATAATTTTTCAAAAGTTATTGATTTTAGAAAAGAGAACGAAGGCAANAAATTCCTNGAGGGNACAGGNAGTATGATATTGGATAGGCAAAACANAATTCTTTATGCATCAGTTTCTGAAAGAACTAATAAAGAACTTGTTAATCAGTTTTCAAAAGAGTTTGNTTACTCATCTGTTTTATTCAATTCNTACCAAAAAATTAATAATACTNTTTCACCTATCTACCACACGAATGTAATGATGAGTGTATGTTCAGAGTTTTGTGTTATNTGTTTGGACTCTATTGANGACTTAAATCAAAAGAAAAATGTTATTTTGTCATTGGAAAAAAGTGGAAAGAAAATAATTGATATTTCACAAGAACAGAAAAATAATTTTGCGGGCAACATGCTACAGCTACAAGGAAAATACAAAACTTTGGTCATGTCATCTTCAGCATTTAATGTACTATCAACTGATCAAAAAAAACTTCTAGAATCTATGACAGACTTTGCTATTTGTAATGTTGAAACAATAGAAAAAATTGGTGGAGGCAGTACTAGATGCATGATAGCAGAAATTTTTAGTTATGTTGAATAATTTAAAAGATGATATCAAGGACATAATTAGTTTTAAATATGGAATTGATAAAAATATTATTGAATTTCAAAAAACAAGAAAGGAATTTGAAGGTGATCTAACTTTAGTTGTATTTCCTTTAATTANAATTTTTAAAAAATCACCCGAAGAAATTTGTAATGAAATTGGTTACTTATTATCTAAACAGATAATGTTTATTTCTTCNTTTAANGTAATAAAGGGATTCTTAAANATAGAGTTAAATAATAATTTTTGGATTGAGTCGATNATCAAAATATCCAAAACTAAAAATTATGGAATCACAAAAAAAAATAATAAATCTGANACTACGTTAGTTGAATTTTCATCTCCAAACACTAATAAACCACTTCATTTGGGTCATATAAGAAATATCGTTTTAGGAGACTCAGTTTCAAGAATAATAGAGGCAACTGGTAAAAATGTTAAAAGAGTTCAAATCATTAATGATAGAGGTATTCATATTTGTAAATCAATGCTAGCTTGGCAAACTTTTGGTAATGGAGAAACTCCAGAAAAGGCAAACATGAAAGGAGACCACTTAGTTGGAAAATATTATGTAAAATTTAATCAAGAATACAATAAAGAGCTAGTTGAACTTAGAGATCAAGGCTATAGTGAGGATGAATGTATAAATAAGTCTAGGCTTAACAAAGAAGCTAAAGAACTTTTACTTAGATGGGAATCTAATGATAGTGAAGTTATTAAATTGTGGTCTCAAATGAACAATTGGGTCTATGCAGGATTTAATGAAACCTATAAGAAATTAGGTGTTACTTTCGACAAAAATTACTACGAAAGTGAAACATACTTATTAGGTAAAGATTTAATTGAGGAAGGATTAAAAAGCAATGTTTTCTATAAAAAAGAAGATAATTCAGTATGGGTAGATTTGACTGAATTTGGATTAGACGAAAAACTTTTGCTAAGATCAGATGGTACAGCCGTTTATATAACTCAAGACATTGGAACTGCGATACAAAGATTTAAAGACTTTAAATTTTCAGAAATGGTTTACACTGTTGGTAATGAACAAAATTATCATTTCGATGTTTTATTTAAAATTTTAAAAAAATTGAATTATTCATGGGCTAACATGTGTCATCATTTGTCATACGGAATGGTTGATCTNCCTGATGGTAAAATGAAATCAAGAGAAGGAACTGTTGTTGATGCTGATGATTTGTTAAAACATGTTCTTAACTCCTCGNTTGAACTATCAAATCAGTTAAATAAAAAAAATGATCTTTCTAATAAAGATCATGAGGTAATTTCTCTTGCAGCAATAAAATATTTTTTACTAAAAGTTGATGCNAAGAAAAATATGATGTTTAATCCAAAAGAATCCATAGATTTTAATGGAAATACTGGTCCATTTCTTCTTTATACTTATGCNAGNATNAAGTCTNTANTAAGAAAAAATAATACTAANNTTGAAATAAAAAAAGTTNAAATTAATTCAATTGAAAAAGATTTNATAAAAAAAATNATTGAATATCCTGAGGTCATNAGAGACTCTGCTTTATCTTATAACCCTTCNCTAATTTGTAATTATATNTTCGAAATGGTTAAAATATATAATAGATATTATCAAAATAATGAAATACTAGTTGNTGATCAATTGACTCGTAGTCTNAGGTTAACAATTTCGGANGAAGTTTCTAAAATAATCAAATCCTCTAGCGACTTGTTAGGCTTTGAAGTTCTAGAAAAAATGTAAACTACTTTTCTTTTAAATAACCTAATATTTTCAAAATTTCTTTTGCTTGTTTTACATCATGAACTCTAAGAATTTCACATCCTTTGCTTACAGCAATTGTATTTACTATTGTTGTTGAATTTAGTGCATCTTTTGAATCAATATTTAAAAGTTTAGTGAGCATTGATTTTCTTGAAAAACCAGCAACAATTGGATATCCAAATTTTTGAAATTTTTCTAAGTTTTTCAATATTGTATAGTTGTTTTCAAGACTTTTCCCAAAACCAAAACCTGGATCGATAATTATTTTTTTTATTCCTTTTTTAGTTAAAAAATTTATCTTTTTTTCAAAAAAATCTAGTAACTCTATTATAATATTTTTGTAGATAGGTTTCTCTTGCATGCTTTTCGGCTCTCCCTGCATATGCATTAAAACGTAGGGGAGATTGTTTTTTGCTACAACATCAAAAATTTTTGAGTCAAATTTTCCAGCAGAAATATCGTTTATAATATCAGCATTATTTTTGATAGCAATTTCAGCAACTGAAGACCTAAAGGTATCNACTGAAANNATAGTTTTTGGAAATTTCTGCTTTATTAATTTGGTGTATTTTTTTATAATTTCTATTTCTTTTTTTTCTTCAANAGGAGANGAGCCAGGTTTTGATGAGCATGCTCCAATATCGATGATATCAACNCNTTCCTNAATCATTTTTTTGCATTGCTTNATNATAGAANTTTCATTAATANATTTACCNCCATCATAAAATGAATTNTTAGTGATGTTNAGAATNCCCATAANCTTNGGTGTTGAAAAAAAAGTTNAATAGTTAATTTTTTCAGTAGAAATGTCAGAATTAAAACTTTTATCTTTGTACATTAATAAATATGATGGAGAAAACTTTAGTTGAATATGATTNTATAATAGANACATGCTTNGACATTTTTACAAAGAAACTAAAAGATTATGGATCTGCGTGGAGAATATTGAGAATTAGTTCANTAACAGATCAAATTTTTATTAAGGCTCAGCGNATTAGAAGCATAGAGNTAAAAGGCATACAAAAANTNGATGAAGGAATTGAAAAAGAGTTTATTGGAATAGTAAATTATGCNGTAATAGGNTTGACTCAAATTAANCTTGGGATTTCTGATTCAATTGATGATGTNANAANTGAAGAAGCAATTAATNTATTCAAAAGTATAACTTCTGAAGCTAAAAACCTGATGATTGCNAAGAATCATGACTANGGTGAAGCTTGGAGAGATATGAGAGTAAGTTCNCTAACAGANCTCATACTTCAAAAGCTNTANAGAGTAAAGCAAATTGAGAAAAATAATGGNTCTACAATTATTTCAGAAGGTATAGANGCTAATTATTTNGATATGTTAAATTATGCAGTTTTTGCATTAATCAAATTAGAAAAAAGTGAATAAAATTATTTCAACNTTTCTTAGAGTTTTTATNGGAGTTTTTTTAATTATNTCAGGACTTTTGAAAGTAAATGACACTATTGGTTTTTCNTACAAATTAAATGANTACTTTCAAGTACTNAATATAGAATTTTTTTCNCCNATTTCTTTACAGCTAGCTTTTTTAATATGCATCTTTGAGGTTGTATTAGGAGCTCTCTTAATTACTGCTACAAAATTTAGATTTACATTCTTTTGTACTTCTGCNATGATGATATTTTTNACTTTTCTCACNTTCTATTCAGCTTATTTTGAGAAAGTTACAGATTGTGGGTGTTTNGGAGACGCTTTAAAGNTNAGGCCATGGGACTCNTTTTATAAGGACGTANTAATACTNATTATTTTAGTAATAATTTACAAAGGANGAGATAACTTCAAATCTTTTTTTTCCAAAAAAGGAGACNATNTNTANATTTTTTCAGTAGTGCTAGTATCTACAATTTTTGCTTTTTACACATACAATAATTTACCATTNAAAGATTACAGGCCATATGCTGTTGGTCAAAACATNAGTGANAATATGAAAACTTGTTTTGAGTTAAATTTACCNTGCACNGAAGANTCNCCAATCTATNTNGTAAGNGATNTTAAAACAGGAGAAGAGCTTGAAATGGTTGCNGATATGTGGTTAAGTAATNCAGATAGATATGAGTATTTGAACTTCACNGANAAAACAAAAATCCTTGTGAAAGGCTATGAGCCNAAGATAACAGATTTCTCAGTTCAAAATAAAAACATTGATATTACTGATTCAGTTCTGAACTTGGATNATGTTTTAGTCNTTGTTAGCTANGATTTAAANAAGATTAANAAGAAATCTATTANCAACATAAAAAATATATATATGCANTCAANAGATGAANAAATCATNTTTCTAACTGCTTCAAATGAAGATATAATCAANAATTTTAATNATAATAATGATTTAAATATTGATTTCNGCTACACAGATGAAACAGTTTTAAAAACTATAGTAAGATCAAATCCTGGAATTTTGAGAATTNAAGAAGGAACTGTTATTGAAAAATTACATCACAATCATTTCGAAAAATTNATTAAATAATTTGAGAAATTTTCTCCTTNCAAAAATANANGANACCANNCTAGTTATTTTGGGAGTTGTAGTNGTCATTTTTCTTTTATTTAATGTNTTNCCTGCTGACCCAGCAAGAATGATGTTNGACAAAAGAGAAGACTCAGAACANCTTAATGAGATAAAAAAGAANTATGCTNTAGANCAGCCTGTNTTNATACAGTTTTTNTACTANATTAATGATCTTTCTTTTATNTCCGTTTTGGAGAATACCAATAAAGATAATTACACATATGNTAAACAAAAAAAATATAAATTTTTTAAAATTTTTGATATTGGTTCAAAATCAATAGTTGTGAAAAAACCNTATTTNAGAGAATCTTATTTTAAGAAAGGAGAGAGTGTNTCATCTATTATTTTGAGTACTTTTCCAAATACAGTGGTTTTAGCAACAAGTTCNATGCTTTTGGCTTCTTTTNTAGGNATAATTTTAGGNATANTTTGTGCAATATTNATTAATACTTTTTTTGATAGNTTAATAATTTTTTTCACGGCAATNGGAATATCATTACCCTCATTCTTTAGTGCAATGTTATTTGCTTGGATTTTTGGATTTTTNCTNCANGATTATACTAATTTNAGTGTGACGGGAAGTTTATTTGAGATAGATGACTATTCNGGAGAAAAAAAGCTGAGTTTAATTAATCTNATTTTACCGGCTTTAACACTTTCTCTTAGACCTNTNTCNATAATNACTCAATTGACAAGAAACTCACTTATTGATGTGTTGTCAATGGATTATATTAGAACAGCAACATCAAAAGGTCTNTCAAAGTTTAAAGTTCTTTTCAAACATGCTCTAGTAAATGCATTAAATCCAGTTATAACATCAATNTCAGGATGGTTTGCATCTCTACTNGCTGGTTCTGTATTTGTGGAATATATTTTTGGNTGGAACGGAATCGGNAAGGAATTGGTTAATTCTTTGAATAATTTAGATGTGCCAGTTGTAATGGGNATAGTTCTTCTTGTATCTTTGATATTTGTTTTTGTAAATATTGTTGTTGATTATTTATATTCAATTATTGATCCTAGAATTAAAATGTAATGAGTAAAAAATTAGTTATAGCAAACTGGAAAATGAATTTAGATTACTCTCAAGCCAGAGAGNTAAGTAAAATGATTTCCAAAAATAATTNTAAAAACAACTTAGTTGTTGCNCCATCNAGTTTATATTTAAAAGCTGTTCTTAAAATTTGTGANAATAATCCNCANATNATGNTTTCATCTCAAAATGTGAGTGAGNATGANAATGGTGCTTATACNGGAGAGGTATCTGCTAAAATGCTAAAGTCTTTAGGTGTAAGTTATTGTATTATTGGGCATTCTGAAAGAAGACTTTATTTTGGCGAGGAATCTAAAGTACTANNAACNAAAATTAATCANTGTTTAAAAAATAATATTGTTCCAATTTTTTGTNTTGGTGAGCAAGAAAATGATAGNGACAAAAATGAGCATTTTAAAGTTGTAAAGAATCAGATATTAACAGTACTAGATAAAATAAANNTAAAAAGNATTAAAAAAGTAATAGTTGCCTATGAACCAGTTTGGGCAATTGGAACAGGTAAAACCGCAACACCANNNCAGGCNCAAGAAATGCATTTTTATATNAGAAANTTAATCAAAGAGAAATNTGGTTTAGAAATTTCAGAAACAATAAAAATTGTNTANGGTGGTAGTTGCAACAAAAATAACGCTAAAGACTTANTTAAACAGAAAGATATNGANGGTGGACTAGTTGGNGGGGCTTCACTTATTTTTGATGATTTTATTGAAATAGTTAGAATAGGTGAATTATTTTAAGTTCTCATTANCCANTTGATAACTTTAATGAACNATCTGTTGAAATAATAACTGCTTTTCTTTTTCAACTTGGCTTTGAGTCTTGTGAAGAGTCCAAAAANAATATTTATGCCTACNNNAGTGANNATANTGNNACAGATGATTTAATTAATGAAATCGAAATATTATCTAAAAATCTTAATTTCAAATTCANTTTTAATGAGATAATNACTGAAAATTGGAACAAAAAGTGGGAGAGTAATTTTGAANCNATACAAATTAATAATGACTGTATTATNAGAGCATCATTTCACAANCAGANTAANCTNAAATANGANATAATTATCGATCCCAAAATGTCATTTGGNACTGGGCATCANGAAACAACNTTTTTGGTGTGCAAGGAGTTATTTGATATANATTTAGAAAATANGAATGTACTTGATTTTGGATGTGGAACAGGTATATTATCAATCTTATCTTCAAAATTAAATGCTAAGTCAGTTACTGCAATTGATTACNATAATAAATGCATAGANAATACTTTTGANAANCTTAANAAAAACAATATTGACAATGTNNAGTTAATAAAAGATGATAAAGTNCCAAAAAACAAAAAATTTGATTTAATAATTTCAAACATTAATAGAAATGTTATTTTGAAGAGCTTTGAAGCCTTTATTGAGACAGAAGCCAAGGAATTTATTTTAAGTGGTTTTCTTGAAACTGACTTTGAAATTTTGNTAAATAAGATTAAAGACTTNAAGTTTCAANTAANAAATAAAAAAAATAAAAATGGATGGTTANTGTTAAGAATAAAAAAATAACANTCTTATTATTTTTNGTTTTTCANTTCAGTTTTCTGAATGCTCAAATAAANAATGAATCTTNNATTCAGGNACAGTCAATTCAAAAGAAACTTGAGTCGTATNTAAANCTGAAAGAAAACAAAGANTTAAAATCTTNATATAAAAACTTTAGTAAAATCCTNTCAGANAATAAAGATNTGGAAACGGGTAGNCTATTAAATTTTATGATTCAAAAAAAATTAAAGCCTAATNCTCATTTTAGAAATTTTTTTGAATCATATTTATTAGTTTTTTCATCCAACAGCCATGATTTAGATAGTTGGATAAATGTGTTACAAAAGGTTCTGCAAGAAAACACAATTAATAAATTTAATAATTTTCTAATTTATTCAGTAGATCTTGTTCAGCTAAAGTCTATTAGAAAAACTAAAACTTTAAATTGGTCTTATTCTGATTCTAAAGTATTTTTTGATTATGTAGATAAAAATCCAGTTGTTGTATTTTCTGATCCTACAAATCTTATGTGTACTACTAAGGGAAGTTCTATTAAAATAAATTTAACTAGAGGAAAATACTATCCTTTTAAAAATAAATGGAATGGTGAAGAAGGAGTAGTAGACTGGTCAACTCATTCAATTTCCTCAGATAGTATTTATGTCATTTTAGATAAATACAAAATTGACACGCGTTCTACTAAGATAAATTGTGATTCTGTTTACTTTTATAATAAATATTTATTTGATAAACCATTAACAGGTAATTTTCAAAATAGAATTTCAATTGGAAAAATGTCTCAAACATATCCTAGATTTACTTCATATTCGAAGAAAATTTTTCTGAAAGAAATTTTTAATGGGATTGATTATGAGGGAGGATACATGCTAAATGGTAAAAAGTTTATTGCTGATGGAGGAAAGTATGCTGATGCCAAAATTATATTTAAAAAAAATGGTAAAAAATTATTAGTAGCTGAGTCAGACCGTTTTAACTTGGAGAGTAAATCATTGACTTCAAGTTCATGCGCATTAAAGATTTACTTTGATAATGATTCAATTTTTCACTCTGATTTGAAATTAAAATATTTTGATGATGAAAGAAAATTACAACTTTTTAACTCAATCAATACTTCTTTCAGAAAACCAATGATTAATTCATATCATAAAATGTCAATTTATTTTGAAATGATGGAATGGTCAATTGATAATAGTTTGATTGAGTTTGGTTCAGTACCCGGTGCATCAATTTCAAATGTTGAATTTGAATCACTTGACTTTTTTGATGAAAAAAAATATGATATGCTATCAGGAATTGATGAAATACATCCTTTAATACTAATAAGTAACTATGTTAGAGACAAACAAGAAAATATCTTTTATGTCTCAGACTTTGCTAAATATATTGGATATCCGATATTACAAGTAAAAAACTATCTTATAAACTTATCAAATTATGGATTTTTATTTTATGATTCTGGTGAAGAAAGAATTTATGTTCAAGAAAATGTTGATAAATATATCAAAGCAAAGTCTAAACTAAGTGACTATGATGTCATAAGTTTTGTTTCCACTTTAAGAAACAATTCAAAAAATAAAATTGTAAATGCAGCAATTAATTTAGAAAATAAGGATCTCATGATTGCTGGCGTAAGAGATATAACTCTTAGCAAGACTCAAAGTGTATTCTTAAAACCATTTAAAGGTAGGCTAGTCTTTAAGAAAAACAGAGATTTTTCTTTTTCTGGCCTTATTTCAGCTGGATCCGGAAGATTCAATTTGTTCGGTAAAAAATTTGATTTCATATATGATGATTTCAAGATTAATTTAAACAAAATAGACTCTGTCAGACTTAAGGTTCCACAATTACCTATAAAGAAAGATATGTATGGTAATGAACTTTTGACTGATGTCAAGACGGTCTTGCAGTCAGTTACTGGAGATTTAGTAATTGATAATGAAAATAATAAATCGGGCATTTACAGAGACAGTTTTCCTAATTATCCAATTTTCAGAAGTTTTGAAAGGTCATTCGTATATTATGATGACAAATCAATTTTTAATTCTGTCTATGATAGGAAAAACTTCTACTTCCACTTAGATCCTTTTGAGATTGATAGTTTAGAGAATTACAGCGGAAAAGGTTTAGCCTTCTCCGGTGACTTTGTTTCTGCAGGCATCTTTAATAATTTTTCTGACACCTTAAAGCTTCAAGATGATTATTCACTAGGATTTAGTAAAATATTTGGAGATGCTGGTGAAGAAATTTATGGCAAAACAAAATACTATAATAACATTAACTTGAGTAATAAAGGTCTCAAGGGTGACGGTAGATTAGAATATTTAAACTCTAGCTATTATAATAAAGAAGTATTCTTTTTTCCAGATTCAGCTATTTTATTAACTGATTCAATTTTCATTGATCAAATAATGGATGGAATCGAATTTCCTGATGTAAAAAATAGTGTTACATTTTCAAAATATCTTCCATATCAGGACAAAGTGTTCATTAATAAAATAGATTCAAGTTTTTCTTTTTATGCAAATCAAGCATTTTTCGATGGAAGATTATGTTTCCAGCCCATAGGACTTACTGGAGCAGGTAAAATGAAGCTAGATAACTCAGAGGTTCATGCTCAAAGATTTAACTTTAATGCAGAGTGGTTCAAGTCTGATACAGCTGATCTATTTGTATTCAATGGTGATAAACTTAGCTTTGAAACAAAAAATTTAAGGACTAATATTGATATTTATGAAAAGAAAGGAACTTTCTTTTCCAATGGAATCATGTCATCAGTAAATTTTGTAACAAATAACTATTTCTGCAGAATAGATAAGTTAGATTGGGATATAAGAAATGATATACTTGAATTTGGAGACTCTTTAAATCAAGGTTCATTTTTAGAATTCATTTCTACATCAAGCACAGAGGATTCACTATCATTTGAAGCAAATTATGCAAAATATGAGTTAAAAAGTGACAAGTTAGAAATTTACGGAATTAATTCCTTAGTTGTTGCTGATGCAGAAATCAGTAATACAAGCTCAAAGATATTCATTGAAAACGGCAGAGTGGAGTCTTTAGAGAATTGCAATATAACATTAATTGATTCTAACACAAATTATAAATTTTATAACTGTAAAGTCGATATTCTTGATGCAAACAAATATTTCGCATCAGGATATTACAATTTTAAGCATGAAAATCAAAAAGTATTTTTTGATTCAATTTATGTTACCAAAGATTTTGTAACTAATGCAAATGCATCAATAGAAACAGATAAAGAATTTAAGATTAATGATAAATTTAAGTTTTATGGAAAATTAAAGCTATTAAGAAAATCAAGTGATTTTAATTACAATGGATATTTTCAAATTATTAGTAACTGTTTATCTGCTGATTGGGTTAGTTTTAATTCTAATCTTAGTCTAGACTCTATTGTTATTAATTTGGAGAAAAATTGTGTTAATGATTTTTCAAAAAGTATTTATTATGGACATTTTTTTAGTTCTGATTCTTTAACAGTATATCCAGTTTTAATGAATAAAAAATTAAAATCAAATGATGAAAGTTTACTTTCATTAGAAAATAAGATAACTTTCACTAATAATGACACCTTTATTTTTGGACAACGAGATAGTTCTAGTAGTTATTTTTCTTTTGATGATGAGTCTTGTAAGTCTGTAAGTACAGGTAAGGTTAATCTCATATCAGATATGGGTAGGGTGAAAATAGATTCATACGGAAACTTTACCACTGACAATAATTTAAAATCATTTGAAGGTTTTCTTTTATTTGATTTTTACTTTAATGATGAAGCTTTACAGTTGATGGTTGATGATATCTATTCTGCCCCTGGAGATTTAGATTTCAATTTTGATGAAAACTATTTTTTAAATCTATGTAAGGTTGTTGGAACTAATGAAGCTGAAAATTTGTATTTAGATCTTGAAGTCAGTGATGAGTTCGCTGAATTTCCAAGTGAAATGTCTAGTACTCTTAATTTCACTAATGTTAATTTGGTTTGGAATCCTACTCTAAAAGCTTATGTATCAAGTGGTTATATCGGACTTGGAAACATTTTAAATAATCAAATAAACTCACTTCTTGAGGGTAAAGTTATTCTTGATAAAAAAAGAAACAAAAATCAAATAACAATTTATCTTAAAACAGAGTTTGATGATATATATTATTTTAACTACAAAAATGGTATAATGAAATGTTATTCGTCTAATGATGATTTTTTGAATATTATTAAAGAAACAAAAGACTCTAAAAGGCAGGCAAAGCAAAGAAAAAACCAGAAACCATATAAATATACTCTAGAAACAAAAGCCAACGTTGAACGTTTCATAAAAAATTTAAATAAGTATAATTAATGTTTTTTTTCATAGGTTTTTTTTCATAATATTGAATGTTTTTAACAAAGTAGAAACAACAGATGGCCAACAAATCTAAACCAATAAGTAACCAAAAAAGTAAAACCCTATTAAAAGAACTAGTACTTGTAAATGATGATTACAACACTTTTGAACACGTTACGGATTGCCTAGAGGCTATTTGTGATCACACTCCACTACAAGCAGAACAATGCGCTGTTTTAACACATCTTAAAGGAAGTTGTGTTGTTTTAACAGGAGAAATAGACTACCTAGAGCAGTTTAGATATGATCTAAGTCTATATGGTTTAAATGTTGAAATAAGATAATTAATCAACATATTTTAATTTTCAGTTTTTAATTTGTAAAATGGCTCTGTAGCTTAACTGGATAGAGCACCTGACTACGGATCAGGAGGTTGGGGGTTCGACTCCCTCCAGAGTCACTAATTTTATTTTCTATCTATGAAAATAATTATATCATTTTTCATCTCTAAATTTGTTTCAATTTGATATAACTGTCTATCTACTTTGATTTCAACTGTGCTAGTGTTTGGAGGATTGGTTCCTTCATTTATAGCACTAATGACTAATGAATTCCTTCCTTTACTAAGCTTTACTCTTCTTTTTTTTGGTTTATTTTTTGTTGAATAATTTTCAAGAATTAAATCATCATTAAATTTTATAGTTATCATATCATTATCTTCTTGATTTGGGTCCCATACTCTTATGCTAATATATTTTTTACTGGTTTCAATATAGAATTTGTCATCTTTCTCAAGAGTTAATTTTTTGTTATTATCTTCTGATTTGTCATTTATTCTTTTTTGAATTCTTTTATTTATTTTATTCTCAATTTTTTTTAGTTTTTCTTTCTTAATAAGTATAATTTTTCCCTCAGCGCATTTGTCTTTATTATCAAAATATCCAATAAATTCACCTTCAAGTCTTTTAGATTTAAAAGACCCCTTTTCACTTAAATCTATTCTTAAGTGGCAAAATTTTTTAATGCTTTCCTTAGATTTTGTATAAATTATATATTTTTCAATTATTATATATTCATTTTTTGTTTTATCAAAAGTCCCTTCAATTCTTGATTTTGTTTCACTACTAGTCCCATAATTAGTTATCGAATATCCTGTTATATTTTCTTTATTGATGATTAAATTTAATTCGAATGTATATATTGTGCTATCAGATAATATTATACTTCCAACATACTCTTCAGCATTTAATTCTGATTGAAAAAATAAAAAGATTACGATAAGTGTTTTTATCATTTTTTATAATTTGGTATTAAATTCAAAATTATGAGTAAAATACATTTAATCTTTTGTTTCATGTTATTATTTCCTTTTTTTTCAAATGGATCATTTCCAGTTCAAAATTATGAAAGTCAAAAATTATCTGTAAAAACAAATAATCAAATGATTAATCAGCTGAAAACAGAAAAAAATGATTATGGTTTTCCTTTTGGATCCATCTCATTAGTTTTAGGCTTGTTGTCAATTCCGTTATTATTTGTAGCTCCTATAGTAGGTGTAGTATTTTCATTTTTAGGAATAGTCCTTGGTAGTATTGGATTAGAAAAAAGAGGTAGAGGAATGGCAATTGCTGGACTATTGCTGGGATCGTTAACTTTATTAATAGGTATAATTTATGTTATTTTATTTGTGATTTCATTACTAAATGCTTTATAATGAGAGCTTTACGCTTCAATCAATTAAATTTTCAATAATTAAATTATCAAAGTTTCCAGAGCTCATCATGAGAAGATTTGTATCATTAAAATTAAAAGATTTAATAAATTTTTGCAATTTTTTTGAATCATCGAAAATATTTAATTCCTGATAAGAAAAAGCTTCAAAAATGTCTTGTTTGCCAATTTTTTCAAGATTTTTTGACTTAATATTTTTTGGGTTATAATAAATAATTGCAATATCTGATTCATTCATACATTCTTTATATTCAGATAAATAAGACTTATTTAAGCTACTAAAGGTATTTAACTCCATACACGCAATTAACCTTCTGTTAAATTGATTTTTAACAGCATTAATTGTTGCTTTTAATTTTGATGGAGAATGTGCAAAATCTCTAAATAATGTTGATTTTTTTGTTTTTTTAACTGTTTCTAATCTCCTTTCAGCACCATTAAAAGTTGAGATGCTTTGCAAGAAACTTTTTTTATCAATTTTTAAAATTTTACAAACTTCCATCGCAGCTTTAATATTTTGCATATTGTGATTGCCAAAAACATTTAGCTCCGCACCGTTTAAAATAGTTTTATTATTTATTATCTCATAATTAGGTGTATTGTAAGGTATGAACTTAGCTTTGGACTTAGATTTTAGTAACAAATTTTTAAGATTATTGTCATCTTCAAAATAAATCAATTTTTCTTTGATCATTTCGATAAATAGTTTGAATTGGTCAACATATATGTCAAAGGTTTTAAAGACGTTTATATGATCCCAAGAGATTCCAGTTATAACAGCCACATTCGGATCATATTTATGAAATTTTGGTGTCGGGTCAATGGTTGATGAAAGATATTCATCTCCCTCTAGAATTATAATTTTATTTTTTTTTGTGAGTTGAAACATATTTTCAAATCCTTCTATTTTAGCACCCACCATGTAATCAAATTTAATTTTCATTGATTTTAATACATGCATGATCATAGAAGTTATTGAAGTTTTTCCATGACTACCTGCAATGACTATTTTAAACTTGTCTACGCTGTGTTTTGCAATGTATTGAGGAAAAGAATATATAGGTATATTCATCTTTCTTGCCTGCAAAAGCTCAGGATTATCTTCTTTCGCGTGCATACCTAAAATAACACAATCAATTTTGTCCGTAATCTTTAACTTATCCCACCCTAATTTTTCTGGAAGTAAATTATATTTCTTAAGTCTACTCTTACTAGGTTCATAAATTTGATCATCTGAACCACTGACAATGTTTGATTTTGATAAGCAAATGGCCATATTGTGCATTACAGCTCCCCCAATTGCTATAAAATGGATATTCATAATATCCAAATTAAATATTAATTCTAATTCTTATATTCGTGATTATATAATTTGTCAACATGAAATTGTATACAATAGATACAGGATACTTTAAACTTGATGGAGGCGCTATGTTTGGTGTAGTTCCAAAGTCATTATGGCAAAAAACAAATCCTGCTGATGAAAATAATTTATGCACTTGGGCAATGCGTTCACTTTTAATTGAACAAGAGAATAAACTTATTTTAATTGATACTGGTATTGGAGATAAGCAAAGTGAGAATTTTTTCAAGCACTATTATCTGCACGGAGATGATAGCTTACAAAAATCTATTAATTCATTAGGTTTTAGTTCAGGACAGATTACAGATGTTATCTTGACTCACTTACATTTTGATCATTGCGGGGGTAGTGTTATGTATGATAAAGAGAAAAACATATATGAACTTGCATTTAAAAATGCTAATTTTTGGACTAGCAAGAAACATTGGGAATGGGCAACTGATCCTAATAGTAGAGAAAAAGCATCTTTTTTGAAAGAAAATATCAATCCGATAAAGGAGAGTGGAAGATTAAAGTTAATTGAAAATGAAGGAAAGTTATTTGAAAATATTTCTGTTTTTTTTGTAAGTGGTCATACTGAGTCACAAACTATACCAATAATTAATTATAATGATAAAAAGATTGTTTTCATGGCTGATCTACTTCCAAGTGTAGGTCATATACCACTTGCTTATGTTATGGGATATGATACAAGGCCATTAATCACTCTTGAAGAAAAAAGACAGTTCTTAGATGGGGCAGCTGATAAAAATTATATTCTTTTCTTACAACATGATCCTAATTTTGAATGTTGTACTGTTAAGCATACTGAAAAAGGTGTGAGGTTAAATCAAAAATTTAATCTTTCAGACATCATATAGAGATTAAATAATTTTAAATTAGAGACCAATGAGTTATCTCAAATATTCTCCATTTTTAAAGAAAAAATTTGGTGTTAAAGTACAAAAAGTATCAATTGATGCAGGTTTTACATGTCCAAATCAAGATGGTACTAAAGGAGTTGGTGGTTGTACATATTGCAATAATAATTCATTCAATCCAAAATACTGCAAGCCAAAAAAAAGTATCACAACTCAAATTAATGAAGGAATTGCTTTTTTTTCAAAAAAATATAAAAATCTAAAATACTTAGCATATTTTCAAGCATATACAAATTCATACGCTGAGCTTTCTAAGCTAAAAAAGATGTACGAAGAAGCTTTAAAACATAAAAATATATTAGGTTTAATAATTGCTACTAGGCCTGATTGTATAGATACTGATACTCTTGATTATTTAGAACATCTTGTAAGCAAAGGATTTTACATAAAAATTGAATATGGTATTGAATCTACAATTGATAGAACTCTGATTTTAATCAATAGATGTCAAACATATTCTGAAACGATTAAAGCTTTTGAAATTTCAAAAAACAGAGATATAGATTTAGGAGGTCATCTAATTTTGGGATTACCAAAAGAGAGTAAAAAAGATATGCTATCTCATGCTGAAAAAATATCTAATCTTCCAATTAATAGTTTAAAAATACATCACCTTCAAATTATAAAAAATACGATGATGGCCTACCAATTTAAGAAAGATAAAACATATTTTAAATTTTTTGATTTAAATGAATATGTTGATTTAGTTATTGATTTTCTAGAAAAGCTAAGACCTGATATTATGATAGAAAGGTTTTTCAGTGAATCACCTTCAGAAATACTAATTTATCCTAAGTATGGGCTTAAAAATTATCAACTCACTTCTTTGGTAGAAAAAAGAATAAAAGAGAGAAATACTTTTCAAGGAAAATTCTATTCTTAAACTAATTGTTTTTTACGTATCAAAATTAAAGCTAGCACAGCATAAAGTATATTGGGGATCCATACAGAAAGAAAAGGACTAAGGTTTGATTTTATTGAGAATGTTGTTGAAATTTGCATAAATAGAATGAAGCTAAATGCAATAAATATACCTATTGCAATGTTTATTCCCATACCTCCTTTTCTTCTTTTTAAAGAAATTGCAAATGCTATAATTGTTAAAATTACAGTAGAAAATGGATAGGATAACCTTTTGTATTTCTCTAATTTATAGTATAAAATTTGTTCATTTCCTTTAATTTTCTCTTTTTCAATAAATTTATTTAGTTCAAACAAGTTCATAGTTTCAACGATGTTTTTTCTGTATTTTAAGTCGTCTGGGCTAAAATTTATTAATGTATCAATTTGTTTTCCAAAAGATAATATTTCATTTGAATCATTAAACTTCCGTGTCTGATAGTTAAAAATTTTCCATTTAGAGATAGTAGTGTCATACTGAGCGTATGATGAATTTAGTTTAGAAGTTAGTTTTCCATTTTCAATATTTTCAATTGAAAATTTATANGCAATATCTCTNACAGAATTATAACTNTCCATATAAATATATTGACCTGGAAGGATTTGTATNTTTTTGCTTTTAATTCTTTTATTTTTTTTTCCTTTNAGGTAATTGTTTTCAAACTCAATTCTCTCAANATTAGAATTAGGAATTATAAAATTTCCTAAGAAAAAAGAAAAAGAAGCTAAAAATAAAGANGTTATAAAAAATGGATANAGTAATCTTTTTAAGCTTATTCCACTATTGAAAATACTTATGAATTCCATATTTAAAGCCATCTTAGAAGAAAATGCTATTACTGATANAAAGATGAAAAANGGACTNAANAGNTTTATAAAATATGGNATGAAATTAAAGTAGTAGTTAAAAACTATAGCATTTATAGGNACATTATTCTCTAGAAAATCATCAATTTTTTCGGAAATGTCAAAAACAATAACTATNACTACAAAAATTGANATTCCAAAAAAGAATGTTTTTAAAAATTTCTTNATNATNTATTTATCAAATCTTTGCATNATTAATAANTTAGAGTCTTNATGATAGTTTTTTCAGCATNCTGCTTTTCCAATNAGTGAANGNACCNTCATTAATNTTGTTTCTAGATTCNTCAATCAGCCATGAGTAAAATCNTANATTGTGNAAGGTTGCGATTTGCTTTGCTAAAATTTCNTTNCAATTAAATAAATGTCTTANATATGCTTTNGTGTAGTTTNTATCAACCTCAGACTTTCCATTTTTNTCTAAAACAGAGTGATCATTTTTCCATTTACTGTTTTTTATATTGATGATCCCTTCTGANGTAAATAGCATTCCGTTTCTAGCNTTTCTNCTTGGCAGCACACANTCAAACATGTCAACNCCTAATGCAATATTTTCTANAAGATTTGATGGCGTACCNACNCCCATNAAATAGCGTGGTTTATCTTTTGGTAATATTGAACANACTATGTCTGTCATCTCATACATAATTTCATCAGGTTCACCAACAGATAGGCCACCTATTGCATTTCCCTTACAATCGGTTGATGAAATAAAATCTGCTGATAATTTTCTNAACTCTTTGCTAGTTCCTCCTTGAACTATTGGAAATAATGTTTGTTCNNTTTCATAAATCTTATTAGTTGANTTAGCTCTNGAAATACATCTTTTTAGCCATCTGTGAGTAAGCTCCATTGATTTTTTNGCATAATCATANCCACAATTAAATTCAGGACACTCATCAAATGCCATTATAATATCAGCTCCAATTAATCTTTGAATGTCTATTGCGTANTCAGGAGTAAAGAAATGGTAGCTTCCGTCAATGTGAGATTGAAATCTAACTCCTTTTTCAGAAATTTTTCTTNTGTTNGACAAAGANTAAACTTGATAGCCACCACTATCCGTTATNATAGGTCTTTTCCAGTTTGTNAATGAATGTATTCCTCCNGCATTTTTTATAANTTTTATNCCNGGTCTTAAATAAAGGTGATAAGTATTATTTAAAATNATNTCTGCNTTNGAATCTTTNTCNAANAAATTTTGCATGATACCTTTNACATTTCCCAATGTTCCAACTGNCATAAANACAGGAGTTTTGATTATNCTANNATTTANAGTNATCTCACCNGTTCTAGCACTGGATTTNGTATCAATACTTTTTANTTGGAANCGCATNNAACAAAAATAACTAAATACTANTTTGTAGATTAAAATACAATTATTTATTTTGTNGNTGGTTACTGATACTATCGCTTGTAANAAAGAGGAAAGTCCGGACACCAAAGAGCAGTATAGCGGATAACATCCGTCCATGAAAATGAGGACAAGTGCAACAGAAAGCATGTACAGTTAGGCTGTAGTGAAATCAGGTAAACTCTATACGGTGCAATGCCATGTATATCAAGTTTTGATAGTTGCTCGCTAAACTTGAGGGGTAGGCAGCTCGAGTTACAAGGNAACTTGTAACCTAGATAAATGATAGTACTCGNAAGGGAACAGAATCCGGCTTANGTGTAACCNAAAGCCAACACATTGTGTTGGCTTTTTTTATTTTTGTTNAATGAGATATATCATCTTAATGTTTTTTTTGTTTAAAAACTCATATTCACAAGATTCACTNCCGTACATAGTATTTCTTNANGAAGTTGATATNACTGTNAANGANNNATCATTAAAAGTTGATGATTTTATAGAAATCATAAAAAATGATACNACTTTTTATAAATCNTTTAAATANCTTAGGTATTACTCTCATAATTTTTCTTCTAACTTATCTATANATNATAAAAAAGATAATTTATTAGCATTCTCTAAGAAAGANGGAAATTATNTTTCAAATGGTAAAAATGCATACATCAATTATGANACAAAAATAGATTCTGGAAAAATTTTTAAAAGAANNGGTAAGTATAGATATTATACTCANAGTGCATTTGATNAAGTTTTTTTTCCNGNNGACACAATTTCTGTAAATCTTAAAATTTCAANNTCNAAANAAGGAAGTAAAAATTATAGAGATGCAAAAACTNTTGGCTTTTCTGTNGGTTCTTCNGAAACAGAGCAAAAAAAAGGTGGTCTATCNAAAAGACTTGANATTTTTGATATNTCAATGCAAAAATATTATGATTATTTTNTGAGTGAAACTAATTATAATGGNATANAATGTTACAATTTTACCGTNTCAGTAAAGGATAGTTTGAAAAATAAAGAATTAAAGAAAGCACTAATAAGAAAAATTGTAAGTTACTTTGANAAGAAGAACATGAACGTNCTTTACAGAACTTACCATTTTGAATATAAATCANTNATACTAAAACTAAATATGCTTATTGANGTTAAATCTGATTACTNTAAGGANAAGCATCTTCCAACAANAATTTCATATGATGGATATTGGAATGTGCCNTTNTATAAACCAGAAAAAATNAAATTTATTTTGAATTTTTTTGATTATNATATTTANGTTNAAGTATTANTAGNAAGCCGAAAAAAATGTTAAATTTGNCAAAATATTTTAAAAAATGCCNAAAAGAACATTTCAACCTTCTAATAGAAAAAGAGTCAACAANCATGGCTTCAGAGANAGAATGTCATCNTCTGATGGTAGAAATGTTTTATCAAGAAGAAGGGCCAAGGGTAGAAAGAGGCTAACAGTCTCCGATGAGATTGGTCATAAGTAAAAACTAGAAGTGCTTTTTTAAAGCACTTTTTTTTTGAAAAGATGTTAACAACATTAATAAATAACATTTCTTCAAAACTTAATTATTAATTTATTTAGCAAATAAAATGCCAAAAGATAAGTCCATTAAATCTATTCTGATAATTGGAAGTGGTCCGATTGTAATAGGTCAAGCTTGTGAATTTGATTACTCTGGCTCACAAGCNTCNAGATCTTTACGAGACGAAGGTATCGAAGTATCTTTAATCAATTCAAATCCTGCAACGATTATGACGGACAGTGTTGTTGCTGATCATATCTATCTAAAGCCACTTGAAACCAAATCTATAGTTGAAATTCTTGAAGAGAGAGAAATTGATGCTGTTTTGCCAACAATGGGCGGTCAGACAGCACTAAATTTGTGCATCGAAGCAAATGAAAAAGGCATTTGGGAAAAATATAATGTAAAAATAATTGGTGTAGATATTAGTGCTATTGAAATAACTGAGGACAGAGAGCAATTTAGAAAGTTAATGCATGATATTGATATACCAGTTGCNCCTGCAAAAATTGCTACATCATTTTTAGAAGGTAAAGCAATTGCTCAAGAACTTGGTTTTCCTCTNGTAATTAGGCCTTCATTTACATTAGGAGGTTCTGGCGCATCNTTTGTTCACAACAAAGANGATTTTGAAAAGTTATTATCAAAAGGCTTACATGCTTCTCCTATTCATGAAGTATTAATTGATAAAGCAGTTCTTGGATGGAAAGAGTATGAATTGGAACTTCTCAGAGATGATAATGATAATGTAATTATTATTTGTTCAATAGAAAATCTTGATCCGATGGGCATACACACAGGAGATTCAATTACTATTGCACCAGCCATGACATTGTCTGATACAGCATATCAAAGAATGAGAAATATGGCAATAAAGATGATGAGATCCATTGGAGATTTTGCAGGTGGTTGTAATGTGCAGTTTGCTGTAAGTCCAGATGAAAAAGAGGATATAATTGCAATTGAAATTAATCCTAGGGTTTCTCGATCATCTGCTCTTGCATCTAAGGCAACAGGCTATCCAATTGCAAAAATTGCATCAAAACTTGCTATAGGATATACTTTAGATGAATTGAATAATCAAATTACCAAATCAACTTCAGCACTTTTTGAACCTACTTTAGATTATGTTGTTGTTAAGATCCCAAGATGGAATTTTGATAAGTTTAAAGGTTCAGACATAAATCTTGGNCTACAAATGAAGTCCGTTGGTGAAGTAATGGCAATTGGTAGGTCTTTTCAAGAAGCTCTTCAAAAGGCATGTCAATCTTTGGAGATTAAAAGAAATGGTTTAGGAGCTGATGGCAAAGGACTTACAGATCAGGACAAAATTTTACACTCACTAGCTAACCCAAGTGGTGATAGAATCTTTAGGGTATATGATGCTATGAGATTAGGCATTACCACAAAGAAAATATTTGATATAACAAAAATAGACTATTGGTTTTTACATCAAATTGAGGAACTTGTGGANCTTGAGAAGCTNATTGAGAAATATTCGATTGAAGAAATNGAAAGAGATTTACTNCTNACTGCTAAGATGAAAGGCTATGCTGATAGACAAATCGCNCATTTGCTAGGTTGCTTAGAAAGCCAAGTTTTNGATAAAAGAAANGANCTTTCAGTTAATAGAGTATATAAATTAGTTGACACTTGNGCAGCTGAATTTGANGCTNAAACTCCNTATTATTACTCNACATTTGAAATGAANAAAATTTCAAACGGAAAAAAAATTGCTGAAAATGAGAGTATTTCCTCNGANAAAAAGAAGATTATAGTTTTAGGATCTGGACCAAANAGAATTGGTCAAGGAATTGAATTTGATTATTCATGTGTNCACGGTGTATTAGCATCNAAAGAGTGTGGTTATGAAACCATNATGATTAATTGTAACCCTGAGACAGTNTCTACAGATTTTGATACTGCAGATAAACTATANTTTGAACCAGTTTTTTGGGAACATATTTACGATATTATTTTACATGAAAATCCTGTAGGTGTTATTGTTCAGTTAGGNGGTCAGACTGCTTTAAAACTTGCTGAAAAACTTGACAGATATAATATCAAGATCATAGGNACAACTTATNAAGCATTAGATATNGCCGAGGACAGAGGTAGATTTTCAGAACTTTTGAAAGAACTAAANATACCATATCCTAAATTNGCAGTTGCTCAAACCGCTGAAGAAGCATTAAATATATCAAAGGATTTAAATTTTCCAATTTTGGTAAGACCATCATATGTACTTGGNGGTCANGGTATGAAAATTGTTATAAATGAGGAGGAGNTAGAGCACCANATNGTTAANCTTTTAAATGAGATTCCNGATAANAGAGTCTTACTAGACCATTATTTAGATAAGGCAATTGAGGCAGAAGCAGATGCTATTTGCGATGGAAANGATGTGCATATCATTGGAATNNTGGAACATATTGANCCCTGTGGAATTCACTCTGGAGACTCATATGCTGTNNTACCAACTTTNGANCTNAGTGANAATGTAAGAAATCAAATAATTGAAATCACTAAAAANATTGCNNTAGCTNTAAAGACAGTGGGATTAATTAATATTCAGTTTGCAATNAAGGANGAAAAGGTATATGTTATNGAAGCAAACCCAAGAGCATCNAGAACTGTTCCTTTNATTGCCAAAGCATATCAAGAACCNTACATAAANTATGCAACTAAAGTAATGCTANAANATAAAATGTTAAAAGATTTTACTTTNANTCCAAAGAAAAAAGGCTATGCAATAAAAGTNCCAGTTTTTTCTTTNAATAAATTTCCAAATGTTAATAAAGAACTAGGTCCTGAAATGAAGTCAACAGGTGAAGCAATATACTTTATTGATAATCTTCAAGATGAGTATTTCTTAAAAGTTTATTCTGAAAGAAACTTGTATTTAAGCAAATAAGATGGGNCTTCTGAAAATNTTATTGCTTTTTGCAGTTTTTTACTATATTTCAAAATATTTAATAAGGCTATTTTTCCCNTTGATTTTAAAAAGAATATTTAAAAAATATTCNAAGGGATTTACAACTCAAACTTTTGACAAAGAAGNTTTTAAAAAAAANGAGGGAGAAGTAACCATAGATAAAATAAATGTTAAAAAAAATAAAAGTACTTATCATGATGATGGAGAGTACACAGATTTTGAAGAAGTAAATGAAGAAAATANTNGATAATAAACATCATTTTTTAAGTGTTTTAATNTTTNTTGTAATATCATTTGGATATTTTACTGCNCTTCTTGANGGAAAAGAAATAGAAGCNCATGATACTAAAACTTGGAAAGGNATTTCAAAAGAAGTNAGAGATTTCAGAGCAGAAAATNACGAAGANGCTTTATGGACAAATAGNTTGTTTGGTGGAATGCCAGCNTATCTTGTCAGNATGTCATACAAGTCAAACTTGGTTAGATATGTAAGTGAATTTNTACAATTAGGAATTCCAAGACCTGCAGATATGCTNTTTNTATATCTGCTAGGATTTTATTTTCTTTTAATATCTCTTAACATTAATTATCGTATNGCAATTTTAGGNTCTATAGCATTTGCNTTTTCNACCTATTTCTTAATTATAATTCAGGCTGGTCATATGACCAAAGCNCATGCNATNGCTTANATACCAATGNTTNTTGGTGCAGTNCTTTATTCATTTAGGGGTAATATTTTACTAGGTGGCGTATTGACTGCTTTGACAGTAGCAATGCAAATATATGCTAATCATCTTCAAATAAGTTATTATACTGCCCTTATACTTTTAGTAATTGGAATTGTTGAACTTTACTACAGAATTAAAGAAAATGACATCAATGATTTTTTAAAAAGAGCATCAATACTCTTATTGGCCGCTTTTTTAGCTGCTGGTACATCAATGACAAGGCTACTTGTAACTTCAGAGTATGGAGAATATAGCATAAGAGGTAAATCTGAACTGAGTGAGAATCAAGATAATAAGACATCTGGTTTAGATAAAGATTATGCAACACAATGGAGCTATGGTATTGCAGAAACACTAACCTTATTGATTCCAAATTTTTATGGCGGTGCATCTACGGGAGAACTTTCTGAAAAATCTAAAACTTATGAAGCAATTAAAAGAGCTCCAAATGCAAAAAAAATTATTAAACAACTGCCACTTTACTGGGGTAGTCAGCCAATAACATCAGGACCAACTTATGCAGGAAGTATTGTTGTTTTCCTTTTTGTACTAGGAATTTTTATAGTCAAAGGGAGATTTAAATATTGGATATTGTCTGCAACAGTATTATCCATTTTATTAGCATGGGGAAAAAATTTCATGTTTTTGACTGATTTATTTTTGGACTATTTTCCCGCATACAATAAATTTAGAGCGGTATCAATGATACTTGTTGTTGCTGAGTTTACGATACCATTGTTGGCTATTATGGCTCTAGACACAGCTCTCAAATTTAAAAAAGATAGTAAGTTAATAATTGAAAAGAAACTAATGTATAGTTATTATATAGTTGGTGGTTTTTGTCTAGTTTTAGCACTGTTACCAAGTTTGGCTGGCGATTTTAGTGGAATGCAAGATCAGTCATTACAGGCCAATGGATTTCCAATTGATGCTATTGTTGAAGACAGAAAATCTCTACTATCGACAGATGCATTTCGTTCTTTTATATTTATTACAATATCCTTTATCTTAATCTTAACATTTCTTAAAGGTAAGCTCAAATCAAATTTATTAATTACGATATTGACTTTATTAATTCTATTTGATTTATGGCCAATAAACAAAAGATATTTGAATGATGATAATTTTGAGAGAAAAAGTAAATTAAAAACAGTATACAAGCAAACACCAGCTGACAGATTGATTCTTGCTGATAGTGATTTAAATTTTAGAGTTTTTAATCAAAGTGTAAATACTTTTAATGATGCTAGCACATCTTATTACCATAATTCAATTGGAGGATACCATGGTGCTAAGTTAAGAAGATATCAAGATTTAATTGAAAAGCATATTTCGTCTGGCAATATGAAAGTTTTAAACATGCTGAACACTAAATATTTTATTGACAGATCTGGTAAGGTCCAAATAAATCCTGGAGCTTTAGGTAATGCATGGTTTATTGAGAATATTGTTTTTGCTAAAAATGCTGATGATGAAATAAGTAATTTGAATGATTTTAATCCCTCTACTGAAGTAGTAGTAAATGAATCTTTCAAGAATTTAATATCAAAAAATAAATATTCAAAGACAAATCAAAAAATAAGTCTGCAGAATTATAAACCAAATCATCTAACTTATATTGCTGAGGTAAATGAAACAAGTATTCTTGCTTTTTCCGAGATATATTATGACAAGGGGTGGAATTTATATATTGATGATGAGGAACACCCTTATTTTAGAGCAAATTATATCTTAAGAGCTATTGAGCTTCCAGCGGGTACTCATAAAATTGAATTTAAATTTGAGCCTGAAAAGTACTATTTAGGAGAAAAAATATCTCTAGCCTCATCAGCAGTTTTGATTATTTTATTGATTTTTGTGGCCTATAGAGAACTAAAATAAATGAAAAAAGTTCTTATAATCTCTTACTACTGGCCCCCCTCAGGAGGATCCGGTGTGCAGAGATGGTTAAAGTTTTCAAAATTTTTACCTAAATATGGTATTAAACCCTATATATATACTCCAAAAAACCCAACTATTGAGCTTGTTGATAATGAGTTAACTAAACAAATATCAAATGATATGACTGTTTGGAAAAAGAAAATATATGAGCCATATAGCATAAAAAATATATTTTCAAAGAAATCAAGAAAAACAGAAACCTCTGGTGTAATTTCAAATTCAAAATTTGGATATATTTTTAATTGGATTAGAGGTAATTTTTTTATTCCTGATCCTAAGTTTTTATGGATTAAGCCATCAATTAATTACTTAGAAAAGAAATTAATCGAAAATTCAATTGATACAATCATAAGTACTGGTCCTCCTCATTCAATGCATCTTATAGCTTTAGCATTAAAAAACAAATTAAATTTAAAATGGATTGCAGATTTTAGAGACCCATGGTCAAAACTTGATATGTTAAATGAATTTCACTTGACAAAATCTTCAACAAAGCAACATAAATCGTTAGAAAATCAAGTTTTGAAAAAATGTGACATATGCTTGACAGTTAGTGAAAAATGGGTAAAAATGTTCAGTGAACTTGGTGCTAGAAATGTTAAATTAATAACTAATGGCTTTGATGAAGATGACTTTAAATTTTCCACTGACATCACAGCAGATAAGTTTGTCATTGGACATTTTGGTCTTATTAATCATCTGCGAAATCCAGCAACGTTATGGAACGCTCTTAATCAAATTTGTAAAGAAAATAAAGATTTTGATTCTAAGCTAGAGATTAGATTATCTGGCAATATTGATTTAAACATTTTAAGTGAAATAGAAAGTTTCAAATATCTTAAAGATAAAATCAAAAATTTAGGATATCTATCACACTCAGAAGTTATTAAACAATACAGTAAAGCTAATGTTCTTTTACTACTTCTTTTCAATTCAGAAAGTGGCAAAGGAAATTATCCTGGAAAAGTTTTTGAGTATTTTGCTACTCAAAAGCCAATTCTATCTTTTGGACCCAGTGAAAGTGATACGAAAGAATTGTTTACAGAATTTAATAAAGCCTTTTACCATAGTTATGATGATCCAATAGATATGATAAAAAAAACCATTGAAATATTATTTAGCAAAAACTATATATCAGATCATTATGATATAAAAAAATTTACTAGAGAAAATTTAACAAAAGAGCTAGCTGATCTAATTATTTCCATTCATTAAAATTGAATATAGTGTATAAATTACACATATATTTTTTTTGATTATTTTTGTTGATATGGGCAAAAATAAATTCTTACTGAAGATAATATTTCTTTTTTTTGCTTTTAACGCATATTCTCAAACAACAACTATTAATACATCTATCTGTGATGGTGATAGTATTTTTTTGCAAGGAGCTTGGCAAACTAATGCTGGAACATATACTGATGTCACAAGCTCAGGAACAGTTATTACAAATTTAGTTATCAATCCTCTGCCTGTAATTACTCCAAATTTTATATTCAATGGATCAGCTGTTGTTCAGCCTGGTAATGTATTTCAACTAACTCCAGCGATTAACACTCAAGCAGGATCAGTTTGGAATAATATCATGATTGACTTGAATCAACCGTTTAGTTTTGATGTTGATGTCTTCTTAGGATGCAACGGAGGTGGAGCCGATGGACTAGCCTTTGTTCTTCAGCCAATAAGTACTTCGCTAGGTTCAACTGGGGGTGGGATTGGATATCAAAGTATTTCGCCTTCATTTGCGGTTGAATTTGATACCTGGCTGAATAGTCAATACTCTGATCCTTGGTATAATCACGCAGCTATTCAAAAAAATGGAAATTTAAACCATACAGGTCCTTCAAACTTAGCAGGTCCTGTTGGATTTCCTCCAACCGGTTTTTCTTCTGTTGAGGATTGTCAGTGGCACAAAGCAATTTTTAATTGGGACCCTGTAACTACAAATTTTACACTAGATTTTGACGGTGTCCAAATATTAAATTATACAGGTGATATTGTCAATACTATCTTTAATGGAAACCCAAATGTTTATTGGGGATTCACTGGCTCGACTGGTGGTGCAAATAATTTACAAAGATTTAGATTTAATTATGATTTACCAGATACAACAATATGTCAAAATGATTCTATCATAATTAATTCTCTGACAACTGCTAGTTCCTTTACATATAATTGGTCCCCAAACTATAATATTTCAAATAATACATTAGCTGCTCCATTGTTTTATCCAGACACTACAACTATTTACACATTAGATATAACAAACACTTACGGTTGTACATACACTGATTCATTTACAATTAATGTTGATACAACAGCCACTGTAATATTTCCAAGTGTTCCTCAACTATGTGTTGGAGATAGTGCTATTAATTTGAATCTATCCCCAATAGGAGGCACATTAACTGGCTCCGGACTAATTGGAGTAAATAATGGGTTTTTTAATCCAACTCAAAATCTTATTGGTTCATATAATTTAACTTATTTTATTTCAAACCCTTTAACTGGCTGTAGTGATTCGAAAACTCAAAGTATTGTTGTCAACGATACTCCTGTTCTATCATTAGTTTCTAGTAATGTTTCAACTTGCTTAGGCAATGATGGTTCTATCGATGTCAGTGTTTCAGGAGGAAGTAATCCTATTAGCTATACTTGGAATAATGGACAAACAACACAAGATTTAAATAATTTAGCAGCAGGGAATTATTCAGTAATTGCCACAGATATAAACGGATGCCAAGATACTATATCTACATCAATTACTCAACCTAGTCCACCAACTATAATTTTTAGCAAATCAAATGTTTCATGCTTTGGTTTTAACGATGGAAGTATTGATGTTACTGTTTTTGGTGGTCAATCTCCTTATTCTTACTCTTGGACAAATGGTGCAACCTCTGAAGACTTGAACAATTTATCAGCAGGCTTTTACTATTTGAACGTTACCGACTTAAACAACTGTGTTGTCTCACAAGGTATAGTAATTGATCAACCTAGTGAAATAGTCATAAATGTTATAAAAACTGACGTATCTTGCTTTGGTTTCAGCAACGGTAATGCTCAATTAAATATCTCTGGTGGAGCACCTCCTTATATTCAAAACTGGAACGGATTTAACTCAAACAATCTTCTAGCCGGTATTTATTCATACACTGTAATCGATAGTACCGGGTGCTTAAAAAGTGGACAAATAACAATTAATCAGCCAAGCCTACTAAGTGTTTTAAACACAGTAAATTCTGTTACTTGTTACAATGGTTCTAATGGGAGCGTAGATTTAAATATTACAGGTGGTACACCTCCATATATTTCGAATTGGAATGGATTTAACGCAAATAATCTTTCTTTTGGAACCTATAGCTATACTGTCACTGATTTTAACAATTGTTCATACACTGATTCAGTTTATATTTCACAACCCAGCCCTATTCAGGTTTTGTCTAGTACTTATGATGCAACATGTTATGGGTATAACGATGGATATGTAGTTTTAAATATATCAGGAGGTACACTTCCTTATACACAGAACTGGGGATCTTATGACCCTAATAACTTATTTGCTGGCTCTTATAATTATGACATTCTTGACTCTAACGGATGTATATACAGCGATGTCATTACTATTTTGGAACCATCTGCTGTGACAGCATCAATAGATACATTTAGAACAAGTTGTTTTGGTTACAATGACGGTTATGTTTTAACTTCCTTTAACGGAGGTACTCCACCTTATGTTGATGATTGGGGGAGTTTTGATCCAAATAATCTCTCAGCTGGCTCTTATAATTTTTCTGTTACTGATTCAAGCTCTTGTGTTTATCAGTTCCAAGCTACAATAAGCCAACCAGACGATATTTTAATAAATGAAATTACAAGTAATGTAAGTTGTTTCGGTTTTTCTGATGGAACAGCATCTCTTTCAATAAATGGAGGCACACAACCCTATAATGTTGATTGGGGTGGTATTGATATTAATAACCTTTCTAGTGGTATTTATGTTTATGACGTTAATGATGCAAACGGTTGTGAAAAGAATGATTTTATAAATATTAAACAGCCAGACGAACTGACTGTAACAGAAGTTATTGATGAGGTAAGTTGTTTCAACTACAATGATGGCTCTATTTTCTTAAATATTTCTGGAGGTACACTTCCTTATAATCAGAATTGGAATGGATTTAATCCCAATCAACTATATGCTGGTAATTATAATTATGATGTGGTAGATGCAAATGGATGTGATTTTTCATCAAATGTTTTTGTTGATCAAGCCAATAAAATACTAGCAAATTTTTCAATTACTCCTCAAGTATGTGAAAATAGTAATGTATCAGTTAACTTTGATATTCTTAATCCAAATTCTAATTTTTATTACGCAAAAATTATTGATGCTGATGGCTATGTTTATGAATTTTCTATTGATTCTTCTGGAAATCCATTTTATTTTGATCAAAGCCTTGAATTTATACCTATTTCAAGTGGAGAAGTAATTTTTGAACTCATTTCTGATGAATTTGGTTGCCAAAGTGGAATTTTTGATACTAATATTACAATTGTTAATCCAAATCCATCTCTGCAAATGAAAATTGATGATCTTTGCATCAATTCAAGTTCTTTCGAACTTAATCAAGCAATACCTTCAGGAGGAATATACAGCATCAACGATATTGAGCAAAATATTTTTAATACAGAAGAATTAGGTGTAGGTAGTCATCTTGTCGACTATTATTATAAAGATTTAAATACTGGATGTTCAAATTCTATCTCTGATTTAGTTGTAATCTATGATTACCCAAAGGCAAATATTTCAATTAGCCCTTCAATCACAGATTCTTTAAATGGAAATATTTACTTTAGTTCAGATTCTGAAAGAGGTAAATATTTTTATTGGTATAACGACACAATACTATTTTCAAATCAGCAAGATTTTTGGTATGAGTTTGATAGAGTTGGGGAGTATTCAATTAATTTGGTTGTTTATGATGATTTTGGTTGTTCAGATAGTGCCAACGGTAATTTAGTTATTAACCCTGTTTTTTCAGTATTTATACCTAATTCATTTACTCCAGGAGATAATGATCAAGTTAATAGTTATTTTGGGCCAGTAACTTATTCAGAGTCAAGTTTTATTATTTCAATTTATAATAGTTGGGGACAAAAAATTTATGAATCCCCAGAATTTTGGGATGGCAAGTTAAATGATAATTTTGTACCACCAGGTTTTTATACATATTATATAGAAGTGATTGACTTCAAAGGAAAACCAGTGGATTTTTCTGGCAAACTTCAGATAATTAGATAATGGGCATTGTTATAAATCAAAGTATTAAAAACTCTATCAGTTTTTATTTTGGTATGTTTTTTGGTGCTATAAGCACAGTTTTTGTTTATCCAAATGTCTTTAATGATGAGCCAGAACATTGGGGGTTAATACAATTAATAGTATCCTATTCATTTATCATATCAACATTCTCTAATTTAGGAATTCCTAAAACTTTCATTAGATTTTTTCCAATTATTAAAAACAAGGCTAAACTCTATTTTTTCTCATTTCTATTTATATTTTCCGGATACATAATTTTTTTAATAATATCATTAATTTACAAAGATTGGTTTTTTCAATTAATAAGCGCTAGTCCTCTTTTAGTTGATAAATTTTATATTGTATATTTTCTTGTTTTAATTATTAGTATATATGAGCTTTTTGTAAGTATTTCTAGATCAAATTTAAATTCAACTTTACCAACTTTTTTGAATGAAGCTTTTTTGAAAAGCTATAATCTTTTTGTATTAATACTTCACGGTTTAAAATTACTTAGCTTTGATCAGTTTTTATTTTTTTATGTTGGAGGCTATCTAGTTAAGCTAATTGTAATTTCATACTCACAGTTCAAAACTAATAATATCAACTTGATTCCTAACTTAAATGGTATTAATGTTATTGAACTTTTTCAATTCGGTCTTTTTGTTATCGCTGGAGGTGCATCAGCAATGTTGGTTTCACGCTTAGATATGGTAATGATTGGTAAATTTATGAGCCTAAAGTATGTTGCTTTTTATTCTGTTGCCTTCTACATAGGCAATGCTATTAAAGTACCAGCTAGATCTGTCGTAGCAATTTCTGACCCAATTGTATCAAAAGCGTGGAAAAAGAATGATATTAAACTAATTAAAAATATTTATTATAAATCTTCAATAAATCAACTCATTATCGGAGGAATATTTTTTGTTTGTGTTTGGCTATCAATTGATGATATTTTTTCACTGTTGCCAAAGAAGTTTTCAGGCGGAAAATTAGTAGTCTTTTTTATAGGATTATCACAACTATTTAATGTTGGCATGGGAGCAAATGGAGCCATTATAGTGCATTCTAGGTATTATAAATTTGATTTATATTCAAACTTATTTTTATTAGTAATCACTTTCCTATCCAATTATATTTTTATTCAAGAATCTAGCCCACTAAAAAACTTAGGTATTTATGGTATTAATGGTGCAGCATTTGCTACCTCACTATCAATATTCTTATTTAATCTAATAAAGTTTTTATTCATTTTAATAAAAGTTAAAATACACCCATTCAGCTTTAAAACAATATATACAATCTTATTACTTTTTCTTGTTTACTTTATTGTTGATGCTATTGCATTAAATTTGAATCCTTATTTAAATATTATTTTAAAATCTATTATTTCACTAATTATTTTTGTGCCAATTATCCTTTATGCAAAGCTGTCATTGGAATTACTTAGCATTTACCAAAATATTAAAAAGAAATTATGGTCACTGTAAGTGTAATAGTTACTGTATATAACTCAGAGAGTACTATAAAAAAAGTCATTTCTAGTATAAAAAATCAAATAGGAGTTGGAATAAATTTTAAATTAGAAATAATAGTTATTGATGATTGTTCCACTGATAAATCCCATAGAATTTTAAAAGATATGGGAATTAATCTTTACAAAAATAAAAGTAATTCAGGAGGTCCAAATAAAGGTAGAAATTTTGGTATGAAATTAGCTAAAGGAGAATTTATTTGTTTTTGTGATCATGACGATCTTTGGAATAATGATAAAATAATTAAGATGCTTGAGTTTAGAAATTTAGCTCCAATAATTAGCTCTGGATACGTTGTTAATGATTTGCTTGCATCAAGAGTAATTAAACGTACAAAAAACAGCTCAAAAAGCAAATATCTGGAATATGAAAAAAATATCTCATTCTTTTCGAAACTTACAAAAAATAATAGTGGTCAAAATTTATATCTAGGAAGTCTGATGATTCACAAGGACTTAACAAAAATAAAGTTTGAGGAGCATTTTGGGATGGTTGATTATGATTGGATTCTTAAAATACTGCATAATAATTCATCTGTTGAGGTTTGTGAGGCATTATACACAAGGAAAATTAAAAAGGATAATCTCTCATTAGATAGAAATTATAGAAAGAATGATTTTGAAATCACACATAAAGCTATTAAGAGTTTTTCTCAATTACATCCAAAAAAATCAATTATAGGAATAAAAAAATTACATGGGTCTTATGCTAGATATTTTTATTTAGTTGATGATATGGTTAAGGCAAGAACACATTTTCTAAATTCGGATTTTAGTCTTAAAAATATTTTATACTTTATAACTACATTTGCTGGATCTAAATTCGTAAAAAAGTACTTTAATGTTTTTGGTTAAAAGTAATATTTCTAATTAATGGAAATTCATTTATTTATTATTTGGAGCAAAGCTCTTAATAAGAAGAAAAAGATTTTGTCTGACTTGGTAGAAAAGTTTAGTGTTCAGGAAATTTATAACATTACTTGGTCTAGAGATTTTTTTGCTAAAAACCTCTCAAGGTTTTATGGACAAAATTTACCAAAAAACTCACATAAAGAAAAACATTGTGGTAATGGAACTTTTACTTGCATTATTGTAAAAGATCTAAACCCATTATATTCATCAAGAAATACATCTAAAGGTGTTAGAGTTGTAAATACAAACTTATTTGATGCAAAGAAATTATATAGATCATGGACGGGTGGAGGTCATAAAATTCATGCAACTGATAATATTGAAGAAACAAGAATACAATTAATGCTATTATTAAAAAAAAGATATGACTATTATTCTAACTTAAAGCCTAGCTCTATTCTCGAAAAGAAGCATGATCATGATTTAATTGGATCTAGAGGATGGGATTCATTAAAAGAAGTTTTTGAGATATTAAATTCTTCAATCAATTATGTTATCTTAAGGAATTTTGAATCAGTAGAAAAGCAGATGAATAGTTTACATCCTGATATAGATATACTAACCGAAAATCTTTACAATACAATATCTATTCTTGGTGCAAAGAAAACATCAAATAGAAAGTATAGAGTACAATACAGTGTTTTAATTAACAATAAAAATATAAATTTCGATCTTAGATTTATTGGTGATAATTATTATGACGTGAAATGGCAGAATGATATTTTATCTACTAGAATTAAAGAAAACTTTTATTTCAGACCTTCAAATGTTAATTATTTTTATTCATTACTCTATCATGCATTATTGCATAAATCAAAATTTAGTTCTGATTATTTAAGAAAGTTACTTGATATTTCTAAAGAAAAAACAATTAAAATTAAAAATATAACTTCATTAAATAATTTAGAACTATTAAATTGTCTAAAGGAATATCTTGATTTCAATAAATATGAATTTACATACCCTGACGACTATTCTGTGTACTGGAACTATAGTTTATATTCAAAAAAAAATAAGTCATCCTCATTAATACATAAGCTTTATAGAAGATATTGTGAGTTTAAAATAATTATTGGAAAAACAAAGAAAAAGTATGTTGGTTTATTTGTTCATTTTATCAAATGTATTATTCTTTTTTTAAAATCACATGTTAAAATAAAACAAACCATAAAAAACTTAGATATCACAAATATTGAAATTTATAACTTTAATAAATGGCATGATGGATTTGTTTATTACACCGGTAAAACACTTTCCAACAAAAAAGTTTTTATAAAGGCAAGTACAAAGCATTTTTTTCTAGAAAATGAAATGAAATTCTATGATATCTTTAAAAATGAATTGCCTTTACCCAAGCAAATTAACTTTTTATTTAAAAGAAATGTTCAGATATTAATTACTGAATTTTTAGAATCCAGAGAGCTATGCTCTGATTATATTTTAAAAAGACCTGATATATTATTAAAAGTATATGACATATTAGATATAATTAACAAAAAAGGATATATACACAGAGACGTCAAATTAAATAATTTTTTATTGGTTGATAATGAAATTAGAATTATTGATTTTACATTTTCAACATCTTTTTCAGAATCAAAAAATATAATCAACCTTGATGCTAACAATGTTGATGATTTAACTATTTTAAAAAATTTAGGAGGAAAATACAAGCCCAATGTTTTTGAGTGGAATGATTTTTATTCAGTTGTTTTCATAATTGATGAAATTATTATGAAAGATATGACTGATAATATAAGATCTAAGATTTTAAATTATCAAAAATTGTTCATAAGCAACATAAAAAACAATTCTTATAAAATTGATACTAAGACTTTTACAATATAATAGTTATAATGCTGCTTTTTGAGATTAAATATTTCTTTTAAAAATCATAGTCCTTTTTAGAGGCAAATAATTAAATTATATTCACCTGAATTATAAAAGTTTTGATAATCCAAATAACCATCTGAACTGAAAGAAATCATCATCAGTTGCTGGTGGTTTGTTTAAAAATAGAGGAAAGTCAAATCTTATTATAAGAGGGCTAATCGTTTCTAATGGAGTCAACTCTAAAATATTAAAGAAAAAACCTATACCTGCATCAGCCCTAATTTCAGAAAAGCTGTCCATAAAATTTTTTCTAGACAATTCTTTATTTGTGATAATACCTGCATCAGCAAAAATATATGGTTTTATGCCAATAGTGTTTATTGATCTTGGAATTAAGCTTGTAAATTCAACTTCCAAATTAATGGAACCACCACTTGTTCCGTTATAACCAAAAAAATCAAAATTACCATTGTCATCATATTCAGGAGCTAGATAGCCAGAATATCCCCTTAGGTTTAAACCACCGGAATGATGAAAATGATTTATGTTTTCACCATAACCTAGATATTCTGAATTTATGAATCCTTTTGATCTAGTAAACTTATTATTCATCATATTCTCTAGATTTGAGCCTGATAAATAAAGTTTACTTTCNGNAGCCCANTTAGAACCATTTCCAAATTGNAAAAAAGCTCTACTTCTAAAAANTAGTTTNTTTAATTTTCTATTNTTAGTAGCAGTGAAAATTAATTTAGTNTAGTCATAGTCACTTAAAAAACCAGAGTTCATTAANTCAACAGATAAAAGACCATTTCCTGAGTGATCTCCNCTGTAAAACTTAGTAAAGTTAATATCAATTCTNTTATTAAATANCCCATANGCCCAATCTTCATGAATNAAATAATTAGANACATTGGNGTTGTTTCTATACAAAGATTTAAGTTTAATATTAACTTGAAATTTTTCATTTCTACTTTTATTTAANAGGTTTATTTCATTAGTTNCTAATCCATCTAANATNCTAGAATATATGNANAAACTAGAGTTTTTNGTNAGTAAATCAAGATTGTGTTTNTANTAAGCNCTANATGAAAATTTATCATNNTCTTCTNTNNNNTCAAAATCCTCTTGCATCATAGCTGANTTAATCCAAAAATTCAAGTCAAATNTATGGTGATGCTTCATGTATNNNCCATTNNCATGAANTCCATATTTAATTCCGTCATAACTNTTCCACCATATATCAGGTCTATATTTTATCTCATAATTTCTCCAGTCAGGATATTGCCANATNTTATGATCTAGNNCATAATTAATATTTCNTTTTAAAGAATTGTCTGGCATATAACAATCNCCNAGTCTTTCTGATGGATCAATTANTACATCTTCAATTCCATTTGGAATATTTACAACTGTTTTGTAANTAGGNTGAACCAAATCCCAGCCATGCCATTTTTCAAGAACTTTNGCNTCAGTTTCCTTTANAAACCATTGATTTGGAATATGANATTTATATTTTTTCTTGTCTTTNGCTATTACNGTGAAGTCNATTGGAGATTGCATTCTTTTTTTTCTTTCAAAATGTAATTCATANTNGTCATTNCCAATTTTATTTACCTTATTNATNGAATAATCTAATCNTTTATCTGTTTCTANCCACTGATCNAAAAACCAATTAAGGTCNACTTTTGTGTAGTTAATAATNACATTNCTAAAATCATCGTCATAGGGGTGTGCCATTTTCCATGTNTTGAANTAATGTTTCATTGATTTTAAAAATAATTCATCACCAAGTACATATTGTAAATTATATAACATTGCTGCAGTTTTATAATAAACATGTCTATATCCACCACCATGTCCNTGAGCATCATCAAATTGATCTGAGTGAGTCGCAAGAACTGGGTCTTTTTGNTTTGTNGCGTCTTTTATATATGAATAATAAATCTCGCTGTCTATTGCTTTAAAAGGNTTATAAAACTTTGATTTATACCAATTAGTTTTCTTGTTTTCGATCATAAATTCACCATCAATTTTAATTAAAGCCCAAGCTGTTAAAAATTGAGTAAAACCTTCATCTAAAAGAGCTCTGTAAGTTTCATTATTACCAATTTGACCGAAGAACCACATATGTCCTATCTCATGAGCAAGAAGATCTCTNTANCCAGGATCAGAACCNCGNTCNAGAGTAATCATCGGATATTCCATTCCATCTTGNGCATCNGCAACAATAACTTTNTGATAGACATATTCTCCAAANTCNTCAGAAAAAACTTTGAGGCACTCAGCACCAAAATCNGCAGCATTTAGCCATCTNGATGCATGAGGTTCTTGTACTAAAGAATANCANACTTTNTCNTTCCATCTTGCCTCTCCAATTCTATATGTTGGATCTGCAGTAAATGCAAAGTCGTGAACATTTTCAGCATGAAAATACCANGTTTTTCTATTGTTCTTGTTGTATGGAATTATAACAGANGGTTCACTATTCCATTTTTTATTTGCAAAGTTTTTTAGATCTAATTTTTNTCTNAGTTCATCAGGNAAAACCTCACNTCTGTTTACTAAATTTCCTGTTGCTTCAACAATAAAATTTGAGGCAAAGGTTAATNTGACATCAAATGTTCCAAANTTACCATAGAACTCTCTGCCTAAATGTTGATCCTTTGTCCATCCAAATTTACTATCNTATACACAAATTCTNGGNTACCAATGAACACCGTTGTAGTGTTTATAACCCCAACTCTCATAACTTTTCATTCTTCTTCTAACACTTCCNTGGTCNAANTATGTTTTGAAATCAAGTTCAAAAAGTGTACTATCNCCTGGNAANAGAGGTGAGTTAAGGTATATTTTAAAAATTGTGTTNTCTAAATCNGTNATANCATCTTTNTNATCAACCTTAATAGATTCTATTTTAGTTCCNAGACCTTGCTTTTCATATTTTCCGTAAATNGGGTTNTTATGATTTTGTTTTTGAAGTTCATCATAATATGAGCCAGGTTGAAATGCGTTCTGATATAAATGGAANTAAACTTCATATAGCGTATCGGNAGAATTATTCCAGTACTTTAATTTTTGAGAGGCAGANATTATATCAGTTTCTTCATTAATTTCNGCATCAATTNCATAATAAACNTCTTGTTGCCAATAGCCTGGGTATGGTAATTTGTTTTTCCAATAGTTAGGATTTTCAGAACTNCTGTAGGAATTGGGAGGGTAAAGTGGATCATATTTTATTTGTGCTGATAAATTAATNGAAATTATACANAAGAGAAGTATTATNTTTTTAGNTGGCATTTTTATTAATTTTTTTTGAAAAGGTTGTATTGAGCTCAAAGCCCAAAATTAGTATAAAAGAATTAAAATACATCCANAANANAATGATCATTAGNGTTCCAATTGANCCATATAATTTGTTATAGGTNTCAAAATTATTTATGTAAATACTAAAAAGTATCGAAGTTATAATTATAAATAAAGANGAAAAAACAGAGCCAATATTTATAAATCTAAATTTTANTTTTTTGTTTGCAAGAAAGAAAATAATTGTTATTCCACTGTACAGAGATACAAACAATANTAACCATTTTGAAAACATAAACATTTTTATCGAACTAATATTTACTAGATTTTCNCTAATTAAAAATGATATAANTTTTTCNCCTAATATGATAAATAGAATTGATAAAATTACAAGTAGAGTAATGATTATAGTTATNTCAAGTGCTATTAATCTTTTTTTAANAAATCCAATTTCATTGTTCACATGGTATGATGCATCAAANGCTTCTAANAGGGAATAAGCNCCATTAGTTGAGAAAAAAATTGTTAGTAAAAAACCTATAGATAATAATTCAGCTCTAGGNTTACTTAATANATCATTTATTAAAAATAATACTGAATCATTTGTCATNGGTGGTAATATATCAATTATAATTTCAAATATCTTTTTTTGAAAATCGGTNACTGGTATATAAGGAATAAGTGTAAATAGAAAAATNAGAGCAGGAAAAAAAGCTAAAAAGAAATTAAAAGCGATTGAAGANGCTCTTGTTGAAATTGNCCCTTTTTTTAACCCATTNAAAAAGAANAGTAATATTTCTTTTAGCTCATATTTATTTAAAAANTTCACTATTTCAAAATTAATAAGCTCATGTCAAAACATTCNACACTGTGAGTTAGAGAACCNCAAGAAATAAAATCAACTCCACATTCNGCATATTCNACAATGTTATCAAAATCTATATTACCTGANGATTCAATTTTAAATATGTTTCTGCATATATCAACTGCTTTATTTGTNTNNTNGATATTAAAATTATCCAAAANAATTCTGTTGATNTCTTTAAATTGCAATATTTTCTTTAACTCATCAATGCTTCTAACTTCAACAATTATATTATAATNAAGATTATTCTTTTTTAAATANTGAATTGTTTTTTTTACAGTTGTTTGAATGTCTTCATTAAAGTCAATATGGTTGTCTTTAATCATAATTTCATCATATAATCCAAATCGGTGATTAGTACCTCCACCAATTCTCACAGCCCATTTTTCTATTATCCGGTTCAGTGGTGTAGTTTTTCTTGTATCTAGGATTTTACAATCAGTATGATTAATTAAATTTTGAAATTTTTTTGTTTTGGTAGCTATTCCACTCATTCTTTGCATTGAATTTAAAACAAATCTTTCTTTAGCTAGTATTTCTCTTGCATTTCCACTCACCGATAATAACTTTTGACCATTTTTAATTTTTTCTCCATCAGAAACAAATTTTGTAAATACTAGACTGGTACTATTGAATTCAAATATTTGTTTAGCCAATTCTATACCAGCAATTATACCTTCATCTTTAGAAATAAGTTCAGCAGATGTGCTTTTACTTTCTTCTATGCAAGATAGTGATGTTATATCCCCATGTTTGATATCTTCTTCAAGTGAATCTGAAATAAACTTTTCTAAATTTTCCATAAAAAATTAATTTCTTTAATATTGATTTAAAAATACAAAATAATGAATATTGAATTGATTGTTATAGGTAAGACATCAGAAAACTATCTAAAGATTGGAATTCAAGACTATCTTAGTAAGATTTCAAGATTTTGTAGTATTAGTATAAATATTCTTAAATCCCACACTAATAAAAGTCTCTCTACCAACGAGATAATCAAATTGGAGGCAAAAAGTATATTTCAAGTAATTAAACCAAAAGACTTTTTAATTTGTCTGGACTTAAATGGTAAAAAGATAAACTCGCTAGAGCTTTCAAAAGAAATAGAGAATTTAACAAATATTGGTAGAAGAGACTTAAAATTTTTGATAGGAGGACCATATGGAATTTGTGATGATGTCAAAAAAAGATCGAATAAAATGATATCATTGTCTTCAATGACTTTTTCACACCAATTAGTTCGATTAATTTTTTTAGAGCAGTTATATCGATCATTTTCTATATTAAATAATTTTCCTTATCACAAATGAAACAAATAGTTTTTTCTACACACAATGAAAATAAGTTAAAAGAGATAAAAAAAATACTTTCAGATAATTTTAAAATCTTAGGTTTAAGTGATTTAAATTTCGATGATGAAATAATAGAGTCTGGTAAAACCTTGGCGCAGAACGCAGACATTAAAGCTTCATATATAAATAAATTATATAATATCGATTGTTTTGCTGATGATACTGGTTTGGAGATAAATTCTTTAAATGGAGAGCCAGGAGTTTATTCCGCTAGATATGCTGGTGATGAGTGTAGTTCAGAAAAAAATATTGAAAAAGTATTAAATAGTTTATCAAATAAAAAATGCAGAAAAGCTGTGTTTAAAACAGTTATCTGCTTAGTATTCAATAATGAAAAATATTTTTTTGAAGGAAAGGTATATGGTTCCATTTTACCAAAAAGAATAGGCAAACACGGTTTTGGATATGACCCAATATTTGTTCCAGATGGATTTAATAAAACTTTTTCGCAGATGTCTATGAATGAAAAAAATAGAATTAGTCATAGAGCGATAGCAGTTGAAAAATTATCAAAGTTTTTAAAAAGTAGAGTCACTAAATAGCATAAGAAACAAACTTTGAAATATCTCCATTATTTTTAATAATCTCTCTAACTATTTTTGAGGAGATATGAGAATAAGTAGGGGAGCTGATGAAAAAAATAGTTTCAACATTATTATCAAGCTCTCTGTTTGAATTTGCAATATCTTTTTCATAAGTAAAATCGATTTCGTTTCTTATTCCACGAATCAAAAAATTTATATTCTCTTTTTTACAAAAATCTATTGTTAAACCTTCATAACAATGAACACTGATTCTATTGTTTTTTTTATATAGTAAATTGATTTTTTCAATTCTTTTTTCTAGTGAGAAAAAATTATTTTTAGTTGAATTTTTTGAAATACCTATTAAAATTTTGTCAAATAAATTTAGAGATTGCTTGACAATATCTTCATGACCTTTAGTAAATGGATCGAATGATCCTGGAAATAATCCTGTTTTCATTTTTTAATTATTCATTTGCAAAGAAACTAAAATTTACATTTCCGTATCTTTTGTTTAAGTAACAGTTTTCAAATCTATTGTTATTGTCATGTTCAATTATTAAAGTTCCATTTTTCTTCAGTAAATTTCTTTCATTTATTTTATCAATTATGGAATCATAGTATCTAAATGTAAAAGGGGGATCACAAAAAATAATTTCAAAATCTTCTTTGCAAACCTCCAAAAATTTTAATGCATCTGATTGAATTACTTTTATGTTAAAATCAAATTTTACTTTACTTTTTTTTAATGAATTTATTATAGAATTATTTATGTCTATGCATGTAATGTTTTTACAACCTCTGGATGCAAATTCAAAGCTAATGTTGCCTGTCCCAGCAAATAAATCTAAGACATTAATCTTTGAAAATTGATAATTATTATTAAGTATATTAAATAATGCTTCCTTTGCAAAATCAGTAGTTGGTCTGATGTTAGAGTTCTTTGGATAAATTATTTTTTGACCTCTCTTAATTCCTGAGATGATTCTCATATTATTTGATTTAAAACTATTTTGAATTTTGAAGAATCAGTGTTTTCTATTTTTGATTTTTCAACTGTAAATTCTCCCAAGTAATCTTTTAGAAGTGAATTTGTCAATTTATTTACTCTTCCACTTATTTTAAATGCACATTTTTCACGACTAATTTTTAATTGCTTAGTTGTATTTAGTATTAGATAAAGAATATCTTCTTCACTCTTAAAAATAAATTTATTATGAAATATAACTTCATTATTATAAAAATATGTAATGTAAATTGTATCATAGCAAATGTGAATTTTTAAAGATGGGAGAGGGTTTAATTCATTTAAATAATTTTTTATTAGTATGGTGTCTGAGCAGGAAATACTTGAATTGTTAAAATAATTGTTAAATAAGTTATTTATACTGTTAGGAATGGAATAAATTATTTCTAATACACTATCATTGTGACTAATTAAGTCACATTTTATATTTTCATGAACATCAGTTTCAAGTTCAAGCATTTTTAATTTTTCATTATCTGTTGTTTGACCTGAACTATTGACAATGCAATTTGTAGATGAGATTGAAATTGTATTTGAATAAAAGTTTCTTTTTACGAATTCGTCAGAATTAATAATTGAAACTATTTTATTCGATAGTTGATTTGCATTTTTAATTTCAATAAAGTATTCTCTTATAATTAGATACTTCATTGTGTTTGGGTCTAATACTGCATACCTAAAAAAGTTAACACTTAACTCAACTGATAAATGATAATTTGAGCAGGACTCAACTTCGAAATTTTTTGAAATAAAATTAAATTTCAATAAATTATTCTCCCCAATTTCCATTTAGAGATGCTTCATTCATTGATCCAACTTTTAAGAGTTTTTCCAAATCATATTTCTTATTTTTCGCATTAAGTCCAAATAAGACATTTTTGTATGTTGCTGATATTTCAAAAACCTGAACATTGACGTTCCCTTTGTTAATGACTCCAGCCTCTATGTTGTAATCAATATCTGCAAATGGGATTTTAGTCATATTATTTTCATCAATGGGAAATGTATTGTTTCTTGTTTTTTTGTAAACGTCATTAAATAATGTTTTTCTTACTGCAGCATATGACGTGTCTCTGGAAATTATTCCCATTTCAAGGGCTTGTTTATCGTTTAGAGAGTCCGGTGTTTCTCCCTCAGCTTTTACAATGAATAAAGAATCATTGAAGTAAAAGTTCAATAATGTATCAAAATTATCACAGAATTCATTGTTTGCTTTTTTGTAAGTAACTTGTAACAGCCTTAAGTCTTTGAGCTTTTGAACATTTTGGTCAATTCTGATTTTTGCTTCTTTTTGAAATGTTATCTCACTGTTAATGCTGTTAATAACAAGATATGAAAGAAATAAAATCAAAGGCCATAGTAATATTTTTATGTATTTCTCTTTCATTATTTTTTTGACAAATCTACAATTTTTACTTTTTACTTAGTTTTATTTACCTTTTATTTGCATCTAATGTATAGAGTTTCAAAAATAATATTTAGTTTTCTTGGCTGGAGAATAATAGGAGATAATGATTTCCCTAACAAATGTGTACTAATAGCTGTCCCACATACTTCTAACTGGGATTTTTTTTATGCAAGACTCTATTCCTATATCATTAAAATTCAACCAAAATATCTAGCTAAAAAAGAACTTTTTGTTCCGCTTATATCATATTTTATAAAGTTAAATGGTGGAATTCCAGTTGATAGATCAAAGAAAAATAAATTAGTTGACTTTCTTTCAAATAAAATAATGGATAGTAAAACAATAATTTTATCACTTTCACCAGAGGGAACTAGAAAAAAAGTTGATAAATGGAAAACGGGTTTTTATTACATAGCTCAAAAAGCAAATGTCCCAATTGTGATAGTTGGTATCAACTACAAAAAAAAAGAAATTGGAATTATAGATAAATTATCTCCTACAAATAATATCGAAAATGATATGAAGCGTATTCAAGAAAAACTTACTAATATAAGTGGGAAAATTGAAAAAAATTTTAATCCTATAATATACTAGCATTGTTAATAAATGATGTAATAAATCTCATGACAGTTAAACCTATATTTAAACATTAATTTAATTTTAGTGAAAATATAAAAAGCGTGAATCTAGCCACTGTTCAACAAGCAAAAGATATGGGTTTGCTTGAATCTGAGTTTGAAAAAATTAAAGAAATTCTTGGTCGTATCCCTAATTTTTGTGAACTAAGTATATATGCAGTAATGTGGTCTGAACATTGCTCTTATAAAAACTCCATATTATGGCTAAAAAAATTACCAAAAGATGGACCTCANATGCTNGTAAAAGCTGGCGAAGAAAATGCTGGATTAGTTGANATCGGTGATGGTTTAGCTTGTTGTTTCAAAATAGAATCTCATAATCATCCATCAGCNATCGAGCCATATCAAGGTGCTGCNACAGGAGTTGGTGGTATNAANAGAGATATCTTNACTATGGGAGCTAGACCNNTTGCTCAATTAAACTCATTGAGATTTGGAGATATCAGCTTAGATAGAACTAAATGGCTGTTGCGTGGAGTAACTAAAGGTATTGGGGACTATGGTAATGCNTTTGGAATNCCAATTGTTGGAGGTGAAGTATTTTTTGANAGTTCNTTCAATACAAATCCACTTGTNAANGCGTTTTCTGCAGGTATTATGAAATCTGAAAATATGATCTCTGCAGTTTCAAAGGGAGTTGGAAACCCTATTTTTATTGTTGGTTCNAGAACTGGAAAAGATGGAATACATGGTGCATCTTTTGCCTCTAAAGATTTAAGTGAGGATTCATCAGAAGACTTGCCTGCTGTTCAAGTTGGTGATCCATTTCAAGAAAAATTATTACTTGAGGCTACAATGGAATTATCAAANACTGANGCNATTGTTGGNATGCAAGATATGGGNGCTGCTGGAATTACGTGCTCNACAAATGAAATGAGTGCTGCTGGNTCNCATGGAATGAAAATATTTTTAGATAAAGTGCCTACTAGGCAATCTGATATGAAAGATTGGGAGATACTTCTNTCNGAAAGTCAAGAGAGAATGTTAATAGTAGTCAANAAAGGAAATGAAANTNTTGTTAATNAAATATTTAAAAAGTGGGATNTATCATGTGAAAAAATTGGAGAAGTAATTNAAGGNGATTATGTAGAGTANTATNTGCACGATTCGTTAGTTGCAAAAGTACCATATGATTCTTTAGTATTAGGTGGTGGAGCTCCAATTTACGAAAGAGAATACACAGAGCCAGAGTATTTTAAAAGNTNTAAAAANTTTAATATTGANAGTATTAAACTTCCAAGTGATCTTGTNANAGTTGCTANGTTTATGTGTGAAAATCCAAATANTTCTTCNAAAAGATGGGTTTTTGAACAATATGATTCAATGGTTGGTACAGTAAATATGTCAACAAATATTAAGTCTGATGCAGCNATAGTTAATTTAAAAGGATCNAAANGAGCATTAGCAATGACNGTTGATTGTAACTCAAGATTTGTTAATTCAAANCCTCAAGANGGTTGNTCTATNGCTGTTGCTGAGGCTGCAAGGAATATTGTTTGCTCTGGAGGAGTTCCTTCTGCAATAACTAATTGTTTAAATTTNGGTAATCCNTATAACCCTGAGGTATATTGGCAATTTGTGAACNCAATTAAAGGGATGAAATTAGCNTGTGAAAAATTTAAAACTCCNGTCACTGGTGGNAATGTTAGTTTCTATAATCAAACNAGTGANGATAATATTGAAATACCTGTTTTCCCTACNCCNACAATTGGAATGCTTGGNATAGTNGAAGANAAATCTCATATAACATCTCTTTCATTNAATAGTGAAAAAGATTTGATATTTTTAATNGGAACCTCAAAAAATAATATTTCATGTTCCGANTACTTAACNTCTTTTCATAANATTAAAGAATCANCAACTCCNGAATTTTGTCTTGATACNGAGTTTAAANTNCAAGAAGCTATCAAGAANTTAATCAGAAAAAATCTTATTAAATCTGCTCATGATGTTTCTGANGGTGGTCTTTTTATCTGCTTGATTGAAAGNTGTATNGACAAAAATTTTGGATTTCANATAAATGGAGAAAAATCTATTAGGGATGANGCATTTTTATTTGGTGAAAGTCCNAGTAGANTTATAGTTTCNGTNAGCAAATCAAAAGAAAATAATTTNGTTAAANANTTNGANTCTGAGNAAGTTGATTTCAGATTAATTGGANGTGTTACNTCTNNTGAGATAAGCTACAACGANATNAGTTTTGGTGATATAAAAGATTANAAAANTTTNTATGANAATTCTTTGTCAGATANAATGAACTCTTAAATTTTAATAATTAATCTCGCATTNAGTTGTCTTGATGTCAAGTAGTTTGGAACAGCATANTGTCTTCCNTTNATATCACTNACCCANANGTANGAAACAGTATTATTAATNTCNAATAAATTAAATACNTCAGCNGANANCCANATTTCNTCAAAATAGTTGAGAAATTTAAATCTGGAAACTTTTTTANTGCTNTTTATTCCAGCAGAGAATCCAATATCAACNCTNCTGTATGANGGTATTCTTAAAATATCNTCGTATTTTTCTGACTTTGGTGGACCAAAAGGTAATCCAGATCCNTATTTTAAGTTTAAATGCATTTTNTAATTTGGATTATTTGGAACATAATCTTGAAAGAAAAGTGAAAAGTTTACTCTCTGGTCTGTTGGNCTTGGNATAAAACCAACCTCNGATTGACTATTGTCTTCGTTTACAATATAATCNCCTACAATATCTTCTNCAGTTTTCATTATTGATAAGCTTGCCCAACTTTCAACTCCGTTNACAAATTCNCCATTAATTTTAAAATCAANNCCTGTTGCATATCCGTTNGATTTCTCNAAAGGTAAATATTGTATTCTNACNTTGTCAATTTTATATGGAATTAAATTTTTTAAATCTTTGTAGTAGANTTCTGTTACAAGNTTAAAAGGTCGTCCCCANGAATAAAAAAGATAATCACTNGAAANTACNTGATGTATTGATTTTTGAGCTNTAATATTNTTATTTAATTGCCCACTTTCANCNCTTAGTTCCTTNTAAANAGGGCTTTGATAATAAATTCCTGAGGCTAATCTAAACACAAAATCTTTTTCCCATANNGGNGCGTATGCTAATGAAATTCTNGGGCTCANTAAAAGNTCTTTATTAAAAGACCANTAGNTAGTTCTNGTTCCNGCTGTTAAAGAGAGATTCNTATANTCTTTTGNAAATTGNAAAAATGAAGTAACTCTATTTGANTTNATNTTNATTTCTGTTTTTCTAACCTCATCCANAACAAAATTATTGNTATTNGANATTGTATCAAATTGATTACTGGATGATGGAATATTATATCCAGCGGAATCAATAAGCCNCCATTCATTTATAATATCTNCGAAANTTTCTTTTTGTAACTTAANTCCCCAATTTAAATTTGTGTTGTTTATGAAATGAGNTCCTTTCAANTGNAAGGTTAAAGATNTTTGCNTTNAAANTGTTTCTTGAGTGATCNATATATTTNCCNATTCCTCTGTTATATGCTATATCTCCAAATGAATTAGAACCTAAATTATTATCTANTTGGTATAGAAAATATCTTCCCATNATATCATAGTTNTCACTCTCATTNATTTCAAAAAANGATAGATTAGNCTGCAAATTTGAGTTTTCAGAAATTTTAAATTTGTTGATTANNGTTGTGAAGAATGTNGNNAATTCATCTTTTTCTTGTCCATCAAAAAAAATTCTNAGTTTTAAAGCTTCNTTTATNTTNCCAAATTCNGTATCTCTNCTTGTTGGAANCATTAAATAATTATTGTAATTNTAATTNGAAAGAATNTTGAGGTTCCAGTANTCAANAATTTTAAAGTTAAAGCTAGACTGTACATCAAAAAAACGAGGTCTATATTCAGCNTCNGTATCTAAAGAGTTAAGTATNTAGTTTGTAGTTTTATATCTTAATCCAATCAAAAAAGAANTNTTTTTNTTTTTTGATACTCCNTGAGTGTGAAAGTTGGTCCCAAGTAAACTTGTTGAAATAGATGTCTTATTTTTTTTTGGAACAATATACTTGATATCTAAAACAGATGACATTTTATCTCCATATTTAGCTTCAAATCCTCCTGATGAAAAATTAATTTCACTTACTAAATCAGAATTAATAAAACTCAAACCTTCTTGTTGACTAGAGCTTATTAAAAAAGGTCTATAGATTTCAATACCATTTACATAAACTAAGTTCTCATCAAAATTACCACCTCTAACTGAATATTGTGAGCTTAACTCATTTGCTGAGCTCACCCCGGGTAATGTTTTTATCATTGCTTCTACGCCGCTATTGCCTGTTGGTAAGATACTGACTTGCTTTGGCTTAATTTTACTTAGTCCTTTTTTTCTTATTTCTTTATCACCAACAATAACCTTATTGAGTAATATATTTTTTTCAAATAAAGTTATATCAAGTTGGTAATTCTGACTTTTTTCTAATCTTGGAATTCTAATTTTTTCAGTTTGATATCCCACTGAGCTAAATATCAGAACAATCGATCTCTTATTTTCCATATTAATTAAGTAATAACCATTTTTGTCTGATGTTACACCAATATTTTTATTTACAGAAATATTTATTTCAGAAAGTGGCTTATTATTTTCATCAACAACTTTTCCTGAGATAATTTGTGAAAAACCCTCTAGGCTTATTAAGGACAAGAAAAGTAGAAATGATGATTTCATATGGGACAAAAATAAACTTAAATTTGTGCAGTAATAGAACTTTAATAAATGAAATTTATTGTATTGTTAAGAATTATAATTATTAGTATATTAATAACAATATCATCCTGTAGTAGTGGAGATGTTTCTAAATTTGATAAAGAAGTTATTTTTTATAATGACTCCACTAATTACGAAAAAGTAAAAATTAAGACACACTAAAGATGAAAAAAATACTAATTCTTTGTACTGGAAATTCTTGTAGGTCTCAAATGGCAGATGGAATTTTGAAAGAAAACTTGCCGAATTCTTTTTTAATTAAGAGTGCTGGAACAAAGCCGGAGCCAGTAAATAAATACGCTATAAAAGCAATGAATCTAATAAACATCAATATTTCTAAAAATGAATCTAATCACATCAACGATTTTGATAGTATAATATTTGACTATGTAATAACTGTTTGCGATAATGCCTTAGAAATATGTCCAGTATTTAATAATGCTATAAAACACATACATAAAAGTTTTCGTGATCCCGCAAAGTTTAAGGGAAACTTAAAAGACACATTAAATTTTTATTCAGAAATTAGAGATGAAATAAGTTTATTACTTATTAAATTAATAAAAGAAGATATACTTAAGGAAGAGTCTTGCTAAATTTTTCTTCATTTCCAACATTATCAGTAACAGTTAAATCTAATTTTATTGGAGCTGTGTAGACTGAATCTATTACATGAAAAATCTTATTTTTTTTGAGGTCATATTCAAATAGAACCCATTTTTCATTTATTTTTCCTTCATAATTTTTTATTCCACTTTCATTGTCTTTAATTTGAAATGAAATTTTGGAATTTTTCTTTAGTTCTATATTTTTTCTGTTTAGTAAAACAATCTTTGGATTTATACTATCTGCTGCTAAACAAAATTCACCAAAACTTTTGCTTTTAGCTGAAACAAAATTTCCTCTTTTTTTATTACCAAGATAAATCAAATTACCATTATCGATTTTGGCTACATATAGATTTTTATTTCTTTTGTTTGTTTTAATTGAAATAACAAATTCTTTATGTAATGGTTCATATGCATAATGACATTTATAAATTTTTCTATTTTGATTTTCTGATTCAATAACTTGATAATCAAAATCAATATCACGATAAAGAGATTTTTTCTTCATATGTAATTGAAAATCTTTTTCATTAATTACATTAGCTCTATCATGATAAAATTTACGTTTGAATTCATTTTCTTTTTTAACAAGCTTTATGTTTGGAGAATTTTCAATTTTAAATTCTAACACGCTTGTATTTAAATTGTAATCAGAAACTTCAATTCTAATTTCATGATTTTTTTGACTGTTGATTACTCCTCTATTTATTAATTCAACATAGTTATCTAACGAATTGTTTATATCAACATAACATTTGTGGAACTTAATTCTGTTTACGTATTTTTCATAATAATCTATGTGATTATTAATATATCTATTTTTACTAAAGTCTAACTTGTTAGTCACAAATCTATATATCTTGACATTATCACAATATAAATCTATTGAATAAACACCATTTATATTTCTTGAGCCATTATGTTGATCATAACAATTTACTCCAAATGCAATTTCTCCATTTGTTTGTAATTTTTCTTTAATATAATAATTGTTGTTTTTTTTACAATTTAGAACAGTTGATGAATCTAAGTCTAAGAAATAAACTTTTAGTTTTTTAATTATGGGCGCAATATCATCTTTTATTTCTAGTTTGCAAGAAAGTGGATTAATAGGTTTTTGTGTTTTAGTATCTCTTATTTCAAAATGAAGGTGTGGGCCAGCACTGCTGCCAGTATTGCCTGAAATTGCAATTAAATCACCACTATGGTAAAAAAAATCTTTACTTTTTAGGTAATGGTCAATTTGAAATGTTTTTTTTTGGTATTGCAGAGTTTTTATGTACTTTTCAATTTCTTCATTGAATTTTTTTAGATGAGCATAAACAGAGGTTGTTCCATCATTATGCTCGATATACAGTGCCTTACCATATCCGGAACTTGATATTTTGATTCTTGAAACAAAACCATCTTTAACATTAAAAATTTTTTCCCCAATCTTGCCTCTTGTTTTAATATCAATACCAGTATGAAAATGATTATTTCTTAATTCACCAAATGTTCCAGATAAATAAATATTTGAACCAATAGGGCTTTTGCAGTTTTGAGATATGGCTAAAAGATTTATTAATATAAATGAAAATGATAAAAATATTTTCAATTGTAATTTTAGTAGCAATTTAATAATAATTAGCATATAAAATTGTTAATTTGTGTTGATTAGTTATGAAAGATTTAGTAATATCTATAAAAGAAAAAATCAAAAAACTACTTTTCCTTTTAGATGAACTTAAAAGAGAAAATTCGATGCTTAAAAAAGATATTCAAGCATATAAAAAACAAAATGAAAGTATGATAACTAAAATTAATAATCTAACTCAAAAGTCAGATTTATTAAAAATTAATCAATCTATTGAATCTGAAAGTAATTCAAGCTATACCAAGAAGAAGATAGATCACTTTATTAAAGAAATTGATAAGTGTATAAATTTAATTGATAACAAAAATGTCTGAAAAATTATCCATCAAAATAAATATTGCCAATCGTTTATATCCTATGAAAGTTAATAAGGAATCAGAAGAGCAAATTAGATTAGCTGCAAAAAATATTGATGAGAGAATTAAATTTTATGAAAACAATTATGAAATTAATGACAAACAAGATCTATTGGCAATGTGTCTCATTGAATTTGCAACAAAAATTAAAAGTCAAAGTCAGAATTACAAAAAGGAAAGTAGTGATATATCTAATGATTTAAATCAAATAAGTAATATTCTTTCTGAAAAATTAAGTTAAATTTATATTTGCAAAGGAATAATGTTAAACTCGACAATTATTATTATTGGAGCTTGACTTGGTTCTTCAAAAACGGGCCTCAACCAATTGGTTCATTTTTATGACAGTGGAAGTTTGCGATTAGCTAGCATCTCCATCCATTTCTTTATGGAGTTTAACAATTTCTTTGCGATTTATATAATTTTTTCAATTTCTGATTCATAAAATTTGAAACCTGTGTTATTAATCTTTTTTGAACATATATTTATGTTGGATTTTATAACTGAAGATTTTTCTCCAAATATAATATCTACTAAGTAGTCTGGAAGACTTATTATTATTGAGTATTTGTATTTATTCAATCTTATATTTCTGAGTATATCTATTTTTGAATATTTTTTTGATGATGCAATGTTGAAAGGGCCTTCAATATTTTTATTTTTAATACTGTACTCAATAAATCTACATATATCGTTTGTACTTACCCAATTCAAAATTTGATTTTTGTTTCCGAAAATTAATCCCATCCCAAATTTCATTGATAATAAATTATATTTTAGAAATCCATGTTTTTTGTCAAATATTAATGGTATTCTAAGTTGTATGCATCTCAAGTTAAGCTCATTAAATTTGTTTGATTCAACTTCCCAATCGCTAACTAGCTTTCCAATCCAAGATTTTGATTTAGAGCTACCTTCGTTTTGATTAATACTTGTATTGTCTTTATAGACCCCTATTGCTGATGCAGAAATAAAAGTTTCAATTTTCAATCCTAATTTTTTGATAGAATTAAATATCAATCTTGAGCTTTTAATTCTACTATCATAAATTAGTTTTTTATTTTTTTTTGTCCACTTACTTAGTATTGGAAAACCTGCAAGATGAACAATATGACTACATCCTTTCAACGCATTTGTGTCTATTATTTTATTGCTGGGGTCCCAAAAAAATATATTTTTATTTATCAGTGATTCTTTACTTGATGTAAGAGACCTAACTGTGTAATTTGTTTTAAGGAATTTTGTGAGTTGTTTTGCTAAAGAGCCGTTATAACCAGTAATTAAAACAATTTCTTTTGTCAATTAGGTAATTAGTTTTATAAACTCTTGAATGTCATATATAACATTTGCATTTTTGTTCAATTCTTTTCCTTTGGCTCTATCTTTAGATGTAATTAAAAATCTCTGAGCTTCTGGTTTTAAATTTTTTAAATACTCAATTGTATAATCAATGTTTGAAATAATAGGGTTAGAAACTGCAAAAAATAAAAGTTTGTCAATATCTACTTTTTCTACAACATGTCTAACTGATGAGAATGGGAGATTTGCTCCTAAATAAATAACATTGTAGCCATGTAGCTTTAGTAATAAATGAGAAACGAGTAAACCGATTTCATGAAATTCATTTTCTGGGAGGAACAATACCCATGTATCTGACCTAGTAACAGATTTTTGTTCATCAATTTGCCTAGCTATTTTTGTTTTAATAAGTTCTACAAGAAAATGTTCTTGTGATGGTGCTATATAATTAGTTAACCATAAAATTCCGATTTTGTTTAGCGCTTGTATAAGAACTTTTTCATAAAATTCCACAATACCAAATTTATCAATGCCATTATCATAAGTTTTTTCAAATAGTTCTTTATCAAAATTTAGTCCTGACTCTATAGTTTTAGTTATGGATAAATCGTGTTGATTGACCACGTTTTCATTTTTGAGGGCATTGACCATTGACATAATTTGGTTGATTGTCATCTTAGCAATATGAGAAATCTTGAAATTATTGTCTATTAATATCTTAGTATTCAATGCCTTAACTATCATATTATCGTCATACAACCTGAGATTTGTTTCAGTACGACTTGGAACAATAAAACCATATCTATTCTCCCATGTTCTAAGCAGGATTTTGTTGAGACCGGTTATTTTGGAAAATTGATCTATACTATAAGTCGACATTCTTTAAAATATTTACAAATATAGACTTATTTTATGAATGCATAACTAAAAAAAAAAAATATTATGCATTTTGTATAATTTTTACATCTAGTATTATGCCTTTTTTTTATACAATTTGTATATATTTGCTAGTAAATTTCTATACAAAATATTTAAATGAAAAAAGTTACTGTAATTGGTAGTGGGTTCTCAGGCCTCAGTTGTGCAGCATATTTAGCAAAAAACGGATGTGATGTTACAGTATTAGAAAAAAATGATAAATGTGGCGGTAGAGCGAGACAATTTACTCATAATGGCTTTAAGTTTGATATGGGGCCTAGTTGGTTTTGGATGAAGGATGTTTTTGACAAATTTTTTAATGATTTTAATAAAAAATCAACTGATTTTTTCGATACTATAAAATTAGATCCAGGTTTTCAAATTATTTTTAAGGACAATCTTCTAAAGTTACCATCAAAGTGGGAAGACATATTAGATCTTTTTGAATCATATGAAAAGGGTAGTTCAGTAAAATTAAAAAAATTCATGATTGAAGCCGAGGCTAAGTATGATATTGGTATTAATACGCTAGTGCAAAAGCCAGGACTATCAATTTTTGAACTATTAGATTTTAAAGTTATAAATAATCTTTCCAAGCTAAAGCTTTTTACATCTTACAGAAGTTTAGTACATAAAAGTTTTAAAAACAAATATTTAAGATCACTGCTTGAATTTCCAGTTTTATTTTTGGGAACTGCTCCCAAAGATACTCCCTCCATTTATAGTTTAATGGCATATTCAGGAATTAAAGAAGGAACATTCTACACTATGGGAGGATTTGTATCAGTTATTAACGCAATGAAATCTATTTGTGATGATTTAGGCGTAAAATTTAAATTTAATTTTGATGTTGAAAATGTTGAGATAAAAGACTCTAAAATTGAGTCTATTGGCTCTAGCAATAGTCAAGTAAGTGCCGAAACTGTAATTTGTAGTGCTGACTACAATTTTTTTGAACAAAAAATATTACCAAAAAAATATCAGTCTTATACTAATCGTTATTGGCAAAGTAGAACAATGTCTCCCTCTAGTTTGCTTTTCTATTTAGGAGTTTCTCAGAAAATTAAAAATTTAGAACATCACAATCTTTTTTTTGATGAGGACATTGAAGAACATATTGACGATATCTACAAGAAACCAATATGGCCCAAAAAACCACTTTTCTATGTTTGTTGTCCATCAAAAACAGATAATGAAGTTGCTCCAAAAGACAAAGAAAATGTCTTTATTTTGATACCAATTGCCCCTGGAATTGAGGATTCGGGTGTATTAAGAAAAAAATATTATAATATAGTATTAGATAGATTAAGTAAATATTGCCAAATTGATTTTAAGCGAATCATTGAGTACGAGAGGAGTTATTGTATTAATGATTTTATATCTGATTACAATGCATTCAAAGGAAATGCATACGGACTTGCTAATACTTTATCACAAACTGCTAATCTCAAACCAAAAATTAAAAGCAAAAAATTAAAGAATTTGTTTTACACTGGCCAGCTGACAGTTCCTGGTCCTGGAGTACCACCTTCATTGATTTCAGGTAAAGTTGTTGCTAATTACATTTTAAACAAAGAATTATGTTAAGAATATTTAATCAAATTTCAAAATCAACTTCTGAGCTTACTACAAAATCATACAGCACAAGTTTCAGTTTTGGTATAAAAGCTTTAAGTAAAAGTATACAACAGCCGATATATAATATTTATGGTTTTGTAAGATTTGCTGATGAAATTGTTGATACATTTCATGATTTCAATAAACAAGAGTTATTAAAAAAGTTTAAAAAAGACACATTTTTTTCAATAGACAGCGGAATAAGCTTAAATCCAATACTAAATAGTTTTCAAGCTGTAGTTAATGAATATAAGATTGATCATAAGCTCATAAATTTATTTTTCAACAGTATGTTTATGGACTTAAATTCAAGTATTCATGATGATGATTCCTATAAAAAATATATACTTGGATCAGCTGAGGTTGTAGGATTAATGTGTCTAAAGGTTTTTGTGGATGGTGACGAGAAAAAATACAATCAACTTAAACCACATGCTATGAGTTTAGGTTCAGCTTTTCAAAAAGTTAACTTTTTAAGAGATATTAATGATGACTTTGTTAAACTTGGAAGAACTTATTTTCCAGGTGTTGATATGAATAATTTTACTGAATTTGATAAAATGGTAATAGAGGATGATATAATCAAAGACTTTGAAAATGCTTTAGTTGGTATCAAACAACTCCCATCAAGTTCAAAAGGAGGTGTATATTTAGCATACATTTACTATTACAAACTTTTTAAAAAAATTAAAACTGTTCCTTACTACGAAATATTTAATAAAAGAATAAGGGTTCAAAACTCAAATAAAATTCTTTTAATGTTTCAATCAGTATTTAAGAATCAATTTAATTTGATATGAAGTTTATTTTTCTATCAATTTTTTTTTTCATTTCCAATAATATCTTTTCATCTCAAATTGCTGATTTTAGAAAGTTGTATGTGCAATCAATAAACTCTTTAGAGAATGCAGTCAAGTTACAGGAATTGACTAATGATTTAATTTTTGGTGATGATGATTTTAATAAGCACTCAGAAAAGATTTTTAAAAATCCTAGTACAAGTGGTTATTTAGCATCTTCATTTTTTTTAATTGCTAAAAATTCAAAAAATATATTTTTAAAATTTAAAAATTTTGAAATCGGGAAGTTCATACTTGAAAAGCTAATCTGTAACTTCCCAAATAATTTAGAGCTAATAATTCTTAGAAATAATATTCAATCAAATTGTCCGAAAGCTTTAAATTATTATGGTAGCTTAGCAGAGGATATTTTTTTCATAGAAAAAAATATTAATCTTTTTGATAATTTAAAAATGCTAACCAATGTTCGGTAAGATGATTGTACTTGCTGATTATATATCCAAATTTTAACAAAAAAGAAGTTTTAGATTTTTAACACATGAGCATAGAAGATTTAGAAATATATATAAATAAAAGGCCTCAAAATTATACTCGTTGGTTCAAGTTGTTGATTCCAAAGATTAGTAACTTTGTAAAAAAAATATGATGATTGGTATGCTAGTAAATATTCTTATTACTTTTATTGTTTTTATTTTTATGGAATTTTTTTCATGGTTTGCTCATAAATATATTATGCATGGTTTTTTATGGTCGTTACATAAGGATCATCACCAAGTCAATCATGACCATAAGTTTCAAAAAAATGATTATTTCTTTTTAATTTTTGCTATTCCTTCAATCATTCTTTTTGTATTAGGTTCCAAAGATTTTAATTATATGTTTTTTTCTGGGCTTGGTATCGCATTATATGGACTGGCGTACTTCATAATTCATGAAATAATAATACATAGAAGATTGCCCCCACCTAGTGAAACAAAAAGCAAGTATATTAAAGCAATTAGAAAGGCTCATAAAATTCATCATAAAAATAGGAATAAAGATCATTGTGTTAATTTTGGAATGTTGATTGTTCCATTTAAATATTTCAAATAATTCTTTACATGGCTGCATTTCAATTCAAAAGAGAACAAATAATTAATAGTGACATTGATACTGTTTGGGATTTTGTTTCATCACCTAAAAACTTAAAGGAAATCACACCGGATTACATGCTTTTCCAAATAACCTCAGATAATTTAGATCAAAAAATGTATCCAGGTATGATTATAACTTACAAAGTAGCCCCAGTCTTAAATATAAAAATTGATTGGATGACTGAAATAACTCATGTCCGAGATAAAAAGTTTTTTATTGATGAACAAAGAATGGGACCATATAAAATGTGGCATCATCAACATGTTTTTGAAATCAAAGATAATGGAGTGATGATGAAAGATATTATAACTTATATTCCCCCACTAGGTTTAATAGGTCAGATTGCAAATAAGATATTTATTAGAAAACAGTTGAAAAATATTTTTGATTACAGGCAAAAGGTAATGAACGAAAAATTTAATCAGTAGCGAGAGAGCTTTTATATGTTTCTAAACATCTTTCTCTAGCAAATTTATGTTCAACAATCCTTTCTATGTAATTAGAGGAATCAAAATCATCAATCCATTTTCTCACATACTCATATTTTGAATCAAACTTTGTTCGCTGAGTTTCAGGATTAAAAACTCTGAAATATGGGGCACTATCACATCCAGTTCCAGCTACCCATTGCCAATTTCCATTATTTGAGGCCAGATCATAATCTAATAATTTTTCTGCAAAATATCTTTCTCCTAATTTCCAATCAATTAGAAGATGTTTAACTAAGAAGCTTGCAGTTATCATTCGAACTCTATTATGCATGTATCCTGTAGAATTTAATTGATTCATTCCAGCATCTACAATTGGATATCCTGTTTTTCCACTACACCACATTTGATATTCATCATTATTATTCCTCCATTTTATTTTTGAATATTTTGCTTTAAATGGTTGATTAACAACATGTGGAAAGTTATATAGTATTTGACTATAAAATTCTCTCCAAATTAGCTCACTAAGGAAAATTTTATTTTTATTAAATGCGTATTTCACGCACTCTCTTATAGAAACAGATCCAAATCTTAAATGTGGGCTTAGAAAAGATGTTTTATTTTCTGATGGAAAGTCTCTGAACTTTTCATAATCTTTTATGAAATCAAAGTTTGGATTAATTACTATGATGGATGATTTTTTAAACCCAAAGTCTTCAAGATTAATTACCTTTTTTTTTATTTGATAGAGATTTTTCAGCTTTTTTTCTGAATCATAGAACTTAAGATTGTCACTATTTATTGAGCTTATCCATTTATTCTTGTAAGGTGTATATACTGTATAGGGATTTCCATCATCTTTTGATATTTCATTCTTTTCAAAAATTAAATGATCCTTATGTGATGATGTTTTTATATTGTTTTTAGTTAAGAGATCAATAATTTGTTTGTCTCTTTTAATAGCATACGGCTCATAATCTCTGTTAAAAAAAACATTTGAAATTTCATACTCAGAAATTAGTTCTTCCCAAATATCAATAGGATTACCGTACTTACAAAGCACATTACTTTTGAATTTCTCTATTTTTTTATTGATATTATTAATGAGCGAACTAATGAATGTTACTCTGGGGTCATCATTTTTGAGATTTCTTAGNATTGAATCATCATATATGAATAAAAGTAACGTCTTGCNGNTACTTAAACTATTATANTAGTCCNNTATTNTCTCTAAGCCTTAAATCTCTTCTAAACCAAAATATATTTATCTTATCCATTAAATAACAATTAATTATTTCANTTGATACTGCAGTTTAGCCANCCNTTTTCACAATTAGAACCAAATTTTTTGTAAAAATTAATAGCATCTTTNTTCCAATCNAATACNTGCCAGNAAAATCCATTNTATTTTTTTGATANANTTATAAGNTTCTTAAAAATTTCTGANCCAAANCCNTTACCTCTNTGTTTTTCGGTAACAATTAAATCTTCCAAATATAAAACNTCTCCNTTCCAACTCGAATATCTNATNTANTACATTGCAATTCCAATNATTTCATTGTTNAACTCACCGACAATAAAATTATAGCTTGGTTTTTCTTTAAAACAATCANTTAAAAGNGAATCNTNANTTATTNTTAGCTTATGTTCTGANTTTTCATANATNGCTAATTCTTTNATNAGTTTGTANAGANANGNAATATCTTTTTTTTCNCCNTTNCTTATTTTTAAANTTTTCATCATTTTTTATTAAGATAAATGGCACTATTATTNTCGTTTTCGCTGAATTCAATTTTTCTAATATTAACTCTACTATTAGTCTCAAGNNTGATNAANTCNGATAGCTTNTTGTAGATNTATTCGGCGAAACCCTCTGCTCCAACATAGGGTATTANTCTCAATTGNATTATTTTATTTTCNTTCATTTTTATGAACTCTTGCAAAAAAGGATCATCNTCTGCAATTATAACTGTATGATCAAACATATACTTTATCCACTCATCTGGTCGCATTCCATCNATTTTATTTTTTGCTCTTTTCATNCCTCCAAAATCCCANACCCAGTTNTTNTCNTCTAGATCACCCTCNAAATAGACTTTAAATGATATTGCATATCCATGTAGAAAGCTNCAATGAGTATGCTTNGCTCTCCANTGCCTAAAGCAGCAAGTAAATCCNCTAAATCTCTTTGTTGAAATAAATTTTTTCATTNTATATTTTTTTGATTAATAAATTATTTTGTTTTGGGTTTTTNTATTGCAANTTGTAAATTGAATTNTCAATTTGAAGTGTAAGTANATTNTCGTTACTCATAATTTTTAGTTTATTAAAATGACAACANTCTAAGTACTCCTCGTTNTTAAATCTGAAATGNAGTGATATACCCTTTTTTCTTATNTCTATGTTNGANTAAACAATATCTGANGACTCTGAAAATTCATCACTGAGATTATTATTTCTAATTGAANTGATTCTATACTGNTGNGAACCATAAATACCTTTTTTAATTCTTTCAATAAATGTGTATCCTTTTCCNGAGGATTCATTTAACAAACTTTGTAGTTCGNTTTTTTTTATTTTTTTNTTTACTAACACTTAGTATAATTTATATATAAAAAAGTTATGCAAAATTAGTAAAAAAAAGTGGAGCTGGTGGGATTTGAACCCACGTCCAAACAAGCAATTTAAAAGGGTTCTACATGCTTATCATTACTTTAATTTCAAATTATTAAGGTTGTAATGAAAACCAAANAAATAATTCAANTCTCTAATNNTCATTAAAATAGCGAGAAANTATTTTAANTATCCTAACAAATATGATGCCTCAAAGTAAATCGTTAGGANGATTTACAAGAGACAAAAGCTAATTAATTATTAATTAAGCAGCTAAAGCGTAATTATTTTCGCCAATTAAAAAAGTTGTAATTATGTTTAACGAGAAAATTACAAGCTCGACATGCTAGCTAAAAAATTATTCTTGTTGTCAAAACCTGTCAGCCCCAAAATATAAAGATCTAATGCAAAANTAAAAAAAAAGCTGATTGTAAAANCCTTTTATATTTTTGTATNNTGAAAATAGGAATAATTAGNGAGGATAAAATACCNGTTGATAAAAGAACTCCTTTAACNCCGAAGCAATGTTTATATNTNAATGAAAAATTCAGTGAATTAACTATNTATGTTCAAGANAGTNGCCACAGNTGTTNTNCNGATAGTGAATATTTAGATTTAAATATTAAAGTNNTAAAAAATCTTGANNANTGTGATATAATTATTGGTATTAAAGAGATTNANATAAATAATATAATANANGGNATGTCTTATATTTTCTTTTCACACACAATTAAAAAACAAGAGTACAANAAGAAACTGCTAAAAAGTCTATTATCATCAAATAATACTTTNTNTGATTATGAGGTTATGAANAATAATGGAAAAAGATTAATAGGTTTTGGAAAATACGCAGGTATTNTNGGAGCNTANAATAGTNTTCGNGCTTATGGTTTGAAAACAAAAAAATTTAANATTGATAAAGCTTCAACTTTTAACAGNAAAGAAGAAATTTTTNCAATTTTAAATAATATTCAACTTTCAAATGAAAAAATTCTTATAACTGGAGTCGGTAATGTCTCAAAAGGTATAGTTGAGGTTCTANAAAATATGAGTATACGAAAAGTAGATTCAAATGANATTATTACTCAAATTTATAATGAGCCAGTNTANTCACAAATTGACTGTTTAGANTATTACAAAAGAATTGATAATTCNNANAANGATATTTATGATTTTTACAATAATCCTTCAAGNTATGTTTCTACAATGAAAAAGTATTTATCATNTGTGGATATTTTAATAACAGGTCATTATCACTCAGAACTATCTCCACCAATTATCACNAAGTCTGACTTTAATTTAAAAGATNTGAAACTTAAAGTNATTGGAGATATCTCATGTGATATTGCAACAGCNATCNCTTCAACAATTAGACCTTCAACAATTCAAAATCCAATTTATGGTTATAATTATAAGACTCATGANGAAGATGATTTTCTAAANGAAAATACAATTGCNGTTATGGCNGTTGATAACCTACCTTGTGAATTACCAAGAGATTCNTCAAAAGACTTTGGAGATCAACTAATNAAACACTTAATACCNTTTATTGNNGATAATAATCATTTTATTTTAAAAAATTCAATGATTTGTAAAAATGGAGTATTAACAGATAATTTTAGTTATCTAAAAGACTTTGTTAGTACTGCTTGAGTTTTTTTATTGTTTNAATAGGATTTTCAGATTTGAAAACAAAACTACCTGCAACTAATACNTCNGCTCCAAGATTNACNAGCTCTTTAGAATTTTGAAGATTTACACCACCGTCAATTTCAATTAAAAAAGAACAATTTTTATCNTTTCTTATTTTATTTAATTCTCGNACTTTGTTAAATGTATTTTTNATAAACTTTTGACCTCCAAATCCAGGNTTGACTGACATNAAGCAAACTAAGTCAATATCNCCAATTANATTTTCTAAACTATTTANAGATGTGTGNGGGTTGATTGCAANTCCAGCTTTCATATCATTTTCTTTGATTTCACAAATAGTTCTATGAAGATGGTTACANGCTTCAAAGTGAACAGTTAANATNTCAGCACCAACGCTTTTNAATTTTTGTATATATNTTTCTGGATTAACAATCATTAGGTGAACATCTAGCTTTTTTNTGGCNAAAGATTTGATGCTTTTAATAACAGGAAAACCAAAAGAAATNTTNGGAACAAAAANNCCATCCATNACNTCTATATGAAACCAATCTGCTTNGCTTTCATTTACCATTTNGCATTCCTTGNTTANATTACCAAANTCNGATGCAAGAATTGATGGTGCAATNAGNTGATTCACTGTTTTTTTAACCTAAATAAGTTTTTAGAATTTTACTTCTTGANGTGTGCTTTANTCTTCTNACAGCTTTTTCTTTGATTTGTCTAACTCTCTCTCTAGTTAAATCAAANTTTTCACCAATCTCTTCNAGAGTCATNGCNTGACCACCACTTAATCCAAAGTATGATGAAATAACATCAGCTTCTCTAGGNGTAAGTGTGTCTAATGCTCTACTTATTTCTTCTCTTAGTGATTCTAAAATTANNCTACTGTCAGGNCTAGGACTTTCTTCAGAACCCATAACGTCATATAGNTTGCTGTCTTCTCCATCAATTAGAGGNGCGTCCATNGATACATGTCGGCCAGAGTTTTTTAGCGATTGTTTAACTTCAGCTATTGATANTTCTACAAGTTCTGCAATTTCTTCAGCNGTTGGTGGTCTTTCAAATTCTTGTTCAAGNTTTGCATAAGCCTTNTTTATTTTATTNATTGANCCAATCTTGTTTAAAGGAAGCCTTACAATTCTTGACTGTTCAGCCAGTGCTTGTAAGATAGATTGTCTAATCCACCAGACAGCATAAGAAATGAATTTAAAGCCTCTTGTTTCATCAAATCTTTTAGCTGCTTTGATTAATCCAAGATTTCCTTCGTTAATCAGGTCTGGCAATGTTAATCCTTGATTTTGATACTGTTTAGCAACTGACACTACAAATCTTAAGTTTGCTTTTGTGAGTTTTTCTAAAGCTTTTTCATCACCAGCTTTAATTTTCTGAGCTAATTCAACCTCTTCTTCAGCAGTAATCAGTTCAACTCTACCAATTTCTTGTAAATATTTGTCTAATGATGCGGTTTCCCTATTTGTTACCTGTTTGGTTATTTTTAATTGTCTCATTTTAGATTTTGATGTTAGTTTGCACTGATTATACGAATACTTATAAAAAGGGTTACAAAAATTACTCTTTTTTAGTTTCTTTTTTTTCTAATAATACTTTTCTTGAAAGTTTGAGTTTACCACTTTTTTCATCAATATTAATTAGTTTAACTTCAATTTCTTGACCTTCTTTTAAATGGTCTTCTACTTTTTCGACCCTTTCCCAAGCTATTTCAGAAATATGAAGTAATCCGTCCGTATTCTTTGAAATACCAACAAATGCACCAAATGTAGTGATATTCTTGACTATTCCTTTGTAAACTTTATTAAGCTCTGGAACAAATGCAATACTTTTGATTTCAGAGATGGCAAAATCAATTTTTTCTTGATCTGTACCTAATATTTCTACAATTCCTTTTTCGTCAACCTCCTCTATTGAAATTGAAGTCTCTGTTTTTTGCTGCATTTCTTGAATTACTTTTCCTCCTGGCCCAATTATTGCACCTATTGTCGATTTTGGTACTGTTAATGTTATTATTTTTGGAGTCTGTGGCTTGAGATTTGTTCTTGGTTCTTTAATACATTTTTCAAGTTCTTCTAAAATGTGAAGCCTTCCGTTTCTGGCTTGATTGAGTGCTTTCTCAAGAATCTCGTAAGAAAGCCCTTCAATTTTAATATCCATTTGGCATGCTGTAATTCCATCTTTAGTACCAGTAACTTTAAAGTCCATATCTCCAAGATGATCCTCATCACCTAATATGTCAGAAAGTATAGCATATTTTGACTTATCTTCTTTGTCAGAAATTAATCCCATTGCAATTCCTGAGACAGGTTTTTTTATGTTTATTCCAGCATCCATCAGAGCTAAAGTTCCAGCGCAAACTGTAGCCATTGATGATGAACCATTTGATTCAAGTATGTCTGAAACAATTCTTATTGTGTAGGGAGTGTCATCTGGAACAACTTTTGCTAAAGCTCTTTGTGCCAAATTTCCATGTCCAATTTCTCTTCTACTAACACTAAATTTCATTCTAGCTTCTCCAGTTGAAAATGGAGGAAAATTGTAGTGTAAATAAAATCTTTCACTTCCTTGTTCAGTAACACCGTCAATTCTATTTACATCAGTTGCAGAACCCAACGTTACAGTTGTTAAAGACTGAGTTTCTCCTCTAGTAAAAACAGCTGAACCATGAGGAGATTTTAAGTAATCAACTTCACACCATATATCTCTGATTTCATCGCTTTTTCTTCCGTCTAATCTTATTCCTTCATCTAGAAGTAGATTTCTGACTGCCTTTTTTTCAGAGAGGTAGTAATATTGATTAATCAATTCCTCATTTTCTTGAACGAAAGATTCATCCAAATCACTTTTAAATTCTTCTTTAATTCTTGAAAATTCAGAACTTCTTTCTTCCTTACTTAGAGATTTCTTAGCTACTTCATAAATTTTTTGATATGTTTTTTCTTCAACTTGATTTTTTAAATCATTGTCATGTTTTTCATGAGAATATTCTCTTTTATCAATTGATTTTGTTTCACTCTCTAATTCCTTTTGTACTTTACACTGAAGTTTTATTGCTTCATGAGCAAATTTTATTGCATCAATCATTTCTATTTCTGAAACCTCATCCATTTCTCCTTCAACCATAGCGACACTGTCTGATGAAGCACCCACAATTAAATCTATATCACTTTTTTCAATTTGTTCAGGAGTTGGGTTAATTATAAATTCTTCATCAATTCTAATTACACGTACTTCAGAAATAGGTCCATTAAAGGGAATATCTGAAACTGATAAAGCAGCAGATGCAGCCAAGGCAGCTAAGCAATCAGGCATAACATTTTCATCGTGAGAATTAAGTGATATCATAATCTGAACTTCAGCATGATAATCATCAGGGAACATCGGTCTTAGAATCCTATCAACTAGTCTCATTATAAGAATTTCATGAGTTGAAGGTCTAGCTTCTCTTTTTAAAAATCCTCCAGGATATCTTCCATCAGCAGAAAATTTTTCTCTGTAGTCTACAGTCAAAGGAAGAAAATTAATTCCTTCTTTTGCATCTTTGTTAGAAACTACAGTTGCCAATAAATGAGTTGACCCCATTGTTANTTCTACCGAACCNTGTGCTTGNTTNGCAAGTTTACCNGTTTTTAATGTTATTTCTCTCCCATCAGGTAGAGTTATAACTTTTCTTATTTCTTTAAACATATTATTGTATTTGTNGGAGAATANTNNTTATCTCCTTAGTTTGAGATCTTTAATNAGTTCTCTNTATTTGATTATATTTTTTTCTCTTAGATAGTCTAATAAATTTCNTCTTTTACCAACCATTAATTGTANNGATCTTTGTGTNTTGAAATCNTTTTTGTTTANNTTNAGATGATTAGTNAGTTGNTTTATTCTTTCNGTAAATAATGCTANTTGACTNTATACTGAGCCAGTGTCTTTNTCATTATTACCATATTTTTTNAAAATTTTNTTTTTTGTCTATTGTTTCTGACATATGATTTTATTAAGGCTGCAAATTTACTAAAATTAAATGTAAATTCAGATANGAGTACTAGTTTTTGAAAAACANTAGCAGTTTTTTGATTTTTNCTTTTANATCTTTTCTATGAACAATAAAGTCAAGAAACCCTTTTTCAAGTAAAAATTCTGAAGTTTGAAATCCTTTTGGTAAGTCTTTTCCAATNGTNTCNTTTACAACTCTTGGGCCNGCAAAACCAATCAAAGCCTTNGGTTCTGCAATATTTACATCACCAAGCATAGAAAATGATGCAGTTGCNCCNCCAAAAGTAGGATCAGTNAGNAANGATATNTANGGNATTTTATTTTCACTTANNTGGNNAAGTTTAGCTGAAGTTTTTGCNAGTTGCATTAANGATAATGCTGCTTCCATCATACGAGCTCCACCAGACTTTGAAATTATNATCAGAGGGTATNTTTTTTTTAATGCAAACATCTATNAGTTTTGATATTTTTTCNCCAACTACTGANCCCATTGATCCTCCAATAAATTCAAAATCCATNCANGCNAAACAAATTGAATCATTNCCAATTTTTCCAATGCCTGTTTTTANNGCATCANCTAAGCCTGTTTTTTTTGTTGCATTTTTCAGTCTTTGGGAATATGAAATNTTATCTTCAAAATTAAGAGGATCAATTGATTTTATTTCTTTAAATANTTCTGTAAATGATTTTTTTTCACAAATTATATTNATGTAATCNTTTGATGATATTCTTTCATGGTGATCACAATATGAACAAACAAAATAATTTTTTTTATGATCCTCAAAAGGAATTATTTTTTTACAATTAGTGCATTTGTGCCAAAGTCCTTCAGGAGTTTCTTTTTTTTGTCTGGTTGAGGTAGTTATTCCCTCCTTAATTCTTTTAAACCAACTCATTTATTTCTGTTAACGTTGTTAAGATCAGTGAAGCATTTAGTAAGTCTTTCTTTAAAAGTAATTTCTCCTTCTCTCAACCATACTCTAGGATCATAATATTTCTTGTTAGGAATATCTTCTCCTTGAGGATTACCAATTTGAGATTTTAGATAATCTTGCTTGCTGCTGAAATAGTTTCTTGTTCCAATAGTAAAACCCCATTGAAGATCTGTATCTATATTCATTTTTATCGCACCATATGAAATTGCTTCTCTAATTTCATCTACAGAAGATCCAGATCCACCATGAAAAACAAAATCTATTGGCATTGAATTTTTAGTAGAAAATTTTTCATGTACAAATTTTTGAGAATTTAAGAGAATTTTTGGTGTTAGCTTAACATTACCAGGTTTGTATACACCATGTACATTTCCAAATGCTGCAGCAATTGTGAACTTATCACTAACTTTTATCAATTCTTCATATGCATATGCTACTTCTTCAGGCTGAGTATACAATTTATTGCTTTCAATATCAGTGTTGTCGACTCCGTCTTCTTCTCCTCCAGTAATTCCTAATTCCATTTCTAATGTCATATCAATTTTTGATAAAACTTTTAAATATTCAACGCATGTTTTGATATTGTCTTCAATAGGCTCATCAGATAAATCTATCATGTGAGATGAGTATAAAGGTTTGCCATGCAAATTGAACCATTTTTGACTTTCAGAAATTAAACCGTCAATCCATGGCAAGTTTTTTCTGCTGCAGTGGTCTGTATGAAGAATTACTGTGGCTCCATAGCTTTCGGCAAGTTGATGAACATGCATCGCTCCTGAAATCCCACCTAGTATTGTAGCCTTGTGGTTATTGTTACGGAGCCCTTTTCCACTAAAAAAATGACAGCCACCGTTTGAAAATTGGATAATGACAGGTGAGTTTAGTTCAGCTGCTGTTTCTAGCACTGCATTAACAGTACTTGAGCTTGTTACATTTACGGCAGGTAGCGCGTATTTATTAATTTTAGCATCCTCAAATATTTCTTGAACTAATCTGCCAGATGCGACTCCATGTTTAAATTTTGACATTTTATTCACAAAAATATTAAGATTGATAATATATCATACAGATTTTTTAAATAATTTTAAGTAATGGAAANTGAAAAAAAAATAATCACNAAAAAGTATATAAAATTTATCAAATCACTNAGATTGAAGAAAAATAGGTATTTACATCAGAAGTTTACTGTTGAAGGAGAAAAGAATATAGATGCTCTTTTACGTTCTAATTTTAAAGTTGATAAAATCATAATCAGTAATAAGATAATTCAGAAAAAAAAAATTAAAGANATAGAGATACTTANTGCTAGTAGTTCTGAAATGAAACAAATTTCAAATTTTAAAACACCAAGTAATATTTTTGCTGTTGTTAACATGAAGGAAAAAATTATTTATGAGAAACAGAAAAAAATATTGGTTCTTGATAATATANCAGATCCAGGAAATCTAGGTAATATTATCCGCTCCTCTCATTGGTTTAATATTGAGTTGATTGTTTTATCAGAAAACTGTGTTGATATNTATAATGAAAAAGTTATTCAATCTAGTATGGGATCTATTTTTTGTATTGATTTTATATATAGTGATATATCTGAGTTCTTAAAAAAATGTGTTGATATTCCTAAAATCTCTACAACATTATCTGGAAATGAATTTGATGGAAATATTAGTTTTGAATCATTTGCTTTAATTTTAGGAAGCGAATCTCATGGAATACGCAAAGAAATANTTGAAATCTCTGATTACAATTATAAGTTATCAAGTAATTCTCAAAATATAGACTCTTTAAATGTAGCTTCTGCGGCAGCTATATTTATGTATAAATTAAATACTTAGCTCCACCTTAGTCCTGTCCAACCACAATAACGACATTTATATCTTTTTAGATCGAAAATATTAAATGTTAAAATTATTAACAATATGTCACTTTTTCTTTTTTGGATTCTAGTAAGAGGACTAATTTTATTTTTGTGTTCTAAACATTCAGGACAACAATTATTACAGTTTCTGTTTGATATTTTTTTTCCAACTTTAAAGATTTTAAATAAGTAAAGTATAAAAATATAGCTAATTAGTATTATCAGAACTTTTAAATATATGTCCATATTATAAANATAGTTTTTTTATTCGAAAGTTATACTAATGATCCAATTTCTGCTTTTTAAGTTTCTCAAATGTTTTGTGAATAAAATATTTTTGTTTGATAGCAAATCTAAAACTCCTGTTGCTAATTTTATTTGAGGTGAAAATTTGAAGTATGGCAGATAAAAATCAAAACCAAAACCGAACTCAGCCAATAAATCATTTTTTTTGAGTTTTACAATTTCTAAATTATCATTAGTAACTTCTTTTTGTGATGCTATATCTAAACTATATTTAATTCCTGATAATGTAAAAGCTCTAAAATTATTGTATCTCTCAGATTTGTACTTAAGAATAATTGGGAAATCAATAAGAGTTGATTCAATAATTTTTTTTGTAGTAATTTCATTTTGAAATGTATATTCTAAATGTCTCTCTCCAAAAACAAGTGATGGTGTAAATCTTAAGTCAGTATATCTTCCAATTCTCAAGTTAGATACAATNCCTAGATTAAAACCAAGCTGATTTTTTGATTGAATGACTTGAACAGAATCATCATTTAAAAAAGAGAAATATTTATTGTCGTTAAAGTCCAATGAATTTACGCCTAATGAAAACCCAAAATGTAGTTTTTTAAAGTCATATCTAGGTAAGTTCTGAGGTTTTTTAAACCTTTGACTTAAACATTCATTGGAGTATATTGTAAAAAAAAACAATAATAAAAAATGGGACAAATATCTGTTCATGAGAATAAAACAGAAATAATTAGGATTTATTGTAATGTGAAACTGCTTCTTTGTATAGTTTTCCCTTGTCTAATTTTACAACACCAGAATATTCACATACAATACCACCTGCTAGATTGGAAAGAAAGCCTAAAAGTTCAATAGTAGTATTTTGACTAAGGCAAAGTGCAGCAACTGAAATTACAGTATCTCCAGCTCCTGAAACATCTACTATTTTTCTCTCGACATTTTTAAAATGTGATGAAGAACTTTCAGTTTTAATTTGCATTCCATTTTCTGACATTGTTAGCATAATAATATCACAGTTTAATCTTTCTTGTAACTTTTTAGTTGCAAAAGTCACATCATCATTTCTCTCAGGATTAATTTTTATTCCNCCTCCGTTTCTTATTTCTGATAGATTTGGCTTAATTAATGTACAGTTCTTGAAAGAATAGAAATTTTTGATTTTTGGATCACACAGAGTAGGAATATTTTTTTTGTTAGCATATGATATTACTTCTTCGATAACATTTTTTGTTAGATTACCCTTATTGTAATCCTGTAAGATAATTGCATCAATGTCATTCATTTGATTTTTTATTAAAGAAATGAATTTTTNCTCGTCATTAATGTCCTCAATAATTTCATCATCNATTCTGATGTGGTGCTTATTGTAATTTCTAGAAAAATATTTTTCAGAAATAATTCTTTTTTTCTCTGTTGTAATTCTATTTTTTTCAGAGATGATTCCATCAGTGTTAATGTTTTCTTTNTCTAGCAACTCTTTGAATATTTTTGATTTATAATCATCACCAACAACGCTACAAAGTTTTACTTTAGCTCCAAGTGCTTTTAGATTCAAAGCTACGTTGGCAGCNCCTCCAATTCTTGATTCTTTTTTTGTCACATTAAGCAGAGGTACTGGAGCTTCAGGAGACATTCTATCAATTTTACCCCAAACNTATGAGTCAATCATCGAATCTCCTACAACAAGAATGGTTGATTTGTTAAATGAATTAAAAAGTGAATCAATTTCTAAGCTCATTTTAACTTTTCTAACGATTTTTTTATTCTTTGTGTAGCTTCNGTTATATTTTTAGTTGAAGTTGCGTAAGATATTCTGATACACTCATTTGTACCAAATGCAGCTCCAGCAACAGTCGCGACATGAGCATCATTCAGCAAATACATGCTCAAATCATTGGAGTTCTTTATTACANTATTATTTTCATCTTTCTTATCAAAAAAATAAGAAATATCAGGGAAAACATAAAATGCTCCGTCTGGAACATTGCATTTAATTCCTTCAATCTGTGAAAGTTGATTAACTATCAAATCTCTTCTTTTTTTGAATTCAATTTTCATATAATTAGTTGAGTCTTCAGGTTTTGATAATACTGCTGCCTGNGTAGCTTTTTGGGCTATTGAGCATGTNGCAGAAGTAATTTGGCCTTGAATTTTATTGCAAGCGCTNGCAATAAATTCAGGTGCGCCAATNTAGCCAACGCGCCAACCAGTCATAGCAAAGCCTTTNGAAACTCCATTTACGGTTATTGTTCTATCTTTCATACTGTCAATTAATCCAAAGCTGTAGTGTTCATTAGTGAAGTTTATGTGCTCATATATTTCGTCAGATATAACAAATAAATTGTCATATTTTTTTAACATATCTGCCATTAATACAAGTTCTTTCTTAGAGTATACTGAACCACTAGGATTACAGGGAGAGCTAAATATTAAAAGTTTAGTCTTGTTTGATATTTTCTTCTCAATTTCTTCAACTGAAGATTTAAAATTATTTTCGATTTTTGATTCTACAANAATTGGTTTTGCTCCACATAATTTAACTATCTCAAAATAGCTAACCCAATAGGGAGCTAGCAAAATCACTTCATCTCCCTTNTCTAATAAACTAAGACAAACATTTGCAATAGATTGCTTGGCACCAGTTGAAACTACAATTTGATTTTCATTAAATTCGAGATTATTATCTCTGTAAAATTTTTTACAAATACTTTTTCTAAGCTCAAGAATTCCTGGTACTGGAGTGTAGTGTGAGAAATTGTCATTAATTGCTTGAACTGCACTGTTTTTTATAAAATCAGGAGTATTAAAGTCTGGTTCACCTAAACTTAGAGAAATCACATCTTTTCCTTGCTGTTTAAGTTCTCTGCTTAGTCTTGACATTGCTAATGTTGCAGATTCAGAAAGATTATTGATTCTTTTCGAAAGTTTATTCATCTTGCAAATTTATAAATTTCTTTATCTTAAAATGAACTGATATATTCTAAAATCTTGTGAATTTGAGGATTGACTTTAAAACTGTTGAGAAACTTTAAGTAATTATTGTTTAAAAGTAATTTCTCATAGTTTTTATTACCAAAATTTATCTTTAATTCAAATTCAAGCCAATAAATCATTTGATCTTTCCTATTAGATAAAATTTTGTTTTTGTTGATTTGAAAAAAATCTAAAATACTGTCATAAATAGTGTCTATTCCAGTGCCTTCAGTAGATGAAGTAGCAACTATTGTAGTATTTCTTTCATAAATATTTAAAATATTTTTTAAGGCATTTTTTTTGTTAGTAATTTCATTTTTATCTAAGATATCAGATTTATTTATTGCTATAATATCAGCAATTTCCATTATCCCTTTTTTCATTGCTTGTATTTCATCTCCTGTGTTAGCTATGTCTAAATATATTAGCAAATCTGTTATTTTACATATATTGTATTCAAGTTGTCCCGAACCAACCGTTTCAATTAAGATGACATCAAACTCTGCTAATTCACATAAATTTATGCTGCATAATGTTTCAAAATCAATTGCTGAGTTTTTGTTTTTTGATGGTGAAGGTCTAACAAAAGCATTTTTGTTATTGTTTAATAAATGCATTCTCATTTTATCCCCAAGAATACTTCCTTTACTTGTGGCNGAAGATGGATCTACTGCAATTACAGCAACTCGATGTTTTTTTTTAAGAAAGTAATATCCTATCTGATTTATAAAAGTACTTTTACCAACACCTGGAGGACCAGTAACTCCAATTCTCATTGTATTATTTACTGATTTTAAATAGTTAAGTAATTCAATTTTGTATTTTAAATCTGATTTTTTTTCACTCTCAATTAATGTAATTCCTTTTGCAAGTGAAACTTTATCTTTTTTTTTGATTTTATCAACTAAATTTTTCATTTATGTGCAATAAATGATATCTCAATATTTGCATTTGCCGGTAATCCCTTTACCTCAACAGTTTCTCTAGCAGGAAACCTATTTTTAAAATAACTTTTGTAAACTTCATTCACTATTTCGTAGCAGTTCATGTCAACAATGAAAATTGTTGTCTTTACTATGTTTTCAAAATCTAAGTTTTCGCTAATTAATATTTCTTTGATATTTTTCATAATTTGATGTGTCTCATCATAAATATTTGTATCGATTAAATCATTAGTTTCTGGACATATCGCTATTTGACCTGAACTATATAGAGTATGGTTTCTATAAATATATTGTGAGTATGGGCCTAAAGGTTTTATTTTTTTTTTCATAATTATTCAAATAAAAGACTACCAATTCTAAGCATGTTTGAACCACTTTTGATTGCAATTTTATAATCATTACTCATGCCCATAGAAAGATAGTTAAGATTGTATTTGCTTTTAAAAATATTAAAAAAATGATTTAACTCATCAAATTCTGAGCTTACTAATTTNAAATCATCAGTATTTGTACCCATTCCCATTAAACCAATTATGTTTATGTTTTCTAATTTTTCACAATGTAAAAGAAAGTTCTCTAACATTTCAAATCTAATTCCAGACTTAGTTGCTTCTTTAGCTATTTTGACCTGAACAAGACAGTTTATTGTAATATTTTTGTAAGAGGCTCTCTTATCTAATTGATCAGCTAGCTTAATAGAATCTAANGAATGAATTAAATAAACTTTATCAAATATTTTTTTTACTTTCTTGGTCTGTAAATTACCAACAAAATGCCAATTAATATCAGCTGGTAATAATTCTTTTTTTGTAATTAACTCCTCAACTCTATTTTCACCAAAATCTCTGTGACCATTTTTGTAATAAAATAAAATTTCTTCAGTGGATCGTTTTTTTGAAACAATGACAACAGTTCCAAAAAATTGAGATTTAATTTTTTTTAATTTTTTAAGATTAAGATTTGAAGTCATAGATTGTAATTCCTGAACGAATTTTTGGCTCAATATAGGTGCTTTTTGGTGGCAATATTAAATTGTTATCAGCTATTTGCATTAATTGTTTTGAATCTATTGTTTTNGTAAAAATCAATAANGAGTTTTTGTTCAAAGNATTTTGNTTTAAAAATAATTCGATTTTCGAACTTTCTATGTATTTAANTNTTTCTGTTTGTTTNGTGTCTCTGATTTTTAAGATTTGATTAAATATATGATAATCAATTANCTGNGTNTCTGTAANATGAGCATNNTTAACATATTCTTTTTTTANTNGNAAATCATAATATGTATTATTAANGAAAATAGTTATNAAATCAGACNTAGATTTGNTACTGTNAACTTTTGANTTTNTATACANNTCTTTCAACTCAAACTTTTTTTTAATTTCTTCTAAAAAATCANTANNANCATATTCAATGTTATNNATGTATCTTATAAANNTTCCACAANANATATTTTTCTCAGAAACTAAAAATGATAGAAAAAAAGTTTCTTTTTTAAGTTTTTTTGAAATTAAATTAGAAGAAGAAACTCTGTGATGACCATCTGCAATATAAAATTCATTTATTTGATTAAAGTTAAAAATAATCTCATCAATTAGTGATTTTTCAGAAATTTTCCAAAGTTTGTGGTTTACTCGATCTGTGGTGGTAAAATTATATGTATGGTTTTTCTTTTTATACAGTTCAATAATTTTGTTAATTTCTGAATTTTCTTTGTGGAAAATGAGTACTGGTTCAGCATTAATTTGAGTATCTAGTAGATATCTTTGAAAAATTTTCTCTCTTTTTGTTATGGTATTTTCATGTTTTTTTAAGATTCCATTTTTTAAGTTAGAAGTTGGGAATAATGAAATTATTCCAATTGATTTTTTTTCCTCTTTAGAAATTTGATATAAATAAAAAGATTCAACTTTGTCTTTAATCAAAATCTGATCATCAATAAATTTTTCAAACTGTCTTCTAATTTCAGAAAAATTATTGNAGTTATTTGATTTTGAAATTATGTTTAAAAATGAAAATGGNTTGTTAGATATTTTGTCTTGAAATGTTCTCTTGTNATATGATTGNTAATTTCTTGTAACAAATAATCCAACCTTGTCTTCCGCTGCTCTAANAGCTTTGAATGGTAGAATCTTATCCATNAAATTTATAAAAGNTTTTTATTTCTTTCACAATTTCATCACCGATTCTTTCTTGAGCCTCCANAGTTGACCCTCCAATATGTGGAGATAAAGAAATTTTATCATGCATTAATAATTGTATNTTCGGTGTGGGTTCATTTTCATANACNTCAAGCGCCGCGAATGAAACTTTTTTATTNTTTAAAAATTTTATCAATTCACNTTCATCAATTAANCCCCCTCTAGANGTATTAATNATCCCAACTCCTNTTTTCATTATATNAAACTCATCTNTTCCTATAAATGGNTTATCGTTGATTTTTGGTATNTGAAGTGTTATAAAATCNGATTNTTTCAAAACATCATTTAGAGANGANGTTTTTAAATCAAAAAAGATATTCTGATTTTTTATATGATCCAAGTGAATTTTTAATTTTTCAATTTTTTTATCAAATGNAATAANATTCATTCCNAATGAAAAAGCTCTTTTTGCAACTTCTTGACCAATNCTTCCCAATCCAATTATNCCTAATGTCTTGAACATAACTTCNNTGCACTTAGAACTATNACTTTTAATCTCTTTAAATTTTGTGTCACCGTTTAGTGGCATNCTTCTGTTCGTGATATGTAGGTTNCTATTTGCTGAAAGNAGATGTGANATTACNAGNTCTGCAACNGAAATTGAAGATGCGTTNGGNGTGTTGAAAACCCTTACATTATTCTTTTTAGCTGATATNAGATCTATATTNTCTAATCCAACTCCNGCTCTTCCAATCAACTTAATACTTTTACAATTATTTANAATCTCNGAATTTATAATTGTTGCACTTCTAACCAAAATTATTTCTATGAGATTCTTGTTTATATATCTGATTAACTCACTTTGATCTANTTTTNTGTCAAATATTTTAAAATTTAAATCAATTAACTCTTTTTTAGAGTTTTGAGAAATTCCATCGTTAGCTAAAACTATCATNCAATATCTTTTTCTAATTNAACCATACAATTTACTAGAACATTGACACTTTCAATTGGAAGTGCGTTGTAGAGAGAGGCTCTATATCCGCCAACTGANCGATGTCCATTAATTCCACTGATTTTATTTTCAGTACAAATTTTTTCAAATAAATTTTTGTGCTTTTGATCTTTGAGTTTGAAAGTTATGTTCATNTTNGATTGATCCTCTTTANTTATNANTGTTTCAAATAATGAATTTNTATTGATTTCTTCATAAAGAATTTTTGATTTCTTATTATTATTTTTTTCAATGTAATCTAATCCACCTTTGGATTTTANCCATCTTANATTTAGCATTGATACGTAAACNGAAAAAACAGGAGGGGTATTAAACATNCTTTTTTTATCGATATGAGTTCTGTAATCTAGCATACTAGNAATATCTCTTTCACTTTTACCCAAAATTTCATCTTTTACTATTACTAGAGTTGCACCAGCTGGACCAAGATTTTTTTGTGCTCCTGCNTATATTAGACCAAATTCGTTGACATTTATTTTTCTGCTGAAAATATCGGAGCTCATNTCACANACCANAGGNATATTACATNTAGGGAAAGTTTTTATTTGAGAACCATAGATTGTATTGTTTGATGTGCAATGAAAGTAATCATGANTATCAGAAATTNTAAAATCTTTTGGGATATAGTTGAAATTTTTATNAGATGAGTCTCCAACGATTTCAATNTCACCAAACTTTTTAGCTTCAAAAATNGCTTTTTTGGACCATGNNCCNGTATTTAAATATGCNGCTGANCCATTATTTTTTTTNAATANNTTTANGGCAACCATACAAAACTGNAANCTAGCACCACCTTGCAAGAAAATTATTGAATAGTTAGNTGGTACNTNAAGGATNTCTCTTACAAGTGAANTGCTTTCAGACATGACATCTGTAAAAGCATTACTTCTATGAGAAATTTCTAAAATNGATAGCTCNTTGTCAAACTCTAATACTTTTTTAGAGGCATTGGTTATTACAGATTGAGGTANAATACTAGGGCCAGCNCTAAAATTATGTGTTTTCATTTTACTCTTTCAATATATGTTTTCTTTNCTGTGTCTATTTTTATTTTGTCACCAACATTAATAAAGAGAGGAACCTGAATTTCAGCTCCTGTTTCAGTTTTTGCAGGNTTAAANGTATTTGTAGCAGTATTTCCTTTNATNCCTGGNTCTGTNTCNGAAATTTCNAAAATTAAGTGAGGNGGAAGTGATGCTGATAANGGTTTNCCCTCATCAGCATGAAACAAAACCTCAACATTTTCTCCTTCTTTTAAAAATTCANTATTTTGNATNNTTGATCTCTGAATAGANATTTGTTCAAAATCATCATTNTTCATTAACACACAATCATCACCNTCATNATATAAAAATTGATATTTTCTNTTNTCAATTCTTATGATNTCTATTTTNACTCCTGCAGTAAANGTATTCTCAAGTAGTCTTCCAGTGTTTAAATTTCTAATTTTTGTTCTTACAAATGCNGGNCCNTTNCCAGGCTTNACGTGNTGAAANGATTCAATTTTCCAGGGCTCGTTNTTATGTNNTATACAAAGACCNTTTCTAAAATCTGAAGTATTTGCCATTTTAAATTGGTTTATATCCTCTCATAATTCCTCTAATTGANTTCTGAACAAAGGTTATNATTTCATCTCTTTCATCAGAGATNGGCATGTCAGTTTCAATTATTAGTANTGAGTTAGTGTTATTACTATTTTTTTGATAAAGAATTCTGTAAATGTCCTGAATTTCATTTATTTTTTCTTTTGTAAATCCTCTTCTTCTNAGCCCAATGGAGTTTATTCCTACATAAGATAGGGGNNTNCTTCCAGCTTTNACATAATGAGGAACATCNTTTCNAACTANTGAACCTCCNGAAATCATNCAATGTTTNCCAATTTTTACAAATTGATGAACTGCCGTAAGCCCGCCAAGAATTGTATATTCTCCTATTTTTACTTCTCCTGCNATTTGNACACTATTTGAAAGTATNCAGTTATTTGATATTATACAATCNTGAGCTANATGTGAATAAGCCATNANAAGTACATTTTCTCCAACNANNGTTTTNCCTTTTGATTGTGTTCCNCTGTTAATAGTAACACATTCTCTGATTGTNGAATTATTNCCAATGTAAGTATATGTTTGTTCACCATTATATTTTAAGTCTTGAGGTGGAGCTGAGATTACTGCNCCAGGANATATTTTACAATTTTTTCCAATTATTGCTCCTTCCATAATAGTGACATTNGAGCCAANCCATGTACCACTNCCNATTTCTACATTTTTTTCAATTGTAACAAANGGATCAATTACTACATTNTCTGCAATTTTGGAGTTTGGGTGAACATAGGANAGAGGTTGTATCATTTANTTTCTTAAAATTTGGGCTAAAAGNTCAGCTTCAACAACTATTTTCTCNTTTACATANCCTTTGCCNTGCATATGACAAAGNCCTCTTCTNATNGGAGAAATNAGTTTTAAATGAAAAATAATTTTTTCATTGGGAACAACTTTCTTTTTAAACTTNGCATTGTCAATTTTTAANAAATANGTTAAGTAATCTTNAGGNTTGTCTACNGTACTNAAAATTAAAACTCCACCNGCTTGTGCCATAGTTTCAAGTTGAAGNACACCAGGCATNACAGGTGCNCCTGGNAAGTGTCCNTTAAAGTAATATTCATCNTCANTNACNTNCTTNGTTCCAANAATATAATCTTNGCCAAGTTCATTNATTTCATCAATAAAGAGAAAAGGGTNTCTGTGNGGNAGAATNTNCTTAATNTGTGNCTTNNTATATATGATTTTTTGGATNTATTTCATAACAAATTATTTTCATNNAGTTTTTTAATTTTTTTTGCTAANANGATATTTTCTTTGTGAGAGGGCATNTAAGCTTTNATGCTAAAGTTTAAAATCATNTCNGTTAAAGANAAATCACCAATCANGTCTANNATTTTATGTCTTGCTGANTCATTTTTAAATCTCAGCGNTTCATTGTTTAAAATATTATTNTCNGACTTTNTTAAAGTTTTTACTTTAAATTTTTTCTTCAACAGTTCTATTTTTTTCTCTTCAATTTTTTTATCTATGTANACAACGCAGTTGTCTAAANTNCCACCATTAATTAAATTTTTTGATAGTAAAAATTCNATTTCACTTATCATACAAAATGTTCTACAGTTAGAAATTTCTTTTTCAAATTTATTAATATCATTTAGNATGGCAAAATTCTCGTATAATATTTCCTTATCATAGTTAAGCTCTGCACTTATTTTTAATTTGTTGTGTGGAACTAGTTCGTAATATGTATTCGAAAATTCACTAAAAATAGTTTTTGGTTTAGTCAAAGTAATTCTTTTTCTCTCTTTTTTTTGATTCAAAATACCAACTTTATTTATCAACCTACAATACTCTGACGAACTTCCGTCAAATATGGGAAGTTCATAATTGTCAACTTCTACTAAAATGTTACTAATTCCATAATAGTATAGTGCTGCTAGTAAGTGTTCTATTGTATAAACACTTACATTATTGTTGCTAATTTCTGTACTTCTTTCAGTTGATGATACATTCTCTAAATTCGCCTTTATTAAATTATTTTTTTTAATATCAGTTCTTTTAAAAACTATTCCATGGTCCTCTTTTGCTGGAGTAATTTTAATGTTAACTTTTTTTCCACTGTGGATACCAGTTCCGTAACATAAGATAGTCTTATTTATTGTCTTTTGATTCAATTTTTTTTTCAATATTTTCTATCTTTTTTACAATTTCTGGAAGTCTTTTAAAAAAGACATTTGATCTTTGAAATTTCTTTAAATCGTAAGCAAACAATGAACTCTGAACTATGCTATCACTAATAATGTTAGAACCTATTCCACTGTGTCCTGCAATCTTCACATTATCACCAATATTGAGATGACCAGCTATAGAAGAATTTCCACCAATCAAACATGATTTTCCAATTTTTGTAGAGCCAGCAATAGCAACATTACCTGCAATCATTGTATAGCTTCCAATTTCAACATTATGTCCAATTTGCACTAAGTTGTCAATCTTGACAAAGTCTGAGATTAGAGTTGAGTCAAATGTTGATCTATCAATGCAAGTATTTGCACCAATTTCTACATGGTTACCAGTAATTACATTTCCTATGTGTTTTACTTTTTGTATTGTATTGTCTTCAAAAGCAAATCCAAATCCATCACTTCCAATCACTGCATTACTATGTATAATATTATTCTCACCAATTAAACTATTGTCATAAATTTTGACTCCAGGATAAATTATAGAATTATCTCCAATTATAACATTTTTACCTATGTGGCAATTTGAAAAAATTTTTACGTTATCTCCGATTTTTGAGTTTGAATTAATTTTTACGAAAGAGTCAATAAAGCAGTTTTTACCTTTAACAAAATTTTCAGCAATTTTGTTGTCTTGATTAATTTCATAAGTTTCATTCTCTGACATAAACATGTCAATTATTGCATTTGTAGCAATTGTGATATCTTTTACAAAAATGAAATTTAAATCTAAATTTTCAACTTTACTTTTTAAGCTATTACTAATTAAAAAAACAGATGCCTTACTTTGTTTCAAATCATCAAAATATTTTAAGTCTGAAAAAAACGAGATTTCATTTTCTTTTGCCGATTTTAATGAATTAATTCTGGAAATTTTTATGCAAATTTTTTTTGAAAAAACTCCATTTACTTTTTCACATATTTCATTGATGTCATACATAACTACAAAAAGTTTTATTTAACATAGCAAAGAAAGTGTTTTTTTTTGTTGGTTGACATGCTGATTTTTATTCGTTTTGATATTTCAGAAATATTTAATGTGTCTCCATTTTTTTTTAGTATCTCAATTTTTTTTTCGTGTTCATCATAAAGTTTATTAGAAATTGTGTCAGTGAAAATAAAATAACTTGAAATCTCGTTATTTACACCATATTTTTTTTTGAATTTTTTTATGTGATTTAAAATTAAACCTTTGTTAAATTTTTTATCGGAAAACTCTATTTTTAAAAGTTCTCTATTTAGAAGCATTTTTGAAAGTTTTGAAAGTACAAAATCTTTTGAGCTCAATGATTCTTTGAGTAGTTGAATTATATCACTGTCGTCAATTTGGGTAAAGATTTTTAATTTGTTTTCAGTTGAAAGTTTGATAGATAATAATTCTTTTAATTTATTATTAAGGTTGTCATTGTTTCCAGATTTTTGTAAATACTTATATCTTTTGAAAAAATTAAGTAACATCTTTTCTGCAATTACAACAGTTTTATGTAAGTATACTTGCCAATACATGAATTGTCTCGATATTAAAAATTTTTCAATTGAATATATAGCTTTTTCTTCAGCAACTAACTGATTGTCACTAATGTTTAGCATATTTATCAGTCTGTCTGACCCAATATTACCTTCTACCACTCCTGTGTAAAAACTATCCCTTTTTATGTAATCAAGTCTGTCAATATCAAGTTGAGATGATACAAGTTGATTCAAAAATCTTTTTTTGTGATTATTTGTAAATATTTTTATGCATCCAGACAATTTTTTTTTAAATTTTTTGTTGAGTATTTGCATAAACATAAGAGATATTTTTTCATGACTATGATCATCTATGATAACATTTTCAAGAGCGTGAGAGAATGGACCATGACCTATGTCATGAAGCAATATTGCTAATTTCAAATCAATGGCTTCTTTCTTACTAATGAAATTACCTTTGGTGTTGAGATGAGTAATGACTTTTTGCATTAAATGTAAAGTTCCTAATGCATGTTGAAATCTAGTATGATTAGCTCCTGGGTAAACTAAGTTGACTAGTCCTAGCTGACTTATTCTTCTTAATCTTTGAAAATATGGGTGTTCTATTATCTCATGAATAATAGGTTCTTTAATACTTATTATTCCATATATTGAGTCGTTAATGATTTTATCTTTTATATTTTTATGCATTGGTAATTAAAATATAAAATTAATAATAATATGGTTTCCATTCTTTGGGTTGATGATGAAATTGATTTACTAAAACCACATATTATATATCTGAACCAAAAAGGATATAATGTGCAAAGCTCTAGAAGTGGTGATGAAGCTCTTGATTTGTTAAAGCTTGAAACTTTTGATTTAATTTTTTTGGATGAAAATATGACAGGTCTTTCTGGACTTGAAACTCTGTCTCTTATTAAAGAAAAATATCCAAGAGTACCTGTAATAATGATAACGAAAAATGAAGAGGAAAGTATTATGGACGAAGCTATTGGATCTAAAATATCGGATTACCTTATAAAGCCTGTAAATCCAAGGCAAATATTATTGGCAATCAAAAAAAATATTGAAACTAACCAGCTAGTAAGACAAAAAATGATTAGAAAATATCAATCAGAATTTAATAAACTAAGTCGTGATATTTCATCAAATCTTGATCATAATGAATGGAAAGACTTATACAAGAGAATTGTCTTTTGGGAGTTAGAAATAGGTTCTTACTCTGATGTAGAAATAAGTGACATATTAGAAATGCAAAAAGTTCAAGCAAATAATCAATTTTGTAAGTTTATTTCAAAGAATTATAAATCTTGGCTTAATAATGATAACTCTCCGCTTCTTTCAAATAAAGTGTTTCAAACAAAAGTTTTGCCTGAAATTGAAAAAAATAAAACTCTCTATTTTGTATTAATTGATAATTTGAGATATGATCAATGGAAGATGATTAGCTCACTTGTTTCAAAAGATTTTGATGTAGTAGAAGATGATATTTATTACAGTATTCTTCCTACCTCTACTCAATATTCAAGAAATTCATTATTCTCAGGTTTATTGCCTCTTGAAATTCAGAAAAAGTTTCCAGAGTTCTGGAGAAATGATTCAGATGAGGGAGGAAAAAATATGTTTGAGGAGTTATTTTTAAGAAAATTAGTAGATGAAAAATTTCATCATGATATCAAATTATCCTACAATAAGATCACTAATATTGATTTTGGTAGAAAATTCGTTAATCAAATTAATAATCTTTCAAATAATGAGTTAAATGTAATAGTTTACAATTTTGTAGACATGCTGTCTCATGCTAGAACAGATATGAAAGTAATTAAAGAACTCGCGGAAGATGATTACGCTTACAGATCATTAACACTCTCTTGGTTTGAGCATTCTCCATTGAGAGAAATATTAAGAAAAATTTCAGAGCAACGAGCAAAACTAATTATTACTACTGATCATGGAACAATTAATGTTGAGAAACCAATTAAAATTATTGGAGATAGAAATGTAAATTCTAATCTTAGGTATAAACAGGGTAAAAATTTAAATTATAAAGCTAATGAAGTCTTTGAAATTTCTGACCCACATAGTTATTTTTTACCAAAACAAAATATCAGCTCTAAATTTATATTTAATACTGAAAAAAACTATTTTGTTTATCAAAATAACTACAATAATTTTGTGAATTTTTATAAGAATACATATCAACATGGTGGAATTTCTTTGGAAGAGATGCTTGTGCCTATCATCAAGTTAAATTCAAAAAAATAAAATGTCTTCTTTTACTGTAACAAACGAAAATGAATTAGATAAAGTGGCTGAGTTCATATGTAAAAATCATTTAGATAACAAATTATTTCTTTTTTATGGTGAAGTAGGTGCAGGAAAAACAACACTAATAAAGAAAATTTGTAAATATTTAAAAACTGAAGACAAAGTTACAAGTCCAACTTTTTCTATTGTAAATAAATATATTTCTGCAAATAATGGTGTAATTAGTCATTTTGATTTTTATAGATTTGAAAATATTGATGAAGTGTACAATATTGGAGTTTATGAATACATTGATAATTCAAAATTTTGTTTTTTTGAGTGGCCGGAAGTTGCTAATGAAATTTTTACAAATAAATATCTTAAAATATTCATTAAAGTAAATAATTCAAAAAGAATAATTAATATTGTATAAGAATGAAAAATATCTTAATTGACAAGTCTATTAAATTACTTCCAAAGGAGGAAATGTTAGAAGTCAAACAAAATTTTAAATCCTTAAGTGTTGGTATACCAAAAGAGTCCTCACTGCAAGAAAAAAGAGTTGCACTAACTCCTGAATCGGTTGAACTACTAGTAAACAGTGGTCATAAAGTGTATGTTGAAAAAGATGCGGGTAATTTTTCAAATTTTTACAACGAAGAATACATTAAATATGGTGCTGTAATTACTGATAAAAGAGATGAGATCTACAATTGTGATTTTGTTTTAAAAATTGAACCCCCAACAGTAAGTGAAATTAATTTTTTATCTGAAAAAAATGTTATCATTTCAGCACTTCAACTGAATATTCATAAAAAATCTTTTTTTGACTCAATAAATAAAAAAAATATCACAGCTGTGTCATTTGAATATTTGCAGGATAATGAGGGTAAAAATTCTATCGTAAGAAGTATGAGCGAAATAGCTGGTAATACTTCAGTTTTAATTGCTAGTGAATGCTTAAGTAATATTAATGGTGGAAAAGGAATATTACTTGGAGGTATTTCAGGTGTAATTTCTACAAACGTTGTTATTCTTGGTGCAGGAACTGTAGCTGAATTTGCTGCAAGATCTGCTGCAGGGCTAGGCGCTAATATTACCATTTTTGATAATTCAATAACAAAATTAAAGAGATTACAAAATAATTTAAATACAAGAGTAAATACCTCTAGTTATACTTCTAGGTCTCTTATGAAATCACTCATGAGAGCTGATGTCGTTATTGGCGCATCATCTAGTTATAATTATAAAAAAAATGGAATCTATGTTTCAAGTGATATGGTTAAAATGATGAAAAAAGGTTCAGTTATTGTTGATGTAAGTATTGATCAGGGAGGTTGCTTTGAGACTTCAAAAATTACTAATCACAAATTACCAACCTTTGAAAAATTTGGTGTAATTCACTATTGTGTTCCAAACATTCCATCTAGAGTTTCTAGAACCGCATCAATTTCAATAAGCCAAGTTTTGACTAATTTACTAATTACAATCGGAAAAAGTGGTGGAGTCACTAATTATATGAAAAATAATAAGGGATTCAGATGTGGAGTTTTTTCTTATAATGGTTTTACTACGAATAAATACATTTCTGAAAAATTTGGCTTAATTTATAAAGATTTGGGCTTGATTATGCCAAGTTTTTAGATGATAAAAAGAATAAGATTATTTGGCTTTGGTTTTATAGCTGGAATACTAATTCTTTCAATTGGTCCTGAAAATCGGCTAAAGAAAACATTTCTGAGTTATATTGACTATTTTAACATGAGTAAAAGAGTTCACTATCACATTTTAAAATCTGATATAGTTTTAGAAGATAATCTTGAAAGTAAATATGAAATTGATGAATTAATAGAAGCTATTAAGGTTTCAAAAATAAATTTTAAAAAAAGTAACACTGACTTAGAAGAATGTAAATATTATATACTAGAGACAAAGCTCAATCTACAAGACTCTGAAATAGAAATAAAATATTGTGAAAAGGATAAAAAATCTTTTGTTTCTAAAATTGAAAAATCTTTCTATTAGAAATTTCCTTTTTTAGTTGTAGTAATTCTCTGTTCATTTGGCCCTTTATTGATTTATTTTCTTCTGCTCTTCGAGTGAGATATGGTATTAAGTCTTTTACTGGCCCATACGGTAGATACTTTGCTACATTAAATTTNTTCTCAGCTAAAATAGANGTAATATTATCACTCATTCCAAATAATTGTGANAAATAAATTCTTTTGTCGGANNNTNAGATANTNTTTTGCTTAACTAAATCTATCAATAAATTAGTNCTTTTTTCNTTNTGAGTTGCACANCANATGCTAACANAATCTAGATTNTNAATACAAATTTTTAATGCATTATTAAAATCTTCATCAGTTTTTTCTTTTGTTTTGTTTATTGGAGATATGTTACCATTTTTGAGNGCATTATGGNTTTCTTTTTCTAAGTAAGCTCCCCTAACAAGTTTAAATCCACATTTTATGTTTTGTTTCTTGAATTTNTNGATAGTTTTTTTTAAGTAATCTAATTTATCACTTCTGTAGAGCTGAATTGTATTAAAAATTAGTGTTTCNNGTCTATTGTATTTAATCATCATNTCTTCAACTAAATGATCAATGATAGGCTGAATNCATGATTCTTCAGCATCTATCATTATGGGAATATTTTTNTTAAAGGCATATGAACACACTTTATCAATTTTNTTATAAAGAATTTTATATTTACTTGANGAAATATCAATNANTTGTTGTGAGAGTTCTTTTAAAATATTTATTCTCTCAATNCCAGAAAATTTAAATACTACAAANGGAATNTTTTTATTTTCGGATGCAAAATCAATATTTTTTATNACCTCTTCTAAACAATTATNATGCTTAGATTNTTCATTGTTATTTTCTGAAGCATAGTCNAGNATNGTAGAAATATCTTTTTTGTAAAGACTTTCAATGGTTTTATTACATTCATCCAAATTTTCACCTCCACAAAATTGGGAATAAATAGTTTTTTTGATTATAAATTTTATNGGAAGANNTAGTTTAAGAGCAAATTTTGCAAAAATTNTTAATGGATTTGAAATTTTTTCAAGACTAATTACTTTNAAAATAAAATATGATTTNAATAATTCAAAATTTGTTTTATCCTTAAGTATCCAATTATTATTTTTNNTATTANTGATNAACATTTTAATCTTTAATTTTTTGGCAAACCATTATCCCATCTCTAATTCCAACTATTAAATTTTCTACTCTTTNATCATTTTTTANTTTGGTATTGAAGTTTTTTATTGATTNAGTTTCATTATCANNAACNTCTTCAGTTACTTTTCCACTCCATAATACATTGTCAGCNACTATTAAACCTCCAGCTTTTAATTTTGGNAATAGCATGTCATAATATTTAGTATAATTTAATTTGTCAGCATCNATGAAAGCTAAATCAATTTTTTCGTTGATGTTTTCAATTGCACTAGNAGCATCTTCAACAAGTAGACTGATTTTTTCTTTATATTTAGATCTNTCAAAAAACTTTTTAGCTATTGATGCAAATTCTTCATTTTTTTCAATAGTNATTATCTTTCCATTTTTTTTAAGACCTTCNGCTAAACATAAGCANGAATANCCAGTATACGTTCCAACTTCTANGATAATTTCNGGATTNACTAACTTACTAATCATTGATAGAAATCTNCCTTGAACATGTCCAGAAAGCATCCTTGGCAAAATTACCTTTGAATTAGTATANCTATTTAACTCTTTTAGTATTAACGATTCTGACTGAGAATTNTCAGAAATATATTTTTGTATGTTTTNNGGTAAAAAATCCATAAAAAAAAGTCACTCANTAAGAGTGACTAAATTTAANAGAATATTTACAANATAANNAAACTATAAACTTATTTTTTNGCTGTTTTTTCTNCGTTTTTTGAACTACAACATGATTCTTTTTTCTGAACGTTACTNGCAATTTTNGAACTGCNANNTGATTNTTTTANCTGATNATTTTTAGCANTTTTTGAGCTGCAACATGATTCTTTTGATNCTGTTGTTGAGCTACAATCAGATTTTTTANNATCACAATTTGCTTNCTTNTNAGAGNCATANTTATTTTTTTTNGAAAAATTAAATCCNGATACTTCTTTAGCTTTATTNTCTTTTGANCAACAACTTTTTTCAGTTTTTGANGAACATGTNGTTTCTNTTGATTTATCTGACGTANTTANTTCAGTNTTTAAATTATCATTTGATAANATTTCATTNGCTGTAAGAGCAAAAGCAACAAAAAATGCNAGAGCAAATGCTACTAAAATTGATGTTTGTTTATTCATNATNTATATTTNTNTACAAATATAAANAATTAATATTTAGCAATTACAGAGATTTTNGCTTTAACCTTTTCATTTANCTTAACATTAATTTTAGTACTTAAAGGAAGATATAAATCAACTCTTGAGCCAAATTTAATGAAACCAAGCTCNTCACCAGATTTAACTNNTTCNTTTCTCTTTGAGTATGTGACAATTCTTCTAGCNAGAGCNCCTGCAATTTGTCTAACNAGAACACTAATTTTTGTATTTTCNATAACAACAGAACTTCTTTCATTTTTTGTTGATGACTTTGGATTCCATGCTACCAAAAATTTACCTGGATGATATTTCGTNTANACGACATTTCCGTAAATNGGATAGTGATTNGAGTGAACATTNAGTGGAGACATAAATATTGATATTAATATTTTTTTTTGTTTAAAAAACTCAGTTTCTTCAACTNCCCTAATTTGAACTATTTTGCCATCGCAAGGTGCNAAAACNANNTTTTTTGAAGTTTTAATTTCTCTNNTTGGAATCCTAAAAAAATATANTATTAAAANTAAAGTNGATAATAAAAAAAAAGANAAATATAAATAGGNNAAAAANAATAGAATTATTAAACTTATNATAATGAAGTTTCTAATTATTTTATGTCCTTCTNTATGTATTTTCATANTACTAAATTTAGTATTGGAAAAGTAAAAAGGATTGAATCCATTCNGTCTAAAATACCACCATGACCAGGAATTAATTTACCAGAATCTTTTAGATTAGCTTTNCTCTTTAGGTGTGAAATATANAAGTCTCCTGCAGTTGCTGTAATGGGTATTAAANAAAATTTTAATATTTCTATCTTTGATGATATTTCAAATAAAAAATCTGGTNCNAAAAGATNTANCAAATATACATACATTAAAAANGCAAAAAAGCCAGAAAAAAATCCTTCCCATGATTTTTTTGGAGATATTTTGATAAACATTTTGTTTTTTCCNNACTTACTNCCCACTAAATATGCNATGGAATCAAATATCCAAATAGNNGAGAAGATGATTAGGATTTGNTTCTTATTATTAAATCCAAAATTTTCAGAGAAAATCAAAGTNGAGAAAGANAGTGTGAGAACNAATATATTNAGAAATANATTTTTTTTACTACTGATTTTAATAAACTCATAAATGCNAAGTATATATAAAATTGNAAATAATGAAATTAAACTAGNATTTGACAGAGTNATACAAAAAANAATAATTGTTACAAACAGTGAGCCNGAAGCTAATCTGATTATAAAGTTGGACATCTTTATTTTTTTACTTCTTTGTCCATTTNATTTAGTTTCTCTTCATCATAACTCTTCCATTTCCTTTCACCAAAAATATTAACTAAATCGGATTTAAATATTACCTCATTGTCAAGTAATGAATTAGCAAGCTTAATCACTTTTTGCTTGTTTTTTTTCAAAACATCTATTGCTCTTTTGTATTGAGATTCAATGATTTTTGTAACTTCTGTATCAATTACTTTTGCACGCTCCTCTGAATAAGGTTTAGTAAATCCAGCATTTTGACCACTTGAATCATAATAGCTAATATTACCAACTTTTTTGTTCATTCCATATATCGAAATCATAGCGTAAGCTTGTTTGGTGACTTTTTCTAAATCAGATAATGCACCAGTTGATATCTTTTTGAAAAAAAGCTCCTCGGCAGCTCTTCCACCTAAAGCGGCACACATTTCATCTTCAAGTTGTTGTGTTGTTGTAAGTTGTCTTTCTTCAGGCAAATACCAAGCTGCTCCAAGAGATCTTCCTCTTGGAACTATAGTTACCTTAATAAGGGGAGATGCGTATTGTAACATCCAACTTACTGTTGCATGTCCAGCCTCATGAAATGCAATTGTCTTTTTTTCCTCCGGAGATATTATTTTAGATTTTTTCTCCATTCCACCAATTATTCTGTCAACAGCATCAAGAAAGTCCTGCTTATTTATAGATTTTTTACCTTTTCTTGCAGCTATTAGAGCAGATTCATTACAAACATTAGCTATATCAGCTCCAGAAAAGCCTGGTGTTTGTCTGGCTAGAAAATTCACATCAACTTGTTTGTTAAGTTTTAGTGGTTTTAAATGTACTTTAAAAATTTCTTTTCTTCCAACTACGTCTGGTAAATCAACGTATATCTGCCTATCAAATCTTCCAGGTCTTATTAGAGCCTTGTCAAGTACATCAGATCTATTTGTTGCAGCCATGACTATAACACCTGAGTTAGTGCCAAAACCATCCATTTCAGTAAGTAACTGGTTGAGTGTATTTTCTCTTTCATCATTACTACCTGTTATTGAATTTTTTCCTCTTGCTCTTCCAATGGCATCAATTTCATCAATAAAAATTATTGATGGAGCTTTTTCCTTCGCTTGCTTAAATAAATCCCTTACCCTTGACGCACCAACTCCAACAAACATTTCAACAAAATCAGATCCTGATAAAGAAAAAAAGGGAACCTTAGCTTCACCAGCAACAGCTTTTGCTAGTAATGTTTTGCCAGTTCCAGGAGGTCCAATTAGCATAGCACCTCTAGGAATTTTTCCTCCAAGTTTAGTGTATTTTAAAGGGGCTTTTAAAAAATCAACAATCTCACTGATTTCTTCTTTGGCTTCATCTAAACCAGCTACATCTTTGAATGTAATGTTTATATTTGTTTTATCAACTAGTGTGGCTCTAGATTTTCCTATTGAAAATATTTGCCCTCCAGCTCCAGCACCACCTCCACTCATTCTTCTCATAATAAAAACCCAAATACCTATAAAAAAAACTAGAGGAATTATCCATCCAAGTATATCTCCAAAAACATCTTTTCTAGTTTCATAATATGGAAATATTTTATCTTCTTCTTGAAAATTTACTTGAGCTTCTTTAAGCTCAGAAGTAAAATTGTCAACAGATCCTATCTCAAAAAAGAAATGAGGACCAAAATTTTTGCTATTTCCAAAAGGTTTCTTTGCTACTCTTTCAAAAAATGGCTCGTCAAGATTTTTATCTTTAATGTGTATGTACGCTTTTTCTTTGTTTACAATTACAACTTTCTCGACTTTGCTTTCAAGAAGCATTTTATTTTTAAATTCTTGCCAATTAGTTTTCTGAACAGAGTTGCCAGAAAAAAATTGTATTCCTATAAAAAATAGAAATATGGCTCCGTAAATCCAGTAGATGTTAATTTTTAACCCTTTAGGAAAATTATTTTTTTTATTGTCTTTTTTCATTTAGTTATTTTCATTGATTTCAGTAGAAATTGAATCACCCCAAAATTCTTCTAATTTATAATACTCTCGAGTTTTTTTTTTGAAAAATATGCACTATCGTATCTGAGTAGTCCATCAGTATCCATTCAGAACTATTTGTTCCTTCAACTCTTAGCGGGTTTTCATTATGTTTTTTTTTAATATTTCTTCTAATTTTTTCTTCAATTGCTTTAGCATGTGTGTTAGAATTGCCAGTACATATTACAAAGAATTTACAAATTGCATTTTCAATTTTACTTAAATCTAAAAGAACAATGTCCATTCCTTTTAGTTCTTTGATAGAATCTATGATTTTATTTAAAACAGTGTTGCTTTCTAAAGTCTTAAGCATTATAATACTAATTTAGTATTTGCAAAAATACAATATTATATAGACGTGAATAAATTTTTTTTAAATAAGAAACTTCATTTTGACTCATTAAATTCAACTAATGAAACTCTTAATCAATTGTCCAAAAAGATTGAACTTCAAAATGGTTTTTATATAACTGCTGATTATCAAAAATCTGGAAAGTGTCAAAACAACGAAAAATGGGATAGTAATCCCAAAGAAAATTTGCTTATAAGTATTTTTTTAAATCTTGATTTAAATATTGAAAATTCATTTATGCTTAACCAATTAGCTTCTTTGGCTGTTTTAGATACCCTTGAGCAATTTTTAGAACAAAAAATAGAAATTAAATGGCCTAATGATGTATATGTTGAAGATAAAAAAATTTCTGGAATACTAATAAATAATATTGTTAAAGGTGGAATAATAAATTCAACTGTAATTGGTATCGGTATAAACGTTAATCAAATAAATTTTAATAAAAAATACATTGCCACTTCTTTGAAGTTATTAAACAAAAAAGACTTTGAACTAAATGAAATTGAGAAAGTGTTAATGAAGAATATTAAAAAACAATCAATGATTTTATTTGATGAGAAAGTTTCAATACTCTCAAGTAGATATAATAATCATTTGTATAGAAAGAATTTGGACTGTTTATTCATCTTGTATAAAAAAAGAATCTATGCAAAGGTAATTGAGGTTAATCAAAACGGCAAAATTAAGTTAATGTTTGGTGATGGTGAGGTAAATGAATTTTCTCAAGGCGAAGTTAAATTGCTAAGATAATTTTGAAGCAGCATTACTTATTTGATTAATGAAGCTTTTTATGGGTTTTTCTAGCATCATTTTTGTCATCAGATTTAATTCAATATCAATTTCAAAAATTAAATGGCAACTGTCATTGTCAATTTTTTCAATGGAAGATTTCATTAGAAAAGGTACAGGGCTTTCACTAGCTGAATAGCTAACAAACTTATTTGAAATTTTCTCATGAATATTTAATTTAATTTCAGGTAGATTGGCAACTTTTAGGATACAAGTCTGGTCATAAACTTCAAACTTTTCAATATTTGGAGGTAAGAAATTTTTTAAATTTTCAAACTCAGTAAGTGTGTTGAAAAGGTCTTCATCATTTTTTCTGACTAAAATTTTATCAGATTTATAGCTAGACATTATCACCCCATTTAGAAGGATTTTCAGACCATTTCTCTAAAATTGGAAGATCTTTTTTTGTTATGTAGTTACTTTTAATAGCCTCTTCTAAAAGTATTTGGTAATCACATATTGATAAATATTCACATTCAAATTTTTCAAAATTTTCTTTAGATTGTGGAAATCCATAGTTAAAAATTGAAACTACACCTTTGATGCTTAAGTTTTTACTTTTAAGTTCTTCTACAGCCTCAAGACTGCTTTTACCAGAGCTTATCAAATCTTCAATTAATATCACAGATTGCCCTTCATTGTAGTATCCTTCAATTTTATTTTGTCTACCATGACTTTTGTTTGAGGATCTCACATATATAAATGGTAGACCAAGTTCCTCAGCTACTAAAACTCCGTGAGGAATTCCTCCAGTTGCCACTCCAGCAATTAGATTTGCTCCTTTGAAATGAGTTGTAATGGCTCTAGCTAGATTTTGTCTAATAAATGTTCTAACCTCAGGAAATGATAACGTCCGTCTGTTATCACAGTATATTGGAGATTTCCAACCTGAGGCCCATGTAAAAGGATTTTCAGGTTGTAAAATAATTGCGTTTATTTGCAGGAGTGACTTTGCTAATTGTTTAGCTATTTCCTTATCAAGAATCATAATGCAAAAATATAAAGTTTTCGTTAACAATGAGCCTGTTACTATTTCTGATGAATGGGAAAGTTTTATTTCTAATTTTCAGTTAGTAGTTGCAGCAGGTGGATATGTTAAAAACAAAAAGGGAGAAATACTTTTTATTAAAAGAAATGGAATTTGGGATCTTCCCAAGGGAAAGCTTGAAAATAATGAATCTTTATTTAAATGTGCCGAAAGAGAGGTAGAGGAGGAGTGTGGAGTTAATCAGCTTACTATTAAAGAAAAAAGATGTGAAACCTACCATACATATAAGCTGAATGGAATTAATTATCTAAAGCACACACATTGGTATAATTTTGAATGTGATTTTAAGGGTTTGTTAGTACCTCAAACTTCAGAAGGTATTGAGCTGGTCAAGTGGTTTAGTCAAACAGAAATAAAGTCTCACACAAGAAATAGTTTTAAAAGTATTAAGGAGGTAGTAAATGCATAAGTTGTTACAATATGTTCTTAAGTTTAACTTTTACTGGCTAATTTATTTTTTTATGTTAAGACTAACATTTCTAGCTTTTAATTTTAGTTATGTTGGATCTGATTCTTTTCTTGAAATTTTTAAAGTATTTTATAAAGGGTTTTCATTAGACTTATCTTTCATCGCTTATTTAGTTTCTTTAAATATTCTTCTACTTTTTATAAATAGTTTTTTCACAAAACCTATTAATCAATTTCTAGAATCAGTTACTCACTACATAAATATTTTGTTCATTTTTCTTACAAGTCTAATTTCTGCTGGTGAGATAAGTCTTTATGGTGAATGGTTATCAAAAATTAATTTTACTGCACTTTTTCATTTTGAAAATCCATCAGAAGTAATTAGAACTGCAAGCAGATTACATTACTTAACCACCATCTTGTGTATTATAGTTGGTCTTTCTTTTGTTAAAATTTATGAAATCTGCTTCAGACAATATAAAATTTTCAATAATCATTCAATTTCTCTAAAAAAATCTTTGATTAATTTATTTATTTATCCTCTTTTACTAGCACTTATGTTGATAGTCATAAGGGGAGGAGTACAACCAATTCCAATAAACATGAGTGACGCTTATTTTTCTAATAGTAACACTTTAAATGATATCGCTGTAAATCAAAATTGGAATTTCTTTCAAAGCATACTAAAAAATAGAACTAATTTAAAAGGGAATCCATACAAGAAATTTAGTGTAGAAGATGTCGAATATTTTAAAGACAAATTTGAGGATACTTCAATTTCAAAATTGGAGATACTTGACAATAAAAACCCAAATATTGTTTTTATTATATTGGAAAGTTGGTCATCAGACTGTATTAAATCACTTGAGGGGCTTTCTGGCATAACACCTAATTTTGACACTTTGGTTGATAAAGGATATCTTTTCACAGATTTTTATTCTAACGGATTTACATCAGATCAAGGCATGTCATCTATTTTTTCATCTTTTCCATCTTTTCCATCAGTAAATATTATTCAGCAATCAGATAAATCAAGGCTTCTTCCAACCATAAATAAAAAACTTAGTAGTCATCAATCATCTTTTTTCTTTGGAGGACAATTGACTTATGGAAATATAAAAGGTTATTTGCTATCAAATGGATTTGACATAGTTAAAGACGAATCAAACTATAAACATTTATCTTCAGGAGGTTTAGGTGTTCATGACGAGTTTATGTTTAATCAGTTCCTAATTGAGATAAACAAACTAAATAAACCATTTTTTACAACTCTGTTTACGATTAGCTCACATTCTCCTTACGATCATCCAGGTGAAAGAAATATTTCTTTCAGCTCACGTGAAGATCCATATGTTAATTCAGTAGCTTATACTGATAAATTTCTTGGTGATTTTATGAGAAAAATTAAACTTGAAGACTACTATAAAAATACTTTGTTTATTATAGTTTCAGATCATAGTCATAATTCACCAATAAAAAGAAGAGTTGCTGAGAAGGAAAGATTTAAGATACCAATGCTTTGGTACGGTGAGCCAATCAAACCACAGTTTAGAGGTAAGAAAAATAAAAATTTAGGTTCCCATTTCGATATTGCTAAATCACTTTTGAATCAGATGGATATTGAATCTAGTGAGTTTATTTACAGTAGAGATTTATTCTCAGAAACAAAAAAAAGATTTGTTCCTTTTGTATTTCCGAAGGGATATGCAATGATTCAAAATGAGGGTTATTATGCTTTCTCAGAAACTTACAATAAAGTAATAGAATCTCCAAAGGAGGATGAAATTGCAAAAGTTTTAAAAAAAGATACAGAGTTGTTTTTTCAAATATCTTTTGATGAGTATTTAAAATTGGGAAGAAAGAGCCTGGTTCAATAAATCTCTGATTCCTTCACTTGATGGTCTGAGCGCATTTGTGCTAATTACTTTACTTTCTCTGTCAAACAACATAAATCGAGGTATTCCATTTATTGCATAATTTTTAATAAGTTCATTATCCCATCCGGAAGTATGAAGGTGTATGCCACCAAGATTCTTTTCTTCTATAATTTGCAACCATTTCTGTTTATCTTCTTTCTCGTCAACAGATACACTTAAAAATATTAAATCAACATCACTGAATTCTTCTTGAAGTCTTTGAAGGTGTGGTATTTCAGCTTTGCATGGACCACACCATGTAGCCCATATGTCGACGTACACTATTTTATCTTTTAAATCAGTTAATGATATATACTTTCCATTTTGGTTTGGATATGTAAAATCAATTGCTAGCTCACCTTTTTTAGGAAGGTCTTTCATTTGGTTATATCTTTTTGAAAGATAAGACTTGATATTTTCAATTTCCTCTTTCTCATTTTGATAGAAATCACTGTTTTTGAATCTAAATTTCAATAACTTTTGCTCAGTTGTTTCAAACATTTTACTTAAAAAAACATAAAATTCATTTTCTTCTACACTGAAATCTGTTGCTCCATTTTTTTCCATATCTAAGTATTTCCATGCAAGGAAACTACTTTCTTCACTATTATAATATGAAATTGACTCGTCAAAAATCTTAGTGTCTATTGACAAGCCAATATTGTCACCTTTACTTATATACATCTTAGTTAGCTCTAAACCATGAAAAAAATTAAAATAATCAGAACTCTTTTTTGATGGCCAATCGAATTTATAATCAAACTTGTTTTCTTTGTCTAAAACAAATGTGAAAATTGTATCACTGTTATAGATTCTAATAGTATCATTTATTGGATTTATAATCTCACCATAAATTCGAGTAGATTTTTCTTTAGTTCCAAAGAAAAAAAATATAGCTAGTGCAAAAGATGCGAGAACAACAGTCAATATTTTATGATTTCTTTTCATGATTGTTTTTTTTCTAAATTAATGAATAATTCTCTACCTAATCTTTGAGGTATAGAGTTCTTACAAGCTTCCATTTTTTTTATGTTAAATAGATTTTTGAAGATTATCTTATATTCTTTTTTTGATCCTCCAAAGGGGGGGGTGTCATTATTAAGTTGATCATCAAATAATAAGCCAATAATTTTTCCATTTTTGTTAAGTAAATCATTACACTTTTCGCTATACTTTTTTCTTAGTTCAGGATAAATTGCACAAAAAAAAGTTTGTTCAATGATAATGTCAAAATTTTCTTTATAATCAAAGAAATTACAATGGATTAATTGATTACTTGGAAATTTTGGGTTTCTTCTTTGAAAGTTAATTAATGGAGTTTTGGCGTAGTCTAATAAAAAGGTATTAGTAAAGCCTTTATTGAATAAAAATTCAGCTTCGTAAGAATTACCACCACCAGGAATTAAAATTTTAAGTTCTTTGTTTTTTACTTGTTTAAAATATTCTTTGATAGGTGTGCTAACATAGCCAATATCCCAACCAGTTTCTTTGTCAAGATATCTTTTGTTCCAAAATTCACTATTGAGTGTTATCATCTTATTAAATCTCTTTAAAATTAAAAATATTATTAAACTATTTTTGCTTTATGTTCTTTAAAAAGAAAGTTTTAAATGCTGTTAAAGGAAATGCTGTATACATGTGGAACATCAATCCAGATGAGCAGAAGCCTGTACCAATGAAAAATATATTTAAAAACCAAGAATACTTTCATTATCGAATTGTGAATAGAAGTATTTTAGAAAATGCAATTCATGAGTATGCAGACAAAAAATTATCAGATATATGGGGAAAAATACCATGGTGGATTGTAAAAGCTGATTTGGGTAGATTAATTTATGTTTATTTAAATGGAGGATTTTATTTTGACGTTGATTGCCTTATTAGAAAAAATTTTCATGATGAAGTAGGAGAGAGTATGGTTTTGTTTGTTGAGAAGAGGTTAAGCTCAACAGAAAAGCTAGGCCCTAGAGAGCAAAAAAGTGAGGATAGAAAATTAAGAATTGCTAATTATGCTTTTGGAACTAATCAAAAAAAACATCAATTTATTCAACAGTGTATTGATGAATGCCTTCTAAGACTTGAAACAATTTTCAAAGAGGATAAAAAAGAAATTTCAGAAATTGATGTTGTTTGGTTATGTGGGCCTGATGTAATCACTTCAGTTTATCATAATAACAATCAAAATTTTAATGATATTATTTTATTAGAAAAGGATTACATTAAACATCAGTCGTTTAGTGGATGGAGGAAATAAAAGAGGGAGTTTTAAACTCCCTCTTTCTCATTAATATTTGACTTAATTTTTTTACTGAAGGATTAGTTTCTTATTAATTACTCCACTGTCTGTAGTAATCTCTAAGAAGTATATTCCCTTAGTATACTTAACTAAATCAATCTCTTT